>CAKVCL010000007.1 GCA_934725855.1 uncultured Cellulosilyticum sp. | reverse complement strand
ATTACTCTTCTTAAAAAATACCGCCAAGGCTAGCCCCATAGCAAAATCTACACACATAAATAAGATTAATGTCTGTAAATCTTTTGTCCATCCACCAAAAAGACTAGCTATAAAACTCCCTATAATACCGATAATACTTGCAACTGTAAGTTCTCCTGTATGCATATTCATGCCTCCTTAAAATAATTTGTATCGTGGTTTCTCTTCTTTAAACAGCCAATACCGTAGGCAATCGTCCAGGATAATGGCTACAATAGCTAAGAAAAACCATGCGATAGTAAACGTTAGACATATCTGCCCCATAAAGTTAAAAGGCATCTGAGAATAATCCCAAATGCCTAATCCTAACCAAATATTTAATATAACTCCACTAATAAACTCTAATACAGTTATGATTAATGAACCAATTAACCCTTGCACTAATAATGGTGTCTCCCAGCTAAGTATTTCGTTAATTAACCCAATTAATACGAAACAGGCTCCGCCTAGTATTCCCATAGTCCAGTGGGTATGCCCTCTGTAAAGTATTTCTATAAATAGATATAAAAAAGCACCTATTATCACAAGGCATAGATGCTTAAATAGTATCGTATTCGATTTCAATCCCATTGACCTCCTCTACAGTAGAACAATTATTAATTTGTACTTCATAAGTCTGCTGCTTTTTAATTTTTGGTCGAACATAAGCCTCAATTTCAAGTGCTAGTTGTGCCAATTCACTAACTTTCCATTCCTCACATATTCCACCCTTTTCATTCCACGTGGTTGTATCAGAACGATTTAACTGTGCAATCATAAGGTTTCTTGTTAATAGTGCTTGTTTCTCCTCTGTTACACTATATAGTGCTTTCTTTCCGTGTATGGTACTTTCCAGTGGATGCTCTTCAAGCCATTTTTCAAGTATATTTTTACTCTCATCAATCTTGTCTGCTTTTTTAATTTCTAAGTTGCCATTAAATATATCTTTTAGTCTACTAAATTCCTTAATTTTAGGATTGTATTCTTCATACATAAATGCTTTTTTGTACTCTTCTTGTGTCACTTCTATGTATTCGTCATTAAGCTTCTCGCCTTCTAAATATCCGATAATTTTAATTCCATCTAATTTTAAATAATACATCTAATCGCCTCCTACTTATTAATATACATATTTGCTGCAAGTGAATACATTCCTGGACCTACTAAAGAAATATATCTAGTAAACGGAACAACAATAATACCATTTCCAAATGCCCATAGTTCTCCGAATTTACCATTTGCAACCTGTACATCATCAATAGTTATAGTTATATTCTCGTTTGAATAGCTAATTAATCTAATTATTGCTAATCCACCTTTATTATTTGCATATGTCCATGGAACACCGTTTGCAAAATTTGCATAAGTTACAACAATATCTTTTCCAACGAAATCGCCTGGCACTCCTTTTGCCATCATAGTGTTAGTGTTTGTCAGCGTACTGTATAACCACGACATAATATCACTAGCTTTTTGATGCAGATTTTCGTTGTACTGTGCTCCTGTCCATGCCCCTATATCTGTACTAAGTCCTAACATATCTTGCCTTGCTCTTGAAGATACATATTCATCCAGCTTATCCAAGTTTGCTGCTCTTTGGTTAGTATATACAGTGTTACTTAATGCTGTATTAGCTGGTGCTCTACTAGAAACATATTCATCTAGCTTATCCAAATTAATTGCCCTAGCATCTGTATATGCCCCTCTAAATGCATCAATTCCTGTTTTTAATGCATTAATCGCATTTAATATAGCTTGAATATCGCTACTATCTGCAATTCTTGTCCATCCTTGAGCCATTATGAAACACCCCCGAATATGGTTTCTATATTGCTTGGTGTACAGTAACTAAAATATTTAGTAGGTACATTGTTACCTTCACCCTCTAAGCAATCAAATAACAAAGCTGCCGTATCGTTTGCGTACTTCTCAATTCTCAAAATTCCATTGTTATTAGGATAACGTGTATTAGGTTCACTAATTTTAACGTATAAAATACTTTTTACTTCCATCTTTCTGATAACTGAAACAATAGACGTAGTAGCAGAATAACTTTCGTCAATCTCTGCAAAACTGTTGTATACTTTCAGTCCAGTATTAAAATTTGCAACTATGTCATGTAACGCATTAATTTTAGAGTCCAAGATATACCCAAACGTATTAAAATCTTGCGCTGTTGGAATACCATTATTGCCATGTACAATGCTTACCCATCCTGCTATCCAATCTTCTACTGTAATCTCTGCTTTATTACCATCATTGGAAAATACCTTATCAAATAATGGCGTAATATGCTCCATTAAACATCCCTCCTAAATAATCTTTTGTGCAAACTTACCTACTCCAAACCCGAGAGCATTTTCGTTTGTGTCGCTAAAACCAAAAAACTGTAATTCAAACATATCGACTCTTAATGCAACCCCTGCAGGCTTAATAAAAATAAGGCTGTTTTTAATAATATCAATTGTTTCTCCGTCAATCTCAGTTCCTAATTGAACAAACATAGTAGCAGGATAACGTTTATCTTCTTTGTAATAAATGTATTTAGGGTTAAACATTAGTTTGCAAGCATCGCAAAACTGCTGAAAAGTACAATTTGTGACATTTTTAAGTGCTTTCCACTTAAGAAATAGTTTGTAATGTTCATCATCCATTACCATATTAGGCGTGTTTGCTAGTTCCCACGCCTTCTTCCTCGACATTACAACTATATCTCCTATTCCATCCATCTGTTTTCCGTAGCTCGTGTCAAACCATCTAAGCGTATTCAATTCAGTAAAGACTTCCTCTAGCTCATTTAGTTCTTGCTCAAAAGCATTAAGCAACGCTTTCATGTTAGGTTGATTCTTAAATTGTTCAGGTATCCCCTTTTCCATGCTTATCATACTAACACCACCTCAATCCTGTCGGTTGTTAGTGCGATTTTTTCCCTTGGTCCAACTGTAATATTAGATAAATCATACGTAGCAGGTAGCGTGTCACTAATAGCAGCCTTAATCTCAATGTATTGAATACCTGTAATATTGTTATAAATAGCTGCAATAAGCGTCTGAAGATAAACCTCTTTACCAACACTCATGTCGATTGCATCCATAATGCTATCCTTAACAATTGCGGCGTAGTTCGGCTGAATAGGCTCACTATTTCTTGTCATAGTAACTTGTAGCCATGTATTAAGAAGTGTAGGTCTGTTAAAGCATATCAAGTGACTATTACCGTAATCATCTGCTATTTCAACTTCCTGTGCTCCAAATGACTGTATTCCTGTAGCCTTTTTATTAAATATGCACCTTGCAATTTCTGTATTATCCCCACCCTCAATAACGATTTCAACGCTGTGTGGTGGTCTACCGTATGCATCTACTAAGTTCGTATCATTCTCATATCCTATAAGTGAAGTAACCCCATCTACATTTTCCATAATTTCAGCCTCTATACTCTCAAGCATATTAGTAGAATGTAAGAAAATGCGCTTTAAGTACGAATGTCTAGCCTCAACATCTGTTTCCTTTAATCTACCCAATATAGGAGTAATGTCATTAGTAACGCTATTAAACCCTGCAATAACTGTAATAATGTCAGTAATAGTGCCAAATGGGACATTAACTTGTCCATATTCTTGTGACTCAAAGACTATATTGCTTGTAACGCTTGTAACTAATATGTTGTCAGTAGAAACAAAAATGTTATTACTGCTCTTGTTGTCAAAAGATAGCTCTATAATATGTTCAGCATTATTAAAAACTTTAGTAAGCCCTGGCATATTAATTTCATCATAGATTTTTTGCAATATAGTGTCATGATCAGAACCAGTTGAAACTATCGAAAACATAACTCCATTTATTTCCACGCTATATGTTTCACCAATAGCAGGAATAACGCTAAAACAAATCTTTCTAAAATTATCCCTAGAAAGATACTGTCTTTTGGAGCATATAAAGCTTTTAACTGGCTGTGTGGTAGAACGTACCATAGTAGCATATGGTATCTCTGTTCCATCTGCGCCAGTACAGGCTAAACTGTACTTTGTTTTTGTTTGCTCAAGCCTCATAACCCCTCCTAGCTGCATTGCATTGTCGAGGTTTGTCCCATCTGCTGATGACGGATATTGGCTGTAATACACATCCTCAGCGCTCTCCCATAACTCAGCCAATTGGTCAGCAAACTCGGTAATAAGTACATTTAGCGCACTCTGAGGGTTAATTGAAGGGTCAATGCCCCATGCATTTTTTAAGTTGCTACATATGCTTTCTTTGATTTCATCCAATCTTTTAAGAGCAAATCCATTTTCAGTTATTCCATATTTACCTGGCATTTAATATCAACTCCTCTGCCTCAAAAACCTCTTTATCTGTTATCGCCTTGTATTTTACAGTCAATTTCCTAGTTTGCAGATTAACATTAGCCTTAATATAAGGCACGTCAATTACTTCTTTTACATTTAATATCTGCTTTTTTAATAGCTGTTCTATAAGCCTCAGATTATAACCTTTCACAAAAACTTGCTCGTAATATGGCACTCCCAATGATGTATCAAATCTCCACTCATTAAGAAACCATTTTAGACGTATTTTTATAGCTTGGGTTACACTCTGTGTTAGAACTATATCTCCATCCTCTAGCTTTAAGTCCCCATCGTTATCCAATAGCACATCAAACATTAATAACCACCCTCTTATTAGCTTTTAAGCGTACACGAACTAGGTATGAGTTTTTGTATCTTAGCAGTAGTAGCCGTCAATGTATCACTTATCTTTTCATTTCCTGTTATATCAACGTCACCTGTAATAGATTCATTTCCTATGACAGATATATTTGCTCTTTCATTGATTTGTGATGCCTCAACGTTAATCGTATTAGCTTTTACGTTAATATCATCAGCCTTAACATTTATTGTCTTTGTTTCCATCAAGATTTCTTCATCGTAGATTTTTATGCGTGTACTCTTTTTTGCTATAACGATTGCATTTTCCTGACATGCCTCTTTAATTGCATCACACGAAACATTAAATAATCCTACAATTGCAATAGCACTTGTCATATCGTGATGCAGATCACTTGCAGATGCCCCATATAGAAAATAATCTAACTGCTGTTCGCTGAAAAGTATTAAACATCCGTCACCTGGTTTTATAGGAAATGCTATGACAGCGTTTTGCAGTTCGTATTGAGGGATTATAACTGGCGTGCCAGGAATAGCAGGGTAAGACATTTCCTGTTCATTAGGGGCAATATACGAGCCAGTAGGGAGCACCGTAGCAGTACAAGTGTTAGGGTCAAAGGTTTGTATTTTCCCTGGTAAGGCTGTATGCACATTATTAATCATGCTAGTTATCTTGTTTTCCATTTCTTGAACAAACTCTTGATTCATTACACTGTTACCTCCAACAATTCTGCTGTACAAGTCCATTCTCCACCTATGTTATCACCATTAATCTTAATTTTATTGACTTTAAAATATCCTGTGGCAACTTTAGACTCCAATTTTACAAAGTCATTAATGCCTATAGCCAAATTCATCAAATAGCGTACTTGCCAACCGATGTGATTCTTTTTCTTCGTCTTATTGTTTTCTTTCTTAACTTCATCGCTTTGGCATAATCTAGTAGGAATGTCTAATAATCCTGTTTCTGCACTTAGTATATAAACTCTATCTGTTATAGGTTCATTAGGCTTGTTAATCTGTAGAACTCCATTTTGCAATGTCCATGCTAGCGAGGATGACTTGCACACTTTAGTCAAAGCAGTTTTTGCTTGTCCAATAAAGGTATATCCATTCAAGAAATCCTTAAATGTTGCCTTACTACCAAAAGCCACACTCACTCCCATTCTTTGTGCTATATCCTGTATTATCTTTTTGCTATTTATTACGCCTGCATACGATATGCTTATGTACGTTTCTCTTATAGGTATTAATGAATCTGTAACATGAACTTCCGTCACCATATCTGCCCCATCTTGCGAAGTGGCTGATGTTGTAACTGTCCCACAAAAGGCTAGAGCAAGCGATTTCCCATAGCCTGCTGACAATACAACCTGACAATCTTCTTTTTCTAGCAATGCTTTATGTTCTTTGTTCAAGTTCCATACGGATATAGTCGCCTCATTTTGCGTGGTTGTATCTGCTTTATCTACACTAAACGAGATTCTTAGTGGGTTTGTACCATCTCCTATTTCAAAAGCACTCGTACCATTACCAAAAGACAGCCTGTATTGTCTATCAAAGTTCTCCATTGTCTAATCATCCTCCAAATCTTCTTTAGGTATAAAGCAAAATATAGCATCCCCATTTACAAAATCATCTTTTCTTACATGCTCTTTATTTGTAAGGCATCCAAAAATTCCATTGGGCAAGTCCTTATTTTTATAGCTGCAAAAACAGGTAAGAGGAAAATTGGGTACTATTTTAATACCTGATATTATGACTGTTTCATCTACTTCATGAAGCCCAAAAGTCCAGTAGTCCTTTTTTACATTGTAAGTAAAACGTATCAAATATTCTTTGCCATCTAAAACAACTCGACTTAAGCTGTCTGTCAAATTAGGCGGCTGTATATATGTTGTCATAGTCCTTTCTCACCCCTTTATTTCAATAGCTTACTAAGTCCTGTTCCTTCTGCTAGATCATACAATACTGAGGCATTTCGCTTCGACTCTTCCTTTGCTTTATTCTTTGTAGTATCAGACCCACCACTGTTTTTTCCTGATGCACTACTTGTAGAAGTGGCTATTCCTTTGCTATCTCCTGTGGTTGCCGTACCTGCGTTCTTCTTAGTCTTGCCTGCTCTTTTGTAACTACTTGGTATAGTGGTTGTTTTTGTTGCTGTTGTCCTGATTTCTTTCAAGCTAATAGGTATCTCAATATCGGCTCCTGTATCTACGGTTCTTGGAAATGATATTGAAGTTATACAATAGTTCTCATATATCCCATCTGTTGTGGTAAGTGTTACGGTTTTCTTTTTGGCATATAGTTCGTATAACTTTTCTTTTACCTCATTTACCCTATTCTCTGTACTTGTAAACCTTTCACGCCATGTTATAGGCGTATTGGATAGGTAAACGGTCAATGATATAGTTCTAGGCTTAATTATTATAGTATCATTAACCGTAAATCCCTCCTCAGTTGGGTACTCAGGACTCTCAGCCTCTAAGCTATCAGTTATCTCCATAAGTGCATCAAATTCTATTCCATCTAAACTTACTGGCTGTTTTGCTCTCACCTTTTCCCCTCCCTAGTTATAAGCCATGGTATTTTTAAGTCTACTTACAATGTCATTAGTTGCATTATCCATTAATCCGAGTGATTGTAAAGCAGCTTTTCTGTCACTTCCATTTACTGTATTATTTATAGTATTGTTTTGAGTTACGCTTTTATTTGTTTGGCTACTTGTTGCTGCCTTACTTGCAGTATTCGCAGTAACCCCTATATCAACTGACCCATCCAAACCTAATAAATCTCCGATAAAACCTGCCACTCCTTGAACTTTTTCTACAATATCCTCATACCAACCTAAGACTTTATCTTTAATGGCGTCTATTTTATCACCAAAGAATTTTTCTATGCTGTCCATTATAAACTTACCTGTACGTAGTATTTCTTTCAATGTATCTCCAAAAATGTTTTTTACATCTTCCCATGCGCTAGACCAATCCCCTGCAAAAACATCATTAATAAAATTTAAGATATTTTGTAAGCGGTCTAAAAAAATCTCAAACAAGTCACCAATAAATCCAAAGATTAAGTCGAACTCTTCCATTATGGTTTCGCCCCACTCATCCCAGAAATCAGATAAAGCACTAAATATAGTTTCAGCAATTTCTTTTATACCATAAAATAAGGTTGTTATAATTTGCCAAGCTGAAAGTAGTATTCTCTTAATTTGCCCTGCATGCTCTTCAAAAAAGGTTTTTAGCCCATCCCAAACAGCCCCTGCAACCTGCTTAATGATAGTCCATGCGTTTATAAGGAACGTCTTAACTTTTTCCCACGCTTTTATTACAGTGTTTCTAACTTTTTCAGTATCGACACCTGCTTTTTCTAATATTGACCCAATAACCGAGTCATTTCCTTTCATGAAGTTGATAAAGTCATCTACTACTAGAAAAATAAGAGCTATTACGGCAATTAAAGCCAATGTCTTTACATTAATAGCCATAATAACAGTCTTGACCTTATTTAAGAACGATATAAATGCCCCTGCATTTCTAACAATAAAAGCTGAGGCTAATATAGCTGCTGTTATCTTTGCGGTATTGTCAACACCACCTAGTTTGTCTGTGGCCTGTTTTGCTATTCCTATAAATCCTTTAACAGTAAATATTGTTTTATCAATTACTCGGTTTAATGGTCCACCCTCTCGGGTAAATTTGCTTACTTTTTCAGTTGCTTTTTGAATCGACTCATTAAACAGCTTAAGTCCCTGTACTGCATATTTAAGGAATCCACTACCTATAGCTGCTTTAAAGTCTTGGATTGCTTGTTTAGCATTACCCATCTGATTAGTCCATGTATCAGATTCTCTGGCTGCCTGTCCTAATGCCCCAGATGCCTTATTAGCATCCTCTACCATTTGCAATAAAGTTAATTGCTTTTGGTCTTCTGCTAAATCCTTAAATGACTTTCCATACAAAGCATTAGCAGCCGCATTCCTTGTTGTTTCTGTACATGAAAAGCCTAACGCAGCGTCATTTTCAAAATTCCCTTTTAATAGTGACCTTAATGATTCACTTACATCTTCTAGGGAACGGTCATAAAATGCTGCCGAGTCTGCTACAGCTACCATCGCTCGATTAGATAAGTTCAAAGCATCTGCTTCATTCATACCAGTAGTTTTAGCAAAAGCAGCCATTTGTGTGAAACTGCTTTTCATACGATTTACAAGTATTCCAGTATCATCACTTATTTTTTGAAGTTTTTCTGAGGCATCTGCCTCTACATCTCCAAAAACTTGTGAGAACTGACTTTTTAATGCCTCTACATCAGCTGCCGCTTCTGCTAAATTTCCTATACCAGTTATGGAGAGTCCAATTCCAATAGCTCCCAACAGTTTAGTAGCCATATTCTTTATGCCTCTTATGCTACTTTCTGCACGATTAACTGAGGATTGATTGACGTTAAATCCAACTGCGATTGCTAATTCTCTAAGTGTCAATGTCTATTCACCCCCTCTCTAATCTCTTCGTTTATGGCTGCTTCTATATCCAAATTCATACTATAGATTGCATATAGCTTTAGTGCCTCATCCAGCGTGTAGCACTCTTTCAGTTCCTGCATACTGGCTTTCCCTGCATTAATTAGTATGTACATCCTAAGTTCTAGCTCACTGAATTTGCTTGTGTCGAATTTTCCATACTTATCTTGCTTGTCATCTTGCCCAATACTTCTTTTTGGGTTCCAAATGGGAGCTGTAGCTTCTGAAAAAAACCTGAGTAATTCACCTTTACTACCTCTATTGCTAATTGGAGCATATCTTGCATTTCACCGCAGAACAATTCGTTTGCAATATCCTCAGTTAATTTCTCTGTTTTATCAGTTCCTTTGTATTCCACAGATATGTTGTTACCTAATAATAAGCTCTTTAGCACCTGCTCTACTTTGTCACCATCCAGTACGCTTATTGCGTCTGCTAGTTTAGGTAATGCCTGTTCAATGTCCATATCTAACGGGGCACCATCATTTTTCCCTACAATTGCTGCCAAGCCTCCAAGTATAGGTGACAATAAAGCTACTAATTTACCACTTAGATTAGCTGCTTTGAATGCAGGGAAAGGGAAAATGTAATATGTAATACCGTTAATTTCAACTTGCTTTGATTCTAATTGTTTCATGACTATCTTCTCCTATTCTTTAATAACAAAAGGGATTGTAACTCTTATCCCATCGCTAGTTAATTTTGCTTTCGTATCACATAATGTTAATCCAAATGTTCCTGAGGCATTAACATACGTATAACAAGGAACTCCATTGTTTGTTACCATATTCATGCACACATCTGTAAGTGGCCTACATTTCTCAGGTAAAGTTCCTAGCTTAGCACTATATGACGTTCCATCGCACGTAAATGTCATATTAGCAAAGAAATCAGCGACACCATACCCTGTTTTATATAGTGACGTAGTGTATTTATTAACAACTACTTTTTCTAACTCTATTGACGATGTTAGGTTGTCTACTTTCTTAATGTCAGCAAACTTTGATTTTATTAGTTCATATAATTTGTTCAATGCAGTAACACTAACTGGTTTCTTGTTTTCATCTGCTTGCCCATCTACATATGAAGTAAGCAAGTCACTGTCTTTAATGTAGCCTGTAAGGTCTAAGTTAGTAGAAATATTGATCTCGTCACCTGTTGAACTAAACATCAAGTCGTTCCATACTGTTCCAACCTTATAGAAGAACTGAGTTTTTATGTCTGTTGTTGTACTCTTTACGCCGTTTTTATAGTAAGTTATGGTTCCTTTGGAGTATGTAGGCTTACTGTCGGTTACAACAATAGAACCAAATTGTAAGCTCTGTAAAAATGCTGCGATAAACTCTGCAAGACTAGCAGTATATGTGCTGCCATTTTTATAGTGAATGTTCATTTTCTGCGTTGCTGCATCAAAATCTATTGACTTCATGAATCTACCATCTAGCATCAGAATTGCTTTAGATAATGCCTCTACTCCTAAGCCTTTTAAATCATCCACATCACCTATAGCTTTCTTATTGTTTTCAATAGAGGGGCAGTTTTCTATATCATTGCCCCACATATTGATCTTTTTAAAAAACTCCATAAATCTGCCCCTCTCCTGTCTTAAGCCATAACTACTACATTGAATTTCTTGTCAGTTTCAATAACTACATCAGACTTAATCGTGATTGTGTTATCTGTCGTGGCCTCAATTCCAAATATACACTCTTCATTTGTGACGGCATCTTTAATTGATGTGATTACATCCTTTGACATTAATCCATGAGTAATCACAAATTCTTTTTCAACCCCATCACCAGTAATTGAAGTTCTAAAACTTGAAACATCTTTCGCAGCTTTCATTTTTGCGAATTTGATTTGATCTCTATCGATTACTGGCAATGTATCATTTGTCATTACCCACGTTGTATCACTGTTTTGTTCTCCTCGTTGAACTGGAATAAGCAGATTAAGGGAAAGTTCACTATTAGAATTAAAGTCTTCTGCTCTAGTGAGTACCCCTGCTGCACCTCCACTAACGCCTAAAGTTGTTACAACATAAATACCGTTTTGAGTGGCATCTGTTTGACCTGCAACTAAAATTCGATCATTCTCCTGTAAAGTCACATCATCAAAAGCAAACTCCTTAGGCGTGCTTTGTGTCAGTGTCTTTGCAGAAGAATTATACTCAGCATCAATATTGTTAGCCACAACTACAACAACTGAGTCCTTTACCTTCTTACTGATTGCGTTGTCTACATATTCTTTATTTACAACATGCTTTTTTTCTGTAGGTGTAGCCAATAAGTTTACGTTTGTATAAAGTGTTTTTGACATAGTAAAATCCTCCTATTGTACGATCGCAATACCCTTTACTGGTACGCAAAATTTGATAATAACCATATTTATTGAATAAAACTCAACTTCTCCATAAATCTCATTGTTTTTTTCATCAAAACATAAAATACTTGGGTTTTTCTTATTTAGTCCATGTGTTATGAACCATACATTACTTAACTCATTCTGTTTGTGTTCGTATTGTCTAATAACACTGTCAGGCAATTTCCCTGCATCATACTCCACATTATTTTTGTATAGGAAGATTAAGTGTGACTCATTTCCAATGACTCTTACTTCTATATCCAGTGGCAAATCCTTAGGAATAACCGTATATCCTCTTTCAACTGTTCCATCTATACCCTCCCACTCAAACGTGATTTCAAGTCCAGTAGATAATTCTCTGCTAGACACGAATCTACATGGTGCACCTTTTTTGATACCAATTCCTTTTAGCTCACATTCTATGGCTTTATTAGCTGCTCCTATTGCTTGGTTTCTTGCCTCCTCAGGTGTCATACTCATGAGCTATCCCCCCTATATCCAATCATGATCGTCTTCACTAAATGTTAAAAGCACTTGCCTTTCAAAGTCCCAAAATGTTGAACCGTTTGCGACTCCTTCTCGTGGTAATTTGGGAATGTCTGAGGTTTTTCCCTCTAGCCTTATCTTTTTTGGGTCATCAGGGTTGTTAATCATACTTAACGCCTCCTATCTATTGCATCTCTAGTTGTCCGTCAGCACATTCAAGTGTCCATTCTACGTTACCTGCCTCTTTGCCTCTAGCGAAGCTCATAGGTTTCGCAACCCACGCTTTATCTGCACTAAATGAAGTATTGCCTTTAATATCTTTTACAAGTAATGGTTGAATTTCATCACCTGTTGTACGGTCTTTGTCATACACCTGTTGCAAATATGCGTTTGTTGGTGAATTTTGCAGTACCGTAATCTTAACTGAAAAACGACCATCTGGGTCAATTGAACGCACCACTTCACCATCACAACCAACTTTAGATGAAGTACCGTTTCCCATTGGCTCAACTGTGATAAAACTATCTTCTGCATATCCTGTAACGATGTGTGAACCATATGCCATTGTTACTTGTTTAGGGTTGTAAGTTGTTACATTTGCCATTTTATAGACCTCCTATATTAGTAAACTAAGTTACCTTTGATTTCTACCATATGAATTGCTCCTGCTAAACGAGCACTAAATTTACATCCAGTTAGCTTTCGTGAGGCTCTTTGACTCTCTGTAAGACTAGAGGCTTTTGGTACTGTCACTGTAAAGCCTTTTACCTCATCACCGTTTTCATCGTACTCAGTTTCGCATACACCTCCTGCTCTTTGACCTGCTCTAAGTGAAGCAATCATTTGATTTTGTACTAGGCTAATACCGTTGTCAGTGTATGGAATCTTTGGATTGGTAACAAATAGATTGTAAATTCTAATCTGCATGTCATTTTGGAGCCAATCTCTGAAACGAATGGTATCAATCCATTCTCCTGCCATCACTTTTCCTTGTAATGTAATATTTTTACTTGCTACTGTTGTGTAGTAGTTGCCTCCTGCTGTATCAATTTCAGACTCTTCAGTAGATGTAAGGTTGGCAGGATTAACCACTGAAAGGCTCTTAAATGCCCACGTTTCACTTCCTGGTGCATAGTTTAGAGTTGTACATGCCCATGCTACGTGCATATAGTAATTGTCAGCAGGCACATCATCAACAAGTTGTGCTCCGTTTTCTCTTCCGAATATCCATGCTGTACGGTAATAATTCTTGCTTTCAAATGAAACATCTTTTTCTAGTGAAGTGAAAACAAACATCTTATTTTGTGCTTCTGTCCACTTAGCAATATCCTCTAATTTATCTGGTTCAATTCCAGCAGGGCAAATAATATACCAACCACTCATGCCTAATGCTCTGTTTAACGTGTCCTCGATAGGTTCTAATTCACCTGACCCATCATCTTTCTTTTGCTGAACAGCAATAAAGACTTTGTCAGGTCTAGGACTTTGACTAAATGCGATTCTTGCAGCAACTCCAACAGGGTCAACGGAATTTCCACCAGTAGAAACCCAACCTGCATCATTTACCTCTTTTAAGTCGCTATATACGCCGATAGGTGCAGGTGCTTTAGCAGGTGATACTTTAGGTGCATTACCAACAATTAAGATATAATCGAAGCTAGTACCATCAACAACAGGTGTTGTGATTGAAATATCAACGTCTACAATCTTGCTTAAGTTATTGCTCATTTTCTATTCCTCCTCAATGTCTGCATCTTCAAACCAACCAGTTTTAGCGTTAATGGTTTCATCATCGCCACCCCCACTGGCCGTTTTTTCGATTGTATTGTATGCCCCCAAAAACTGAGTGCAAAAACTTATATCAAACTCACACATCGCTCTATATTCATATCTGCCATCCTTAAGAGCACTGGACACATCTTGAACCTGTCCATTAAGCAAAATGCACATATCAATATGATTTAACTTATTTTGCACAAAAGGAGAATGGGTATAAACAACAAACTGAGTAAGATCACTTATAGCAGTATTAATCATAGCTGCTACACTTTCATCGTCCCCATCAACTTGTTTGCCTCCTGTATACAGATTTACTTCAAGCGAGTATGAAACATTGTATATTGCCGTATGTTCGCCATCTACATTTCCCTCAATAGACATGTTACCAATTTTGAGGTTTCTTAATTTTAGTGTCACTACAGGATGTTGCACTTGTACCATATATTCTTCTGCCCATATTACTGTGGCTCTTGAAAAATATTTAGCAACAATATCATAAACATGGTCTTTAGACTCTTCTATTGTCATCCTGTATCACCATCACTCTCATTGCTCTTATTATTTTCAGATTGGTCATTTGACTTTTTACTACAAATAACAAATTGGCTCTCACAATGTGCTAATGGCGTATGCTCCCATATAACGCTAGACGTACATTCATACCATTCCCCATGATATAGAACCCTATCTCCTACTACTTTTTCCTCAATGCTTGCTGCTCTTAACATCTCACTTCCAAAGGCTTTAATCCTTTTAGTAGTCCTTTGCCCTTCAGGTAGTAGTGCCAATTCATCAGCAGATAGAGGTTGAATATTAAGCAGCACTTCCATTTCGGTATATGGGTGCGATACATGCCCTCTAATAATTTTCTGTTCACCAAAACGCCTAAGTGTATAGCCCTTTCTAAACATTCCTATCATCCATTAGCACCCTTTCTTTTAACTTCAAAGTTTACTGCCTGCCTCATATGTCCAGTGTCAATAAGAGGCTGACTTGAACCTTTCTTGCGTATTGTACTAGGTGAATTTGGTGTAAATGACCCTGTAACAATTTGGTCTTGTATAAGCGCTTTCATAAATACACCTATATCTTGATAAACTCTTTCAGCTGTCTTTCCATTTATAAGCTCTTGTTTTTGCTCTTTCAAAAAGTTATTAATCAAGCTCTCGTTTGTATCAACTGCATCACGCATAAACGGTCTACTGGGCGTGTGTGCATTGCCTAGCTCATTCCACATCGCAACATCTAAAACATCAACTTGTTTTCCATCTTCCTCATAGTATTCTTTGCCACCTTGAAAGCCGACTTTTACTTCTAGCTTGCTTAATTCTTGTAGTTGTTGCATAAACCGTCTGCCCTCGGGTGTCCAGGTATCTCTGACATTACCCATTTTCGCCTCCACAAATAATAGACGGTAGCATCCTTCTGAGTGATAAATACTGAGTCCCATAAATTGTGCTTTCGTATGTAGAATCGCTATTACCTGGCGTTGCTGAGGTATTTGAAAAACTAATTGATGTGCTGCCTTCTGTATAACTGGCTATGCCAAAAGAGGCAGCCCCACTAATTTGACTTAGTTCGCTGCCCCCTGTTCCTTGTATTCCATTCATTTTCATATAGTGTGCAGCCAGTAAAGCTAAGGCTCTGCTATAAAGTGCTCCGTATCGTTTCCTCGATACCATTGGTCTAGTGAATTCTATATACTGCTTTACCTCTTTATCTTCAATGTCCTTGTACTCAGTAGCGATTATTCTAAACGCCTTGAGTGCTGTCATTTCTGCCATCGGCTACACCTCTTTTACTTATTCTCCTTTTAATGCTTCGATTAATTTAATAGACAATGTTTCAATGTTATCATGCTCGTCAATGCTTACCCCGATTTGCTTTGCAAACTCATCAAGCTCTGTACGCTTCATCTTTTTAATCTTAGCAATTTGAGCTTCAATTTCTTCTTGTGTTGGCTTATTAGGGGCAACAAGTGGAATAGGCTTAATATCATCTTGTTTCATCTGTGGTGTGTTTGTTTCTTCTACCCCAATTAATTCCCCACTTTCAACCAAAAGGTCGATTGTAGGGTTGTTTTTGTACTCATCAGGTACATCCACTGTTTGCTCAGGCAACAGGATAAGTGTACCTAATCCAAGTGGTCTATCAGTTTTATTTGTAATCTTTGCGTATCTCATGTGTTTTTCCTCCGACTTTCTTAGATATTCTTAATAATTAACAAACTAAATGGATAATAGATTAATGCCCCTGCAACTCTTTCTTCGCATGGTACTTCCATTTCAAGACCTTTAGTTTGTACAGGATGTTGATAATATGGCATTGGTGTTTCAATGCTAAACTTCTCAGGGTCGTTCTTGAAGAATACTGCTGCGTTTACACCGTATGGGTTTGTTTCACCAGAGTTTGCCATTAACTCAGGTGCAGGAACGACTTTAAGTGGTGCATTGTTATCAGGTGTACGATATGGTGCATTTTCTAAGAGATATGTAAGAACTGTCTTATCTGTGTCAGGAATACGTCTTTGAGAAATGTCAATATACACATCGCTAGGAAGTGCAAGTGTATCTGCACGCTCTACGTTTTGAGTTAATTTAGCTTGATACATATACATTAACTTAACATCTTCTAAGATTTCATCTGCTGTCTTATCTTTCCATGCGGTCTTACCTGCTGCTGTTGTCTTAAGAATAAACTCAGGAATACCAGTTCCTGCTGAAAGGACTCCAACTAATCCGCTTGCTTTATCTCCTGCCCATGCAATTTTATTGCGCGTGCGTTCAATAGCGTATCTAGCTGAATCTGCTTTTCTTGCATCAAGTGATTTACCTGCATACATGCTATTACGCATTTCTTGAATTGAATAACCGTATGAACTACCTAAAGACTTAACAGCACTAAAATGAGCTTGTCCTTTTACATCTGCTCTTGGTAAATCATTAGCGTAATCGTTAATAATTTGAGCCATACCAGTACGTTCATATCCGTACCATGTTACTGTTTCAGCTCCCTCAGGAATCTCGCTCGTTTGAGGGAAGATTGATAATGCTGTCATTTCAGGATATAAGCGGTCGTATGAATGAGCCTTAACGTAGTCAAGCTCTCTTGCAAAAAATACTGCTGCATCCTCTGCTGAGTCCAAACGAACCCCATTAGGATTTGTAATTCCTACTAAACCTGCTGCAAGATTTGAACTTGCAATTACTGCTGCATCTTGGGCATCATATGCCATGTGTTTGTACGCTGAATTAAGTTTTTTATTCATCTTTTACGCCTCCTTAAGCTAATTCAATTACTGCAAGTCCATCTTGAGCCTTGCTAATAAATTTTGCATTGATTTGAATTTTCTTGTCTGCTGTTTCATCTGCATTATCTGTAAAGCATCCTACATTATCAGGCTTAGCATCGTATTGAGTAACAAGGTAAACATCTTGTCCATATGCAAGTTCTTCCGTAGCACTGTCGCTTAATGGCACGATGATTTTACCTCTTGTCATAATAGATAGAGCTTGACCATCTGTAAGCTCTACCTTGCCGTTTTTGTCCATTTCGTGACCTGCTTCATAGACCACAATACCCTCAATAGCTGCTGTAGATGATGAAACGGCTTTTACTTCTACGCCTGCATCGGTGCCGACTTCTACTGCACATCCAAAATGTACGCCTGTGCCCTCTAATAATCTGCTTACTACTGTTCTAGGTGACAAATCATAGATTCCACCTGCATTTCCGATTGGTGTTTCATAACTGTATTTAGTGTTCATTATTGTACGCCTCCCATATTATTAATCATCTTTTCTCTTGCACTTGCAGCAGAATAAACCTCTTCTTGTGGCTGATTTCCATCATTATTAAACATTTCTTGACGTTGTAAATCTGTAGACTTAGCATTTTCAACTTTTGCTTTAGCCATAAGATACATACCATTGATTTCATCATCTGTCGCACCGTCAAGTCTTACGTTTGGCTCTGCTTTAGCAATGATGTCTTTTTTTGCTTGAATGAGTGATTTGCTTTCAAGGTCTAAGCCTAGTTTTTCGCCTACTCTACACACACCAAGTTTTTCACTAACCATTTGTTCAACTCTCTCAGCAATTTCCTTGCTGTCCAAATTAATAACTGCATTTGGCATTTCTTTTACTTCCTTTCCATCTGTATTGACTTTGTAATCTCCATCCTCTTCTTTTGTAGGTGTATTGGTTTCGTCAGGTATAGCCACTGGCTCAACTGGTTCATTTGATTTTTCATCTTCACCATTTTGCTCCTTAGTTTCATCTGCATTACTAACCATGCCTAGCAAAGTATTAATATATTCCACTAATTTATCTGGCCCTACATTTCTGTCTGCTACTGCTGCTTTAATTTCATCAATAGTAGGAGCGCTATCTTCGACATTTTCTTCTTGTGGCTCTGTGGCTTTTTCCTCAACAGAAACTTGCCCATTGTCTAACAGTTCACCAGGAATTGTGATTTCTACTGTGCCATCTGTTCTAGCTTGTGCATTGTAGTTCTCAATGGCTGCCTTAATCTCTTCTGCTGACATTACTTTGTTGTTTGGTTTGTTCATTTCAACTTTTCCTCCTTTTAAGATTTCGTCATTGCTATCTATATTCAATTTTGCTGTACTGCCTGCTCTTGCTGTTCCAACTAATGCTAAATGATTAATTCTTATATTCTTTTGGATTGCATCATAAGGTTGCCCATTCCATTCACCAGGCGTTTCATCCAGTTCCAAGCTGTATCCGAGCGACAATTCTTTTAACCCACTATCCCTCATAGCGTCAGTGTCATGGATGCAGATTTGAGCTTTTACATGGTCATTTTCTGCGATTCCCTCGCTAAGTATCGTGCCGATGATTTCATCACTAACATTTTCCTTATTAACCACTCCTGCTTGATGTGTTACGATTATTGGTTTCCCTTTATAGCTTTGCAAACTCTCAGGTTCAAAAACGTACTCAGGTAGCCTCAATTCTCGCCTCTTACTTCCATCCGCATTAGTATATTCAAATATTCCTGTCGTGGTAACGATAGGCGTATCCATCAAATAACCCTCACTTGTAAAGTAAGTCGTATTGAGTTCTATACTATCTAGCCGATGTATTAACTTCCTTGGTGCTGCTCTCTTATCCATTTCTCACCCTCCCATCATTATTCTTGCCTCAGTTTTAGGAGGCAAGCTGTTTAGTATTCCTGTTATCTATTAATCAAAATTTATGTATTTGTATCAAAAAATACGGGGTTTATATAACTTTTTTCTCAAAACTTCACTTTCTCCAGTGGCATTATTTTTTGGTGTGACACGAATCGCTTAGTTGCCGTCAGACTTATCCACAGACTTTTCCTCATTTTCACCAATGCTTGTTAATACGTCAGTGAGGAGTATTACTGCTTGCTGTAGCTCTTCAAGCTGTTTAAATATAATGTTCTCAGTGGTTTGTTGCTCATTTTTTAGTAGCTCATTCTCACTGCATAGTGCGACTGCTTCATCAATATTGATAGCCGTTGATGTAATCATATTCGTAATTTTGGTTGTCACTTTGCTTATATCAATGTGACGTGGTGTGACATTTAAGTTATTTTTTTCATTACTTTTATCCTGTTCCATAATCATTTTCCCTCCTGTATTGGTAGTTTTATGTTTGCATACTTAAAAACAGGTATCGCTACACACCTACACGCATAATCTTTGCCTGGGTGGCATCGCCTACCTCTTTTAGCATCTACTATTGGTGGATTGTTCCAATCAAATTTTTTACCCTCTAGTGCTTTGTGCGAATCTCTAACTCTTTGGTCGCGTGAAGTAGACCAAATGTATTCTGTACATCCTGCATCACGTTGTTGCCTTTCCGACATATCCGCATACAATTTTGCTAATTGATCTACTGCTAGTAATCTTGCTTTTCTCTTGCTAACTCCATATCTGTACTCAATATTTTTGGTAATCTCTTTAATGGTTGCACCAGTAGCAAAACCATCTTGCACAATCTGCTTCATTTCATTTAGCGAGTCTTGAGGTATAGATGCAATGAGCCCGATATTATCATCAACCCACACATTTATCATTTGCTTGTAAAACTCACCTAAGTAATAATCATCCATGATATTTACGCCTAGTGTGGCTTTACAAACTTTCTTCCATTCTTTTATAGTTAGTTTTCTAGTCAGGTGTGCTAAGTTCTCTAGCTTCTTTCTGAGTCCAAATATAGTAGGCTTATGCTTCATATCTTCATCCATCTTTTTGAAAAGCTGCTCAACTAATTGTTTTATCTCAAATTCATCATCTAGCCTAAGTGCTGCTTTCAAGTTACGGTCACTTATAATGGCTTTCTTTATCTGTGCAAGGTTCTTAACAAGGACTTTTTTGTACTCAGCCATATATGCATTTACCAACCTTATGTATTCTCTTTCTACGCCATGAGGATATATAGGCTCTACTTTCGAGTACAGCGTATCGTGGCCATAGAACTTCTTTTTTACTTGTTCTTTAATAATTTCCATGTGGTTCACCTACCTTTCTTTAAACGAGTGCATAAAAAAAGAGCAACCTTTTACAGTCACTCTTGATTTAAAATTCATCTTTATTTCACTAACTCATGCTTAATCTCTATTAGCTCAATTATCATCTTATTGATTTTATCAACTAAATCAACTTTTTTATCTTTATTGGTACTCATAGTGTCTTTATTTCCTGCCTTTGCTTCAATTACTGGCTTTTCTTGTGGTTTTTCAATAGTTCTTCTAGCATATAGTGTCAGCTCTGCAAAGCTATAGTGATCGCCTTCTTCATATTCAAGTCTCTTAATTTCAGGGATTAATTCATTATACAGGCATTGTCCAAATTCGCTTTTCTTATATCTACTACACGCCATTTCTAAATCATTTACCTCAATAGCGTTCATTTGACTTCTTTTAAATCCAAGACAACTTCCCTGAGTGTTCTTTACTCTGAAAAGCTCTTTCCTTATATCATATCCATTTACTATTTTGTAAAAATATGATGTGTTTGTATTAAATCCTAAACCTATTGCTATATCTCTTACGCACACATATTTTGAGCCGTCTTGATTTACTATGGTATTTATTTCTAAATCACTGTAGCAAAATACTATTTGATTTCTTTTTATGTTGTTTGGTATCTTAGGCATTTTGTACACCCCCTACAACTTCTTTTAAGGTGCCATAAATGCTTTTAAATCTGTCACTAAGTAAGTAGTATGCACTTGTGAAATCTTCTAGCTCTTCACCTTTAAGCTCAATCCCTATGTAAGTATCCTCAATCATGTCTAGCAGTATTTTGACGTCATTAAATTCTTTTACTACATTGGTTATCGTTGTGTTTTTCATGCTTTGAACATTCATATGATGCCCTCCTCTAATAATTTTTTATTGAAAGGATATTATTAGAGTGCTATACTACCTATGTACTATCGTTGTGTACATAGGTTGGATAGAACCCTTTTACTATCCTTCCACCGAGCACTTGAGTTGTCGCCTCAAGTGCTCTTTTTATGTGATTTTTTATCACATCATCATTCTAACTATTAAAGGCGTAAATGTCCATCAATATAACTAAATTTATCTCTATAAATTAATTATTTTTATGCAATATTACCGATTGGTAAGAATTCTTACAATTATTGACATTTGGTAATCATTTACATAAAAAGAGCCACTATTTAAAAAGTAGCGACTCTTTTAATTAATTATTTCTTACATTCCATTCATATACTCTTGTTTTTGAATCATGTTTTACGCACGTTTCTGTACCATCATCATTTCTCAAAATCACACTAATACTTAAAATCTGCATATCATCTGTGTTTTGAGTAGATGGTCCAGAGCCTGAAAAAGTTGGCGATGTTTCTCCTGGCAATACTGTATCGTAACAATCATAATAAACCTTTTCATTACTATCTTTTAATAGTATTTCTGCTTGAAATGTAGTAATTGGATTGTCAAAGGTATTTGTATATGTCATATTACCGTATACATTTCCTAAACTATCAGGTTCGTCTAACACAACACTTAGTCCAAACTTATCTAAAGATATTGGCGCCTCACCCTCTAATCCGATTTCGCCAAATGAAGTATTAGTATCATACCATGTATATTCATTTAGTTTCCAGTCCAGCTCTACATGAGTTTTACTTAAATCATCATTCAAAATAACAAATGATTCCTTTAAAACTTCAATATCTTCTTTGTTTCCACTTGCTGGTCCAAAGCCTGAAAAATTCGATGATGTTTCTCCTGGCAATACTGTATCGTAACAATCATAATAAACTTTTTCATTACTATCTTTTAATAATATTTCATACTGTAAGCCAACTAAAATCTTATCACTATTATTTGTATATTTCCCCTTAAAGTACACATTTCCAATGCTATCTGGTTCCATTAGTTCAGATTCTACGCTAAGCATATCATATGTAATAGGTGGCTGATTAGAGTTTTCGCCTGTATCTTCTTGTTTTGTTTCTTCTTGAGTGGTTTCCTGTGCCTCATCTTCTTGTTTTGTTTCTTCTTGAACTACTTCTTCAACCTTAGTGTCCTGAACAGTAGCTTTATTGGTACTTCCACACCCTACAAATGCTGTCATACTTGTAGCCATTATTGCAATAAATACTAATTTTTTCATTCGATAACCTCCCTCATAGTATGAAATAATTATACCAAAAACTTACCTACTGGCAATACTAAAATTACTTATAATATTCAATATTTTTACAATAATATTTTCAATTAACTCTAATATAGTTTCATTAGGCAGTATATGTTCAACATCTAGCTATCTTCAATTAAATCAATAGCAATAGTTCTCTCAAATTCTGCACATAGATATACAAAAAGCCTGCAACCCTAAAGGCTACAAGCTTTTTTCTACACATAGTATGTACTTGGCTTACCTGCTAATATAATTAAATCAATTATCGTTCCAAACCCAACAAATCCAAATGTAAGCAAATAAATAATCCCTAAAATTATTTTTCCTTCATAAAACTTATGAATTCCTGCAATTCCAAGGAACCCTAAACAACATAATATGATAGACGTTATCTTGTTCCTTGCTTTACCATATGGTATATTAGCCGAAGCGGTAACCGCCGCACTTGCAGAAGCACTTGAGCTTGAACTTGAGCTTGAATTATTGTTAATAACAATATTTTGTGGTTGCGCTACTCCTTGAGATTTTAATTCTTGAACCTGCTTACCACACTTAGGACAGATTATTACATCATCATCAATTTCAGATGCGCAATGTTTACAATACATGTTCTCTCACCTCAATAATGTTTATTTGAAACTTCTGAAATAATTATACCAAAAAGTTACCTGTTGGCAATACTCTAATTACTTAGAATAGTCAATAATTTTACAATAGACTTTCTAAATGGCTCAAATACAGCTTCATTAGACAATATTTGTTCAGCATCTAACCATCTACAATTAGTCATTTCCACTTCATCAGTAGCAGGGCTGCCCTCAAATTCTGTACATAGATATATATTAACTGGATAAGCATATTTCTCGCCTAAATCATCTAATTTGAATAGAGGCTTTAGTGATGTAGGGATAATGTTAAATTCTTCTCTTGCCTCTCGCATGGCTGCTTGAATAGGTGTTTCACCATATTCAATATGCCCTCCTGGTCCACACATTTGAGAAGTATCTTTCCTGTCACCCACCAAGAAATAACCATCTTTTACAACGATAACTGCTGCTGCCTGTGAAACATCTGCCTCGCTATCCCTTCTCAGCAAAATGTCTTTGCCTGTCTTTTCCCCATGCGTTCTGTTTAACAATATGTTCTTTGCTTGGCTTTGTGTTTCCACTTCACTTGCATTTTGCTTATTGCCTCTTAATAGTAATTCTTTGGCTAAGGTTTGCTTTTCTATTTCTTCATCAATCTCTTGTTCTAAACCTTTTTCATCCTCTGCATTGTCTAATATCTTCTCAATATCAAACTCTCCCAAGTCTGCAAGAGCATTCCTTACCTCACTAGGTTCAATAACTTGTGCTTCAATATAAGCAATTGCTGCTTCTGCCCTGGTCTTTGCTGCTTGTGCTTTGGTATTCTCAACCTCTGCCTTTTCTTTTTCGCTTAAGCTCCATAATGGCATAAACTTGACTTTGTACTTTGGCTCCTCACTTGTAATGCCTTTGTGAATAGCCTCTTGAAATAGTACATTCATCAAAGTCCTTACATTTGATTTCAGTATTGATTTTTGTATCTTCTGAATGAAGTTGTAATAATTTTCTAAGTCACTTTCCCCTGTGCTATTCATTCCTGATGGTGAACGACCAAACAATATTGTCTGAGGGATATTGGTAATAGCTGAAAGTAGATTGCAAGACACTTCTACGATATCTTTTACTCCTGTCATAGTAAATGTCTTAAAATCATATTCCTCACCCTCAGAGTCAATTGCTATTGTATTTAGCATATTTCTTGCCATATCTACTGCATTTAATCTTTTAAGCATTATTTTCTCGCCATCATCTGAAGATAACAGACTATTAAGTCCTTTCATTTTGTGAACAGCTTGTACACTTCTCCCTAGCAACTTTCCCGCATCATCGTGAGTTATTACAGTGCGTCTTATTTCATGCTTAATTCGCACATATTCTGGTATTCCCCAATATCTATACTGCTCATTGCTTGCAAGTTCAGGCATTACACCATTTTTGAATATCAAACACCTGCTTTTATGTACTCTGAATCTTCCATAAACACTGTTAATAATGTAAATCTCAGGTTCATATATGCTACCATTATTCCAACTCATATAAGAATAATCAGGCGTTACTACTGCCCTTTCATAAACCATCATGTCATCTATGCTCTTAATTTTTCTTTTGTTCAGTGGCTTTTCAAGTGTGCCTCCATCGTCAATAAGCATTACAATAATAGCTCCCCCAAACAGCCTCGACCACTTTACAGCTTGCTCAAACTTTTCATCCCAACTTAATTCATCTAGCTTATCCTCTATAAACTCAACCAAATTAGAATCATTTATGCTTGAAAAGTCAATCCCCTCTTTTATAGCTTCCTCAGCAGGTGTATCTATAATCTTGCTAAATAATCCATTTTGCTCATAGTATACGGATAAAAAGCTATCTGGCACTAATGGCTCAGGTACAAAACTAAAGGCTGTATCTGAGTCTTTTTGCGTATTATACTTCGTGATTGCATTTACATATCTGCCATCCGTATTAAATGCCTGTAGTCTTTTATTTGCCTCTAATAATGCTTGCTTACCTGTTTCAACTCCCACTTTAGTACCTCCTATGTCAAATTAAATAAGTCAAACGTATTGGTATTAAACCATGCATTAGCCTGAGAATAACAGTCGACTTGGTCATCGTGGCTACCTGTAGGAAATGCGGACATTTCTTCTACAAAATCACCTATCCACCCTGCAATACTAGGGTCAGGTATATACACATTTCCTGCTTCTGCTACTGCTGTAGTTGCTGTTGCCCTTACTATCTTTCCACCAAACGGTTCAACTGGTATAATGCCAGGCAATTCCTTTTTAAGGACATCCATAACTGCTGTTCCATTTGCTTTATCTTCTACTAACTTTCTGTTAGTCTGTGGCCACTTATAGGATAATTGCCTCATGGCTTCTACAGTTTCCGTAAAAGTCATTCTCGCCCTTACTTGATCTAGCAAATATCTGTCAGCACCTTTTCTTGCCCATACTTGCCCAACTACAAAGTCGCCTTCCTCTTTATCTTTAAATGTACAGTCCCATGATTGAATGAAGTCTGTAAGGTCATTAGGAATAACTTTATAGTATTTCCACCATGACCTCTTAAACATCCCACCGCCACTAGGCGTAGGCGTTTGCTGATAAAGTGAACTCCAAGCATATGAACCTACTCTGTTTTTTGTCCTTATTGCCCAATCTTCATCATATCCATGTTCTGGCCATAAAGTTTCTCCAATGTTTCTGCCTAATGGGTCATTTTCGCTATCGCATACGCACTCTAGCTTAACTATATCCCAATCTTCTACATCTCCATATTCAGAATTAAGTAATCTTCCTGCCAAATCATCTTCATGCCATCGCGTAAGGATAACAATTACTGCTGCGCCTGCGTGTAAACGTGTTGAAATAGTTGATTGCCATTCTTCCCATACATGCTTACGATATGCCTCTGATTCAGCCTCTTGTCTATTCTTTACGGGGTCATCAATTATTAGCAGGTCGGCTCCTTCACCAGTAATTCCCGCGCCTACTCCGACTGATAACATACCACCACTATCTATGTAATTTCCATCTTCATCCTTATACACTACATTCCAATTGTTTTTTGATGCCTGTACAGACGATACACTTATTCCAAACAACTCATGTCCAAATTCTTCTACTTTATCCCTGTTAGCTTTTCCAAATTTCTTAGCAAGTGTATCACCGTAGCTTACTTCCATTACTCTTTTATCTGGATATTTGCCTAAATAATACGATGGAAAAGCCTCTGTCACACTCATAGACTTCCCATGACGAGGGGGCATGAATAACATAAGTCTTTTTATATCGCCTCTTATAACAGCTTCTAGCTTCTCACAAACAACTTTTAAATGCCTAGCTGATTCCCATTTGCCATGATTCACTAGCTTAAGATATTCTTCGTAGTGTCTTTTTGCTCTTTCTCTTGCAATAGCCTTTTCTAATGCTTTTTTCGTCTGAGAGGAGTATTGGTCAAAACTAATCCTTGCCATTTGCCTTTCTAAGCTCCTGAGCTAATAATTCTAAGTCCTCATCTGATATATTTTCCAAATTAGGACCTGACTTAACCTCGCCAGATAAATTAACATCTTGCCTTTGACTCCATTCTCCTCTTCTACGATTATTTAACCAATACATACAGGCCATTGTATCAGGTGGAATATGTTTCTTGATGGTTTCAACTTTAAGAGGCTTTCTGTTGCCGTTTTCATCAAGCTCCATAATGCTTCTCTTTTCTTCATAGTCATATCCCTGAGTTTTTTCATACAGTTTCTTTTCAACCGCTGCATCCGTTATATCTTTTCCCTTTTTTAATGCCTCAGCAAAACTAGGATATTTCTTTTTCCATCGTAAAAGCTGTCTTCTGCTTATTCCAAAAGCCTCAGCAATTTCTTCATCTATTGCACCTTTCATCGCTAGCGACCATGCCCAATCATCATGGTAAGCAGCGTTATATTTTGATTCAGCCATATCATCACCTACTTGCCTGCTAAATAATCTGCTGCCCAATACTCAACCATCTGCCATACATTATTTTTAGTTACAACCTTATCATCCATGGCTTTTTTCAATGCCTCTTTAATAACTTCTGCTGACTCTGCAGGTATAGCAGCACTTCCAATCACACTTGAAATCTGCACCCATTCTTGATCTTCTTCAAATCCAATTTCCTCGAAAAATTGTGCTGTACCACGCACCATAGCGTGTATTGCTGCTCCTACATTTTTTACATTGGCAAAATTTTGATACTTGGCTAACACTTTCATAAACTCTTCGTGTTGCTCTATATCAGCTACACCTAATATCTCTGGCTTAGTAGCTTCTAATGAGCTAATCAGCTTGTCCATATCTGCTATTTGATGAGGGAGAAATGTAAACGTTACGTTTTTCCAATCAAAGCTAACTGTCGGTGATAATAATTTTTCCAATTCTGCAACTGGTTCTTCTAATATGTCTTTTCCTATATAAGACTCTAGCATATCATCTACATCATCAATAATCTTCGCAATTTCTTTTAATGTAGATTGGTCATCAAATCCATTGATAGCGTTATGAGCTAATTGTTTTGCTGCTATCTTACTTCTACTTAGTCCTGTAATGTCTAGGATAACTGGAATCTCTTTCATCCCTGCATCCCTAGCTGCACGTATTCTATGATGCCCTGAGATAATTTCAATCTTTGTACCATCGTTTGTGAGTGCACAAAAAGGTAGGCTTTCAAGCTGTCCACGCTTTTTGATATTTCCTGCAAGTTGCTTCATCATTTCGTTTTTCATCAAACGAGCGTTAATATCTTGCTCTCTTACCTTATCTATGCTTACCTGTGCAATAATCAAGCCACTTCCTATATCTGCTAGTTGTTTGTATTCGATTTTGTTTTCGCTCTTGCTTTCTTCCATTGCCTTTCCCTCCTCAACCATTCTGTAACCGTTTCCTTTTCTGTTCTATCAAAAAACTCAGATTGATATGTCAGTCTATACCCCATTTTAGGGTCAGGTTTTCTGTCCGTCAGTTTCATTATTCCCCTCATTTCCTTAGCTTCTGGATATTTAGTCATTTGAACTGTTTTTAAGTGCCCTGCTTTTTCATACTCTAAATCAGTACATATTGTTCGTATAAACTGCCTATTCTGTGCAATCATTGTTAGTAGCCTGCCTAAACGATACTCTTTATGTGGGATTGTCATTCCATACATAAGGAATACATCATCACTTACTTTAGTTCCATATGCACCCATAATTAATGCTGCATTACTAATTCCAAACACTCCTGCTATCTTTCCATCAATAAGTACAGCTATGTTAATAGGTGCTGCTGAACCAACAAAATTATGAGTCCATAATTGCCTATAATATTGCGCCTCTATACGCTCAATCCTACATAAACTAATCTTTGATTTTTCTGTAATTTCATAATCTCTTGGCAGCATATTACAATTCAACTTTGACAGCTTTCCTTCTGTCGGTCTTGCTATTTTTTTGCCTTTTGCTAATGAAGTTGCTTCATCTGGTCTATTCGTTGTTAAATATACATTTATGCCTTCACGTACCCCATAACGAGCAAATACAGGCGCTCCTGCTGTTAATCCAGGTTTATTTTCTTCATAACATAAGATTAAACATTTAGCATCCTTGCACTTATCCATTAGTTCTTTAATTCCTGTCTTTGGGTCAAATATGCTATACTCAGGCTCTTTCCACGAAACTTTACCATTTGTGCTATACCATTTTTCAAAGCCTGCTGTAATGGTAGGAGGATTAGCAAATATAATGGCGTGAGGGTCATCTAAAACCTCATCTAAGTGTTTCCACATATCCAATGCTCTATAATTCATTCCGTTTAGCATTGCTTTTGCTCTCTCTATCTGCTCTCTTATATCTTTTAAATGTTCTTCTTTTCTGTATCTTAAGTCCATCATAATATTGTAAAAATACTCTTTATTTGCTTGAATGACAGCTTTAAGATATACCCATGAATACAAAGCAATAGCAGGGTCAAGCATTTCTTCATCTGTAAACCCCTCAGCCTTAAGTTCTAAAGGCTCTAGTGACTGACCTGTTATCGCATAGCCTAATATTGTTGTAAACATACTTACATCGCTTGTTTCTATCTGTGATGGCTTATACCCAACTTGTACAGCCAAATGCGACATTGCAAATGCTCCTGCACATGGTTCTACAAATCGTGTATACCCATTCTTTTTAGCATTTCCTAATAGCACTTTTAAAAACTTTTGCTCACTCGGAACTAATGTACCCAAGAAAAATGCTCCTGGATTATTAAACATTGCCATACCTTTGCTCCTTTCAACTTATTTTTGAGCATGAAAAAAGCAACATACATTGTATGCTGCTTTTTTCGCCATATTCATATATAAAGGTCGATGATTTTCAATGGTCCGCTGGGATAGATTGGTTACTATCATCCCCTCGATAAAGTGTCGAGTGCTCTGTTTAAGCTACCAACGGATATTAATTAAACAAGCTCAACTGAGTCATGTTTGTATTATATTGCGAATCTTTCCGATTGGCAAGTTCTTTTCTTAATTTTTCTGCTTTTTTTCCTGTTGATGAATCATAAAGCTCTATTGGTTTATAACCTATATATTGCTCAAGCCATTCTGCCGCAACCAATCTGTGGCACCAATCATATTCAATATTGACTGCCTCACCATTTACAATGTCATATTTTATAGGCTCTCTTACATCCTCATAACAACATAGAACCAAGTCTTTATGTTGCCCCTCAGCTATAGCCAAATACTTGTTTATCTGCATTTTAATTACTTGCCATCCTATTTTGTCTTTTGCAGCTAGATATTTAGGTGTAAATCTTGCTCTGTCATACTCGTTAAACAAATATCCTGGTGGTGCCAATTCTTTAATATTGCCATCAATTCTATATTTTGTTTTAAATTTAGGCATACTCAAAACTATACCTACAATGACATGCTTATCATTGTTTAATTCAGGATTCCTGAATCTGCTTGTGTATATTTTACTCATTGTTCTCCCTCCAATTCGGTTGTGTTTTCTTACCGTATGGTAATTTTTGACCTACATACATTCTAACAAACCCACTACTGGTGTCAAACGAAAAAATTAAAAGTGACAATATGAATTGTCACTCTTTTTAGGGGGGTATTCAATGAGCTAAAATATAAGTGTATTGCCAGGCTTGCTTGACTCTCACTCGATAATAATACTATAGCATGGTTGCTTGCTCAATTTCTAGGCTATCTTTTGTCACTATTAAGTACATTTATTGCCATTTTCCTGCCACATTTGTCATCATTTTTCGTTTACAGTATGAGTTTTAGTGCCTCAAGTGCTTCTTTTTTCTTCTTGGTAAATGTGTTTCTAACTATTCCCATCTTTTTTGCTGCCGCCTCAACTTTCATTTTTTCAAAGTATCTATACTTTATTATTTCTTGCTCCTGTTGTGAAAGTGTTGCTACTGCTATATCAATTCTTCTATTTTCCCTTTCAGCTTTTTGAATTGCATTTTTAATCATATTTACTTTATGTTCACGCTTCTCAGCAGTTATCTCCACTATACTTACATTTGTTCTAGCTGTCATTGCACCAGGCGTAGGATTATCACTATGACTACCCAAACTAACGTCCTCAACTTCTTCAAGCTCCATCTTTTTTATTTCTATTATTGCCTCTCTCTGCTTGTAGCCATACAATAAATTTTCTATTTTCCATGTTTCCACGCATCCAGCACCACCTTACTATACATTTGATTTAAACCTGTTCATCTGTATAAGGAAGTGGCTCTTGTTCGTTAGTATCTGCTATGACTTCCCCAATACCTTTTTTAGCTTCTTTATCAAAAAAACTTATTTGCTGATCTCCTTGAGCTTTTAGTACATACATTTCATTTTCGGTATCATACTCAATTTTATATTCACCTTCAACTTTACCTTTTTTCTCAGATTTAACCTCAATTTTACTTGTTACAGTGTGAGAAAACTTTGGATTATATATGCTTATTTCTTCATTTCCTCTTGATTCACTATATACGTTCTCCGTTTCCTGCACTAACTCTATGTCCAAACGTAAATTAACCGCTCCTTTTAATGCTTTTTTTTCTTGCATCTGCCTTAAGGTCTGTGTTAATGCTGTATCAAATGTTTCTTTAGCCTCTTTAAATGTGTTTCCATATATAGATATTTCCATGCCTTTCACTCTATACACCTCCTCATATCTCAATGATTCTATGTAACCTACTATTTCTTATATCTGAAATGTAAATCTGTTCCTACAACATTTCCATTGTTATGGTAAATTGCTTTAATTATTCCCTCTTCACTTACTGCGTTCATAAGCGACATTTCTTTTATAGGCAAGGTTGCAACAACCTTGCCATCGTCATTTAGCTGCTCCACTTGTTTTGTACTTGCCCACTTAACCATTAGATACATCCCCTTTTTATTTCTCTCACACTGTCATTTCTAATGTTTCTTCCGTTAATTTCTAAAAACTTAATAGTCAAATGTGCTATTTCACCTCTTTCTGTTTCTCCACTTGTAGTAGTTATTGTCACTTTATCTCCCTTTCTAAAATACTCATGTTCAACTTCCCATGTTATCGCAGGAGATACCTTTATGCCTTTTTCTTTTTTTCGTGTTACTCTGTTCAAGTTCTTTTCAAACATCTTACTAACTTTCCTTGCCCTTTCTTTATCTATTTCAGGCAAGTTCTTACTCATGTTTTTATATACTGTTGCTTTACTCATATAAAATGCTTCTGCAGCTTTCTCTGCTGTGCATTCGTGCAGGATAATATAATCAGCAACTTTAATAACATCTTCTATCGTGGACTGCTTCATCATCTTCCCACCTCCAAGAAATTAAGCACATATCCGTTATCATTAAACGGTATTTGTTTAGCATTATCTTCTATAAATTTTAGGGGAATACTTTTCCTACTAGCATTTTGTACTAATCTTTCATAGAGAATCTTGTCCTCAGGAATCTTCCCACCTGCATACTCTATAAAAAACTTCTCAATTTCATTAAACATTAGCCTATAATACTTGCCTGTCTTGCCCATAAATATAATCAAAAAAGCAATACCACCAGTTTCATTAGCCTGTTTAAGATGCACCAGTTGGTGATGGTGAATATTTTTTAGTGGGAATGAAGTAACTTCACACTCCTTAGCATCAAAACAAATATAGCGTCCTTTATAGCAACCTATGTAATCAACTGTACTTTTTTCTCCAAACTGGCATAGAAAAAAGTTGCCCTTCTTAGCCTTTATCTTCATGGGTGTAGGTACTTTTCTAATTACTGCTATACCTCTACCCTCATAGCTCATACACGTTGTCGTTAGCAAACTCTCTAGCATCATTCCTCTATTTCCTTGCTGACTTGCCATTTAGTAATCACCCTTTCCAATTGGTAAGTTAAGAACAAACTAAAACATACTTCTGTTTTAGCTTACCCCTAACATTTTCTTTGTCCATTCATAATTATCATTTTCTGCTCTCATATCCCTTATGCTTTCCTCTGGCATCTTTAGTACTATAGCCATTTCATTAATTCTGCTCCGTACTCTCCCATCATATTTGAGCTCATTTATATGCACGTTGCTTGTAAATATAGTAATCTGCTTATTTAAACATCTTGTGTTCATGATCTGCTGCACGTTCTCTCTTACCCATGCTGTCGGTGTTTCAACTCCAATATCATCAATTACCAATATATCTACGCTGTTTAGACTATCCAGTAGCTCACTTTCATTAATCTGTGAATCGTTATCATACGTTGACTTTATTTCTTTAAGTATATCTACCATAGTAGCAAATTTTACTGCATATGAGGTACTTTCTAATAGCTTGTTAGCAATAGCTGCTGCTATCATTGTTTTGCCACTTCCCTTAGCTTCTGAGTATATATATAATCCTTTGCCTGCTGCCATAAATTCATCAATATTGCGTATGAAGTAGCAAACTGATTTTAGCACATTGTTTGCTAGACTAACTGATTTGCTATCTTTGTATAAGTTAGGGTCAAAATCTCTAATCTTAACATTCATAAGTGGAGCAGGTACATTAGCAAACTCTAATCTCATTTCTGCTTTTATTTTCTTTCTAGCCTCTTCTATACAACTACAAATCTTTGCATATGAATAACCATTTTCTCTGCTAAGGATTGCCCCTACTCCTTTGCAAATTGGACAATCCTTAATAAGCTGTCTATATTTTTCATCTGTTTTCTCCGTTGTCTGGGTCGTTGTTTGCAAGTTGCATTTGAAGTAATTCTGCTCTGGTTCTTTGCTTGCCATCATTTGTGCTATTCTCAACGCCTGAACTGCCACTGATTCCATAACTTGCACCTCCATAATTTTCATCTAAATAATCAACGAATTTGCCATTAAAAAACGTACTGCCATATAATTGATATTGCTGTTCAGTATTTTTAGCCTTTATTTCATCTGCATATCGCATTACGCATTTTTCAAGAGTTTCAACCCCGTACTTCTCTATTAATTTAGGTAATTTCTTTATAGCATCCTGCTTCCCTTTTTTGTTTGGGTATATGCTCCATAAATACTCTACTGCTTTATTAAGTGCTTCTTTTTCTAGTATTTTCGCTTGCTTCTCTTCTTCTGACATTTCTATTTTGGGCTTTACATCAGTTCTTTGCCTGGACTCTACCAATTCAATATCAGGTACAACCTGAACTAATAAGTCTTTGTATATACTATCTACCTTTCTGTCGGCTCTTATTGTATTGTGTTCACGCCAATTTTGAATATAAGTTACTAAGTCCTCATTTAGAACAGTGACAAAACCTTTAGCAAACAATATTCTCAAATCATCTTCACTTGCACCTGTTAATCGCATCACATTAAATGCTTCTACAACCCCGTCATCATCTGCTCTCAAAATCAAATCATAATATAATAGCCTACATGATGCAGGCATTTTTATGAATTTAGCAGCTCCAATTATGCTTGCTTTTATCATTCTGTGTCCTGCCATAATCCAACTCCTTTCTCAAAATGGACAAGTTTGCAAACGTATTATTTCTTCATCTTCCGCTATTCTCGTTTTTACCCTCGTTGTTTTTTCTATTTCTTTTCTAAAATATTCCTTATCACCATTATTTTCAGATATATGGATAAGTACGATATTCCTTGCTATATCCATATTCTTATTTGCAAAAAACTCTTTTAATTTATTCAACTCAAAATGCGTCTTACGTATCCTATTTGCAACAAAACTTGATATAATCCCTTGTTCTACATTATAACTAAGTATCCTTTCATCATAATTGCACTCTATTACGTAGTGATTTATACCTTTTAGGTTATACCTGCAATATCTGCTATCAGTAAAGAAAAACATTTTACCCATTTCTTTATGACTAATAATAAATCCTGACGGTTCATCGGCATCATGCTCCGATTCAATAGGTATTACTGAAAAGCCTCCGATAACATATTCTGTACTGTACTCTAATACTCTGCACATCGTGTCAATCTTTTCACCATATATTGCACTCAACGTTCCCTGAGTAGCAAATACTCTTATGCCTTTATTTATAGCCATCTTTGCTGATTTTGCATGGTCTAGGTGCTCATGTGTTATCAAGCACCCTTTGACCTTTTTATAGTCTATATGCTCTAGTATCCTGCTAAATAAAATGCCCATTTCCAGGATTAATTGCTCTTTATCGCTCTCTAATATATAAGCATTTCCTTTACTTCCGCTTGCAATAGTTTTAAGTATCATTAGAAAGGTGCCTTTACCTTATCATTGTATTTTTTGGTTTCAGTTTTCTCTGCTTCATGTTTTTCTTTATTTTGTTCGGGCTTTGCATCACTTTGTTCTTTATTTTGATCGCTTTTAATTTCCTGCACTTCATCACTAATAACCTCTTTATTTTTGACTATTAACTCCTGTGAGTTTGGTTCAACTTTAATTTCATCTTCATTGCTGTCTTTGTCAGGTTCTTGTGCTGGCAATTCATCCTCAATATATAGATTGCTTAGTTGTGATGGAAAAGCCTCTCTCATAGCTTGAACGATTGCTACTTTTCGTATCATAGTACCTGGCTTGTCATCCCATGTATTTTTATGGATTCCTCCTGCTTTACTGTACTCTCCTAGTGTTACTTTCTGCTTGATAGGATATGGTCTGTTTTCCCTATAAACTTCACACCATCCACCATACAAAGTATCACCTGGTAAATAGAATGTTCCCTCTTCTTCTACTATTTCTATTTCATCACTGCCTTTTTTCTTCCTTCCCAAGATGATTCCTGCCCTAAACCCTTTATAGTCCTCTGAACTTTCTGCTCGTTTCATAAAAGCATCTTTACCTATAACTATTTGTGCAGGATAGTCATCTATTTTTATTAAGTACGCCTCATTAAGAAACGGATTAAGCATATTGTATTTGCATACATTCATGAATAGCAATGCCTCTTGCTTTGTTATAGACTGATTTCCCCTAGTAAGATATAGATCAATCGTATTGAGGTCGAGGGAAATTTCTTGCCCTCTAACCTCATAAGTCGTAGCTAATTGTACTACCTTACCTTTTTTCATTTGTTCCTCTACTTGTGTTACTTCCTCAAATGCAGTTTCCATTTTAATACCCCCTACTCCACTGTTATTTCATCTTTAGTTGCATCAACATATAAATTAATAATTTGACTTGTCATTTCAGGAATATTTACTACTCCCTCTCTATTATCTACGAATATAGGTACATACAATCCGTAGTATTTGTTTAGTGCCTTTATAATCTCCAACCCTACAGGTACCTGATACCCAGGGTTTGCCCCACTGAAAGGCACACCATCTACCAAAGCCTCGCAAGTTTCAGTAATTCCGCCATTTACCTGTCTATTGAATAGCTTAAACTTAACTCCATTGAAAGTATTATTAATCTTCTCCTCAATTAACTCACATTTTGTAGTATAAAAACGCTCTGCAAGTACATCCATCTTGTCACATTCTGCAATTTCTCTGCCTAGTGCCTCTTTTTGTTCTGTGTACTCTTTAATCTTAATCCTGTTTGCCTCGTATACTTTTTCCTGTGCTAACTTATCAGTAATTTCACGAATATCTTCACGAATAAGCCTTATCTTCATTTCAATATCGCTTGTGTCAGGTTCTTCATATTCAGCAATCTCTTTTTCAAGCAATTGCAGCTCCTTTTTAAGTGCTCTAATTTCCTCATTCTCAGTAGGTTCTATTTCTGAATGTGTATTTAGATATTCCATTATTTCTGTTTTCTTCTCTTCTAGTCCTGCTTGATCTTTTTTAGTCTTACTAACCTCTTCATTTCCCGATTCTATTCTTGTCTTAATATCCTCATTCTCAATTTCAAGCTGCTTAATGCGTTCTTTCTTTGGTTTTACTTTTAGCAATATCATTTCAAGTTCTCTATCTCTATCATTTAGCCAAGCTTCATGAAGATGTTCTCTTAACTCGTTTATCTTACCAATTGGTAATGCCTGCCCGCAACATTTGCACACCTTTTGAGATTCATCAAATACAAACTCTTCACTTCCCTTTGCATTGTACTCATCCCTAAGTGTATCGATATCAATAGTTAATTTTTCATTTTCTTCTGTATTACTTTTTAATTCATCATTCAAGCTATTAATGCGTTTTGCATATTTATTTAATTTGAGCACTACATTCTCTAAATCTGCATCTACTTCTTTTAACTCAACTCTTTTAATATCAATATCTTTATTAGTAACTAACGCTACTTCTTTCATTTTTGTATCTATTCTTGTCTTAATCTCTAAGGCTTCCCTTTGCTTGCCTTTAATTTCATCATAAACTTCCATATTAGCCTTTAATATCGCACTAGCTTTTTCAAGTTCATTGTTTTTACTTTCAAGTTGAGTATTTAATTCATCTACATTAATATCCTTTGTAGCCTCAGTTAGTGCATCTATTTTAGGTTCAATTTTTTCAAAGTCATCTTTCAAACGTTTTTTCCGTTCTGCCTGTATCTTTTTCCAATCCTCTAGTGATTTATCACCTATTGCTTGTTTTAATGCTTCCAACCCATTATCTGCATTATATACGTCATCCTCTTTAATATCACCACCACATACCTCAAATAGAATCTTTCGTTTATCTTGCCATTTCATAGCCTCAAAAGCATATGGATTAGTTAACAATTTAAAAATGTTTTCATCAATAATACTTGCAATTTCTTCTTTATATTCCTTTTCCTTTTTGGGAACTTCATCAATATAATATTTAACAGTTGTTCCTGCTAACTTTTTTCCTTCTGAGCCATTTTGCTTAGTCCATTTTTCTACTAACACTTTTTTAAGGTTCTTCTCTACACCATCTAAACTAAAAATAGCATTTACCTCAGTTTCTAGGTTATGAATCGTATCGCCATTTTTATCTAGTGGCTGAATAACAAAAGTTTTGCCAGGTGCATTTCCCATGCTATCTTTACCAAATAGTATCCAACTTACTGCATCAGCTATCGTTGTTTTTCCACTAGCATTGGTGCCTTTAATATTTGTCACTAAATTAACTTTAGTCATAAATTCTTTTACACCCTTAAAATTCTTTAGCTTAATTGATTTTAAAATTAATGTTCTTGCCATCTTTATACCTCCACTAACAATTAAATTTTGCACTATATGTGTTTATTGCCTTCATCACTACTGATTGTTTTAAGTCATCAGCAAACATTGTAGGAAGATAGCTTATTCCTTTACCGTTCATTTCACATTTTCGTCTGCTTATCTTCAATACATCTATTGCAGCATCCTCATTTATTTCAATGTTATACATTATCTCAGTATCATGAATTATTCTTATAATTTTTCTTGAGATAATCATTTTGTTTATCTCCTTAGAGATAAAACCTACTGCTATAATTGCAGGTACTATTAATATTCTTTCACCGATGTATTTTCCATCAGCTAACTCACTAGCTTGTTTAACTAGCACTACGGTTGATGTTATCTCCATAGCAATCGTTATAGCTTTCTGTACCATTTCTGTTTTCATCTTGGTCCACTCTCCCTACTAAAATTCCTATGTTAATCTGTAAACTATTAGCTGCCTCAATAAGCTGCTCCATTGTTTCAATTCCTAGTGCTTTTAGCTGTTTCATGATTTCCTCATTCATAATATGTACCCCTATGCAAGTTTTATTTTTCTAAGGTTCCCACTTGCTCTATTAACAACCTTCATTTCCCCTGCTTTATAGTCGATTCTTTCAATTAACCATTTCTCAGGGTCAAGTCTGTTCTTTTTTAATAGCATTTTTTGTGCTACCGTTGGTTTTTTACCTTTTTTCATGCTTTACGCCTCCCTTATTAATCAGTTATTACCGTTTGGTAAGTTGCCATTAAAAAAAATAATGTTTACTTCTTGTAATGATAATTCAAACGCCTTTGCAATAATGATGATTTCATCATTTTCAAACTTAACTTTTCCTGCTTTCTTCTTTATATATGACGATGTAGATTTTTTAATCAATCTAGCCATATCATCATCTGTTTTTTCGTTAAAATCCTGTGCTTGCCTCAAATTTTTAAATTCTCTCATATATCACCTGCTTATAAAAGGTTTTATTTCTTGTAATCATACTATCACTTTCCATTTGGTAAGTCAATCATAATATTGTTACCAGACGGTAATTAATTTCATATTATATGGTAATTTATTTGTTTTTCGTGTTAGAATAACGTGAGGTGATGATATGAAACGTGTTAGCGATATTATAAATAATTTAATGAGCTCCAAAAATATGACTCAAGTTGAACTAGCAATTAAATCAAATACCACTGAGGCAACAATATCTAGGTATCTTAATAATACTCATCCCATTGAGCGTAATAAAACAGTTATTATCTTATGTGATATGGCAGATGCTCTGGATGTATCTCTGGATGAACTTTTAGGCAGACCTGAAAGAATTAAAGGCTTAAATCCAAACGAACAAACTTTGCTCAATTGTTTTAAAAAAGCAACTCCAAAGGAGCAAAAATCTATATTAGCAATATTAGATGAATACAAGTAGGTGTATTATGTCAGAAATAAAAAAAGCAGCTTTATATATTCGTGTAAGTACAAATTATCAAGTTGACAAGGATTCTCTACCTTTGCAGCGTTCTGACCTTATCAATTACTGCTCTTATATGTTAGGGCATAACAATTATGAGGTATTTGAGGATGCAGGTTACTCAGGCAAAAATACCATGCGACCTGCTTATCAAAAAATGATGAATAAAATAAGAACTGGTGAGTTTTCTCACCTTATAGTTTGGAAAATAGATCGTATTAGCAGAAATCTACTAGACTTTGCAGAAATGTATAGTGAACTAAAAAAATTAGGCGTAGTGTTCATAAGCAGAAATGAACAATTCGACACTTCAACTGCTATGGGTGAGGCTATGCTTAAAATCATATTAGTATTCGCTGAACTTGAACGTAATATGACAAGTGAACGTGTTACTGCTATCATGCTTTCCAGAGCAAACGACGGCAAGTGGAACGGTGCGAACGTACCACTTGGCTATAAGTGGAATGAGGATAAGACATTTCCAACAATTGACCCTGATGAAAGCAAAACTGTTAAACTAATATTTGATATGTATATGCGTTGCCAATCATCCAACTTTATTACTAGGTATCTAAATGAAAACAATATCTCAACTAAACGTGGTGGTAAATGGAGTTCAAAAACGGTAACTGATATAATAAGAAACCCATTCTATAAAGGTACTTTACGGTACAACTATCGTAAATCTGCAAGAGGTACAATAAAGCCTAGTAATGAATGGGTGGTAAAAGATAACAATCATCCTGGGATAATTGATGTAGAAACATGGGAAACGTGCAATTCTATCATGAATAGCCATAATACACTAAAAAATATTCCTGGTGTAACCAAATTAAGCAAACACACTCACATTTTTTCAGGTAAGCTAGTTTGTTCAGAATGTGGCAATGTACTTACTTCTAGTATGGACAGGCCTAGAAAGAACGGATTTACCCCTTCAAATTATCGTTGCCCTGGTGTAAATCATGGCTGGGGATGCAACAATAATAGTTGCATTTCAGATGTTACTATTGGACCATTTATGTTTAACTTCATTTCAAATATACTTAAATTAACACGCAATCCTGAAATTGCTACTGATATAGGCTCTATTGAGCGTTATTTGCTTTCTGGTAAGTGTTTTGATGTAGGCTATAAAATTGATAGGGATAGCTTAGAATTGCTCTATAAAACGATTTTAAACGATAGTATACCGACGGTGAACTATAATTTATCTGTACAAAACTCAATGCCAACTCCTATTGGCAACATTAATGAACTAAAAGCATCAAAAGCAAAAACCGAACGTGCTATCGAGCGACTTAAGAACTTGTATCTTTTCTCAGACTCTTCTCTATCAGAAAAGGACTTTATTATTGAGAACAAAAAACTCACTGAGTCGCTACAACAAATTAACCAACGGATCACTGAACTAAATAGCCAGGCATTAACAAATAATGTAGACTTTATAAAAGCAGCCTCAGCATTTCTATTCGCCAACAGCCTTATAGATTCTGAGTATATAGATTATCCAAAACTGGCTATCCAAACAGATGCCCAAACACTTAAAGACTTCATAAACACTACCGTTGACAAAATAGTAGTTTCTAAACGGTATATACAATCCGTCACTTTTACTAATGGAACAACGTATGAATTTACACACACAAAAAAAGACTAGGTTCGACAAAATCGCCTAGTCTTAAAAAATCTTGCTTTCCGTAACCTTTGGACAGCCAAAAGTGCTTAAACAGAATTTAAGTCCTTTCCCTTTAATGCGATGTGATAATATATGAATAATCTCATTTTGGCGTTTTGCCTCTTGAGTTGACACTTCAACTACTTTTCTTTGACTCATATTAAATCCTCCTTGTTTTATGCATGCTTTATTATTTTACATGATATTACAGTTGTTTTCAATGGATACCTCTCTCTATTCTCCAAAGGATGAGTTGATTCGATTTAAACTTTCCATCCTCTATGCGCCCTATTGTTTGATAATGTAAATCAGCTCTTTCACCTAAGCTATTTGCTCTTTCTTTTTGGTTAATAGGGCTATACCACCCTTCTATCCAAAAGAATGAATCCCCAAAACAAGTGTTCCACTTTACCACCCAATCCTCAATCCAATTTAGAATGGGATGATAAAGTGCACTTTTAAAACTTTCATTTCCAGTGACTTCTATAAGATAAGCATTTGGTTTAGGGGTTAAATAAGTATTTTTTAGTACTTCTTTACTTTGAAAAACGTTTAATTTCATAGAAATTTGTGCAACCTTAAGCCCCTCTACAATGTAAAAGATGATAAAGGCTACTTCTCCTAAGTCTTTAATCATTTGGGCCTGAGTTAAAGTATAACCCATCATTAAATAGGGTGTCTTTTCATAAACGATCATAAGAGCATCAACTGCCTTTAATAGATGGTTATCATAAACATCATTAAAAATGTTTCTTATCAGCATCACTCTTTGGTTATAGTGTTCGATTAATGCCATCTGCTTTTGAAAATGGTGATTTTGAACACGTTTTTTTAGATGATAAACGGCTACGCAATCGTATCTTTGATAAATACATTTTTCTGGAACTTTTTCGTTTTCTAGAGCTATCTGCTTTTTAGTGCTTCTGCCTAGCTCTATAAATTGAATTTGAGAAGCTTCTATCTGTAATCCTTTTTCTTGAATGGCATTTTCTAATTGTTTAATACGATTTTTATATTCTACCTCATATTGTTTTAAGGTTTTTATTTGATGATTCATTTCACAAATAGCTTGCCATAAGCATTTCCCTGTTTTTCTTCTATATAGGCAAATCCATTTTTCTTTCATCTTCTTCACACCTTTTTTAGTTTTATATACCCTATTTTGCTATTTGGGGAAATATACCTTAATTCGGCTAAAAAATAATGCGTCATTTCTTCGGTGAAATGGTTTTAGGATTTATTTTACAAGTTACTTATTTTTTCGATGGCTGACGATAAAATGGACCTCTTTTTAAATTTTTAATTGACTCCAAAACTATTCGCGAAACAATATTATTTAAAAATTTTAAACTTAACAAAAGACCATTATCTCATGCTGCATTCCAAGCATAAGATAATGGCCTTTTAGGATCCTTTTAACTTTATAAAATTTTAGCAATGGATAGATTTTTTTCTTGAAGTAAATCGATATAATCTTTTCCTACTTTCACAACGGGGCGAGACAGTTTGTTTTGATTAAGCATAATAATCTGACCTTCCCTATTATCACTCAGTTGAACAGGCTTATTAATATAAGACTCCGCGATATGCTTTAAAAAGGTTAATAAATAATCGGGGTCATATTTTTGAAAGCCTTCTTGCTCAAAAATATCAATGACATCAAAGGGACATACCCCTTGTCGATAAACGCGGTCTGCCGTCATGGCATCATACACATCTGCTATCGTTACAACTTTAGCAAAGTCCTCAATTTCTTCTCTTTTTAAACCACTAGGATAACCTGTTCCGTCACATTTTTCATGATGCTGAAGGACTGCTTTTTTAATGCGTTCATCAATATTTTTATCTTTTAATAACCCATATCCAATATAAGGATGCGTTTGAATGGTTACATATTCCCCTTGTGTAAGCTTACCTGCTTTTTTAATAATATTAGATGGCATCATTAATTTACCAATATCATGCAATACCCCACAGACAGTTAAAACCTCTATATCGGCTTCGTTAAAATGTAACCACTTACCCATCACATTGCAAATTAACCCAACATTAACCGAATGAATATACGTGGAATCATCGTAGGCACGAATGCACTGTAACATATCGAAGATTTGAATGTTATTCGTTACTTGACTTAAAATATTATTGATTTCGTCGATTAAAGCTTGAACATCAATCTCTTTGTTATTTAATATCACACCATTGATATCTTCTTTAATGGATTCTACCACTTCATGGTGCGCTTCACTAAAATGCTTAAATACAGGCGTATCTTTTATTTTTTCAATATGAACGGGTAGTACCACTTCTTCTTCAGGCTCATTCCATTGTTTACCCAGATTTTTTCCCTTTACCCAAACTTCTTCAATGCCACAAAATTTTAACTGCATAATCATCTTAGCCGTTAACTCGACATCCTTAGCAATTAAAAGGGTTTGACTTTTGTCGTAAACGGACTGACTTAATTTCATCCCGACTTTAGTTAATCTTATATTTATTTTATACTCATCCATACTGATTCTCCCCACCCCTATCATTACTCAGATAATCTTCCACTTTTATACAACTCTAAGAAAGGATAATCTTTTTGACTATCATGATAACCAATAATGGTTTCTAAATTGACATCATGTACGCTCTTAAAAATATTAATATCAATATAAGGATTGATCTTTCTAAATTTCTTAATTAACTCCTTCATCTCTTGGCGTTTAGAACCGCCGCCTTGACCACTTACACTGCAATGTTCTGTCAGCCTGCAGGCACATTGAATAAATTGTAAGTCATTATAGCGCCCCCAAGCAATAATATCTTCTTCCTTTACTAAATATAACGGACGAATGAGTTCCATGCCTTCATAATTGGTGCTTCTTAATTTTGGCATCATCGTTTTGACTTGACCACTATAAAGCATACTCATTAAAATGGTTTCAATCGCATCATCAAAATGATGGCCTAATGCAATTTTATTACAGCCTAAAGCCTGCGCCTCTTTATATAAATAACCTCTTCGCATCCTTGCACATAAATAGCAAGGGGTTTCTTCTATATCTGCCACCACATCAAAAATAGGCGATTCAAAAATGGTGATCGGAATATTTAATTCTTTTGCGGTTTCTTCTATAACTTGCCTGTTATATGGATTATAGCCTGGATCCATGACTAAAAAAACGAGTTCAAATGGCACCAGCCAGTGTCTTTGAAGTTCCTGCATACATTTTGCTAATAACATGGAATCTTTTCCACCTGAAATACAAACCGCTATTTTATCTCCTTCTTGAATGAGGTCATAATCATTGATGCCTTTGATGAATCGCTTCCAAATTTGTTTTTTATACTTTTTAATAATACTCTTTTCAACTTCTTTATGTTTAGGTAAAACCTTTTTTGTATTTTCTTCCATTTTGCGTTCCTCTTTATTTTAATTCATGATAACAAGCTCTAAATCCTTCAATAAAACCATCAATTTCTTCTTGTGTCGTTAAATGGCTCAAACTAATTCTTAAGGTAGACAGCGCCCTTTTTCGCTCTCCTGTCATAGCGAGTACAGGTCTTGAAGGCGTATTAGGTGTTACACAGGCTGATTTAGTAGAAACAAAAATCTCCCTTGCCTCTAATTGCTGCTGCATATTCAAAGCCTTGAGGCCTTTCAAACTAATATTTAAGATATAGGGGGACGTGACTTCTTCAACACTATTAATGAGCACTTCAGGATAAGTGGCTAATGCCTGACGAATTTGCTCGTTATAGGTTTTCACTTTTTCAAAATGTGATTTTTCATTACCTAATGCTAATTCTAATGCTTTTTGCATCGATACAATCAGTGCAAGGGTAGGGGTGCCACTTCTAAAGGCTGTGGTACTTATCCCCCCATGAATAACGGGTGTTAAATAAACGTCTTGCTTTTTATATAATGCCCCAATGCCATGAATCCCATAAAGCTTATGAGCTGTAAAAGTCATTAAATCAACCGCCTCAATATCTATAGGTACTTTACCAATTGCTTGAGTCGCATCCACATGGAATAAACAATTCGGATAATCACCGAGTAAGCCTCTAATGGCTTTTAAATCTTGAATCACCCCTAATTCACTATCTACCGCAGCGAATGAAACTAGTATCGTATCGGGTCTTAACAATTCTTGTAAATGTTCTAAATCAATACGTCCATTGGGTAATAGACGCACATAGTCTACTTCAAATCCTTGTGATTGTAAATAACTCATTGGTCCCGTCACTGAAGAATGCTCTAAATAAGACGTGATGAGATGTTTGCCTTTTCTAGCATACTGGGCAGCAACCCCTTTAATGGCTAGATTATTCGCTTCTGTGGCGCCAGATGTATAAATGAGCTCTTGCTTTTGAATCCCTAATAAGTCTGCCATACACCCTGTCGCTTCCTCAATACGTGCTTTCGCTTCTTGCCCTAATTGATGATTGGCATTAGGATTTGCAAAATAAGTTTGACTGGCTTTTACAAAAGCCTCTAAAACACTTTCACATGCTGGTGTATCTGCTGCATAATCTAAGTAAATCATCTTTTATCCTCTCCTAGCACAACTCTGTTCAATCTATGATAAAATGAATGCTTCTTAATGTCAATTATTCATTTGAGAGATACCACTTTTTGCTTGATGAATTGACAACTGATGTTTGTTCATGATAGAGGATATGAAAAAACTCCAATCCCCTAAATAGGCAATTGGAGTTTTTCTTTATCTACATTCTTTCATGGAAAGTACGGCTTAAAACATCGAGTTGTTGTTCTCTTGTAAGCTTGATGAAGTTTACAGCGTACCCTGATACACGAATCGTAAGTTGTGGATATTTTTCTGGATGATCCATCGCATCTAGTAACACTTCTTTATTAAGAACGTTGACATTGATGTGCTGACCAGTTTGTCCAAAGTATCCATCTAAAATACCTACCATGTTTTTCACACGGTCTTCTTCATTGTTTCCAATAGTTGAAGGAACCACTGAGAAAGTATATGAAATTCCATCATTAGCATGTTCAAATGGTAATTTAGCAACAGATGCACAAGCTGCAAAAACACCTTTTGTTTCTCTACCGTTCATTGGGTTAGCCCCTGGTGAGAATGGTACACCTGCTTTACGTCCATCAGGCGTAGCCCCTGTCTTCTTACCGTATACAACGTTTGATGTAATGGTAAGCACAGATTGTGTGTAGATTGCATCTCTGTATGGTGTGTGTTTTCTAATTTCTTGCATGAAATCTTCAACAAGTGATACAGCAATTGAATCCGCACGGTCATCATTATTACCGTATGCTGGGTACTCACCTTCAATTTCGAAGTCTACTGCAATACCTTCTTCATTTCTAATTGGTTTAACTTTTGCATATTTGATGGCTGAAAGTGAGTCAGCCGCTACTGCAAGCCCTGCAATCCCACATGCCATCGTACGAACGATATCTGTATCGTGAAGTGCCATCTCAATTCTTTCATAAGCATATTTATCATGCATATAGTGAATGATGTTAAGCGCATCGGTGTAAGTTTTTGCAACCCACGCTTTTGTCATATTGTAGTTTGCCATCACTTGATCGTAATCTAATACTTCATCATGAAGTGGCTCAATACCTGGAACAACTTTAAGACCAGTTTTTTCATCTACTCCACCGTTGATTGCATAAAGTACTGCTTTAGCAAGGTTTGCTCTGGCACCAAAGAATTGCATTTGTTTACCAATTTTCATTGGAGAAACGCAACAAGCAATGCCGTAATCATCACCGAATTGTGGTCTCATAAGGTCATCATTTTCGTATTGGATAGCTGATGTATCAATCGATACTTTCGCACAGAAGTCTTTGTAACCTTGTGGGAAGTGCTCACTCCAAAGAACGGTTAAGTTTGGTTCTGGAGCTGGCCCAATGTTATATAAGGTATGAAGATAACGGAAGCTGTTTTTAGTGACAAGCGATTTGCTTGTATCTTCTAACATCCCTCCAAGAGATTCTGTTACCCAAGTAGGGTCTCCTGAGAAGAGGTCATTATATTCTGGTGTACGAAGGAATCTGATAATACGAAGCTTCATAATAAATTGATCTACAATTTCTTGAATCGCTTCTTCTGTCATCGTGCCTTCTTCTAAATCTCTCTGGGCATAGATATCAAGGAAAGTAGAGGTACGTCCAATAGACATCGCTGCACCATCTTGTTCTTTAGTGGCTGCAAGATATGCAAGGTATAACCATTGAGTCGCTTCTCTAAAGTTTTCAGCTGGTCTACTTAAATCACAGCCATACATTTCACCTAATTCTTTAAGTTCATTTAAAGCCTTAATTTGTTCGGCTAATTCTTCACAGTCTCTTATGGTGTCAGCTGTAAAGTTTACTGAACGCATTTCTTTATCTTTCATTTTGAAAGCAATTAATTGATCAATTCCATAAAGGGCTACTCTTCTGTAGTCACCGATAATACGACCACGTCCGTAAGCATCTGGAAGTCCTGTAATAACCCCTACTTTACGTGCCATGCGGATATCTTTATTGTAAACATCGAAAACCCCTTGATTATGTGTTTTTCTATATTTCGTAAAGATTTCTTTCATTTCTGAATCTACTTCGTAATCGTAAGCTTTTAAAGCATTTTCTACAACTCTCATCCCACCAAATGGATGACAACTTCTAACAAGTGGTGCATCGGTTTGAAGCCCAACTATTTTTTCTTTGTCTTTATTAATATAACCTGCTGCATGAGAAGTGATTGTTGCAACTGTTTTTGTATCTGCGAAGCATCCTCTTTCTCTTTCTTTTGCCATTAATTGGCTAAGGTCTTTCCAAAGATCTAGTGTATCTTGAGTTGGTCCTGCTAAGAAAGAATCATCCCCTGTATACTCTGTATAATTGCTAACAATAAAATCTCTTACATTAATTTCTTCTTGCCATTTACCTGATTTAAAATTTCTCCAATGTGTCATGATCTTATGCCCCTTTAAAGTCAAATTTTAGTCTAAGTCATTCATTTTGTCAGTTGTATACAGTATACAACTGACAAAATGAATTATAACACGCTTTTTAAAACAATGCTATACATCTTATCAAATAAGAACTATTCTTTAATTTTTAAATTATCCGTCTCATTTCCCAAATGATTGTGTACGATTTTTAATACGCTTTGCATAATCAATGATTTTGCGGTCATAAGTTGTACTCATAATCGGTGAAGTAATCAAAAAATCTGCAGTAGATTGATTGGTTGCCACTGGAATATCATAAAGAGCCGCAATACGTAAAAGAGCTTTCACATCAGGATCATGAGGTTGAGAAGCCAGTGGATCCCAAAAGAAAATCATAAAATCTATTTTCCCTTCTACAATACGACACCCAATTTGCTGATCACCGCCTAATGGTCCACTATTAAATGCTGTTACAGGAAGCTCGGTTTCTCTTGCAATCAGCGTTGCCGTTGTCCCTGTACCACATAAAAAGTGTTTACTTAAAACGTCTTTGTTATTTTGTACCCAAGCAATTAAATCTTTTTTACGGTTATCATGTGCAATTAAAGCAATGCTTTTTTGTTTTTGCATTTGAACCATCGTATAATCTTGCTGCATAGTCATCCTCCTCTTTCTACGTCAATTGATAAAGGTTTATGCCTTTATTATATCTGATTTCGACAATTATTTCATCTTTTATTGATAAGGAATTTTTACTTTATAGTGAGCACTAATCTCATCTATAAATAAACTTTTCTTAGCTTGTAAATGATAGGACAAATAAAGCTTTTCTTTTGCTCTTGTGATCGCCACATAAAAAAGCCTCATTTCTTCTGATAAATTCTGAGCTTTTAAACTCATATAAGAAGGAAAAACCTTTTCATTACAGCCTGCCACAAAAACTTCTTCAAACTCCAAGCCCTTTGCTTGATGAACGGTAATAATCGGAATACGTCCTTTAAATAAATCACTTTGCTCAATCTCACTATAGTGTAAAGCTGAAAAAGCCAATAAATCGATGATATTATCTTGATGTGATTTACTAGAATCCTCTAAGCCTTGAATAATGCGATAAAGCTCTCTGATACTTTCTAATGCACTAGAATCATAAAAAGCTTTAAACCCTAATTCATTCATTAAATAAGTCATACTGTCACATAAAGTATGGGATTTGATGATCTGGGTAATGTCAAAAAGCTTTTCTTTATACAGTTGGACATAAGGATCGTATGCTTCTATTTTCTCCAAACGTTCTTGTTTTTTCTCCTCTAATTTGCTCAAAAGATGGGTAAGGACTTCTCCAGTTGCCAAAATATCATCAAGCGCATTATGCGTCGGTTTCGTGTTTGTAACGATTAACTTAGATAACGTCTCTAACTTATGATTTGGAAGTTTAGGATAGACTTTATAAGCTAAATCTAATGTGTCGTATACTGGATTTCTTGTTATCATTTCTTTCTTATATCGGCTCAGCATACTATTGATTATCTGTAAATCATAGTTGACATTGTGCCCCACAATGACTTTATCTCCTACAAAACTTGCTAGTAAGTTTAACGCCTCACTTGGAGATCGTCCTTCTTTTTGGAGTAGCTCATCTGAAAATCCATGAACAAAATAAGAGTCGCCCACAGATTTTGTAGGTTTTACTAAGACATCCAGTGTATCTGTAACCCCTTGTTTCCCATATACAATGGCTGCAATTTGCACAATCTCATCGGTGGTCGTTGAAAGTCCTGTTGATTCCACATCTAAGACAACCATTTGATTTTGCCTATAAGCCTCATAAAGCTGACTATAGGGGTCTCTAGACTCTAGCTTAAACCAATCATGAAGGTACATATAACATGATTTCGTGCCTCTTAATTCTTTAATCAGCCATTCTGGCATATCCATATAAGGGTGCTCACTGATTTTATAGAGTGCATGTCCATTGCGTTCATTCACTGCATATTCATAAAATGCAAGGAGTGTTTTAATTTCTTTTTTTCTAAATAGCTTGGTATCTTCTATAATCGTACAGGGGATATGCCCCTCGGTAAATGCGCTGGCAATATTTTTGGCATATTGGTTGTTACGCGTTAAGACGGCAATTTGTTTTTTCTTTTCAAGAGACAGTCTGACTTTTTGTATTAAAAAGCGAATCTCATCAGCTGGGGTAGGGGCTTCTAATATTTCAATGGGCTCTCCCACACAAATAGATTGTGCCTTACAAAGGCTTGGATAAAGCTGACTCGATTTAATATAATCATTGGCTGCATTTAATAACGTTTGAGTTGAGCGGTAATTCACCCTCAAATGGATTTCTTCTGGCTCATAATCCTTCCGATAAGCTTCTATCATACTCTCTGGATTAGAGCCTCTCCATTCATAAATCGTTTGATTAAAATCGCCATAAAGAGATAGCTTAGCCTTCTGGGCTAAAATCCTAAGGATCTCATATTCACGACTACTTGTATCTTGCATCTCATCGACTTGAATCACCTTAAAATAGCTTTGCCATTTTCTAACAATTTCTCCTTGTTCTAAAAGATATTTAGCTTCTAAAACAAGGTCCATAAAATCAATGCAGTTATTTTCTTTTAAATAACGCTGATACGTATTAAATAGCTTTAAGCCATACTTTAAAATAAACCCATCTCTTTTTTGATAGTCCATTTTGTGTAATTTAAAATAATCTTGAATGATGAGATTCCATTCATAACGCTGAGCGTTATCATAGCTTAATGCATGCCTCTTGATATTCTCAAAAAAAGATAACAAAGCTGGATAATAGAGCGTTTCATCGTCTAATCCATTTTGATGAATCATCTTTTGAACAATGCTTAAAGTGTCTGCTTCATCCACAATGGTGCACGGAAAAGAAAAGTGAGAATCCTCTTTTTCATGACTAATCAAATAGTAGCAAAAGGAATGAAAGGTTTTGACTAAAATCTGATTTCCGATTTGTGGTAAATACAAACTGATGCGTTCCTTCATTTCTTTTGCTGCCTTATTAGTAAAGGTCAAGCACAAAAGCGCATTGGGTTCTATCCCTGATTCGATTAAGTGTGCCACCCGCATGGCAATCACCTTGGTTTTACCCGTCCCTGCTGGGGCAAGCACTAAAAGATTTTTTTCCTTTTCATTGACTACCTGTCTTTGCGCCTCATTTAATTTTTCATAATCGGTTTTAAACATCTTCTCACCTCTTTCCTTTTATGTATTATAGCATATTCCTAAGCGTCCACGCTTTCTTCCTAGCTTGTTTGCCCCACTAAACTGTGCTATAATTTTCACCAAGAAATTTCAAAAGAAACTTGGGAGAAACACATATGAATCAATTTGTTCAATTATTAGAGGATGCCCTAAAGCAAGAGACTTTTATTCGTTGTATTTTTAGTAATCCTCGTCATAAGGATGGGTATCAAAAAATCATTCTCAAACCAGTCCTCATTAAGGAAACCCTTCAATACCAGTTTGCTAAAAGCAAAGAGCATAAAGAATATCATGAAAACGTCACCCTTGAAGGTGTTATGCCTATCATTTTAGCTGACTGTCAAGGTTTTAAGCAAATTCAACTTTATACCACCACAGCAGACTATCAATGCTTGGTGAATAAAAAAGGGGAAGCCCATATCCAAAAACAGGCACCTACGCTTAAGGCACCTGCTACCCTTTCACATAATCGCTCTAAAAAATATTTATTAGACTCTCCTTCATCAGAAGGCTTTTTAAAAGCACTCGGTTTAATGGATGATAAGGGGCAGATTAAACCCACTAAATATGATAAATATAAGCAAATTAACCGCTATCTTGAATTTGTAGCAGATTGTATGGGTCATTTACAATCTGATGTCATTCGTATTATTGACTTTGGCTGTGGTAAATCTTATCTTACTTTCGCCCTCTATCATTATTTGACAGACATTCTAGGCCAAAAAGTAGAAGTCGTTGGACTTGACCTTAAAGCCGATGTCATTGCATTTTGTAATGAGCTTGCCCAAAAGCTTCATTATACTCACCTTCATTTTCAGGTGGGTGATATTGGCTCCTACACCACCAATCAGCCAATTGATATGGTCGTTTCTTTACATGCTTGTAATACAGCTACCGATGCCGCATTAGAAAAAGCGATTGGTTGGCAGGCAAAAGTCATTTTAGCCGTGCCTTGCTGTCATCATGAAGCTTATACTCAAATTCAAAATGAAAAGCTTGCCCCCATCCTTAAACATGGTATTTTAAAAGAGCGTATCGCAGCTTTAGTAACCGATGGACTACGCGCACAGCTTCTAGAAAGTTGTGGGTATGATGTCACCGTGATGGAATTTATTGATATGGCACACACCCCTAAAAATATCTTAATTAAAGCCCTCTTAAAACCTTATGCGCATTTTAATGCCACAAGCTATGAGGCTTATAAAGAAACTAGCGAGTCGCTTCATTTACATTTATCTCTAGAAAAACAACTTAAAGCAATTGATAAGCTTTAGGAAGAGGCGCTACGATGCTTCCTAAAAAAGTAGTTCTACTCGACCTTGAAACAACAGGACTTAGTCCCACAAAGCATCAAATCATTTCTATTGGGCTAACTTATATGACCGTAGAAAACACGCTACAAACAGAGCATTGGTTTTTAGAGCCGTCTGATGAAGAAGCCCATTTTCTGAAGCGCCTTTTGACTTTTTTAGAGGATTATGAAGCCATTTTTACCTACTATGGGCGTGGCTTTGAGTTTCCTTTTATTAAAGCCAGACTTAATCATTATGGTCTTGATGCTTCACCTTTTTTAAAACTCAAGTTAATTGACATGAAAGCACCTTTAAAAGCTTTTGCTAAAAAGCGCTCCGAGCTAGAAGCCCTTTTTGGTTTTAAGCGTCACTCTGAGTCAGATGGTTATGATATCGTTAAATTATATCGCACCTATGAGAAGTCTAAAGCGCCCATTTACAAAACCTGTCTTCTTGCCCATCAGCAAGAAGAGCTTTTAAGTTTAGCTTTATTTTTTGAGCTTTATATGACCCTCTACCAAAGCGAGCAGTGGATACTTAAAAAGCAGCAAATGGATGGGGATTCCCTCATTTTATCCCTTCAATCTCCCGCTTATTTTACAGCCCATTTTGAAGGTGTTTTTGAGGGCATACGCTTAGCTTATCATAAGGGTGAAAATGAACTCCATTTAACCTTTCCTTTATTAAGTGCCACCCTAGCTCATGACTTAGAACCCTTAAAAGATTACTACTATATGGATACTCAAAAGGAACTTATTCACAAATCATTGGCTCAATTTATCCCTAAAAATTTATTACGCAAAGCTACTCGGGCAGAATGTGTTGTTTATAAAGAAAGCACCTTTGTCCCTTTATTATCTAGCTATAAGATTACTTGCCCACTTTGGCATGCAGAGGATGAACGCCTTTATATCGAACTTAAAGACGTTACACTCACTCTTGTTCAAACACAACTTTTTGCATTCTTTTTTAGTCGTCAAAAGAGGTAGAGGATACGGTGCTCTGGCCATATCCTCTACCTCTTTTAGATGATTTATTGATGCTCTTGCTCTTTTTGAGCGCTTTCTTTTTCTTCTTTTTTAGATTTTATAATAAAGGCTTGAAGCTCATTAATGGCTTCATCCCAAGTTTTTAATTTTTTTTCTTCTTTTGGCTTTAACTCCTCATTCATTGGCTTCTCCTATATACTTTTTTTCTTTTGATAAAAGAATATTTTATTGGGTTCGAACCCAAATTCTTGACACATAATGATTTGTTCTGTGCTTCCTACAAACAAAATACCTTCATCCACAAGGGCATGATTAAAATTGGTGTAGATTCCTTTTTTAGCTTCTTCCGTAAAATAAATGAGTACATTTCGACAAACAATAAGGTCTATTCCTGTTGGATAAGGATCTTTTAGCAAATTATGCTGTTTAAACGTAATGCATCTTTTTAGCTCATCTTTTACCTTAAAGCCGCCCTCAACAGGAATCATATATCTTTCAGCAAAGCTTTTAGGTAAATTAGTTAAATTACGTGATAAATAAAACCCTTCTTTTGCTTTCGCAAGAACCTCTTTATCTATATCGGTCGCAATAATTTGAATTTGTGATAAAGGGACTAATTTGGAAAGTGTCATAGCAAGAGAATAAGGTTCATCCCCTGTTGAGCAGGCCGCACTCCAAATTTTAATCGTTCGCTTCTTTTCTAAGAGTAATGGGAAAATTTGCTTTTCCAAAATCTCCCATTGAGAAGGATTTCTAAAAAACTCTGTGACATTAATCGTTAAATAGGCCTCAAAATCTTCCAAACACTTTTTATCCGTTCTTAGTTTGCCTAAAAAAGCTTCATAGCCATTACAACCATGCTTTTTGATCAGCGCATCAATACGCCTTTTCATTTGATTTTCTTTATAAGCTGTTAAATTAATGCCTGTTAAACTTAATACTTGTGCCTTAAACCCCTCATAATTCATAGTATTCCCCTCTTTTATTGTTCAAGTTTATGAATGTATTGTACTACCTCATCAATCACAGACTGTGGTGTCGATGCCCCTGCTGTAATGCCAACCAACTGACATCCATCAAACCAATCCACTTTTAATTCCTTAGCCTCTTGTACACAATAACTTTTTAGACAATGACTGTTGCAAATTTCAAAGAGCTTCTTCGTATTAGCGCTCTTTGGGCTTCCTAAAACAAGCATACAATCCACTTCTTGGGCTAGCTTAGTGGCTTCTTCTTGACGCGCTTTGGTCGCGTTACAAATGGTATTGATATATTCAAAGGCTATGCCCTGCTCTTCTAAATAGCTACACATTGCATCGACTACTTCTTTTTTATAGGTTGTCTGTGCCACTAAAAGATAGTGACCTTCTGGAAGTCCGATTTGTTTAAGTGCTTCCACATCTTTTACAATGATACATTTTCCATGAGCCCACCCATTAATGCCTTGAATTTCAGGATGAAAAGCATTTCCTGCTACCAATATATGATAACCTTTAGCCTCATAGTCACTCACATAGCGATGTATTTTTTTGACATAGGGGCAGGTTGCATCTAATACTTCAATGTCATTTTGTTTACTTTTTTCATACACATCCGGACTAACACCATGCGAGCGAATAATCAATTTCTTAATCTCATGACCTTCTATCTCATCAATGGCATAAACCCCTTTTTGTTCAAGTGCTCCTGTAACCACCTCATTATGAATGATTGGACCATAAGTAAAGGTGTTTTCTCCTTCTGCATTTGAAAAAGCCAAATCAACAGCCCGTTTCACCCCAAAGCAAAATCCAGCCGTCTTTGCAATTCTAATTTCCAAGTTCTATCCTCCTATAATCTTTCTTTTAATAACGTCTTAATTTGTGTTACAATTTCGTCTATAGATAGCGTCGTCGTATCTAACTCAATGGCATCTTCAGCCTTTCTTAAAGGAGAAATTTTCCTCTCAGTATCTTGCTGATCTCTTAACTTAATGTCATTTTTTAAACTTTCCAGTTCACAAGCTATCCCTTTTTCAATATTCTCTTTATAGCGACGCATCGCACGTTCTTCTACAGAGGCGGTTAAAAAGATTTTTAAAGTCGCTTTAGGTAAAACCACCGTTCCGATGTCTCTTCCATCCATAATAATTGAAATGGACTGAGCCATTTCTTGTTGTCTTTCAACCATTGCTGTACGAACAGACCCATAAATAGCTACTTTTGAAGCGGCGGCTGCAACTTCGGGTGTTCTAATTTTTTGACTGACATTTTCACCATTTAAGTAGATCTGTTGTCCTTCTGAGGTGTGTTTAAGCACAATATCCATCTGAGGTAAGTGTGCCTTTATCCCCTCTTCTTCATTGATATCGATGTGATGCTTAATACAATAATAGCCTACACTTCTATACATAGCGCCTGTGTCTACATAAACACACTGTAATAATTCTGCTAATTTCTTAGCAATGGTACTTTTTCCTGCTCCTGCTGGTCCATCTATTGCAATTGAAAACATATCTTTACTCCTTTACTAAATCAGGTCTTAATCTTTTAGCATTTCTTAAATATTGATGCTTTACATTGTCACGTGTTAACCCTTCTTGTTCTACTAACACATCCACACGGACACACTTTTCTAACGAACCGACTACATACATTTCTTGAAAGCACATTAACGAAGCAGAGGTTATCCCTATATTTCTTGCAGCTACTGCTGGATAAACGGCATCTAAATCTTTAGTGGCACTAAAATGAATTTGAATAATGTTTTCTATTTGAAGCTGATTTGCTTGAATGATTGCCTCAAGCATAAGTCTCGTAGCTTCTAATATCGCTTCTTTTGTGTTAACCTCTGTTGTAATAGCCCCTCGTATACTTACTGCATGCATGATGTTTCCTCCCCTAATTAATCAAATTTTTCCTTACTTTCTTCTGTTGTAGGTCCTAATTCTCGATGTGAATCATCATAAACTTCATATTCTGACCATATATGTTCTAGCCTTTCTAAATTAACGGCTATCTCGTCTTTTTTGCGTAAGCTTATCGCTACAATAATAGCATTAATAATGCTTAATGGCGCTACTAATGAATCCACAAATGAAACCATCTCACTGCTTCCAACTAAAGCATAATCGGCATAACTCGCAATTGGTGAAATATAACTATCTGTAATGGTAATCACACTCGCCTTTTGCCCCTGTGCAAACTCTAAACATTTCATCACACGCTTAGAATAACGTGGAAAGCTAATCCCAATGATAACATCCTCTTCATCAATACGATGAATGGCTTCAAACATTTCACTTACACTATTTGAATTCACCACTTTAATATTATCGAAAATAATATTTAAATAAAAGCCTAAAAAACTTGCAAGTCCAGCGCAACTTCTTACACCCATGACATAAATTGTTTTAGCTTTCATAATCTTTTCGATGGCTTCATTAAAAGCGATTTCATCGATTTGTTCTCTTGTACTACGAATTTTTTCTTCATCCATTTGAAGCACACTTTTGAGAACATGGCAAGTATCAATTCGATCCGTTGTCACTTCAAGACGTTGCATGGCTGTTAATTTGCTCTTAACGAGCTCTTCTAAAGCATTTTGAAATTTTGGATACCCATCATAACCCAATTCATTTGCAAATCTTACGACGGTTGACTCACTGACACCAACAATAGACCCCAGTTTTGCAGCAGTTAAATAAACCGCTTTTTCATAATGATTAATAATGTAATTTGCAATCAGTTTCTGTCCTTTACTGAGTTTAGGCATATTTTTTCGTATTCTATGAATTAAGTCATTCTTATTCATTATCTAATCCTTCCTTTGGACGTTCCTCTCCATTCTATTCATTATACATTATAGCATATCGTTTATGTAAAATAAATGAATGCAAAGCTTTCAAAAATAGCTTTGTTCTTGTGGAACAAAGCTATTTTTGAAAGTCATTTTGACTCATTCTTTGTAAATAATGTATTTCTTCATCCGTTAATGCACGATACTTGCCTACTTCTAAGTCACCCAAGGTTAATTTCCCAACAGAAATTCTTTTAAGTGAAAGCACAGGATATCCAACGGCCTCACACATGCGCCTAACTTGTCGATTACGCCCTTCATGAATGGTCAAATGAAATAAAGTTGATTTCTCCCCTTTTTTAATGACTTTAAGGTGTGCTGGATAAGTTAATTTGCCGTCCAGCATAACGCCACATTTGAGTGCTTTTTTGGCTTCTTCACTGAGCACCCCTTTTACTTTCACTTCATAACATTTATTAACGTGATGCTTTGGATGAGTTAAGCCATAGGTAAGCGCCCCATCATTAGTTAGTAACAATAACCCTGAGGTATTATAATCCAAACGACCGACTGGATAAACACGGTGACTTTCATCCTCAATTAAATCTAAAACCGTTTGCCGATGTTTTTCATCTTGCACCGTTGTGACATAACCGACTGGCTTATGAAGCATATAATAAACTTCTTCCGCTTGCCTACACACTTTTTTCCCACAGAAAGTCACTTCATCACTTTCTTCCACTTGTGTGCCCAATGTTTGAACGACTTGCCCATTGACACACACTTTGCCTTCTAATATATAAGCTTCACATTTTCTTCTTGAAGCAATGCCACAACTGGCTAAATATTTTTGTAATCTCATAAAACCCCTCTTATTTCTTTGTTCTTATTTTTTTAACCAATCCTTAATATAATCTAACAGTGTTGCCTTTTTAATCGTTTCAGATGCATAAAGAGGTGCTTTAGCTAATGTTACATTGTCACAAATAACTTGTATTTCACCAATGACTTGACCTTCTTTAATGGGTGCTACAATCATAGTAGGCAATACCTTTTTAAGATATACCTTATCTTTTTCTTGCTTCGTTAAAGGCATAACAACCTTATCCTTGCAACTCACATTCACCTGCTCAACGAGTGCTTTTTCTACAGGCACAGTATCTACTTGATCATTAGGTTCTACTAATTGTACCTTTTCATAGTTTTTAAAACCATATGTCATCATTTGCATGACGTCCGTATATTTCTGGGTTTTACCATTCTTACCCCAACCTGATCCTAAAGCAGCTGCAACTAATTGCATCTCATTTTTCTTGGCACCCCCTACAAAACAATGCCCTGCCTTATTCGTAAATCCCGTTTTGATCCCATTTGCCCCTTCATAGCTATAAATAAAGCGATTTTTATTTTGAAGGTCATGGCGCACACTGCCTTCTGTTTTTACAGTAGGGATGCTAATATTTGTGGTGGTAACAATCTTTACAAACTCTGGATTTTCCAAAGCGTAGGCTCCAATCAGTGCCATATCATAAGCGGTTGAATAATGTCCCTCGGCGTCCAACCCATTGGGCGTTTTAAATGAAGTATGCACGGCACCAATACTCTGTGCTTTTTGGGTCATCATCTCACAAAAGGCTTCCACACTGCCACCAATATGTTCAGCAATAGCCACTGCTACATCATTGTCTGATTGTAGCATTAAGGCATAAAGTAAATCGCCTAATCTCTGCTTTTCACCCACTTTTAATTTGAGTTTAACAGGTGGTGCTTTAGCCGCTCTATTGGAAGTTATGACAATATCCTCTAAATTTCCTTTTTCTAAAGCTAAGATGCAGGTCATAATCTTAGTAGTACTTGCCATAGGCAAAGAAGCCTCGGCATTTTGCTCATAAAGAATTCTTTTACTTTCTTGTTCAATCAGCACAGCACCTTTTGCTTTTACTTTTGGCAAATCTGAACTGGCATAGGTCACTTGGGCTAAACTAAAAATAGCGGTTAAGCCAAGAGCTAATATCACCTTTTTCATGGTTTCACTCCTTGCATTTTATCATCTCTTTTTAATTTTCCCTAATGCCTAAACATTATTCGCTTAAATTTTTATTTATTCTTCCACCATTGTAGGATTCTTTTGGACACGCTCATCTTCTTCATAATAACTCATCTCTTCTTGAACTTCCTCTTTAAATTTTTCTAGTAGCTCTTCTTTAATTTTAGGCATTTCTTCTAGATTTTTAAAGCCAAAATGACGTAAAAATTCATGAGTTGTTCCAAATAAAATCGGTCTACCAATCACATTAAGGCGGCCTACTTCTTCAATGAGCCCATATTCTAACAAGCGGCTAATCGCATGCTCACATCTTACACCACGTATATCTTCAATTTGTGTACGTGTGATGGGTTGTGAATAGGCTACGATAGCCAATGTTTCAATTAATGCTTGAGTCAGTATATTTTTTGCAGGTTTTTGCCTATAAAGCTGAATACTTTGTAAATGTTTAGGTGATGTACACATTTGATAGCCATCATCTACTTCTATGATTTCAATGCCACTGTTACTTTCTTTATATAGTTCGCTTAAATGATTGATGGCATGGCGAATTGAAAACGCCTCTTGATCACAAATTTCTTCTAGCCTTTTCACCGAAATGCTGTCTCCAGCATAAAAAAGCACCGCTTCTAGTTGGCTCTCTAATTCTGTTTTTTTCAAATCTATATTGCCTCCTTAATCAGAATGTCTCTACCTGGTTCTTCCTGTATCACAAAAATCTCTTTTTTATGAACCAATTCTAAAAGTGCCATAAAAGTAACAATAATCTCTATTCTTGGCATTTCTCCATGACAAATCGTATAAAAAGATGTTTCACCTTTTAAAGCAATTAACTCACGGATATAAGTACTCTTTTCCTCGATCGTATAAGCATCTTTTCGTAAAATCCTTCGGTCAATTTGTTGCTCTTCCTGCTTATGCTTATCCCATTCTTTTTGTCTCATGAGTTGATCAAATGTATCATAAAGTAATTTTAAGGATACATCATTTAAAATGCGATCATAATTAAGTGGGGCATCTGGAATCTCTCCATGTGCCATATGATTTCTAAAGCAATATTGCATCGATTCCCCTTGACATTCACTGAGTTTTTCTGATACATATTTAACTTTTTTATATTCAATTAATTTACGAATTAATTCTTCACGTGGATCTTCTTCATTTTCTTCGCCCACTTTATTAGGTTTGGGTAAAAGCATCCGTGACTTAATATACAATAAAGTAGCCGCCATGACAATAAAATCACTCATTTGATCGAGTTCAACTTCTGAGGCAGCTTCTAAATAGGCCATATACTGATCTGTAATAGACGAAATTTCGATATCGTAAATATTCATCTTATTCTTTTCAATTAAGTAGAGTAATAAATCAAGTGGCCCCTCAAAATCTTGTAATTTAAATGTGACAGTCACTTTTCTGCCTCCTGCTTCTTTTGTTCTACCAATAGTGTAGCTTCTTGTCACGTTTTATGCAAGCTTTTCAGTAAAAGACTTCATTTGGCGTTTTTGATGGATGACGCAAAAAAAGTACCTTTTTTTGAAAGATACTTTTTTTGAATAATTATCCCATTTTAAAGAAACGTTTTGCCATATAAGGTACCATTTGTTTAAGCGTTGCTTTTTTCACTTCACTGGCTGACTGCAAAGTGCCTTCACCTACTTCATTGCCATCTAAATAATAAACGATACGTCCCACGACTTCACCTTTATGAATGGGTGCCATTAAAGGCTTGGTATATTGTAATTCATAAGTGAGCTCACTTTGGTCACTTGCTTTTGGGATGACAAAAGACTTTGTTTCTCCTGCCGCTACATCAATTTGTTTAAGGGTTCCCTTCTTAATGTCTTGCTGCCCTATAATGGTGCCAATTTGTGGGCCTACTTTGACTTTATAATTTGCAAATCCGTAGTCTAAAAGCTCGGCTGCTTCTTTAAAACGTGTTTTACCATCAGCCGCCCCCATAATCACAGCAATCAGATTCATTTGATCTCTTGTGGCTGTTGCACTCACACAATGCTTTGCTTCGGGCGTATAGCCGGTTTTAAGTCCAGTTAATCCATTATACCATTTGATCATTTTATTCGTATTAGAAAGACCAAATTCACTTTCACCCCGTCTGGTACGATGCGTAATACTGTCCATCCATGTCGTTAAAATTTTAGACATCTCTGGATGCTCTTCTAGTAAGGCCCTTGACATAAGGGCAATATCTTTGGCACAGGAAGCATGACCTTCGACATGCAATCCACACGCATTTTTAAAAGTGGTATGCGTCATGCCTAATTCTTGTGCACGCTTATTCATGAGCTCTACAAACTGTGCTTCACTTCCAGCAATATATTCACTCATGGCAACAGCTGCATCATTTGCTGATGCAATACAAATACATTTTACTAAATCACGAACGGTTTGCGTTTCACCTGGTTCCATAAACACTTGTGACCCACCCATATGGGCAGCATGCTCACTAATAGTGACGGAATCATCCCAGTTGATTTTTCCTGCATCTATGGCTTCATTAATGAGTAGTAGGGTCATAACCTTTGTAATACTAGCAGGGGGTAATACTTTTTGGGCATCTCTTTCTAGTAGGATTTTGCCACTGGATTGTTCCATTAAAACATAGCTTCTTGCGGTTTGAGCCATTGTTTGATCTTTGACGGCTGATTTTGCATAGAGATTCGTACAGAGTAATAGCGTACTTACCCATAAGGCGATCCATGCACTGCGCTTTTTCATAAAAAACCTCCTTCATTCTTTTTCTTGTAGTATTTGTCATTTAAAACAAATTATACTGACAATCCAAAGATATCAAGGAGGTTTTTCTTAGGCTTCTATAATCTCATAAATGAGTGTTTGTGGTTTGACCTTTGATGCACTTAAGGTATAAGCTGATTTTAATATGGCTTCTGCTGCTTCACATTTGGCTAAATCATTGTAGTATACAGTCGCTACTGATTCACCTTTTGCAACCGTATCTCCAATTTTCTTATGAATCACAATTCCAACAGCTAAATCAATGGTACTTTCTTTGGTTTCTCTACCTGCACCTAAAACAAGTGCCGCTTTTCCTACGGATTCTGCTTCAATACCAGAAACATAACCTTCTCCATCTAAAGTCACTTCTTTTTGATAACGTGCTTGTGGCAATAAGCTATAATCTAAAACAGCTTTAGCATCCCCACCTTGAAGACTTACCCATTCTTGTAATTTGGCAATCGCCTGACCATTTTCAATGACTTCCTGCACTGCCTTTTGAGCGGCTTCTACATTCTCACACACTTTCCCCATAACGAGCATGTAACTGGCAAGGGTAGTGGTTAACTTTGTCAAATCAGCTGGTCCATTTCCTTTAAGCGTTTCAATTGCCTCAATGACTTCTAAGGCATTTCCTACTGCAAACCCTAGTGGCTGATTCATATCTGAAACAACCGCCATCGTATGACGTCCCACATGGTTTCCGATATCGACCATAGCCTGTGCTAACGCTTTGGCATCCTCTAAAGTCTTCATAAATGCACCCGTTCCACATTTAACATCCAAACAGATTGCATCTGCACCAGAAGCGATTTTCTTGGACATAATTGAGCTTGCAATCAAACTCATGTTATCTACCGTAGCGGTTACATCACGTAGTGCATAAAGCTTTTTATCCGCAGGCGCCAATTCTCCACTTTGACCTACAACCGCAATATGATGCTTATTCACTTGCTCAAAAAAAGCCTCTTCAGATAATTCCACTTTAAACCCTTTAAAAGATTCTAATTTATCAATCGTTCCACCTGTGTGACCTAGTCCTCTTCCAGACATTTTAGCCACTTTTCCACCTACTGCAGCTACAAGTGGAGCAAGGACAATCGTTGTCTTATCTCCCACGCCACCCGTGCTATGTTTATCCACTTTGATCCCTTCAATAGGCGATAAATCCATTTCATCCCCACTTTGTGCCATCTCCATGGTAAGGGTTGCTGTTTCTTCTAATGTCATCCCTTGAAAATAAATCGCCATCATCAATGCTGAAACTTGATAATCTGGAATGGTTCCTTTAGTATAGCCTTCTATAACAAAGTGAATTTCCTCTTTGCTTAATGCCTTACCTTTTTTCTTGTGTTCAATAATGTCATACATTCGCATCGTCACGATTCCTCCTTACTTTGGCTACCTATGCACTTTAGCTAAGAAGCTCTCACCAATTTTTAAGCTAGGTAAGCCAAAATACTCGCATACAGTTTGCCCAATATCTGCAAAGCTTGCTCTTGTTCCCATATCGACCCCTTGTTTAAGCGGCTTTCCAATCACAAGAAGTGGGACATATTCTCTTGTATGATCGGTTCCTGGTGCAGTTGGATCACATCCATGGTCTGCTGTAATGATAAGTATATCCTCTTCCTTCATGGAAGCCATGATCTTAGGTAAAGCAGCATCAAAAGCTTCTAAGCCTTTTCCATAAAGCTCAGCATTTCTTCTGTGTCCCCATTTCATATCAAAATCAACTAGATTCGTAAAAATTAAGCCCTCTGGATATTTTTCCATACACTCTAAAGTGGTCTTAATCCCATCTTCATTATCTTTGGTATGAATGGCTACTGTGACACCTTGTTTATTAAAAATATCTTCAATTTTACCGACTGCTATAACAGGAACATTTGCCTTTGCGCAGTAAGTTAATAAGTTTGGTGTAGGTGGACTAATCGCATAGTCACGACGGTTAGAGGTACGTGTAAAGTGACCAGCTTCTCCTGTAAAAGGTCTTGCAATGACACGTGCTACTTCATGTTGACCGGTTAAAATGCGCCTAGCCTTTTCACACATTTCGTAAAGTTTTTCAAGTGGCACGACACTTTCATGGGCTGCAATTTGGAAAACACTATCAGCTGAAGTATAGACAATCGGATAACCTGTTCTAACATGCTCCTCACCTAATTCTTCAATAATAGCCGTTCCTGATGCGGTACAATTTCCTAATGTTTTAGTTCCAATCGCTTCTTCAAAGGCTTCCATTACCTCAGCGGGGAAACCATTTGGATAAGTTGGAAAAGGTACTTCGGTTAAAACACCTACCATTTCCCAGTGTCCAGTGGTTGTGTCTTTCCCTTTGGATAATTCTCCTAATCTTGCGAAATTACCTTGAGGGGCTTGTACCTTTGGTAATGCCTTCATTCCTTCAATATTGCCTAATCCATATTTCACTAGGTTATCTAATACGAGTCCATTCGCAAATGTATACGTATGGGCAATTGTATTCACATCTTGATCCCCATATTGCATGGCATCTGGCATGGCACCCATTCCTACACTATCTAATACAATCCATATTGCTCTTTTCATTTGATCACCTTCCTATTTACGATAAACATAGATGCTATTCGTATATATTGTATCACATTTTACCAAAAAGTTGCATTGTGGGTTTCCATAAAAAATAATAGGTTTTGCTAGTAAAAAAGAAAAGCTAGAAAATCACTTTTCCAGCTTATGCTCTTGGATGGGATTTTTGATATACATCCATCAACTCTTGAGTTTCTTTATTTAAATGCATATAAATTTGAGTCGTTGAAATATCTGAATGCCCTAGCATTTGTTGAACCGATTTTAAATTTGCCCCATTTTGTACCAAATGGGCTGCAAAAGAATGTCTAAGCATATGAGGCGTAATCTCTTCGTTAATATGTGCCATATGGGCATAGGTTTTTAAAATCTTCCAAAATCCTTGCCTAGTCATAGGATAGCCATTACAATTCACAAATAGAGTTTTATCACTACTATCCCTTACGAGAATATGTCGAACATCTCCTAAGTAAAGTTGCAATGCAGAAATTGCAGATTTGCCTATAGGAATCGTCCTTTCCTTTTGTGAATCACGACACATAATATAGCCTTGCTGTAAATTAATATCTGTCACACGAAGTGAAATAAGCTCCGATACGCGAATGCCTGTTGCATAAAGTAACTCTAACATAGCACGATCTCGAATCCCTTTGGTATCTTTTCGATTGGGTTGTTCAAGCAAACAAACGATTTGCTCTTGAGATAAAATACGAGGTGCCTTTTTTTCAATTTTGGGTAATGCAATTTTTTTCGCCGGGTTATCTTGTAATTTATTTTCTTTTACTAAATATTGATAGAACGCACGAATAGCAGCCAATGTCCTTGAGACGGTTGCAGCTGATTTATGATTTTCCTTTAAATAACTTAAGTACCCCTCAATATCTGCTTCTTTCAAACCATCAATCGGTCCTAGATTCTGTTTTGCTAAATACATTTCTAAATATTTCAAATCTCTTTCATAAGATTGAACTGTATTACTAGATGCCCCTTTAATATGTTCTAAATAATACAAAAATGATGTAATATTCTCCTCCATATTTATTCCCCTTTAAACCCGACATAATGCTTCACTAAATTTATTATAACTAAAAGGTCAATTAATGTCTATATAATTTAGGTTTTATGTATATTATTTTGACAATTTTGATTGCTAAAACTAAAATAAGCACGAAAGAAATCCTATTGATTTCTTTCATGCTTAAAGTACTTACTGTTTAAATTTCACTATAACCTTTTCTGACATCTAATAACACAACATTCTCATCATCTACTGCTTGCAAATGAACATTTACAATTTCGGATCTTGAAGTCGGAATATTTTTTCCAACAAAATCAGGCCTGATTGGTAATTCACGATGCCCTCTATCAATTAATGTGGCTAGTTTAATAAAACTTGGGCGTCCAATATCCATCAGTGCATCCATAGCTGCTCGAACCGTTCTGCCTGTAAAAATAACATCGTCTACCAAAATGACCCCTTTATTATTAATGTCTACATCAATCACTTGACCATCCATAATGGGTTGCTCTGCTTTTCTTTCTAAATCATCCCGATAAAAAGTAATGTTAATTTGTTCAACAGGCACTGATTTATTTTCAATCTGATTAATTTTTTGGGCTAAAATTCTAGCCAAAGGAACCCCTCTTGTTTCAATGCCAACTAATACCAAATCATCGGCACCTCTATTTGCTTCAATAATCTCGTGTGCAATACGGGTAAGTGCACGATTGATTGCCGCCTCATCCATTAGGACTTTTTTCCCTTCCATTGGTGGTGACCATCCTTTCATTCCTAATATACCGTTATTTCGTTAAATATAGTCTATGTTCTCATAGTTTTCTAAGTCTGTCAATGACAGCTGTAAAATACGCTGGCAGTTCGGTTTCAAAATACAAATCTTGCCCTGTAATTGGCTGCTTAAAGCCAAGAACCTTCGCATGAAGCATTTGTTTATCTAATCCAAAAAGAGATTTGCTAGGACCATATACCGGATCCCCTAATAACGGATGCCCGATTGCTTTCATATGCACACGAATTTGATGGGTTCGGCCTGTATGCAAGGTAAGTTCAACATGGGCATAATTTTTAAATTGTTCGATCACGCGATAATCCGTTCTAGCTTCTCTTCCCCCTTGTACAATCGCCATCTTTTTACGATCTTGAGGTGAGCGGCCAATTGGTAAATTAATCGTGCCTGTTTCTTCTTTAAAGTTTCCATGAACAATGGCATGATACTTTCTTGTAATATCATGTGTTTTTAACATTTCAGATAATCCTAGATGCGCTTTATCATTTTTAGCAATCATTAGTAGTCCCGAGGTATCTTTATCAATCCGATGCACAATTCCTGGTCTAATCTCGCCATTAATACCAGACAATTGATCTTTACAGTGGTAAAGTAACGCATTCACTAAAGTCCCTGTATAATTGCCTGGTGCTGGATGCACCACCATATCTTGTGGCTTATTGATAACCATCACATCCGCGTCTTCATAAACAATTTCGATGGGAATATTTTCTGGAATAATGTCTACATCCACTGGATCTGGAATCGTGAGTTCCACTTCATCTCCTAATTTTAATTTGTATTTACTATTGACAACCTTATGGTTCACTTTAACACCATCTTGTTCAATTTGTTTTTGGATAAAGGATCTTGTATAATCTTTTAACTCATTTGCTAAATACTTGTCAATACGCCCTCCTGCCTCTTCTTCAATCGTCAGTCTAATGCACTCTGCCATATTTATACCTCTTTTTCTTCCTCATGCTCTCCTATAAATAAAGTTATTATTAATAAGCCGACTCCACAAACAACTAAAATATCTGCCACATTAAAAATAGGAAAATCAATCAAAATAAAATATAGAAAATCTCTTACATATCCCAATTGAATCCGATCAATTAAGTTTCCAATCGCCCCACTTATCATTAAAATAAAGGCGAGCTGACTCCATTTGCCCCACTTGGTTTGTGGTAATCGTAACATATAATAAAACATGCCTAGAATAATGAGTAACGTTAAAACAATTAGAAACATCTGCTTCCCACTAAATATTCCCCAAGCAGCTCCATAATTCGAAATGTAATGTAAGTGAAACACATCTTTCCACCAATATAAATCCATCCCTGAACCTAGCGTACGCACTGCCCAAATCTTAGTTGCTTGATCGAATAGAATAAGCAATACTATACTTACTATCACTACAAGATTCATTTTTCCTCCTTTATGCTAGAAAAAAACGTGCTATTTAGCACGTTTAGATTGATTACTTTTTATAGTTTAACCAACTTGCATTATATCATTTCTTCTTCTGTAATCGGCTCATAAGCTTTTGTATAATACGTATCATCTTCCTCTTCTTCTGACAAAGCGTCAGATTCCTCTTTCGTCAAACTCACATACGATTCTTTTGAAGACCGGTCATCTACTTGCTCTTCCATTTCAGAAAAAGCTTCTGTTAAGTCCTCTTGCATGCCATTCATGCGATGATCACCTTGCTCAAGAAAATCCATTTGCGCTTGAATAAGCTGCTTAAACTGTGCTTTATAAGCAAGATACTGCCTTTTCGTTTCTTCAACCTTTTGAGCCAGTTCATAAGCATCTTGACGCCCTTGATCAATAATTTTTGAAACCCGTTCTTCAGCTAGTGCTGTAATCTTTTCTGCACGCTCTTCGGCTTCATTTTTTATCTGTTCAGCTTTCTCATAAGCAGCTGCTTTTGTATCTTGAGCGGTTTTATCTGCAAGAACTAAAACATTTTGAATGGTAGATTCCATCGTACGATAATATTGCACACTTTCATTTAAACTATTCACTTTGTCTTTTAAAGCATAATTATCATTAAGAACTTCTTGATAAGACTTAATAATTTGCTCTAAATACTCGTTAACTTCCTCAACCTGATAGCCGCCAAATTTACTTTTCTTAAACTCTTTATTTTGGATATCCACTATTGATAACATGATGATCCCCCTTATATATATTTCTCAATCGTAATATGCATTCTTTCCTTCTTGGTTACTCCATTAACTGACATAATCTTCGCTTTTCCAAAACCACGCAAAGTAATAGTATCCCCTTCTTTTATCCGAGCACTAGCTCCTACTAAAAGTCCATTACACCTTGCTTTATCCGCTTCAATGAGTTTAGCACTTGTACTGCGCGACATTCCAAAAGCCACCGCACATATCGCATCCATCCGAAGTGCACTCACTGTTGTATCAATTACCTTCACCCTAGGTTTTTCAAGGCATATCTCTTCTAAAGCTATCTCTTCAATATTAATCTTCTGATATCTTCCAATTGAAACCAATTCACTTTTTATATAAGGAACCATACTTTTCTCAACCAACACATAAGCGCCTGAAGCCTGTAAAATAATATCTCCTACTGTATATCTTTCAATTCCTATTCCTAACAATGCACCCAAATAGTCCCTATGGCTTAATGCTTTTCCGATGCCTACTTTTACTTGAATCTCTATTGCACTAATCCCATAGTCCTCCTTTTCAAGTGTATAGGGTGATATGGCAAGCACTTGACGTTCAGCGCCTTCATATCCCCCATAAAATTCATAATTTAAATAAGCTTCTTGATGAACATAGTGCTCCATTAGACTTTGCATCCAATCCTTATTATAAAAATGTGTATAAAAAGGCCTGTTCTGAGTATCTGCTCGTTTGGCATAGTCCATCACTAATTTAACAAATTGCTTTTCTTCTATTCCATTAACATACGTCACTGATGATTTCATAGCTTACGCAAATGGTGAAAAATTACTTTTTTGTTTTAATTTTTCTGGGTTAATATTGACATGTTCAGGTGCAAAAATAAAGATATTATCTGTTACCTTTTCTACAGAACCATTTAGTGCAAAGCAAGCCCCTGTTAAATAGTCTACTGCACGTTGCATTTCATGTGGCGCAAGCTTTTCCATATTAACAATGATAGGCTTTTTATTTTTGATATAACCACATATTTCACCTGTCATATCATAGCTAAGCATAGTAAAATTCAATATTTCCATACGGTTAGGTTGATTGAGGGAAACCAGTTTAGGACCAGCTATAGGTGCCGTGTAAGTTGAATGACTACTTTGTCTTGGTGCTATCTCCTCTTCTTGTTCTGTTTCTACATATTCCTCATCATCATATTCATCTTCTGGGACAAAAATATTTTTAAACTTTGACATAAATCCACTCATTTGCCTCTTCCTCCTTAGTCGTTATTTACTATAATCTCTATTTCCAAAAATAGCGGTTCCAACACGTACCATTGTGGCACCTTCTTCAATTGCTACTTTATAATCGTTGCTCATGCCCATTGACAAAATACTAGCACTTATATTATCAAACTTTTGGTTTTGTATGTCAACTGATAATCCATATAATTTCCTAAATATGGGTCTATTTTCTTCAGGATCTTCTACAAATGGTGCCACCGTCATAAGTCCTTCTACTTTAATATGCTTCATTTGGCTTATTTCTTTTACAGCGTCCATTACTTCCTCTACTTTAAAACCATATTTACTAGCTTCATTTGCAACATTAACCTCTAATAACACCTTAGTGATTACGCCATGTTTTAAAGATTGCTTTTCTATTTCTTCAGCTAGGCTCATACGGTCCAGTGAATGAATCAGTGCTGTTTTTCCAATAATATATTTCACCTTATTGGTTTGAAGATGCCCAATAAGATGCCAGTTGATCCCTTCTGGCATTTCTTCTATCTTTGCACAAAGTTCTTGAACATGATTTTCACCAAAGTCCACGCAGCCTGCTGCCATTGCTTCTTGAATAGCCTCTACTGGATAAGTTTTAGAAACTGCTATAAGTGTAATCTCCTTTGGATCTCGATTGGCATGATGTGCGGATGCCACTATATTTTTTCTAACTTCTTCTAATTGCTTCTGAATCATTTCTTCACCCTCTATTCATTTTGTATGTTCATCTGTTCTAATAACTGTCCATTCTTTATACTTTTAGGATTAGAGATAATCTTGTCCATTTCTTTTAATCGACTTTTATTATTATATTTAACTAAAGCGTATTCGCTATTTTGTGCCAAAATCTCAATAGGAACAAACTGTGCCATTTGATTATTGATCACATAAACCCCATCTTTAATTTCACTTTCTGTCACTTGATAAGTCGCATTAGTATCCGTTTTTACCAAGATATCATTTAATTTGAGCCCACTATCTTGTTCCAGATCTTGAATCACCTCAATCACTTCTTCTTGTTTTTGGTATACTGTGATGGGCACAAATTCAACTGCCTGTCCTTTTTGCCTATAAACCCCAGTTTCATTATTTTCAGTGACTACATACTCTTTAGGAATTTTCATCATATTGAGTTGAACTTTTGCTTCTAGTGGAATCTTTAATCCTGTGACTTCTTTTTCACCCATCGTAAAGGTTACATATCGATTTGCTAAAAGACGCTCTATTTGCTCGCTACTTTTAAAAACAAGTTGTATTCGATTTTCCTCTTCTTTTTTAGAAATTAAAGTACACTGAACACTTCCACTATTAATCTCATCAAAATTTAATGGATAAGTTTGATCTAACACCCATTTATCCTCTTTTGTATCAATATACGTTACAATGTACCATACATTGTCCAAAATGAGCTTATACAAAGGTACCCCTTTTTTGATTTCATTTGGTGCTAAATTAACCGCCCCATCTGCCTTACGATATTTAGTATAAGCTGCATAATCCATATCTTGAATGGCAGAAAGCGCATTTTCTGTTTCAAAACCATCCATATGATAAGATATAATGCCTGACTGACCCGTCACTTTTCCTTTTTGATAACTTTCGATGTTTTTCTCTAGCTCTTTTCTTTGTGACACGGCTTCTTGATTGCTAATGACTTGCTCGGCTACATAAATAGTCGTTCGACTAGCAATACTGCTTTCCAATTTACTTCTCAGGCTATAAACATTATTGATATTCATATCATATCGATTATTGTAGAAAGTTTCTACAGCATTTTTAAGCCCTTGATCAATACTATATCTTAAATCTTGATTACTAGATAATGATTTTTTCTTATCTGCTTCATTATAAATTTGTGATTCGATTTCTTCTTTTGCAGTTGTAGAAGCTTCTAACTTTCCTTCATCAACAAGGGCGTAAACGATCCCATCCTTTTCTACTTTTTCACCATCTGCGACTAAATACTTGGCATAACCTTGATCTTCGCTTTCAATAATCTTTTCATTTCTAAAAAGAACGCCTTCAAACAAAGTGGACATATCCAGTGTGCCTTGTTTCACCGTTTGATAGGAAATAGACGGTTTTTTAAGCCCTTCTTTTATTTCTAGCCCTCCCCAAACAATACCTATTGTTAAACCCATCACAAAAATGATTTTAAGCACTGCACGCATCTGACGTTGTTTCTTAAGTCTAATGCGCTGGGATTGCGTAAGATGTGCTTTCTTTTTCCTCATTTCCATACGTCTTTGTTCGGGAGAACTTTGCTTAACCGTAGGACTGGTATACCCTTTTGAAACAGACCGAGTGGCTTTTTGTGGCTGAGTCCTTTTCATTTTCTTTTTTGCAATAGATACAGGCTCATGAGTAGGCTTTTTTGTAAGTTGCTTTGATTTTTGAGGTGACTTTTTCTTCATGCGATCCTCTTGTCTTAGTCCACTGATATGATTCGAATCATATGTACGCTGCTTTTCTCGTTTTACCGTATTTCTTTGGACGGTTTTAACAGATGATGCATATGGATTAAAATAGTCTTTATGATTTGCAGGTGTCTTACTGTTTATTTTTTTTGTTTGCTTCATTTATTCACTTCCAATTCTGTCCCTTCATCCCTTACATCATATAATGATCTGCCATTTCTTGCAAGCCTCTTTACATAAAGTAAGTAACTTAAAAAGGATAGTCCTTCATGCTCTAAGCATTTTAAGGACTATCCTTTTTAGAATGACTTTTCTTTGCTACCAATCGCCTCATTTTTACAAAAGAATACAAATAAGTCCGCCATTTCCTTCATTAATAATCTTCTGTAAAGTATCTTGTAATTTTTGCTGCACATCTTCTGGCATACGATACAGTTTATTTTGAAGTCCCTCATTAACTAGTTCATGTAAGGATTTGCCAAAAATATTAGATTCCCAGATTTGCGTAGGATCCGTTTCAAATTCTCCAAGCATATTATTAATCAAATCTTCACTTTGTTTTTCGGTTCCTACGATTGGGGCAACTTCTGTTTGAATATTAGCCCGAATAATATGATAACTTGGCGCACTTGCTCGAAGTTTTACACCAAAGCGATTGCCTTGTTTAATAATTTCAGGCTCTTCTAATGTAATCTCATCAAAAATAGGACTGACCACCCCATAACCTTTTTCCTTAACCTCGTTCATCGCATAAGCAACTTTGTCATATTCCTTCTTAGTGCCAGCTAAGTCCTTAATAAGTCTCATGAGTTCATGATCTCCATGAATTTCAATTCCTGTCGTTTCTGACAAAACCTCATAGAACAAATCATCTGCTGTGTTTACATCAATTTTAACAACCCCTTCACCTAATTGAATTTTTTCTAAGTAAACATTTTTAATAAACTCTAATTCTTTTAAGTGAGAGGCAGCTTCTTTAACTTGTCTGATATTTTCAACATCTGTAATATGTTCTTTCACACAATCAATCCAAGCCTTTTTAACCCAGTGTTCATTGTCTAGCGTTTCAACCCATTTAGGAAGCATAAATTGAATTTCGTTAAGTGGAAATTCATATAATATTTTTTCAAGAAGTTGATGAATATCTTCTGTTTTCATCTGAGTAACATCCATAGGGACAACTGGTACATCATATTCTCTAGAAAGTGCATTCGTTTCTTCAATCACTTCTGTATCAAAAGGCCTTTTCGTATTATAAACGACAATAAAAGGCTTACCTAGTCGCTTTAATTCACTAATGGCACGCTGCTCTCCTTCCACATAACTTCCTCTTGAAATGTCCGTGAAACTCCCATCAGATGTGACAACAATGCCAATGGTAGAATGATCGGTTATGACTTTTTTAGTCCCTACTTCAGCAGCTTGAGTAAAAGGCACTTCTTCATCAAACCAAGGCGTTTTAACCATCCGAGGTCCATTATTGTATAAATGCCCTTCTGCTTCTGGAACAACATATCCCACGCAGTCAATCATTCTCACTTTGACTTCAAAGTCTCCTCCAATACTTATTGGCACCGCCTCATTAGGAATAAACTTTGGCTCCGTTGTGGTAATCATTTTGCCATCCCCACTTTGTGGCAACTCGTCTTGTGTCCTTTCTTTATAATGTTCATTCTTAATATTAGGTAAGACAAGTGTTTCCATAAAGCGTTTAATAAAAGTTGATTTTCCCGTTCTTACAGGACCCACAACACCTATGTATATATCCCCATTGGTTCTTTCTGAAATATCTTTATAAATATCATAATATTCCATAACCGCTCCTCCTTTATATCAATTGTATGGGTACATTTAAATATATTGTTTTTAGAGGGGATATATACCAATGTTTAAATAAATTTTTGGGTACCTACTACCAAAAAGGCCTGACTAAAAAGTAATGGTACTTTTTGGTCAGACCTTTTAAACAATTTCCTATAAATCTAATTACTCTAAATTAATGTTCATGTTTTCTATCACGCATCATGAGTGCATCGATAGTTTCTTTAACGGGCTGTTTTTCAAATAATACTTTATAAATGGCTTCTAAGATGGGCATTTCTACTTGATATTTTTTCATCAGTTCATAAGCCGCTTTAGTGGTTGGAACCCCTTCTACCACCATATTAACACGTGCCATCGCTTCTTCAATGGTCAAGCCTTGTCCTACTAGTTCTCCTGCACGCTTATTACGACTATGTCCACTAGTACAAGTTACAACTAAATCACCAATTCCAGTTAATCCTGAAAAAGTGGTTTGTTTGCCACCCATAGCCACTCCTAGTCGTGTCATTTCCGCAATGCCTCTTGTAATGAGCGCTGCCTTTGTATTATCACCATAACCCATTCCTTCTACAATTCCTGCAGCTAAAGCAATAACATTTTTTAAGGCACCTCCTAATTGAACCCCCATTAAATCATCATTCGTATAAACCCTAAAATATTGATTCATAAAAAGCTCTTGAATAGCTTCTGCCGCACACATTTGTTTACTACTAACTGTTACGGCTGTTGGAATGTGCCTTGCCACTTCTTCAGCATGACTTGGCCCAGATAAAACGACTACTGGCTGATTGAGTTCTTCCTCAATAACTTCAGCAAGACAAAGTAAAGACCCATCTTCTATGCCTTTTGAAACATTTACAATGACCGTTTTTTCTTCAATAGCCTCTTTCATTCTTTTAGCTGTGCTACGAATAGCTTTGGAAGGAACTGCCATAATGGCTACATCTGCGCCTTGTAAAGCTTCTTTCATCTCACAAGTTAATTGAATCTCTACTGGAATCTTAATGCCCGGCAGACATCTTTTATTTTCTCTATGCTCAATAATGGTTTCTTTTTCATTTTCATCATAGCACCAAAAAATCACTTCATTTTTTTTCTCATAAAGTAACAAGCCAAGTGCTAGTCCCCAGCCACCTGCACCTATAACTGCTATTTTTTTCATACTTTTTCCTCCTCTCCCTTACTTTTTACTAGTTAGTTTAGCTTCGGTTCCATTCATAAGCCGTTTAATATTTGCCTTATGCCTATAGAAAGTAAAACCTGTTATAGCAAAAGCTAAAATAAGGGCTTCAATCCCTATACGTCCTGCCCCTGCATACATTATACTAATTAAAATAGGCAAAGAAGCAGTCATAAGCAATGAGCTCATGGATACAATTTGGGTAATGGCAAAGCAAATTAGAAAGACGCAAGCTGCCACTAAAAAGAGCTTAAAATCAATCCCGATTAATGTACCAGCCGTTGTTGCAATCCCTTTTCCTCCTTTAAATCCAAAAAATAGCGGATAACTATGACCTAAGATTGCACCTATTCCACTATAAAGGGCAATTAAAATCATTTCATTCGGATGAGTGGCTCCAAAAATCCACTTAGATAATCCAATTGCCAAAACCGCTTTTAAAATATCGATGATGAGCACCAAAGCCCCTAACTTCTTTCCTAAAACCCGTATGGTATTGGTGGTACCTGCATTGCCACTTCCATGTGCTCTGATATCAATTCCTTTAAATCGCCCAACTAAAATAGCTGACTGTACACCGCCTAAAAGATACCCAATCAGTAATGCACCTAATCTATACATTTTTATTCTTTCGCCCCTTTTTGTCTTACAATAAAGCGTACTGGTGTGCCTTTAAATCCAAAAGCCTCCCTCATTTGATTTTCAATATAACGTTGATAAGAAAAATGCATCAGTTCTTTGTCATTTACAAAAATAACAAAAGTAGGTGGTTTAATGCTTACTTGTGTCATATAGAAAATTTTAAGAGGTTTACCTTTATCACTTGGTGGCTGATTCATTGCCATTGCTTCATAAAGCACGTCATTTAATACACCTGTACTAATACGTTGAGATTGATTTTGCGCAATCGCATAAATCGTATCAAATAATTTTGGAATACGTTGACCAGTCACAGCAGAAATAAATAAACAAGGTGCATATTGCATATAAGCTAGTTTATTGACAATCTCTTTTTGATACGCGTTCATTGTCTTGTCCGTTTTTTCAATCGCATCCCATTTATTCACCACAATAATACAACCTTTACCAGCTTCATGCGCCATACCAGCAATTTTTGTATCTTGCTCGGTAATCCCCTCTTTTGCATCAATGACAATAAGCACCACATCTGCTCGATCAATAGCTGATAAGGTACGAATAATACTGTACTTTTCAATATTCTCTTTGATTTTGCTCTTTCTTCTAATACCGGCTGTATCAATGAGTACATAGGTTTGACCTTCAATTTCAACTTCTGTATCGACAGAGTCACGCGTGGTTCCTGCAATATCACTTACAATCACACGCTCTTCTCCTACAATTTTATTGACAAGGGAAGATTTTCCTACATTCGGTTTGCCGATAATGGCCACACGAATCTTATCATCCTCTTCTTCACTTTCTTCATCTTGTGGGAAATAGCTTACCACTTGATCTAGCATATCTCCCATATTCAGTGCTTGTCCAGATGAGATCGGAATGGGCTCGCCTAATCCCAAATTATAGAATTCATAAACGCCCATCATTTGACTGACCATATCATCTACTTTATTTACTGTAAGCACAACGGGCTTATGTGAACGACGTAACATATTGGCTACATGGGTATCTGCATCCGTCATGCCAGTCTTTACGTCCACTAAGAAAATAATCACATCTGCTGCTTCAATAGCTGCTTCAGCTTGTCTTCTCATCTGACTTAAAATAACATCTGTGCTATCAGGCTCAATCCCCCCTGTATCTACTAAAGTAAATTTATGCTTGAGCCATTCCACTTCTCCATAAATACGATCTCTTGTAACTCCTGGTGTATCATCCACGATGGAGGTCTTTGTTTTTGTTAATCTATTAAATAATGTGGACTTTCCTACATTCGGTCGTCCAATTACTGCAACGATTGGTTTACTCATTCTATTTCTCCTTTGTATACTAAATTCTTTCGGCTTATCAAAATGTACCGCCTAGGTCATGCTTTTAATGTAAGCATTCTGACATATGGTGTCAAGAGGTATCCTACTCTTTTAAGCACATAAACGCACCCATTGTGCCTCTTTTCCCTTGAGATTGACGATGAGAATAAAAGATTTGATGATAGCAACACGTACAAATTTGTGATACGGTTATTTTTTCTTCTAAAACACCTGCTTGTAATAAACTTTGTTTATTACATTCCCAGAGGTCAATACGTGTTTTAGTGCTTCCCTCTATTTCACTTATAAAAGAAGCATTCCCAAAACGCCCCTTAAATTCATTTGCAACATCATCATCCACTTCAAAATGACAAGGCCCTATTGAAGGTCCAATTGCTACTTCAATAGCATTCACAGGGATCTTCTCCTCTTTCATCCAAATTTCAATCATTTTTTTGCCAATCTCTTGCACGGTTCCACGCCAACCTGCATGTGCCATTCCTATCATACCATACTCTGGAGCATAAAAAAATAGGGGGACACAGTCTGCATAATGCGTGACAAGTGTCACACCCTTTTCGTTTGTATAAAGACCATCCATGCTTTCCCATTGGTTCGGTCTTAAAAGCCCATTTCCTTGGTCTTTCTTTGTTACTTTGGCAATTTTAGTTTCATGGACTTGCTTTGAAATCACTAAACTTTCAAACGGTACGTCTAATGCCTGTGCCATTCGCTTATAATTTTCTAAAACATTTTCCCTTTCATCGCCTCGATTAAACCCTAAATTTAAACTTTTTAAGTGACCTGTACTCACCCCACCAAATCGAGTGGAAAATCCATGAATCATGGCTTCATCCTCTTCCCAAGGTGTAAAAACAAGATAAGTCAGTGCCTCCTTGGTTACCAACTTATAAGGTACTTCTTTCATAACTTCTTCCTCCTAAAATACTGCTTTTAAATGGGTAAGCTTATCGTTTAATATTTCAATCACATCAAATCGACACGCTGTTTCTCTTCCCATATATTTGAGCAAAAAATACTCTGCCGCTTTTATTAAATGCTGCTTTTTATAATAAGTAACCGCTTCTCTAGGATAGCCATATCGCTTCGTTTTCCTAAATTTTACTTCAACAAATACAATATATTCATGATCACGTGCAATAATGTCAATTTCTCCAAATCTAGAATAAAAATTTTGGGCTAAAATCATGTAACCTAAATTTTTTAAATAGTCCCTTGCCATTTGTTCATATTGACTGCCTAAACTTCTTTTATTGACGCGACTTTGATGTTGATGTTTTTGTTTTGGCATAAAGCTCATCCATATCACCTACAAAGATTAAAATACGTGCCACAGCCTCATATAATTCCGTCGGAATCGTTTCTCCTAGCTGCAACTGTGTTAAGATTGTAGCCAATTTGGCGTCTTCATAAACAGGTACTTTACTTTTCTTGGCTTCATCTAAAATATTTTCAGCCACTTTTCCCTGTCCACTTGCTACCACTATAGGCGCTACCATATCTTCTTTATAAGATAACGCAACTGCTTTTTTGATTTTATTTTTAGAGGGTGTTTTCTTTGCCATCTGTTTCTCCTCCTAAATTCTAAAATCTAATCGTCCCATTTCTTTTTGATGGGCTTTAACTTTTTGGCTAATAGGCTCTTTAAGGCATTCAAATTCGATTTTACCGATCGGCATTAGCCCATCTTTCATCAGTTCATCCAACTGACCTCTATGACTTTCCATCTGCTTTAAAATTCTATCGTTAGCTACTTTTAACTTAAGATTTAACGCCTCTCTATCTTCTATCAAATGCACCTCAATATGTTTTAAGCTAGGCATATCTAATGCTAAAACCACATACATTTCCTTCTCGTTATGGGTGCCTTTTTTGTTTTTCTTAGGTTTAAAAAAGTATAATTCCCCTGAAGTTTCATGCTCACCCACTTGAAGTGGGAAACAATAATATTCACCCTGCGTATTATATTTGTCCATAGCTTGAGTTATTTCTTGTAAAACCTGTTTATTTTCTTTAGCCGCCTCTTTTTCTGTATGTTTTTCTACTTCACTAATAATCTCTTTAAGACGTTTGGAAGCTTCACTTATTTTCTGAGTTTCCTCTTCATTGCTACTTTCTATAGCTTTTTGATCCATAACAAGATATTTACGTGTCATATGGCGTGCTAAAGCTTTAAGCTGTCCATTAGGTAGTGCTTTTAATAAATTTCTATATGATTCTTTTACATTTTGATGGACAGAGGCTTCTTCTACCATAGAACTACCTTCTTTTGCAGAAGTAGGTGATGATTCTTTTTCATCTTCTAAAGTCTCTTTGTTAGAAGCTTCAGTTGCTTTAGGGGAGATGATTGGCTGTTCATCTGAATGCATTTTAGTTCCCACTGCTTCTAAAAAAGAACCCATTGCTTCCTTTAACCCCTGTGCTGAAAACTTTTCTCCCATAGCCTGTAAAAAATCCAGCATTTGTTCTTTAGAACTGCCTTCAAAGCTTTGCTCGATCATATGATCCACTAGCGTCATGCCTTCTTCCTTAAACTGAGTCAAAAGTTTTAACTCCCCTTCACTTGCTACCGCACGATGAGCTTTTAAATTGACTAATGTTTCTGTTGGCATTTCATAATCTTTAGCGAGATGATATAACTGAAGCATTTGATTTTTGATAAGTGGTAATTGTTTATCCATCCACTTGCTTACCGTTGTCTGCATTTCTGATGTATCAGGTAATTCAAGTTCTTTCATGATTGCTCCTTCGAGTTTAACCTCTTTAGCTGATGCCTTATTGACTTCAACTTGCTCTAGTTCTAAGTGCTGCCTATCTTTCCCAACCACCAAAAAATCTGAAAGCGAATCAGATAAAACTGGATTTTTGAGTTGCGCCATCAGTTTGATGCCATTTTGTAACTTTAATAAAGTTTGATTGTCTTCTAAAATAAGTTTTCCACTTAGTAAGTCTCCCACTTGAATCTTAGAAAGAGCAAGCATCACTTCTTTATTTTGTAACGTATTGCTTTGAGTCATGATATCATGACCCAATTCACTTAGTATCTGCTTTCCATTTAGTTGATTTAATTCATGAATCACTCTATCCCCTCATTTTTTAGAAATGATTTACGATGTAATGGCGTTATCCCATTGGCTCTCAATCCTTCGTAATGCTTTGGACTGCCATACCCTTTATTATTTTCCCAGTCATAACCTGGATATAACTTTGCATACTCTTCCATCATATGATCTCTTGTTACTTTAGCGATCACACTAGCCGCCGCAATACTTGCACTTTTATTATCGCCTCCGATAATCGCTTGCTGCGCATGGCTAACACTAGGAATTTCTTTATTGCCATCTACTAAAATACAGTCATAAACCTCCTCTATTTGACTGAGTGCCTGACGCATGGCTTCAAAAGTAGCTTGTAAAATGTTTATTTCATCAATATGCGATGCATCAACCATGCCAATTCCTATAGCAAGTGCTTGTTGTTGTATCTCTACAAACAATTCTTCCTTTTTAGCATAACTGAGCTGTTTCGAATCTTTTAGCCCCAATAATTGAGCCTCTTTAGGTAAAATAACAGCAGCTGCCACAACAGGGCCTGCTAAAGGGCCTCTGCCAACTTCATCAACACCTACTACACACTCATGTGCTTCAAATACTTCATCAAAAGCCATGCGCATCGCCCATTCCTCTATTTGATGCTCATAATCTATATACTTCTTTTCGTACTTTTTTAACAATTTCTGAACCCCTAAGCGCTCATCACTTTTTAAAGATGCCACACATTCTGGCAATCCTTTTACGGGTGTTTCTCTTAATAAATTCTCAATCTCTTTAATTTTCATCCTTATGCTCCTCTACCTAACAAGTCCAATGTCACCAATTGGATAGATTCGATAACCTGCTTTGGCAATAATAGAGGCACCTGATATAGGCCCAATCACTCGACTATCACTACTATTCCTTCGATTATCTCCTAAAACAAAATATTTTCCTTCAGGCACCTTATAAGGAAATGTAATAGGTGATTTTGAAAAAGTAAACGTTTCATCGTCTTTACCTAAATAAATAGATTCATCTAATCGTTTACCATTCACATAGACTTTCCCATCTAAAATCTCAATGGTATCGCCTGCTACCCCAATAATACGTTTAATGAGATTTTTTCCTTCATAATTAAATACGACAACTTCTCCTCGCTTTGGATTACGATAGTAATAAGGTAATCGATTCACAATCAAATGATCACCTGGACTAATCGTTGGTCTCATAGACTCCGTAGGAACCTCTGTATGACTCATGATAAAACTTGAGATAAGTAGTGCAGCCAAAATGGCAAGCAAAGGTTCTTTTATTTTTTCTATGAGCGACCTAAACCAAGGTAAACGCTTGTTCATATAGACTACACCTCTCTCTAATTATTTTAACTGTCCAATTTCATTAAATGGATAAATTTTTATCCATGCCTTTCCATAAATGTCTTCACGGCTGATGGCACCTAAATAACGACAATCTTGACTTACTAAGCGATTGTCTCCCATTAAAAAATAGTGTGCTTCTGGTACAATATATGGAAAAGCAATCGGATCCATTCCAAAAGGTTCTGAAGTCGTATCTGGTGCAAGATAAGCTGATTCATCTAACTCTTTGCCATTTCGATAAACCATTCCATCTCTAATGTCTATTTCATCACCTGGTTTACCAATCACACGCTTCACCCAACTTTCTGTCCCATGTTTAAAAACAACAATTTCACCATACTCTGGATCTCTATAATAATAAGGTAACATCGTTGTTAAAACATGATCACCTTCATTAATGGTACTTACCATAGAAGCTGTGGGAATTTTATTATGACTGACGATAAAAATTGTAAACAGTAATGCCACTAGCACAATTAAAACTAACTCTTTAATATATTCGATTCCTTTTTTAATTCCATTCATAACCCTATTTAAGCACTCCCTTCTTTAACTTACCCTATTCGTTATTTTATCCTATCCATCCAATCTTTGAAAATGGATAAATCCTGCAAATTGCCTTTCCTGTTATCTCAACCTGGTTAATTGCCCCAAAGTATCTGCAATCATAACTTTCTAATCGATTGTCTCCTAAAAGAAAATATGCATCTTGTGGCACAGTATAGGGAAAAGAAATCTCTGAAACAATAGTAGGGTTATTAGCTGAAATATGCCTTTCTGATAAATACGCTGTTTCATCTAACTGCATGCCATTAATATAGAGGTCACCTTCACGAATGTCAATTTTTTCCCCTGGTAAACCAATGACACGTTTGACCCATTTTTCTCCATCTGGTCCATTAAATACGACAACTTCTCCTCTTTTGGGCAATCGATAATAGTAGGGTAACATGGATACAATCATACGATCATTTACATTTAAAGTGGGGATCATTGAACCACTTGGCACTTTATTTTGACTCACTATAAAAGTCATTAGCCAAACTGCTAAAAAAAGTACTATGATGGTTTCTTTCAAATCAATCAACCACTGCTTCACCTGATTTAAAATCAAAGATTTTCCTCCCATTTCCCTATTTATTGTGGAGATTCAATACTAATTCTTCCCCATTTCCCTGCTCTAAACTCGTCGATAATAATCTGAGCGGTTCTTAATTCATCTAATTGTCCACCAGCCCCAATTAAACCTCTTTTATGCCCTATGACCTTAAAAGCTTCATAACCTTCTTCAGGCAATGTTACTTTATAGCGATTTTCAAGGGCATTTTTAAATTCGTGGATGCCTTGTTCTAACAAGCTAATGGCAATATCTCGATTATCTAAAATCTGATCATTAATTGAGCCAATATAAGCTAAATGTTTAGCTACCGTTTGGTCTTCAAACTTAGGCCATAAAATCCCTGGCATATCCAAAAGTTCGAATCCTTTTCTAATTTTTACCCATTGCTTACCACGAGTTACACCCGGTTTATCTCCTGTTTTTGCCGTACTTTTACCTACAAGTGAATTAATAAAAGTAGATTTTCCTACATTGGGTATCCCTACAATCATAGCACGTATCGGTCTATAAATGCGCCCCCTTGCTTTATCTCGTTCAATTTTCTCTTTTAATAAATCTTCAGCAATTTGAACAACCTCTTTAATCCCTTTACCATTCGTTGCGATAATCGGAACGACTTTTACTTGATGACTATTGTACCAGCTTATCCACTCCTTGGTTACCTTTTCATCTGCTAAGTCTGCCTTATTTAAAATGATAATACGCATCTTATTTTGAGCGAGTTTATCAATATCTGGATTTTTTGTACTATAAGGCGCACGTGCATCTAAAAGCTCAATCACAATATCCACAAGCTTAATGTTCTCTTCAATTAAACGCTTTGTTTTGGTCATATGACCTGGATACCATTGAATGGTTTTTCCTTTGCTCACTTCTTTTTCCATCTATTTTACCTTCCATTTGCTTCTTTATTAACTTTTCTTTTTTATTAACTGATATCAAAATTTATGCTTTGTCATCTACTTGATCAAACTTAAATTTAAGTTTATATGCCTAAATTTTTTGACTTTTAAATAATAAAAAAAGGACTGAAACAGTCCTTTTTTTATTATTTAATTAATTCTTTAACTTTAGCGTTTTTACCAACACGTTCACGTAAGTAGTTAAGTTTAGCTCTTCTAACTTTACCTAAACGAACTACTTCGATTTTTTCAATGTTTGGTGAATGAAGTGCCCAAGTTTTTTCTACACCTACACCATAAGAAATTCTTCTTACTGTAAATGTTTCACGAACACCACCGTGTTGTCTTTTAAGAACGATGCCTTCGAACATTTGTACACGTTCTCTGTTACCTTCTTTAATTTTTGCATATACTTTTACTGTATCTCCTACGTTGAATGCAGGTACTTCAGCTTTAAGTTGTGCGTTTTCGATTTCTTTAATAATTGGGTTCATTTTATTTTCTCCTTTTTTCATAGATGTTCTTAACAAAGTTTTGACAGAGGACCATCCGTAATAACACTCAAAAATTATAACATGTCTGTTTTATTTTTGCAATGATTTTTTGCATAATTCTCTATAAATCGTTTTTCTTCTTCTGTTAACTTAGCTTTTTTAAGCAAATCTGGCCGCTTATGATACGTATTGATAATCGATTCCTTACGACGATGTGCTTCTATTTTTTTGTGATTGCCCGAAAGTAACACTTCAGGTACAGACCTTTCATGAAAAACAGCAGGTCTTGTATAATGATAGTACTCTAGTAAACCTTCTGAAAAAGATTCCTCTTCATAAGAAGCTTGCTTTCCTAGCACCCCTGGTATTAATCGCATAATGCTATCTGCTACCATTAAAGCAGGTAGTTCACCACCCGTTAAAACAAAATCCCCAATAGAAATTTCATCCGTTACAATCTCATCAATCACACGTTGATCAATCCCCTCATAATGCCCACATAAAATAATCAGATTGTCTTCTTTAGAAAATTCTTGAGCCATCTGTTGATTCCATGTCTGACCATGAGGCGTCATAAAAAGCACCCGTGGCTTTTTCCCTACAGCTTTCTCGGCAATGGACTCATAACAATCATATACAGGAGGTGCCATCATCAGCATCCCTGCTCCTCCCCCATAAGGATAATCATCCACTTGATGGTGTTTATTGTTGGCAAAATCTCTAATGTCAACGGCTTCTAATTCAATAAGTCCATTTTTTTTGGCTCTTCCCATCATACTATAGTTTAATACCTCATCTACCATTTCTTTAAATAAGGTCATAATTGTTATTCGCATAATTCTTCTAGCCCTTCTAATAACTCAACCACCATTCTTTTTTGAGCGACATCAACTTCTTTGATGACTTGCTTAATAGCTGGTAGAAGTAAATCTTTTTGACGATCTTCTTTTTTAACGACATATACGTCATTACTACCTGTTTCAATAATATCCACTAACACCCCTAAAAAGCGTTCGTCCTTGGTATAGACTTCCATCCCAAATAAGTCAGAAATGTAATACTCATCTTTTTTTAATGGCAAACTATCTTTTCTATCAATCTTTAAGCTACTGCCTTTTAACAACTGGGCTGCATTCATGTCATCAATGCCTTTAAGTTTTAAAAGAACAAATTCCTTATGATAGCGCACGCTTTCTATTTCATAAGCCGCCATTTGTTTGCGACCCTCTACAAAAATACTTTTAAGTTTTGCAAAACGCTTAGGATCTTCTGTAGTGGGAACAACTTTAAGTTCACCTTTTACCCCATGAGTATTCACTATTTTTCCTACCGTAAACATTTCATTCATTGGTTTTACCATCCTTTCAATTTATATTTTATAAGCTTTCATCAATCTAGAATCTCTATAGACTTTTACAAAATATTTTTATACTCGTCCACAGATATACTGCATTCATGAAAATCTATAACTTTATTTTTCCCCTATATAGAGAATAGGTTAGGGAACCCCCTAACCTATTCCAAAATATCTACAACAACCTTCTTTGATTCAGAAGACGTTGCAGCTTTCATAATCGTACGAATGGATTTTGCAATCCTTCCTTGCTTACCAATTACTTTTCCCATATCTTCCGGAGCAACCTTCAGTTCAAGAATGAGCTTATTGTCCTCTTCTCTTTCTGATATAGCAATTTGTTCAGGGTGATCGACTAACTCTACTACTATTACACGTAATAAATCTTTCATGGTAAGGCCCCCTTTATTCCTAAAAATTAATCGAATGATTAATCCTTTTTAGAATAGACTACTTGTGACTATTGAACGCCAGCTTTTTTAAGTAAGTCTTTAACTGTATCTGTTGGTTGAGCACCATTTGCTAACCATTTTTCAGCTGCTTCTTTATTTACTTTTAATTCATTTGGTTCTTGACATGGATTGTAGTAACCGATTTCTTCGATAAATCTACCATCTCTTGGAGAACGTGCATCTGCTACAACGATTCTGTAAAAAGGAGCTTTCTTTTGTCCCATTCTTTTTAAACGAATTTTAACTGCCATAATTGATTCACCTCATAAAATTTTTTTTATATATTACATAAAAGGAAATTTAAATTTACCTTTTTTGCCTTTCATTGCGCCAGAGAATTGTTTCATCATACTCTGCATTTGTTCAAATTGTTTGATTAAACGATTGACTTCTTGAATATCTCTTCCTGAACCTTTGGCAATACGCTTTTTGCGTGACATATTGAGTAGACTTGGATTGAGTCTTTCTTCTTTTGTCATGGAAAGAATAATCGCCTCGATATAATCCATTTGTCTATCATCAATCTGACCTTGTAATTCATTAAGCTTCATACCATTCATTCCTGGAAGCATTCCTAAGAGTTGACTAATTGGACCCATTTTCTTAACTTGCTGCATCTGATCGAGGAAATCTTCAAAATTAAATTCTGCTTTTCTAAATTTAGCTTCTAATTCTTTAGCTTTCTGCTCATCAATGCCTTGTTGTGCTTTTTCAATAAGCGTCAGTACATCTCCCATTCCTAATATACGTGAAGCAATACGCTCTGGATGGAAAGGCTCTAAATCATTTAATTTTTCACCCATTCCCACATATTTAATAGGTTTATTGGTTACTGCTTTAACAGATAAAGCTGCTCCACCTCTACTGTCGCCATCTAATTTTGTCATCACCACACCATCAATGCCTAATGCTTCATTAAATGATTCAGCGACATTAACCGCATCCTGTCCTGTCATAGCATCAACGACTAACAGAATTTCTTGTGGTTTAACCGTGCTTTTAATATTCTTAAGTTCATCCATTAAGACTTCATCGACATGTAATCGCCCTGCCGTATCGACAATGACAACATCCATATTATTTGCCTTAGCATGTTCAACTCCTTGTCTTGCAATTTCAACTGGATTGACATCGGCACCTAATGAAAAAACTGGCACATTAACTTGCTTACCGACTTTAATCAGCTGATCAATTGCAGCAGGTCTGTATACGTCACACGCTACAAGCAATGGTCTTTTACCATGTGATTTAATCGTACTGCCTAATTTAGCACTCGTTGTTGTTTTACCTGCACCTTGCAACCCTACCATCATAATGACCGTAATCCCTCTTGGTGCAAAGTTGATCTTGCTTTGTGTGGAACCCATTAAATTAATCAATTCTTCATTAACGATTTTAATGACTTGTTGGCCTGGTGTTAAGCTCTCTAGCACCTCATGCCCTATGGCACGTGCTTCAATGGTTTTAATAAAGTTTTTAACGACTTTAAAACTAACGTCTGCTTCTAAAAGGGCAAGTTTTACTTCTCTTAATGCCATTTTGACATCTTTATCGGTAAGTTTTCCTTTACCTTTTAGTTGTTTGAATACATCTTGTAATTTGCTTGATAATTGGTCAAAGGCCATATAACGCCCTCCTACATCTTATTGATTAATCCATCTACTAGAGTAATGACCTCATTTACACTATTTGCATGTTCACCCTCTAGATTCTCTCTTAGTCTTTCACAGTGTGCTTTAATCTGAAGCAATGTGCGTTCATTTGCTTGATACTTTTCAAACAGATGAAGCTTTTGTTCATAATCTAGTAATTTTTGCTCTGCTTTTTTTATGGTATCAAAGGCACTTTGTCGACTAATGCTATGTTGCTCCGCTAACTCACTTAAAGATAAATCCTCAAAATAATATTCTCTGAGTAAGTCACTTTGCTTCTCAGTGAGTAAATCCTGATAAAAGTCAAACAAATAGGTTATCACTACAAATTTTTCCATTTCAATCTCCCGACCACTGTCAGTCATTTTTGCTTTACACAATGATTATTATAGTGAACTTCCCCCTATTTGTCAAGTATTTTTTCTTGACACACCGTAACGCTTTTCTAGGCTTCATTTTCAAATAATGCTTTAGCAAAAGCATGGGCATCAAATGGTTGTAAGTCATCTATTTTTTCTCCCACCCCGATATATTTAACAGGTACTTTTAGACTTTCATAAATGCCTACAATCGCTCCTCCTTTAGCAGTTCCATCTAACTTAGTTAAAACAATCCCACTAATGTCAGCTACTTCTTTAAAAAGCTTCACTTGTTGTAGTGCATTTTGCCCCGTAGTTGCATCAATCACAATTAAAATTTCTTTCTTAGCTTCTGGATATTCTCTAGCAATAATGCGAGAAATTTTTTCTAACTCTTTCATAAGATTGGTTTTATTTTGAAGTCGTCCAGCGGTATCACAAATTAACACATCTGCTTTTCGAGATTTTGCAGCTGAAATGGCGTCAAACACAACTGCGGCTGCATCAGACCCCTCATCGTGCTTGATAATTTCTACACCTGCACGTTCCGTCCATACATTTAGCTGTTCAATCGCTGCCGCTCTAAAAGTATCTGCCGCTGCAACCAAAACACGTTTACCTTGTGACTTAAATAAATGTGCCATCTTTCCAATAGAGGTGGTCTTTCCTACACCATTTACCCCTATAACCAATACAACCGTTGGACCATCTGGATTTAAAATGTCTTCTGATGATTGATCGGTTAAAAAAGCTGTAATAATATTTTGAAGGGCAGGCTTTAAAGCCACTGGATCCGTTATCTTGTCTTCCTTAACCTTAGCTTTTAATTTCTCCATAATGTGAAGTGTGGTCTCTACTCCAAAATCTGCCATAATTAAAGCTTCTTCTAATTCTTCATAAAGGTCTTCATCAATATGCTTAAAGTTACTTAAGACATCATCTACCCCTTTTAGAATTTGATCTCTTGTTTTGCTAAGACCACTAAACAAGCGCTTAATAAATCCCTGTTTTTGAGGGAGAACTGCTTCTTCCTCTTCTTCATTACTTTTCTCATCTGCTATAACATCTTTTTCTTCAGTCTCATTAGGTGCCTCAGCAGTGGTTTGATCTTGATCAAAGGTTTCTTTCTGCTTTTCTGATAGATCCGCCTTTTCTTCTGTTTCAGTTTCTTCCGTTCCAATTTCTTCCTGTTCACTCTGCTCAGTTTCCTCTAAATCTACCTGAATGCTTTCTTCTGCAATTGATTCATTGCCTGCCTTGTCTTTTTTCCCAAATAATTTTTTAAATAAACTCATAAACGCTTCTCCTAACTACTCTTCTTTTTATCCATATACGCATCAACATCATCTAATTGAATAGAAAGGATCGTTGATACCCCTCTTTCTTGCTGTGTGACACCATACAATGTATGTGCATGCTCCATAGTCCCTTTTCTATGTGTAATGACGATAAACTGAGTTTCTGATGAAAGCTTCTCTAGGTAATCTGCAAAACGAATGACATTTGCATCATCTAATGCAGCCTCAATTTCATCTAATACACAAAATGGAGATGGCTTCAATTTTAAAATACCAAAAATCAAAGAAATAGCGGTTAAAGTTCTTTCCCCACCAGATAAAAGAGACATGTTTTGTAGCTTCTTTCCTGGTGGTTTAGCAATAATCTCTATCCCAGACTCTAAGATGTTCTCTTCATCAACCAGTTCTAGATAAGCTTCTCCACCACCAAATAGCTCTTTAAAAACTTCAGAGAAATTATGTGCAATCAGCGTAAACTGTGCTCTAAAAATCTCTTTCATTTCTTGCATTAATTTCTCAATCATCTCAACTAAGGCATTTGCTGCCTTCTCAATATCCGTTTGCTGTGTGGTTAAAAATTCATAACGTTTCTTCGTTTCTTGATATTCTTCAACTGCATTGACATTAACATTTCCAATCGCTTTAATACGACTTTTTAAGTCTACCGCTTGCTTTTTGTACTCATTCATTGGAACGTCTTCTTTTTTGTAGTTTAACGCATGATTATAGGTCATTTCATATTGTTCCCACATATTATTTCCCCATGTTTGCTTTTGCAATAAACTACTTTCCTTCTTGTTTTCTAAACGATACTTTTCCTCTTTTAGCAAATTGACCTTTTGACTTAAATCGTTTGCAACTTCATTTAATATTTTTTCCTTTTGTTCCAGTTCAATCTTTTTAGCCTCATAAATTTTACGCTGATTTTGGGCTTCTTCAATCCATTTTTCATCTATTTCAATCTGCTTAGCAATTTCTGTAGATTGCTGTTTCAAATGAATGATTTCCGTTTCATATTTCTGGATGGTTTCTTTTAATTGTGCTTTCTTCGTATCGTGATTATTGATCACTTCTTCTAACTCCTGAATTTGCTCTAGCATATACTGAATGTTTTGCATGGTAGTGGATAAACCAATACGTTTTTCAGTCAGATTTTTCTCAAATTGTTCTTTTTCATTTCTTGAAGTTTTCATTTTTTCTTCTAAATCGAAAATCGCACCTTCATCTTTTAAAATACTTTCTTTGATCATGGTTAACTTTTTAACCACTTCTTCTTTACCTTTATTCATTTCTTCAAGGTGTTCTTCAATGCTATTACGTTCATTGATTAATTGAAGTTGATTTTCTTTGTTTAAGCTTAAGGAATGATTGTTTTTTTCAACTTCTAACTCATATTGCTGCTCTTGCTGTTTGAGTAACTCTTCCGAATGAACGACTTTTTCTAATGCCGATAACTTAGTCTCAAGCTCGTAGCTGACCGATTTTAATACTGTTTCATCTTCTAATTTTTGAGAACGTAAAAGATTAAGTTTTTCTTCTGCTTCCTTCAGTTCTCTTGTTCTTGAAAAGAGATTATTGCTTTGATTTTTAGTGCTTCCACCGCTTAATGAGCCGCCGCTATTAAACACTTCACCTTGTAATGTGACGAGTTTATACTTATAGCCATACTGCCTAGCTATCCGTGAAGCATTATGCATATCATCTACAATAACAATACGCCCTAAAAGTGAAGAAATAATATGGTGATACGCCTTATCATACTTTACAAGTTCATAAGCTAATCCTAAGTACCCTTTTTCAATTTTTAAATGTTCCTCATGAATCGGCGTACTCGGCTTTACGGTATCCATTGGTAAAAAAGTTACCCTACCAATCCCTCGCTGTTTCATCACTGTAATCATATTTTTGGCATCATTTTCACTTGCAGTAACGATATTTTGAATCGCTCCACCTAGTGCTGTTACAATAGCTATTTCATACTTTTGAGGCACTTCTAGTAGTTCACCGACCACCCCAATAATCCCTTTCCACTTGGCTTTATCTTGTCTGGTAACATTTAAAACTTGCTTAACACTTCCAAAATACCCTTCATTTTCTTCTTTAATATGCTGTAACCATTTTAATTGTCTTTCTGTTTGAATAATATTTTGGGTAATCGTCGCCATATTTTTCTCTAACTGCATTTTTTTTTGCATGAATTGTTCTTTTGACGTATTTAGTGTTTCTCTACTTGTTTTTAGTGCTTCTAACTGGCTTTGTACTTCTTTTTGTTTTTTCTGAGCCAATAAACAACTTACTTCTTGATGCTGAATTTCACTATTCATTCTTGCAATCTGTTCTTTGATTTGCTCTTTTCTAAACTCTAATTGACTTTCTAATCCATCATTTTTTTGAATATCGGCATCTAATAAATCAATTTCACGCATCTTCTGGTGAAGTGCCATCTTAGAACGATCAATCTGCCCTAAAAGGTTGTCTAGATCACTAGCTAACTTTTGAATTTGCGCTTCTTCTTGCTTAATAATGCTTTCTTTAGATGCTTTTTCAATTTCCAAGGCAGTACGCTTTGTTTCTAAGAAAGAAAGCTTTTCTTTTTTATTTTGATGATCTAATAATTGCGCTTTTTGATCTTGATGAATCTGTTCAAGCAGTCGCTCTGTGCTAGAAACCTTCTCCTCATTTAAAGCAATTTGATTGTGTCGACGCTCTTTTTCCTTTTCTAGTTCAGAGATCTTTTCAATCATTGCTTCTGATGCTTTATAAGTTTGATCCCGCTGACTCTTTACCGCTTCGATTTCAACTAATTGTGCTTCTTGCTGATGATATTGATTGTTAAGTTCCTCATGCACATTTTCTATTTTTTCAGTGAGTGCTTTAACTTCATCTTCAAGTCGATCCATTTCACGAATAAAAATATTAACCTCTGCAATTTTTAATTCTTCTTTTAGTTTTAAAAACTGGGTGGTTTTCTCTGCTTCAATCTGCAAAGGTTCAATACGGGTTTCAATCTCTCCAATAATATCTTGAAGTCTTGTTAAATTCTCTCTTTGCTTATCTAACTTACGCTCCGCTTCTTGTCGACGCATCTTATACTTATAAATTCCTGCAGCTTCTTCAAATAGAGTTCTTCTTTCTTCTGGTTTGGAACTAAGTACTCTATCAATTTGACCTTGTCCAATAATGGAATAACCTTCTTTTCCTACACCTGTATCCATGAATAACTCTTGAACATCTTTTAAACGACAAGAACTCCCATTGATAAAATACTCACTTTCACCTGAGCGATAAACGCGTCTTTTAACAACCACTTCCGCATAATCGATGGTCATTTTTTGATCTGGATTTTTTATAGTAAGTGCAACTTCTGCATAGCCTAAAGATTTACGTTTTTCGGTCCCGGCAAAAATAATGTCTTCCATCTTACTTCCACGTAAACTTTTAGCACTTTGTTCTCCAAGTACCCATCTAATAGCGTCTGATACATTGCTCTTCCCACTTCCATTTGGTCCAATGACACCTGTTATTCCTTTTGGAATAGTTAGTTTAACGGCATCACCAAAGGATTTAAATCCATGTATCTCTACCTTATCTAGATACATATTTCACCTCAATCATTATATAATTTTAACGCCTTTTTGGCTGCATCCTGCTCTGCTTCTTTTTTACTTTTACCAATGCCACGTCCTAATGAACGTTCTTCATGAAAAACTTCTACATAAAAGTGTTTATCATGATCTGGTCCCTCTTCCCCAACGACTTCATAATGAATTGGACTCGGACTGATTTTTTGAATGGCTTCTTGTAATAATGTTTTATAATCCTTGTAAAGTGTTTCAATAGAAGCCGTCTGTTCTACAGATTGGACTAATGTGTCCCAAATAAACTGCCTTGCACACGCAAATCCTCCATCAATAAATAATGATCCTGTAATGGCTTCAAAAGCATCTGCTAAAATAGAATCACGTTCTCTTCCACCTGTGAGTTCTTCTCCCTTACCTAGTAAAATATACTGCCCTAATTGCATTTGATGGGCCATTTTGGCAAGTGAGCCTTCACAAACAATACTTGCTCTAATTTTAGATAAATCCCCTTCTGGCATTTGACTAAATTTCTTAAATAAATACTCACTAATAATCAAGTCTAAAATCGCATCCCCTAAAAACTCTAAACGCTCATTGTCTTTTATTAATCTATTGCGATGTTCATTTGCATAAGAACTATGGGTTAATGCTTCTTCTAACAAAGCCTTATTTTGATACTGATAGTTTAGAATAGCTTGCATCTTTTCTAATAGTTCTCTTTTATTAATTGTACTTTGTTTCTTACTCATTCAATCCAATCTCCTTTATTGTCAATGAAATAAATCTAGCAACTTTCTCCTTAAAATGATGGATGCCCATAGAAAAGAAGATTTTCTCATATACGAGAAAAGCCCCGCATCGCGAGGCCTTTTCTTAGTCTAATCCTTTTTCTTGTTTGATGTAATCTACTACATCACCTACATTTGATACCTTTTCTGCTTCATCATTTGAAATTTCCATTTCAAACTCTTCTTCGAGCGCCATAATCACTTGAAAGACATCCAGTGAATCAGCATTTAAATCATCTGTAAAAGATGTAGATAAGGTAATTTCATCCTCCGAAATATTAAATTGATCGCTGATGATTTGTTTTACTTTATCAAATACCATTTGCTTCACACCTCTTAATAATCGTTTATAGTTTGATGATAGTCTATACCTCTTTTATAGTCAATATCATTTTACATTTTCCTCAAATTTAGCTTTAATCTTCTCTACTAATTGATCATTAATAAAGCCTTCTGTTTGTATCAGGGTACTATAAATTTCTTGGGCTTTTGAACTACCATGTGTCTTAACGACTAACCCATTAATCCCTAAAAAAGGCGCGCCTCCCTTAGTGGATACATCAAATTTAGCTTTGATCTGTGAAATGCCTTGTTTCATAAATAAAGCCGCAATCTTAGTTTTAATACTTTTTAAAAATTCTGCTTTGATCATGCCAAGAAGCCATTTTCCAAAGCCTTCCATGAACTTTAAAATCACATTTCCAGTAAACCCATCACAAACTAAAATATCAACTAAACCATTTGGAATGTCTCTTGCTTCTACATTACCATAAAAGTGAATGTCCTTACATTCAGACAATAATCCATAAGCTTCTTTTGTTAACTGATTGCCTTTTTCTTCTTCTGTACCAATATTGACAAGTCCTACTTTAGGATTTTTAATTTGTAAACATTCCTCAACATAAACAGTACCCATTCGAGCAAACTGTTCTAAATACTGAGGTTTTGCATCCACATTTGCTCCACAATCAATGAGTAATGAGCAGCCTGTTTGTGTTGGAATAAATGGCGCCATAGCCGGTCTTTCTACCCCTTTGATACGCCCTACTAATAAGGTAGCTCCAGTAAGTAATGCACCTGTGCTTCCTGCACTCACCATCGCATCCACTTGTTTTTCCTTAACCAGCTTAAGTCCTATTACCATAGAAGAATTTTTCTTTCTTCTAACGGCCATCACAGGAGCTTCTCCCATTTCAATCACTTCATCTGCATTAACGATTTCTATCTTTGTCTCATCGTATGTATAGGCAGATAGTTTTTCCTTAATGACAGATTCTTTCCCGACTAAAACGAGCGTTGAGTTCATATCTTTAATGGCCATCATGCATCCTTTAATGATTTCATCTGGTGCATGATCTCCACCCATGATATCGACTGCTATTTTGGACATTTCATCACCTTTATCCTTCTCAAATTCAAAAATAAATATACAAAAAGACAGCTAAAAGCTGTCTTTTTTAATATTAGTCTACTTTTACAACAACACGGTTAGCGTAAGAACCGCAAGCTTTACATACTCTATGTGGCATCATTAATTCACCACATTTTGGACATTTTACTAAGTTAAGTGGAGAAAGTTTCCAATTCGCTTGTCTTTGGTTTCTTCTGGCTTTAGAAGTTTTTCTTTTTGGTACTGCCATTTCTACACCTCCTCTTACTACTACTCTTCACTTTGCGGGTGAAAAAGATTTCTTAAACCTTCTAGTCTTGGATCTATTTCTTGAGCATCACAATGACAAGACTGCTTGTTCAAATTTATGCCACAAACTTTACAAATTCCTTTACAATTTTCATCATGTAACCATTTCATGGGCACATTCAAAACAATTGCCTCTGTGACAACATCCTCTAAATCAATTTCAAAGCCAGAAATCGGAAGAATGTCTTCATCATCTTCATCAGGATTTGTAGAATATCTTTGATAAATCTCTGCTTGAATCGAACAGTCGAACGCTTCCAAGCAACGATCACATAAAAGCTTCACCATCGTACTGGCTGTGCCTTTTACAACATATCGATTACCCACTTTTGTAATCGTAGCTTCTACATGTGCATCGCAATCTAGCGAAGGATATAATGGGTTCACACCCTTAAGTGTTATAGGTTGAATGCCCTCCAACGCCATCTCTGATTTCTTTTTCAGTTCATGGATATTAATTTTCATTTTTTCACTCCATTAAGTAACACTTCTGTAATTATACATAGACAAACATTATTTGTCAATCATTTATTTAGAAACTAATTCTACTGTATCACGAGCAATCATTAACTCTTCATTTGTAGGAATCAGTAACATTTTAACTTTTGATGAATCTTTTGTTAAGACTCTTTCTACCCCACGGCATTTATTTTTCTCTGGATCGATTTCAACACCTAACCATGTGAGCATGTTAGCAATTTCTTCACGCATCATGGCATTATTTTCACCTAAACCACCTGCGAAGCAAATCGCATCCACACCATTCATAACAGCTGCATAAGCACCAATGTATTCTACGACTCTATGTTGGTATGCATCCATAGTAAAACGACAAACTTCATTGCCTGCAAGGAGACCCTCTTCAATTTCACGGAAATCACTTGAAAGACCTGATAACGCTGCAACACCTGATTTTTTGTTCATGATATCGTTTACTTCACTAGCAGATAATCCTTCATTTTCCATTAAGAATGTAACAACTGCTGGATCCATGTCTCCACAACGTGTTCCCATTACAAGACCAGCGAGTGGTGTGAATCCCATAGAAGTTTCAACTGATTTGCCACCATCCACTGCACAAATAGAGGCACCATTTCCTAAATGGCATACAATAATTTTTGTTTCTTCTACTGGTTTACCAAGCATTTTAGCGGCTGTTTGAGAAACATATTTATGAGATGTTCCATGGAAACCATATTTACGGATGCCATATTTTTCATAGTATTCTTTTGGGATCGCATACATATATGCATGTTTTGGCATGGTTTGATGGAAAGCCGTATCAAATACAGCAACCATTGGCACAGATGGCATTAATTCACGACAAGCATCGATTCCTGTAATATTAGCTGGGTTATGAAGTGGTGCAAGCGCTGAACACTCTTTGATTGCTTCTTCAACTTCTGGTGTAATGATAACAGATTGATTGAATTTTTCACCACCATGAACCACACGGTGCCCTACTGCAGAAATTTCTTCTGGTTTACAGCAAGCTGTTTCTCCTTCTGTAAGCATAGAAAGCACTTTTGCAATAGCCACTTTGTGATTTGGAAAATCAACCATTACTTTAACACTATCTTGGCCTTCTGTTGTATGTTTAATAAATGAACCATCAATGCCAATTCTTTCACAAATTCCCTTTGCAATGACTTGTTCATTATCCATATTTAATAATTGATATTTTAATGAAGAACTTCCACAGTTTACAACTAATACGTTCATCGAATACACTCCTTATTGAGAAAAATTCTCTTTTGTTCTATTTTTGATTAATTATTTTGTGCTTGAACAGCAGTAATAGCGACTACCCCTACGATATCTTCAGCTGAACAGCCTCTAGATAAATCATTAACTGGTTTAGCGATACCTTGTGTAATTGGACCATATGCTTCTGCTTTTGCAAGTCTTTGTACTAATTTATAGCCAATATTACCTGCATCTAAGTCTGGGAAGATTAGGACATTTGCCTTTCCTGCCACCTCACTGCCAGGCGCTTTTGCCTTTCCAACAGATGGAACGATTGCAGCATCTAATTGGAATTCACCATCTAATTTAAGCTCTGGTGCTTCTTCTTTAGCAATGCGCGTTGCTTCAACTATTTTATCCACATCAGCATGTTTAGCACTACCAAAAGTTGAATGTGAAAGCATCGCTACAATTGGTTCTTCATTTACTAATTGTTTGAAACTTTTAGCTGAACTTTGTGCAATGGCCGCTAATTCTTCTGAATTTGGATTTTGGTTAAGTCCTGCATCAGAGAAGACAAACGTACCATTTGCACCATATTCACAGTTTGGAACAACCATTACGAAGAAAGCAGATACGAGTTTAGTATTTGGTGCTGTCTTAAGAATTTGTAAACATGGTCTAAGAACATCAGCGGTAGCATGAATGGCACCAGCAACCATTCCATCTGCCATTCCTAATTTTACCATCATCACACCTAAGAATAAACCATCACCTTTAAGAAGTTCGGTTGCTTTTTCAGGTGTCATGCCTTTTCTTTCTCTTAACTTAACAAGTTCTGAAATATATTCATCCATTTGCTCAAATGTTTCAGGATCGACAATTTTTGCACCTGTCAAATCAATACCTTCTGCATTTGCTTTAATTTTTGCTTCATTTCCAATTAAGATAACGTTTGCAATTCCTTCTGACAATACTTGGTGTGCAGCCTTTAAAGTACGAATATCAGTTGTTTCTGGTAATACGATGGTTTTTTTATCACTTTTTGCTCTTGCTTTAATAGTATCTATAAAAGACATTTTAATAACCCCTTTCGATTATACTTTCAATTACCCTCAGCTATTATTATATGCAATGTATCTCGTGTATACAAGAGCGAAATAAAAAATATTTCCTTTTTCGGCTTTATCTTATGTTTATTTTAAGCTACAATATTCTCCTAATCACGATAAGAATAGGAGCGTATCTATGGAAATTACAGGAATTGTGGCTGAGTATAACCCTTTTCATAACGGTCATCTCTATCAAATCCAAGAAACTAAAAACTCTTTATCATCTGATGCCATTATAGCTGTTATGAGTGGAAACTTTTCTCAACGTGGGGAAGCCACCATCACTCATAAATATAATCGTACTCAAATGGCCCTCTCTAACGGCGTCGATTTAGTCTTAGAGCTTCCCGTTGTTGCTGCAACAGCTAGTGCAGAACATTTTGCTTATGGCAGCATTCGTTTGCTTTGGCAAACAGGCATTGTAACCTCCTTATCATTTGGTTCTGAATGCGGTAAATTAACCCAGCTCATGCCCATCGCTGATGCCCTCATCGTTGAAAAAGAAACGATCAATGTTTCCATTCAACATTACCTAAAAAAAGGACTTAGCTATCCTAAAGCCCGGGAACAATCTCTTATTGATTTTTTTAGTCTACCCACCTCAGCTTCTTTGTCAGGTTCCATTGATGTCTTAAAAAGTCCCAATAATATTTTAGGCATTGAATACCTTAAAGCGCTTCGCCAATTCAATGCTGCTATAAAGCCTTATACCATCAAACGCGAAGGTGCCCATTATCATGCCCCTAATATATCGGGATCCATTGCCTCTGCTTCGGCCATTCGCCAAACCCTTTATAATGGTTCAGAGACTTTTAAAGAAGCTATGCCCGCTTCTTCGGCTGAATTTTTAACCTCTCATAAACTGCCTTCTATGGAAAAACTAGGTGCTTTTTTGCATTTTAAACTGATGTTTTCCTCTCTAGATGAATTGTATACCCTTTGGGATATTCCAAAGGATTTGCTTCATACCTTGATTAAGTCTATTAAGGATTATCCTTCTTATGAGAAACTCGTTGAACGCGCTACTTCAAAAACCTACACACGTTCTACTGTTCAACGCAGTTTACTAAGAATTCTTTTAGAAGTGCAAAAAGATGATTTCATCTCTCGCGAAGCTTTTATCCCCTATATTCGTGTTTTGGGTTGCAAACAAAAAGCCACTTATTTACTCAAAGCGCTTTCCCAAAATGCTAAAGTGCCCGTCATTACTAATCTTAATAAACAATATGCTAGTCTAAATGACGTCCAAAAGAAATGGATAGATTATGAAATCAAAGCAAGTAAGCTTTATGCTTATGCCTCTGGTGATGCCTCTTTAGCTACTTTAGATTTTACCCATCCTTTTATCTTAATTTAATTTTAAACCATTTATAAAAAAAGGGAATTTGACTTACAAGACAAATTTCCTTTTTCTTCCTTAAAGATTTATCCTTTTCCTATTTATCGTACTAAGTCCTTATGTTGCCTCATATACATCTATCATATGGACAACTCACTAAGGGGGCTTATTATGGAAAAACGAAATTCCGTACTCATTACACTTTTTATTTTACTCCTTATGATTTTGCTACTTTGTTATCCTAGTATCTGTTTAAATGCTGCAAAAAAAGGGCTACTTCTTTGGTTTAACAAGGTTCTCCCCTCACTTCTTCCTTTTATGATTCTTGTTAATATGATTGTTCCTCTAGGTGGACTTAATACCTACATCGCTCAGCTCACCCCCCTCACACAACGTATGTGGAAATTACCTGGTGAGAGCTTATTGGCCTTTATCATCGGACTAATAGCTGGCTATCCTATGGGTGCAAAAGTTATTAAAGCGTTATACGATGAAAACAAACTTACTATGCAAGAAGCACAACAAACTTTACTTTTTTCAAACAACTGTGGCCCCCTCTTCATTATTGGAACAGTAGGCACAGCTATGCTTGGGCAAACGCAATTAGGCGTTTTCTTATTTCTCATTCATCTTTTAACCGCTTGCCTAATGAGTTTATTACTGACTCGTTCTCTTTCTAACCCAACTTGTAGTAGGCCCAAAATCGTTTTCTCCTCAACTTCTTCTAGTTTCTTTAAATTATTAAACTTAAGCGTCATGCAATCAATGGATGCCATCACCTGTGTAGGCGGATATATTATCTTATTTTCTGTTTTAATTGCCATACTTACTTCTAGTCCCATTATCCATACGCTCCTCGCTTTTATTAAATGTTCCTCTCAAGGAAGGCAACTATTATTAGGAATCTTTTCCAGTCTATTAGAATTATCCAATGGAACGCATGCGCTTAGCCAATTACCGCTTTCTCCTTTTTCTTTGGCACTCCTTTCAGCTGCGATAAACTTTGGTGGGATTTGTGTCTATTTTCAAACTTTATATGTCCTAGAAGATACCCCTTTCAATACCAAGGCCCTGTTATTAGCCAAAGGCATTCAGTGCCTCTTAAGTAGCGCCTTAACCTTATGTTTATATCCTTTTTATTTTTCTATAAGTTCTTTTGCTATTCATAATCATTTTTCATTGTATACATCAAATACATATCCTATCCATCTACTCTATGGATTGATTCTTTTTGCTTTTTGTTTACTCTGTATCTACTTTTTCTTTGGTCCTACTCATAAACGTATCTTCTCTATACATTTGTTCCATACTTTAACGAAAAAAAAGAAGCTCCATTAAATCGAGCTTCTTTTTTGATTATTTACGTAATTTATTTAATTCATCTAATAGGGCATCATTAAGCACTTTAATGTATGTGCCTTTCATACCTAAAGATCTTGATTCAATCACGCCGGCACTTTCAAATTTACGTAGCGCATTAACGATAACTGAACGTGTAATACCTACTTTATCAGCAATTTTACTTGCAATTAATAACCCTTCATTACCATCTAATTTTTCAAAGATATGGAAGATGGCTTCAAGCTCTGAATAAGATAAAGTAGCAATGGCTGATTTAACTACTGCAATTTTACGCTCTTCTTCATCACTTTCATCTTTGAGTGATGTTAAAATTTCAACAGCTACAATGGTTGCACCATATTCTGCTAAAATGAAATCTTCTGTATTGAATGCTGGCGTATTTTTTTCTTTATATAACACAAATGTCCCAAGTCTTTGTCCTGCCGCAATAATTGGAACAATACACGCTGAATAATTTGCACTATTAGCAGCTGATGGGAATAAAGTTTCTAAGCCAATATTTTCTTTGATATCCATGATTGTTAAAAATTCATCATTCACTGAATAATCAATATAATTATCTTCATTAGCAAAGTTATGAGGAATAGAGCTGTTAACCCCTAACACTTTGCTTTTTGTACTCACAACCATTGCATTAGCTTTAACGACATCACTAATTACTTCACAAATGTCTGAGAAAATAACGCGATCAGATCCGAATCTTTGTAATAGTCTGTTGACTTTGCGCATTTTTTGTAATAACTCTTGTGACATATTATGTCCTCCTTATTTTCTTTTTTAATATTTACTCGTTATACTCTAAAGGTTTTATATACTTTAGTATGTTCTAAAAATTTTCAAATATACACTTTACCATTTAAAAAGACAAAGTTGTATTGCAACTTTGTCTTGTATATACAAATCTTAACATGATTTGACAAAAAACTCAATATACATTTGTAAACATTCATACTAGAAATATTTAACAGATTGTTAATTCACTTTATTTTGTTTACCATAATTACATTTTTGATTACGGCATACAATTTTTCTATTCTTTGAATTTCCTTTTTCAACCAAAGCTTCTCCGCATATCGGACAAGTATCTCCAGTTGGTTTATCCCATGACATAAACTCACAGCTGTCACCATTATGCTCACAGCCGTAATACGTACGCCCTTTCTTACTTTTCTTTAATAGGACTTTCCCGCCACATTCTGGACATTTCACCCCAATATCCTCAAACCAAGGTTTGGTTCCATCACAATCTGGGAAATTAGGACACCCTAAAAACTTACCATATTTTCCATAACGTACAATCATATGAGCGCCACATTTATCACATGGTATATCTGTTGTTTCAGTTAAATCGATATTTTCTATTTGATTTTCTGCATAAACTAGAGTTTCATGAAAATGTGGATAAAAAGATTTAATAATTTCTTTCCATTCTACATTACCTGAAGCAATCTCATCTAAAATGCGCTCCATATTCGCCGTGAAATCAACATCTACAATTTCATCAAAATAAGCACACATAATTTGATTAATCACTTCACCCAGTTCTGTAATGTAAAGTACTTTATTTTCTTTTACAATATAACCTCTTGCAAGAAGTGTTGTAATCGTTGGGGCATAAGTACTTGGTCTTCCCACCCCATTTTCCTCTAATGCTTTAACTAAAGTTGCCTCAGAAAAATGTGCTGGCGGTTGCGTAAAGTGTTGCGTGGGAATGATACTTCCACAAATAAGTACTTCTCCATCTTCTACGCTAAACTTAGCTTCTTTCTTTGTTTTTTCTTCATCTAAACTATAGACCTTCAAAAAACCGTCAAACAACTGTAAAGAGTAAGATGCCTTGAAAATATACTCACCATTTTCAATTTTAATCGCATACGTTTCAAATTGTGCAGGTGCCATTTGACTGGCTACAAAACGATTCCATATCATTTGATACAGTCTAAACTGATCTCTTGATAAATACTCTTTAATTTCTTGAGGTTCATATTCCATATAAGTTGGTCTAATAGCCTCATGAGCATCTTGCACGTGGGATTTTTTATTTTTTTCTTTTATTTTTTGTTCTCCTAAATAAGAAGGTCCAAACTTGTTTGTAATATAAGCTGTTACTTCTTCTTTAGCTTTATCTGCAATACGTACAGAGTCCGTACGTATATAAGTTACAATCCCCACATTTTTCTTTCCTACTTTAACGCCTTCATATAACTGTTGGGCAATATTCATTGTCTTTTGCGTCGAAAAACCAAGATGCTTTGCAGCTTCTTGTTGTAAGGTACTCGTCGTAAATGGTAAGACGGTATTTCGAGTACGTGTTCCTTTTTTATTGCTAATGACTTTAAAACTTCCCTTTTCACAAGCTTTTATAATCGCTTGCGCGTCTTCTTCATTACGAATTTCTATTTTTTCACCATTCTTGCTATCTAAAACCGCTTCAAACGCTTTTCCTTTTTCTTGTCTTAAATTGGCGGCAATACTCCAATATTCTTCTTCAACAAATTCTTTAATCTGCTTATCTCTATCACTGATTAGTCTTAATGTAACAGACTGTACACGACCAGCGCTCAATCCTTTTCTCACTTTTTTCCAAAGTAATGGGCTGATCTGATACCCCACTAGACGATCTAAAACACGCCTAGCTTGCTGTGCATCCACTAAGTCCATATTAATAGCTCTTGGATGTTTGATGGCTTCTTTTACAGCTTGTTCCGTAATTTCATTAAAAGTAATTCGACAAACCTTCTTATCCTGAAGCTTTAATGCATAATATAAGTGCCATGAAATTGCTTCTCCTTCACGGTCAGGGTCAGTTGCAAGATAAATACATTTTGCACTTTTTGCGTCTTTACGTAATTTTTGTAGCAGTTCGCCCTTTCCCCTTATGGTAATATACTTAGGCTCATAATTATTTTCAACATCTACGCCTAATTGGCTCTTTGGTAAATCTCTTACATGCCCAATAGATGCTTCTACTTTATAGTTTTTGCCTAAAAAACGGCTAATAGTACTTACTTTAGCTGCTGACTCAACGATTACTAAATTATCAGCCATAATTGCCTCCTCTTAAATACGAACATATCTTTCCCCTGGTAATCTTTTTATAAGTCCTTTAACTTCTAATTGTAATAAACTTGTATATAATCTTTCACAGGAAAGTTGTGTGTTTACTAATAGTTCTTGTAATTGATCAAATAAAATTGGTTCCTGACTTACATAAGCATATACTATCCTTTCTGCTTGTGCAAGTTCATTATGCATTTTAACTGTATTTTTCTTTATTCTCTCACTTTTTATTCCTAATCCTTTTGGAAGTTCCTCAATAATCTCTAAAGCATCTTTAACACTTTTTGCACCACTTTCAATAAGCTCGTTTGTTCCTTGACTCATCTTACATGCTTTATCACCTGGAACGGCATAAACTTCCCTGTTATAGTCTAAAGCCAGCTTTGCTGTAATTAATGACCCACTTCTTTCAGCCGCTTCCACAACTACCACACCATAACTGAGTCCACAAATAATCCTATTTCTTAGTGGAAAATGATAAGGCTTAGCTTTCGTATAGGGTGGATATTCTGAAATCAAACAACCCTTTTCTTCAATTTGTTCATAACTTGCACGATTACACTCAGGATAACACAAATCACAAGCTGTACCTAATACAGCGATTGTACCACCTCCTTCATGTAATGCACCTTGATGGCTCGCCACATCAATTCCCATTGCTAATCCACTTACAACAACTATCCCTGCTTGTGATAACCCCTTACTGATCTGCCTAGCCATTCGATCCCCATATTCTGTACACTTTCTAGCCCCAACCATGGCTATCGTCGGCTTACTTAACCATCTTTTGTTGCCTTTCATGTAAAGGACAATAGGTGGATCAGGAATCTGTCTTAACATTTGTGGATAATCTACATCAAAATAACTCATAATCTTTGTTTGTGTGACTTCACAATCCTTTAAGATCTGATAGCACGCCTCTAAATCTTTTTTACTGTTTTCCAATCTGCAAATGGCTTCTTCTCTTAAACCCCAATTTCTATAGTCCTTTGGCTGTAAAGCAAATAACTGCTCCATACAATCTACCTTCAATAACATTTCATGTTTAAGATAAATCGGTAACTTAACTTTTTGAAACCAAATCTCATATATTTTACTCATTTTATCACCACTTTGTCTATTATTTTTTAAATTTTAATATTTTTGGGTTATTTTTTACTATTATGGTTAGACTCTATAAAAATATTATAGAAAGGATAACCCAATGTTTTGTAAATTAAACAGTTACTCTTTAGACGGGATTGAGGCTTTACCGATCGAAGTCGAAATCGATTTGCATAATGGCCTACCAGGATTTGACATTGTTGGTCTTCCAGATTCTTCGGTAAAAGAAGCTAAAGAACGTGTAAAAAGTGCCATCAACAATAGTGGCTTTGCCTTTCCTATTTGCCATATTACAGTCAATCTTGCACCTGCAGACATCAAAAAAGAAGGTTCTTTATATGACCTTCCCATTGCTTTAGGCATATTATGTTGTTTATATGAAATTCCTTCTTCTTTATTAGAAAATTATTTTTTTATTGGTGAACTAGCACTGGATGGAACCATTCGTAGTGTACGTGGATTACTTCCTATTTTATGTGCCATTCATGAAAAAGATATTTCATGTATTGTCCCTATAGATAATGCCAGTGAAGCCTCTCTTTTGCAGCATTTAACCATTTATCTTGCTCAAAATCTTAAAGAAGTCGTCGATTATCTTAATCAAAGAAACGCTTTGCCACTCTGCTCTGCCCATCAATATACACCACTTGCCAAAAGTACACTAGATTATAAAGATGTCTACGGACAAGAAAAGGCGAAAAGAGGCTTGATTCTATGTGCGGCTGGTGTTCATAATACACTTCTTTTAGGTCCTCCTGGTTCAGGAAAAACAATGCTTGCTGAACGCTTACCTTCTCTTTTGCCTCCTCTTACTCAAAAAGAATGTATTGAAATTACTAAAATCTATAGTGTGGCTCAGCAATTAAGTAGTTGTGAAATGATACAAAAACGTCCCTTTAGAGCCCCTCATCATACCATCTCTAATTTGGGTTTGGTGGGAGGTGGACTCCATCCTAAACCTGGAGAAATCAGCCTTGCACACTTAGGCGTTCTCTTCTTAGATGAACTGCTTGAATTTAATAAAGAAGCGCTAGAACTATTAAGACAGCCTCTAGAATCCCACAAAATTACTATTTCTAGATCTCAAGGAAGTGTGACGTATCCTGCCAATTTTCTATTTTTAGCCGCTACAAATCCTTGCCCTTGTGGTTATTACCCAGATACCAAAAGATGTCATTGTTCTTTACAAAGCGTCCAAAAATATCTTGGCAAACTCTCAGGCCCACTTATTAGCCGCGTTGATATCCATCTTGAAACACACATCCCTACCTTGAAAGACTTACACACTAAGCAAGGATTAAGTTCACAAGATATGGCTGAACGCGTTCAATATGCTAGAAAGATTCAACAAAAACGTTTTGAAAACTCGTCTATTTTATACAATAGTCAAATTCCAGCCCAAGCCATTCAAAGTTTTTGCCCAACTACTTCTGCTGCTTTAGATCTCCTTTACGAGTGGTTTGAATCTGCTAACACCAATATCAGAACCTATGATAAAATTCTACGTCTTGCTCGCACAATAGCAGATATTGAACAATCTAATGTTATTGAGGAAAATCATATTGCTGAAGCCATCCATTATCGTTTATTGGACTATCCATTGTGGACAAACTAAAAGAGCTATTCATTTTGAATAACTCTTTTTCTCTTATATTCTTTTATATTTTCTAATTCTTCAATGAACTCATCAATACTTTCAAACTGTTTATACACCGAAGCAAATCTTATGTAGGCTATTTCATCAAGTTGTCTTAAATAACGCATTGTAATTTCACCGATTTGATTGGAAGCAATTTCTTTGGCTTCCCCATTAAGAATTTGGGTTTCAATAGCATCCACTAAACCTTCTATTCGTTCAACAGATATATTTCTTTTATTACAAGAGCGAAAAATGCCTTTAAGCAACTTATCTCTATCAAAAATCTCTCTTGAGTGATTCTTTTTAATGACCATAATAGGCATCGATTCAACCTTTTCATAGGTCGTAAATCGCCTGTTACAACTTTCACATTGCCTTCTTCTTTTAATAGAATCTTCTTCATTAACAGGTCTTGAATTCAATACCTTAGATGCTACGCCACCACAATAAGGACATTTCATTTTTACTTCCTCCTTATTTTCTCTATCTGACAAAATTATTGCACTATATCCCATAAAAGTCAATCAGCATCCATCATAACGAGGCTAATTAAATCGCCAAATCCCAACTTGCCTCCTATCAAATATATTTCTTCATATGATTTAATGCGGTTTTCTCTAATCTAGATACTTGCGCTTGAGAAATCCCAATTTCATTAGCTACTTCCATTTGTGTTTTTCCGGAAAAAAAGCGCAACATTAGGATTTGCTTTTCACGTTCATTAATACGTTTCATTGCCTCATTTAAGGCAATATTTTCTAGCCAAACATCATCTTGACTTTTCTCATCACTGACTTGATCCATAATGTAAAGAGTATCACTTTCATCATGATAAACGGGTTCAAAGAGTGAGATAGGATCTTGGATTGCATCTAAAGCAAACACAATGTCTTCCTTTTTGATATCCAACTGGGCTGCAATTTCTTCCACTGTAGGTTCCTTTGCATTTTTTCTTGTGAGTTGTTCTTTCATTTGCAATGCCTTATAAGCTGTATCTCTTAATGAACGACTCACACGTATCGCGTTATTGTCTCGTAAATAACGTCTGATTTCACCTATAATCATAGGCACTGCATAAGTAGAAAACTTTACATTTTGGCTAATATCAAAATTGTCAATTGCCTTAATCAGTCCAATGCATCCTACTTGAAACAAGTCATCCACATGTTCACCTCTATTATTAAATCGTTGAATGACACTTAGCACAAGTCTTAAATTTCCTCGAATATACTCTTCTCTTGCCTCATTATCTCCATTTAATATCTTAGCAAATAATTTTTCTTTTTGTTCACTGGTTAAAATAGGTAATTTAGCCGTATTAACGCCACAAATTTCTACTTTATTTATTGCCATCTTTATGCCTCCTAGGAATCAACAGTAAGTACCTATAAAGTCTATAAGTTATCTTTTCCATATAAGAGACATTTATTCATCCAATTAACTCATTCTATTAATTTCCTTTTTTAATCTAAGTATAATCTTCTTTTCAAGTCTTGAAATATAAGACTGCGAAATACCTAACAAATCGGCTACTTCTTTTTGTGTTTTTTCTTTACCTTGACTTGAAAACCCAAATCGTAATTCTACAATTTCACGTTCTCTTTCTGATAGTTTAAGTAAGGCTTGCTTCAAAAGTTTTTTATCCACTTCTTCTTCAATATTGCGGTAGATAATATCTGGTTCAGTCCCTAAAATATCCGATAATAAAAGTTCATTGCCATCCCAATCCACATTAAGTGGCTCATCAATCGAAACCTCTGTTTTTAACTTATTGGTGCGACGTAAAAACATCAGAATTTCATTTTCAATACATCTTGAGGCATACGTCGCCAGCTTAATTTTTTTAGTGGGATTAAACGTATTAATGGATTTAATCAGACCAATCGTTCCAATAGAGATTAAATCTTCCATATGTATGCCTGTATTTTCAAATTTCCTTGCAATATAAACGACCAGTCTTAAATTTCTTTCGATCAGTACGGACTTGATTTCTTTTAATTTTTCTTCTTGGTCACTAAACTCAACAAGCTGCAGCATTAATTTTTCTTCTTCTTCTTTGGATAATGGTGGGGGTAAAACCTCACTTCCTCCTATATAATGCAGTGCATTTTTTTGTCTTCTCCTAAATTTCCAATACCACTTTTTCCATATACTTTTTAACTTTTCTTTCCATAAAGCAATTGTTTTCAAGATATCTTCTCCTCCTTTAAAATAAATTCAGGATGCAATAGCGCATGAAACTGATGATCTTCAAACAACCGTTCGCTTGAAATGCCCACCATACATGGGGCAATCTCTATTTTTTTTGCCCCATTCTTCATTTCTATTCGTTCAATTTCAAGTGCCCACAAAAAGCCATTGGGACACCCTACACTATTAAAAGGAATTAATTCATCCAATGAATAGCTCCCATCCATTATTTTTGCTTCCACTTCTTCTAATTTACACTTGCTAAATTGTTCATATGCCTGCCTTTGCTGCTTGCTAAGTAGTTTCTTCATCCCCCCATACTCAACCACTAAAACAGGTTGATGCGACCTATAGGTATAAAGTGTATTACCTGTATCAAGTAACGCTTGTATTTGTACACTTTCTCCATGATCCTTCAGAACTAATTGGTATGAAAAAGCGGGAAAAATAAACTGCCTTCTTAACCATCTAAAGCCTAAATAAAAAATCGTTGATATTCCAAGCCCAATGGCAATCAACATCAAAATACTTATATTACTCACATTCCCCCCACCACCATACCAATAACTCCAAATACTAAATACGCCACCTCCAAATAATGCCCCTACCAACAAACTGACGATATATTGCCTTATAAACGTACGATAGGTCTTTGGCTTAAATAAAATCAATAAGGAAGGAATGGGCACAACTAATGCATAAATTCCATAAGGAATTTTCTGCAATATGGGAATCACAACCAGCATACAATAGACTAAGGCGGCTATCGCACTTGCTAAACCCAAGGTGCCACATCTAACATGTCGATTGAGGATCAGTGAAACACAGTAAAAAATCATCAAGTCCATTACCCAATTGATCAGGTATAATACATCGAGATAAATAACATACATCGATTCACCTCCGTATTCATCTCATTCATTGTCGACTTCTTTATTGTACGCAATGTAGCTTACAAATTTTGTAAAAACAAAAGTGCACATAAAAAAAAAGATACGACAATATCGTATCTTTTTCATTCTTCTATCGATTTCTACGTAAAAATTGAGGTATTTCAACTTGAATATCTTTAATTGGTGTAAATTTACTTTCTTCTTCAACTACATTATGCTGTCTTGAAGGTTGTTGCACTGGAGTAGGTGCTTCTTCTTTTTTCACAGCTTGTTGTTGCACTGGTTGAGTAGCTTGTACAGGTTTAAAATGATTTAAGGAAACATCACTATTTTGAAAATCTGTTGCTATAACCGTAATAATAATTTCTTCACCTAAGTTTTCATTAATTGACGTACCAAAAATAATTTCTGCATCTGGATCGACGGCTTCACGAATGAGTCCCATCCCTACATTAGCTTCCATAAGACCTAAAGACTCACCACCACACATATTAACGAGTACACAACGTGCCCCATCAATGCTTGTATCTAACAATGGACTGCTAATAGCAAATTTAACTGCTTCTTCCGCTCTATTTTCACCTGTAGCACGTCCAATACCCATATGCGCTACACCTTTATTATTCATAATGGTGCGGACATCAGCAAAGTCAAGGTTAATAATCCCTGGATTTGAAATTAAATCCGTGATTCCCTGTACCCCTTGTTGTAAGACATCATCCGCTTTACTAAATGCTTCAACCATCGTTGTTTTCTTATCAATAACTTGTAGAATCTTATCATTTGGAATTACAACTAGCGTATCCACATTTTGTTTTAATTCCATAATTCCTTTTTCAGCATTGATCATTCTTTTTCTACCTTCAAAAGAAAAAGGTTTTGTCACAACGCCAACGGTTAAAATACCTTGCTCTTTCGCAATACCCGCAATAACAGGGGCTGCACCTGTACCAGTACCCCCTCCCATTCCAGCAGTAATAAAGAGCATATCCGCACCTTTAATGGCTTCTAAAATCTCATCTTTGCTTTCCTCAGCAGACTTTGTACCGATTTCAGGATTTGCACCAGCGCCTAAACCTCTTGTCATTTTCTCGCCAATTTGTATTTTAGTAGGTGCTCCAGATCTTGCTAGGGCTTGATGGTCTGTATTTACTGTAATGAATTCAACACCATCTAAACCTTTTTCTATCATTCGGTCAACCGCATTGTTTCCACCGCCACCTACACCAATTACTTTAATTTGTGCACCTTGCAGTTCACTTTCCCATATTTCGAGCACTGTTGTCTCCCCCTTCATTTCTTCAAGTATATTTATTTTATCGTCCACCAACCTATGTATTTTGTTTTAAAGTCGCATAGCCGGTTTTGCTTAATCCACTTATGTCTAATTCACCCACACTTAAATTAATATCATTTCCTTCATAAGTCTGAATGAGAAGCACAATTTTTTTGTCAAAATCTCCTATATCACCCATTATAACATCTAACTTATCAACATACAAGTGAATTTCTTCTATGTTATGTACATCAATTTCGTTAATTTTCGTCGCATAATCATACTTCATTAATTTCTCCATCACTTCTTGCGCAACAAACCAATGGTCTTCATTTAAAATAGGTAAAGCCTCTCCTACCTTAAATTCCTTAAATTTTATGCCACTTATAATAGGAATCTCATGATATTTTTCTTGACTTTGTTCAATAACTTGTCCCTGCTCATTAATGCATAAAAAATTTCCTTTAAATTTAACATAAGCATAAGGCGCTTTTTCTGTTACATCAATAATAATTTTCCCAGGAAATTCATAATTTAATTTGACATCCGCAATATAATTTAATTTTTTCAAATGTTTTTTGGCGGTCAAATAACTCAAATCTAAAACATGTCCTTTTCCTATTCCCGATGTTTGAATAATCTCTTCTGCGGTATAGAAAAAATTATTTTTGACTTCTATCGATTGAATATAGCAAACAGGCATCATAAGGAGTAATGCCATTATAATGCCTGCTAGAATCACCTTATATTTTATTTTTTTCTTTTTCTTTTGTTCCTCAATCAATGATTTAATTCCTTTCTCGTATATCAGCGCCTAACTTAGATAAATCTGACACAATATTTTGATAGCCTCTTTCAATATGCTCAATATGCTCTACCACCGTAGTTCCATTAGCCACAAGCCCTGCCAAAACAAGTGCTGCACCCCCACGCAAATCTTTGGCACAAAGTGTTTCACCATGTAATGGCTGATAACCACCTATATAAGCCGTACAATTTTCGACTCGAATATCAGCCCCCATCTTTTTTAATTCCTCTACAATTTTAAAGCGTGATTCAAATAAATTTTCCCTAATAAAGCTAGGCTGCTTGCAGGTGCATAATAAAGACATCATTTGTGATTGCATATCCGTTGGAAACCCTGGATAAGGCTCTGTTATAATATTAACACTTTTTAACTCTTTTGGACAAGTTAACATGATTCTTTCTTGCTCCTCATCTATTTTACATCCCATCTGCATCAATTTTTCTATTAACGCTCTTAAATGAGATGGGCAGATCGACTCTAACACAATTTGTCCTCTTGTCATAGCCGTTGCTACTAAATAGGTTCCAGCAATAATACGATCTGAAATGGGGCGATAATAGGTTCCAGACAACTTGCTAACTCCTTGGATCATAATCGTTTTAGTACCTGCCCCTAAAACTTTTGCTCCGCATTTTACTAAAAAGTTTTGAAGGTCAACAATTTCTGGCTCTCTTGCTGCATTATGAATAATGGTAATCCCTTTACTCCTAACTGCAGCCAACATAATGTTTTCTGTGGCTCCTACGCTTGGAAACTTAAGATTTATGGTAGCGCCTTGAAGGTGTTGCGTTTGACAATAAATCATCTTATCTTTTTCAGAAATGACAACGTTCATTTTTTTTAAAGCTTCTAGATGTAAATCAATCGGTCTAGCGCCTAACTGACAACCTCCGGGTTGACAAATCTGAGCTTCTTTGCATCGTCCCATTAGTGCACCTAATAAAATAATGGACGAACGCATCTTCTTTACAAGTGACTCATTGAGTATAAAGGTTTCTAAATGTCTTGTATCAATGACTAACGTATGATCTTGCCATTGAATGTGACAGCCTAATTGCTCTAAAATTTGTGTCATAATGATCACGTCTAATATTTTAGGACAATTTTCAATATAAACTATATCCTCTATCAATAAAGTAGCTGCAATAATCGGCAGCACTGCATTTTTACTTCCATCAACTTGCAATTCACCTTCTAGTCGCTTACCTCCTTCAATTACATACTGACTCATGATTCACCCTCCTGGAATAGGTAAGCTTCTATATATCCATCATATTCCAGAAAGGGAAAATATGTGACTTCAGATTAATCTAGCTTTTCTATATTTGAAAATCTAGAAATATTAAGCAGTAAGCCTAATGTGGCTAATAAAATGCCTAATGCCGTTCCTCCATAACTAATGAGTGGTAATTGCATTCCTGTAGTTGGAATCGCATTGGTATTAACCGCTATATTAATAATGGCTTGAAGTCCCACCATTCCAGTTATCCCTATAGCAATAAATGACCCTGCATAATCTGGTGCTTTCATAGCTATAGCCATACCTCGTATCACCACAATACAATAAACGAATATCAATACAAGTGCACCTACTAATCCTAATTCTTCACAGATTACGGCAAAGATAATATCATTATAAGGCTCCGGCATATATCCTGTTTTTTGAATACTTTGTGATAATCCACGTCCAAAAAGCCCCCCTGACCCTACTGCATAAAGTGCTTGGACCGTTTGATACCCATCGCCTTGTTTGTCTAAAAAAGGATTGATCCAAGCTCGAATTCGATCAAGACGATAAGCAGGTAAAATATCTTTTACAATAGGAATGGTCGTATCCTGACCTGGAGGAGTATTAATTGCCAGTTGACGTACGCCCACAACTAGTAAAATACCTAATCCTGCTAAACAGAAATAGTACCATATCTTAGGACTTGCTGAAAAAATAATCAATGCCCCAACCCCTAAAATAACAATTCCTGAGCTTAAATTACTCCCTAACACAGTCACAATACCTGCAGGTACCCCTACAATCAACCATGCTATAATACGGGTACGTAACTGATTCATTGTTTTACGATTACGAATAATATAAGAAGAAACCATTAATATAACGGCTAGTTTTACAATCTCTGAAGGCTGCATTTGTATAGGCCCTAGATTAATCCATCTTTTGGCACCATTGGCTGCAAATCCAATAAAACGTACACTTGCAGCGAGTAAAACGCTCCCAGCATAAAAGAGTTTGACTAATTTCCGATTCGTGCAAATATGATAATCAAATCGAAAGGTAATCCATAACATAACTCCAATACCAGCAAGCCCCATAAAAAGTTGTTTTTTAACAAAATAAGTGGGAGATTTTCCTAATTGAGTTACTGCATGGTTATAACTGGCACTATATACCATGACCACGCCAAACGCTACCAGCCCAATAATCAAGCCAAGCAATAAAAAATCAGGTGTAGACTTCTTAACTTTTTTTCTTTTTTGTGTAAGGTTGGTTGTTTTTGCAGTTTGCATATCCTCATCCTTCCAAGTGGTTTACAAAATCCTTAAAGAGTCTTCCTCTTACCTCATAACTTTCAAACATATCCCAACTTGCACAGGCAGGTGAAAGCAGAATGCACTCTCCTGCATGACTTTCATCATAAGCACTTTGAATGGCTTCTTCTAAGGTTTCATAAGTTGCATACTCTGTATATCCTTGTGCGATGCATTCCTCTACAATTTGCCCTTTGGTTTCACCAATAATGTAAACTTTTGCAACACGACCTTTAAAAAGCTTTACCCAATCAGCAAAACTAATCTTTTTATCCATCCCACCTGCAATCAGTCGAATCGGTTTATTTAAAACACTTAACCCTACTAAACCGGCAATGGCTGCATCCGTATTGGTTGCTTTGGAATCATTAAAGAAGTCCACGCCTCTTTTCGTTGTGACAAATTCTGTACGGTGTTCTACGCCTTTAAAGTGAATCAGTACCTGACGAATAATATTGGAAGGCACACCAAATGCAAGCCCAATGGCAATAGCCGCTAAAGCATTTTCCACATTGTGGGTCCCTTTAATTTTTAATTCATCCACTGTGCAAACTGCGTGTTCAACACCTGTTAAGTTTTCACATAACTCCTGTCCTTTTAAATAAACCCCACATTTAAGCACTTGTACAGATGAAAATTCAATAAGTTTTCCTTTAACGTGTGATTTTGCTTCCTCAAAATACGCATCTTTGCTATTTAAAACGGTGTAATCTTCAGGCTTTTGATTTGCAAAAATTTGATATTTAGCTTGACAATAGTTTTCCATCGTTTTATGACGATTTAAATGATCAGGGGTAATGTTAAGAAGGGCACTTACTCTTGGATGAAATGAATAAGCGGTTTCTAATTGAAAACTGCTGACTTCAGCCACCACAATACCATCAGCTGGTATTGTGGTGGCTGCTTCACTAAAAGCATTTCCAATATTGCCTACCACATAAGTTTGTGGGTTATATTTTTTCATCATTTCTCCCACTAAGGTCGTGGTGGTAGTTTTTCCATTTGTCCCAGTAATCGCTACAATAGGGGCACTGCAATACCATGAAGCAAACTCAAACTCACCCGTAATGACTACTCCTGCACTTTTTGCTTTTTGCACGAGTTCAATTTCTGGAGAAACCCCTGGACTTAAAACCAATAAATCAAAGTTTTCTACCTGTGGCTCAAAGCCTAAAGCGTAGTCTATTCCTTTGGCTTTCATCTCCTCTATTTTTTGCTGCATTTCTAAAGACCATTTTTCATAAGGTTTTGCATCATAAATACATACTTTAGCCCCTTGATGCTTGGCTAGTTTAGCAGCACCTATACCACTACGGGCATTTCCTATGACTAATACTTGTTTGTCTTTAATCTCCACTTACTTTTCCTCCCTATAACGCAATGACACCTACTAAACACATCATTGCCGTAATAATTGAAAAAACTGTAACGACCTTTGTTTCAGGCCATCCACCAAGTTCAAAATGATGATGAATCGGTGCCATCTTAAACAATCGTTTTTTTGTTTTTTTAAAATAGATGACTTGAAGCATAACGGATACATTTTCAATCACATAAATAACGCCTATAATCAAAATAAAAAGTGGCATTTTTAACATAAAGGCCATACTCACCACAAAGCCACCTAACGCCAAGGAACCTGTATCTCCCATAAACACTCTTGCAGGATAACTATTAAAAAGTAAAAATCCTAGTAAACTGCCTACTGTAGCAGCGGCAATAGGAATGGTTTCACTTTTAAAGCTCAGTGCAACAGCTGCCCAAAAGGTAGCGACTAGCAGTGTGACGCTTGCTGCAAGTCCATCCATCCCATCTGTGAGATTGACTGCATTCACTACAGCCAGTACGGTAAAAACGAGAAAAGGCCAATAAAACGCGCCTAAATCCCAAGTCTTTTGATGCATAAAGGGCATCATCATGCATGTATCAAGTCCTACATAGTTCGCTACTAAATAAGCAAATATACAAGCCACTATAAGCTGTAATATGAGCTTTTGTAAAACCGTTAATCCTAAAGACCGTTTTTTGATTACTTTAATATAGTCATCGATAAACCCAATCAGTCCAAACCCTACCGTAACAAATAAAATCGTTTGAACCGCCTTATTTCCTTTTAAAAATACAAAGGAAGTCATTAAAATACTCATTAAAATAATGATGCCACCCATAGTAGGAGTTCCTGCTTTTTTTAAATGTGCCTTGGGGCCATCTTCCCTTACATTCTGTCCAAATTTAAGTTTATGCAACAAAGGAATTGCAAAAGGACTAATCACAATATTTAAGAAGAATGCAATTAATACGGCATAAATGGCTTCATGAATCATTTTATTTCACCTTTCCCACTTCTTCTACTAAAGTTTCAAAGTGCATCCCTCTAGAAGCTTTAAACAGCACACAATCCTCCTTTTGAAAAATGCCTTGCATTGCTTTCATAAAGGCTTCTTTCGTTTCAAAGTAATAAACCGCTTTGCCGCCCGCTTCTTGATAACCTAATTCAATATGTTTTGCAAGACTCCCCACTGCGATAAGCAAATCAATGCCTATGCTACTAGCAAATTCGCCGACTTCTTGATGGAGCTTGGGAGCAAAATCACCCATTTCAAACATATCCCCTAGAACCGCTACTTTACGGCCTTTGGAAACATAAGCTTTTAAAACTTTTAATGCGGCTTTCATGGAATCGGGACTTGCATTGTACGTATCATTCATAACTGTCAGTCCATTTTTAAGCACACTAATTTGCATACGCATCTTAGTCGGTTCATAACTTGATAAACCTTTTAAGATTTCTGCTTCACTTAACTTATAATATTCTGCAACCGCAATGGCAGCTAAAGTATTGTAGACCATATGCTCACCAAGCGCCTTAATCTTTATTTTGTAATGGCGATGTGGACTAATTACCTCTGCCATCGTATATAGACCTTCCTGAGTCATATTCTTAGCCCAATAATCATTTTTGTCATTTAATCCATAAGTTACTTTAGAAACACCCACCTCTTTAAGTGTACTTAATAAATCATTATCTCCATTAATCACTAAAAGGCCCTTGGGATTTAATCCATCTAATATCTCAAGTTTTGCTTTTAAGATGCCTTCTCTACTGCCAAGGTTTTCAATATGTGATGTGCCAACATTGGTGATTACCGCTACATCTGGTTTTGCAGTCGTTGATAACTTATGGATTTCACCAAAATGATTCATCCCCATCTCAATGACGGCTGCTTGATGGGTTTCATTAAGTCCAAACAAAGTAAGTGGCAAACCAATTTCATTATTAAAGTTTCCCTGTGTTTTATGAACTTGCCACTTACCACTTAATGTAGCAGCAATGATTTCTTTTGTGCTGGTTTTTCCAACGCTTCCGGTAATGCCAATGACAGGAATTTCAAATTGACTTCTATAGAATCTAGCCAGATCTAAAAGCGCTTTTTGTGTATCTTCTACCCAAATCGTCACTAGGCGTTCATCTACTACCTTTTTATCCATTGTTAACGTTGCAATAGCTCCTTTATCATAAACTTGAGGGATAAAATCATGACCATCAAATTTTTCTCCTTTTAAGGGGATAAAAAGCCCACTTGTTAACGTCTTTCTTGAATCTGTAGTCATTTCTAAAATCATTACTTGCTCAGCATTTTGATTTAAAAGCTCACCCTGAACGGCCTGTGCTATGTCTTGAACGCTTAACCTCATTTTTGTTCCTCCTGCAAATAATTTCTTACCACTTCACAGTCATCAAAATGAATAATGCGATCTTTTAAGATTTGATAATTTTCATGCCCTTTACCTGCAATGAGTACTACATCATCTTTTTTGGCTTCTTGGAGGGCTAATCGAATAGCCATTTCACGATTTTCAATTTTATCATAATGACTTGCTAACGCTTTTACCCCTACTTCGATTTGATCTAGGATTTGATTAGGGTCTTCTGTTCTTGGATTATCCGAAGTGATAATCACATGATCGGAATAAGTTGCTGCAATTTTTCCCATAATCGGTCTTTTAGTGGTATCCCGATCGCCACCGCAACCAAATACAGTAATGATACGCCCTTTTGCAAATTCCTTAATGGTTTCTAATACATTTTCAAGACCATCTGGTGTATGAGCATAATCCACTAGAACACTATAACCCTTTGTTGAACTAAACGACTGTACACGACCTGGTACCCCTTTAACATTTCTTAAAGTTTCAATAATCTGAGACATTTCTAACCCTAATTGTCTTGCTGCTGCAATCACGGCTAAAGTATTATAAACGGTGAATTTCCCTGGAATTGGTACACTCACTTTAAATGATCCTTCTGGTGCCTGTAAATCATAGGTTACACCTGTAGCCGTAATTTCAATATTTTTGGCATGATAATCTGATGGATGGTCAATGCCATAGGTTACTAACTGACAAGTTGCCCCTTCCATGATTAAATCAATATAGTCACTATCTTGATTGACAATCCCTACTTCACAGGCTTTAAATAATTTTGCCTTAGCTTTTGCGTAATTTTCCATAGTCTTATGAAAATCTAAGTGGTCTTGTGTTAAATTTGTAAAAATGCCTACTTTAAAATTAGAGCCTACGGTTCTTTTTAATGCCAAGGCATGAGAAGAAACTTCCATCATCGCCACATCTACTCTTTCATCTGCCATTTTTCTAAACAGACGTTGTAGATCTAAAGATTCTGGTGTGGTACGTTCTGCTTTAAGTACTTGTGAACCAATACGATTTTCAATCGTTCCGATAATCCCTATTTTTTTGTGATAGGCTTCTAATATTTGACCTAATAAAAACGTAATACTTGTTTTACCATTGGTTCCCGTTACCCCTACAAGTTGAAACTGGTCGGAAGGGTGCCCATATTCGTTACGTGCAATAAGTGCCATCGCAAGTCTTGTATCTTCTGTTTGAATAACGGTGACCTCTTGATTGTCAACACGAACGGGTTTTTGAACAATGATTGCACGTGCTCCATTTTCAATGGCTGATGCAATGTATTTGTGGCCATCTGTTTGATAGCCTTCTATGGCAATAAATAACCCTTTTTGCGTTTTAATACGTGAATCATAAATCACTTGATCAATTTCTTGTTCTGTGTTACCTGTTATACATGTATAATCCATTCCTAATAATAAATCTTTAAGTTTCATGGTAACCCTCCTTTTATATCATTTGTTATTATATCACGAGTCTGTTCTAGAAAAAAGCGTTCTACTGTGTATATAAAATAATTTTTGTGGTCTGATTAACAGACTCTTCTGGCAATGGAAATTGGGAAGTGACTACCTCACCTTCTCCTTGAACCTCTACTCCAATCTTTGCTTCACTTGCTATTTTCTTTGCTTCCTTTATAGTTAAGCCTCTAAAGTCTGGAACCGTTATCTTTTGTAACGTTTCATCTTTTAGTTCCTCTACTGAATAATCAGGCTCTATCCCTAAATAAGGTAATGCATTGCTTAATATTTCTTGCATCACAGGGCCAGCAATCACCCCACCATAATAAGTCCCTTTGGGTTCATCAATAATAACAAGTGCCATAATCTTTGGATTATCAGCTGGTGCAAATGCCATAAATGAAGCGGTATATTTTCCTGAACCTCTAGGTAACTTTTGAGAAGTAGCCGTTTTACCCCCAATATGATACCCAGGAATATAAGCTTTATGGCCACCTCCTTCAGCCACTACGCTCTCCAAAATCTTTTTTAATCGCTGACTTGTTTGGGTTGAAATAATTTGTTCTCCTTGACCAAAATCAAAGGTAGTTACCACATTTTGTGCGTCATCGATAACCGCTTTGCCACAGTGGGGTGTCACTTTGTATCCCCCATTAACAGCAGCTGCTGCAGCTGACAGCAATTGCATCGGCGTAATTTGAAAAGACTGACCAAAAGACATCGTCGCTAGTTCAACTGGTCCAATATTATTTTTACTATGTAAAATACCCACTGCTTCACCTGGTAAATCTATGTTTGTTTTAGACTTAAATCCAAATTTAATCATATAATCATAAAACTTACTTGCCCCAATTCGTTCAGCAACCTCCATAAACACCGGATTGCAGGAATTTTGTACCCCTTGAACGAAAGTCTCTGCGCCATGACAGCGTGGGCTTCTCCAACACTTAATGGTGCGTCCTGCTACAGTTTTACTCCCCGTGCAATTAAATGGACTGTTTTCCTCCACCACACCTTCCTCTAGGCCCATTGCTGAAGTAAATACTTTAAAGGTAGACCCTGGTTCATATGTATCATTAATTGTAAAATTTCGCCACATTTGATTTAAGGCATTTTGTTTTTCACTTTCTGTCATCATCTCCCAATCAGTGCTTGTTTCATCGGATTGAATCGTAAATGGTTCATTTAAATTAAAATCTGGCTTAATGGCTAAAGCATAGATCTCTCCATTTTGAGGGTTCATCATAATAATAGCGCCACGTCTAGCTTCTTTCATAGTGACTGCTTTTTCTATGGCTTGTTCAGCATACTGCTGCAAAGTTAAATCGAGTGTAGTCACTAAATGGTTTCCATTCATTGGTTCAATACGAACTTCTACTTCCTCTTCTCGGCGTTCACCCTTCCCATTCGTTTCCATTAGAATCTTGCCTGGCGTCCCTTTTAAATAGCTGTCATATTTCACTTCAAGTCCAATAATGCCTTGATTATCTTTTCCTACAAAGCCAATGGTCTGTGACGCTAGCGTGTTAAACGGATAATAACGCTTTGAATCTTCATCTACTTTTACGCCAGATAGATTTAAAGCACGGATTTCATCCGCCACCGACTTATCCACTTTGGTCGCAATGCGTTCAAAAGCAACCACTTTGGTGACTTTTTTATAAACTTTATCATAGTCCATTTGTAAGTGCTCTGATAAAACTTTAGCCACTCTTTCGGGATCTTGTATTTGGGCATGTACTACACCAATGGTAGCGACAGACGCACTTTGAGCGAGTACATTCAGATGACGATCATAGATCTTCCCTCTCGTAGGTGTAATCGTACGGTCCCTTGTCTGTTGCTCATTGGCTAGTTCTTGTAAAGTTTTTCCTTCATAAAGCTGCATATACCCTAAACGAATGGACATTATCATAAATAGTCCCATAAAACCTATCATGAGCATAAAAATTCTTCTCTTTAAACAAAGAGAAATATCACTATGCATAAAAAACTCCTCCCTTTATAGTTTGTCTTACCTACAGTCTATTTTAAAGGAGGAGTCTTTATGACCTTATTCTGTTGTTTTTACAATAATTTTATTACCTTTTTCTATCTTAGTGCCTGCTTTAGGAATTTGCGATTTAATAACACCTTGACCACTACTTTGAATCTTAAAATCATTTCCTGCCAATGTCTTTGCTTCTTCTACGGTTTTTCCTATAAGTACAGGTACTTCTAATAAATCACCTGGTGTATCTGTTGTTGTGATTAAGGTCACACTCTTATTTTTTCCCCAGTCAGACTGGGCAGGTGGATATTGATCTTCAACCTTCACACCATTTCCAAGAATACTATAATTAAATCCATGATCACTTAATACACTAATGGCTTCATAAATATCTTTTCCACTTATATCCGGTACAGATGCCACTTTTTCTGTATCTACCTCAGCTTGTGTACTGGTTTCAATCTCTAAATAAGGGAAGATATTGCTCATCATATCTCTAAACGCATTGGCCGGTGCGCCTGTATGCTCTGGCACATCATCAAAAACAATTAATGCAATGACTTCTGGATGATCCACCGGTGCAAATCCCATAAATGAAGCGGCATAAAGATCTTCCACTCTTTGACTTGTACCTTCTTTAAACTTTTGACCCGTTCCTGTTTTACCTCCAATGATATATCCAGGTATATTCGCATTATGCCCCGTTCCCTCATCTACTACTTTTTCAAGAGCATCTCTTACTTCATCAGCTATAGAAGTAGCGAGTACTTGATTTTTAGTCGTGCCACTTTGTTTAAACACGGTAACTCCTTTTTCATCTGTAATTTCAGATACCACATAAGGTTCTAGCAAATACCCACCATTAATAACAGATGAAAAAGCGGTAATTAGCTGAATCGGTGTCACCATAAAAGTTTGCCCAATAGCTGATGTTGCTTTTTCAACAGCGTGCATATAGGTATGCAAAATACCCTTTTCTTCTCCTGCAAGGGCAATACCGGTTAGTTTACCAAATCCATAGTCATCAAAATATTTCATAAATGTCTTTTCATCCAATTTGTTAGCAATTTCAATCATCGCCACATTACATGAGTTAGCTAATGCCTCACTTAACGTTTGGTGACCATGACCTGATGTCTTCCAACAATTAATTGTTCGGTCTGCTACTTGCTTATTTCCACTACATTCAAAGGTATCTGTTAAACGAATAATGCCTTCTTGTAAGGCCGCAGCAACCACTAAAGGTTTAAAAGTTGAACCTGGTTCATAGTTATACTGTATAGAATTGTTTCTCCAGGCATTGAGTAAAGCCGTTGACTTGGACTCAGCTTGCATATTTGCCCAAACGTTCTCGCCTAATTGCTGCGATAAGTTGTTAAAGTGATTAGGATCATAGGTTGGGTAAGAATACATTGCAAGCACTTCACCCGTATTGGGATTCATAATAATACAACTTGCCTTTGTCGCATTCCACTCCTTAATATATTTTTCCATTGTTTCCTCAACATATTGTTGAACCACCGAGTCGATCGTTAGTGAAACCGTATCTCCTTTTTGAGGAGCTTGATATTCTTTTGTCATCATTTTAGAGTTTTGTATTTGAGAATAAGCCCTTCCTATTTGTCCTGTTAAATACTCATCATACCCCTCTTCAACCCCATACTGTCCTTCACCTTCCCCATTATAAAACCCTAAAACTTGAGCTGCTAACTTTCCATTAGGATAACTTCTTTTATAAGTGCTCACAACGGTTACACCATCCAAAGCATTTAATGCTTCCACTTGCTCAGGTTCCAATTCAATTTGCTTTGCAAGTTCTAGAAACTTTGAATCTGCTTTTTCTTGAATGCGTTTTTCAACCTTCGCTTGTATTTGACTGGCTGACTCGCCCGTTGCTTCTTCTAATTTACCATATAACTTAGGATAATCCTCTTTATCCACCACATTCACAATGGCATACGGATCTAGAATCACATTATAAGTTAATAAGCTCACCGCTAACTGCCGGCCTTTTGCATCTTGAATCGTCCCTCTTGGTGCTTCTATCGTGTTTTCACTTTTTAGTGTATTTTTTAAAGCCCCTTCTGCATAAATATCATGATCTATAAGCGTAAGTTTTCCCACTTTTAATCCCAATAACCCTAGTGAGGTACACATCAATAAACCCACCAAAAAGAAACGCCCATTTAGGCGCTCTCTCTTAGGCAAGGCATTGGATCTTTTTTTCATTCTTTTCTTTTGCATCTTAATCCCTACTTCATTCTATTTTTTATACGTTGTGTAACTTTCTTTGGGTAAATCAATATAAACGATTTGATAAGGTAAAGGCTCTTGCATACCTAGTTCATTAACTGCTCTCTCCCGAATCTGATTTAAGTCAAGTTTTTTTGCCATTTGGGATTCTACCCCTGTAATTTCATTCATAATTTCTATCTTTTTTGATTTTAACGTGTTGAGTTCTACTTGTTTTGAACGAAACATCGAATAACTTTGAATATAAAGTAGTGCACAAGCAAATAATACAATGCCGCATATAGACACTTGAAATCCAAAAGCTAAATCACCCTTTGTTTTAGTCGCTACTTTGGGCTGTTGTTTTGGGTTACTAGGTACTGGTATTCTAACAGGCTCGATAGGTTGCGCATAGTTTCTCGCTACACTATCATATTGATAATTGTATTTCGCTCTTTCTTTCTTAGCCATTTAAACCCCACCTTTTATATCTTTTCAATAATTCTTAATTTGGCACTCCTTGAGCGTGGATTTACTTCAATTTCCTCATCAGATGGCAAAATCGGTTTTTTTGTAATCACTTTTACCTCTGGGACTTTCCCACAAACACAAATCGGAAGACTCTTTGAGCATGTACATGGATCTTCCAACGCTTTAAATGTATGCTTCACAATGCGATCTTCCAGCGAATGAAAAGTAATGATACATAATCTACCACCTTTATTCAATTTACTAACGATATCTCTAATGGTAGGTTCAATAATTTCTAGTTCACGATTCACTGCAATACGAATAGCTTGAAATGTTCTTTTAGCTGGATGAGGTCCATCCTTTCGAGCGCCTTGCGGAATCGCTTTCTTAATGACTTCAACTAATTCATAAGTGGTTTCTATCGGCTTTTTGCTTCTTTCAGTAACAATAAAGTTTGCAATACGCTTTGCCCAACGCTCTTCACCATAATCTTTAATGACATGGTATAACGCTTCTTCACTCATCGTATTCACCACTTCATATGCATTATAGGAGGCCTCTTGATTCATTCTCATATCAAGTGGCGCATCATGCATATAGGAAAATCCTCTTGAGGGTTCATCCAATTGATGTGAAGAAACGCCTAAATCAATCAGCATGCCATCCACTTTTTCAATCCCTAGCTGTTCTAAAACGGATTTTACTTCCACAAAATTGCTTTTAACAAGTGTCACTTTAGGGCTTACATGACTTAGTCTTTCCTTGGACACTGTTAACGCATTATGATCTTGGTCGATTCCAATAAAATGACCCTTATTACTTAGATGAGAACAAACTACAAAGGCATGCCCTGCCCCTCCTAGTGTTCCATCAACATAAGTCCCATCTGGCTTAATATCAAGCCCTTCTATACATTCATTTAATAAGACTGACACATGTTCAAATTTCATTTTTTCTCCTTCTATAGGCCTAATTCTTTCTTGTTGATCTAGAATATTATCTAATTACTCTAAATGAAAAGAATTGAACGAACTTTCTAGTATTTCTAACCACTTACACCCATTTTCTTATATTTTATGTGTTTTGATCAAAAATTTCAAGCCAAAACACGGGTATGATTATAAATATTTATAATAAATCAAGAGGACTTTACCCTAAATGGATAAAGTCCTCTTGATTTATATGATTAACACTTAATGCTTGCAAGGCTCTTATAATACCTTACAATTTCTTGATCTAGCATAACACTAAGTAAGTATATTTTCGGTGATGGATACTGTTCATTTTCTTGCTCTTCTAGCAATTGATTTAAGCGGCTTCGCAAAACTGCAATCCTCTCTTGTACCTCTTCCATATAAATCCCCCTTAAAACTAAATAAAACAAAGTAAATCTTTTTTATATATCTCTATATTTGGTATTATAATACATTCTTTCAATTATTACAACATTAATTCCGTTTTTTTGTTTCTATTATTTGAGCCTATTTCTGTTTCGACACAATAGTATTCCAATTATCCCCATAATGACTGAACCTATCGCAACGATCTGAGAAATCGGAATTTGGGTGTGCCACCACAATAATTGATCGGTGCGAATCCCTTCAATCCAATATCTTCCCACTCCATAACCTATTAGGTATAAGCAAAAGATTTCTCCATAAGCTTTACGGTGCTTACGGTAAATGAGTAACAGGATTAAAAGTCCTAAATTCCAAGTGGATTCATAAAAGAAAGTGGGATGCACTTGAATATACTCTGCTGCCCCAAACTGCGGAAAAGTTTGGATATGACTTAATACTTCCTCAGAAAACGGTGGTTTAGCTTCTGTTTTTAAGATAGCCATTGCAAAAAAATTATTTGTATACCCTCCAAAAACTTCTTTGTTGAAAAAGTTACCATATCTTCCGATGGCTTGACCTAAAATTAATCCAAATGAAGCAATATCCGCAAAATGTGCAAATTTAACGTGTTTTTTATGTGTATAAATAACAGCTACGATGACCGAAGCAATCACCCCACCATAAATAGCAAGTCCGCCTTGCCTTGTATTGATAATTTGAGATAAATTGTCCTTATAATAATCCCAACTAAAAATAACATAATATAGTCTTGCCCCAACGATAGCAAAAATCACATCATATAAGATAAAATCCGTGAAAAGCTCTGGATTAAGACCTTCTTTTTTAGCAATATGACAAGCAAGTAGCGTGCCTAAAATAATGCCCGTTGTAATAATAATCCCATACCAATAAACCTCTAGTCCAAAAATCGAGAATGCTTGTGATTTTAAGTTAAATGATAATCCCAGATGAGGGAAATAAATATTTGGTATTTGCATAATGCGCCTCCTTTTATGTTTTTTATTATAGGAGATTAATTAAGTTGTGTAAATGTACCAGTATAAATCTTTCTCATTTTTAGATACTAAGATTATAACCGAAAGGAGATTTTTTATGACTGAACATTATAGACATTATCGGGTAGTAAGCAAGCAAAAAACTTCCGCTCCCTCTTCTTGTTGTGCCAGAATGCAAGAAGCCTTTTATAAATGGCCACTTCTTACCTTAATAATTTTCCTATTTTTCTTCTTTAAACTTCTTAAAATCATTTGTTGTCACAAATAAAACTGCAATTTATTGCAGTTTTATTTAATTTGTTGTATTTAGCCACATAATGCGATAAACTATATAGGATATCAACCTATTTAAGTCATTGAGTGTGTTCACTTTGGCTAGAGGGATAAGTTTGAGGAAGGATGAAACATATGAAACTTGGAATAGTTGGACTTCCTAATGTAGGAAAAAGTACACTATTTAATGCATTAACAAAAGCAGGGGCAGAATCTGCTAACTACCCATTCTGTACAATTGAACCAAATGTCGGGGTGGTTCCTGTACCTGATAAACGTCTAGATGTATTACACGATATGTACAATTCTAAACGTGTTTTACCAGCCGCTATTGAATTTGTAGATATCGCTGGTCTCATTCGTGGTGCCAGTAAAGGTGAAGGATTAGGTAACCAATTTTTATCTCATATTCGTGAAGTAGATGCCATTGTACAAGTTGTACGTTGCTTCGAAGACGAAAATATCGTTCATGTTGATAAGACAGTGGATCCTCTTCGTGATATTGAAACCATCAACTTAGAGCTTGCTTTTGCAGATATGGAAATGATTGAAAGACGTATTGCCAAACAACAAAAAGCTGCTAAAGCAGATAAAGCGGCAGCAGCAGAAGTGGAAGTCTTAAAAGAAATCTATGCGACGCTTGAATCAGGTAAACCTGCACGCCAGTTACTTGGTGAAGATGAAGAAAAAGATGCTTTTATCACATCCATCGGTCTAATTACAGCCAAACCAATGTTATATGCAGCTAATATCTGTGATGATGATTTAATTGCCGGTGTTGAAAATGATTATGTTAAACAAGTACGTAATTATTCTGCCGAGGAAGGATCAGAAACGTTTGTCATCTGTGCTAAAATTGAACAAGAACTTTCTGAATTAGATGATGAAGAAAAAGCTGCTTTCTTAGAAGATTTAGGACTTACTTCTACAGGTTTTGATCGTTTGGTGGCTGCAAGCTACAAACTTCTTGGTTTAATCAGTTACCTAACTGCTGGTGAACAAGAAGTACGTGCTTGGACGATTAAAGTAGGGACTAAAGCCCCAGCAGCTGCTGGAAAAATCCACTCTGATTTTGAAAGAGGTTTTATCCGTGCAGAAATCGTTAACTTTGATGATTTAGTCGCATGCGGTTCTTACACTGCTGCTAAAGAAAAAGGTCTTGTCCGCCTTGAAGGCAAAGAGTATGTTGTACAAGACGGAGATATTATCTTATTTAGATTTAATGTTTAAAAAAATTCCCTTTGCAATGACTAAGTATTCATCCACTGCAAAGGGAATTTTTTATTTTTCTTTCATTTCATGATATTTGGTGTCTGTTGGAACAGTTGAATCATTTTCTTCTTTTGACTCTTTTCCAAAAAACTCAGGAACTTTTGCAAGTAATCCTGGAATCATATCTATCAGTTTTGTTAAACTATCTTGATTTCGAATATTAATCAGTTGAGTCGTTCCATTTTGAATCACAAGCATCGCACTTGGCATCACTTTTGCGCCTAAACCACCTGCACCAGCTCCTACGCCTCCATCCACACGTTTTTCTTTTTCCTTGCGTTTTTCAACAAACTTATTACTTGCTGTAGAACCTGCTGCTGCTGCAAAACTTACATCTACAAGCGGAACCAGAATGGTTTGATCAATATGAATAGGTTCTCCTACGACTGTTTTAGTGGTAATAAAACTTTCTAATTGGTGCATTAAATCATTTAAATCTGAATTTACTTTATTTTCCATTTTCATCTTCCTTTCTAAGATTAACTATCTTTTTTATAAGCCACCAAACTGGCTGACTTAGTATACATCTTAAAATGTGCCACACAACGCTTCCTAAGGTAAACTTTCCTTTAATAAGAAAGCCTCCTTCTAGGCATTCTTTTTCATAGTTTCCTCGAATGATGCCATGCGTATAATAAATCGGATAAAGCATCGTAAGTTTTGCAATAAGTTCCCCTGTATCTGCTGGTTCTTCTTTTCCTACCACCACTTCAAAATCCCATTCATTCGGCGTCAATTCTTTAAGAATACGCCAAATACAAACTACTATTTCTTGAATGGCTCCATATGTCCGTTTATCCAAAAGAACAGCCTTCCATTCACTCCAAGGAATTTGCCGAGTGGTTTCCTTCGCTTCTTGTTTTATATTTTCTTCTAATGCTTTAACTTCTTTTTCAGTTTCTTTTTTTAATAAAGGACTAACCTTCTCTTTTTCTACCTTTATTTTAGATAACTTTTCTACTTCTTTAGAAGGTTTATCTTCTGCCAATGGTGCGTGTGCCACTTTTTCATGGGCTTCCATCTTTTGAACACTTTGAGCTTGCCTCGTTACCGTTTCACACGTTTTGGCTTGTTTGATCTCAATGCTTTCTTTATAAAATGTTTTTCCAAAAGCTTTTATCCAATGATTTTTCTTTTCCAAATCTTGATAAAATAGCCCTTTTATGCCCCATAGATAGCACCATCTAATATCATAAGTTAACTGTTCTTCTTTAGACAAATACGCTTCATATTTTACTGGGCTGTACAAAATCATGCCAAGTCCAACTAGTCCAATTCCTATTAAACCTACTAGCGTCCAAAGGACTATTTTTATTATGAGCCATAGAATATTCATTATACACCCCTTCTAAATCACAGCTGTGTATAGGCTATGGTTTGCACATTATAGATCGCATCAATCCATCCTGCCACTTGCATAACAGCTTGTTTTTTACTTCTACAAATTGCTAATAACGTTGCCTCCTGATAATAATCGTTTAAAAATCTTGCTTCTATGATTTCAAATAGCAAATGCTCTTGCGGTGATGTACAAACAATATAGCCGAAACCTCTATAACGAGTTTTATGGCTTAGCTCTCTTTGCCTCAGCTTATTCCATTTGATCCCATCTTCTATCCATACTTGTTTACTTATTTTCATTGAAAACGCCTTTTCTTTTCTCTTTTATATTAACTACTATTGACTTAACTTTGCTATATTATACCATATTCAAAGCCATTTTGACTAGAAATTCCTTTTCTATCTGTAGCCCTCATTGTATAATATAAAAGATATCAATTTAGAAAGGATGCGTTATGTTTTCATTTCAATTTTTAAAATCAGATCCCATTAGTATTCGTCTTCTTTTTTCATTACTCGTTTTATTTATGATTCTTATTGCAAGACGTTTTTTAAGCAAATGGGTAATCAAAGCCTTATCACATATTTCTTTTAATAAAGTCCGTTTAGATCCCTCGGCATTAAGTAGTTTGCAAAAGCCTATCAACTATTTTTTATATGCAACAGGTATTTATGTTGCGCTTGCTGTTTCACCTTTTATTTATTATACCAATTCGGCAGAGCAGACTTTTCTTATAGGGACTTATGAGGTTAAGTTAAGCATTATTCCTTTAGCTTTTTTCACCAAACTCTATCTGGGCATTATCGTTGGAACCGTTACATGGATTATTTATAAATTGGAATATTTATATGAACAATTTTTCACGGATTTAAATGCAAAGCTTTCACTCATTGATAACACAGTTTTTATTCGTTATCTCTCAAAAATTATTAACTTTATTACACTTGCTATTGGTTTTGCTGTGATGCTCACTATTTTAATTCCAGACCTCTCCCGATTAGTGACTGGGGTAGGAATTGGAGGAGCTGCTGTTGCATTAGTGGCTAAAGATTCCCTTGCTAGTATCTTTTCTGGAATGTTTCTTTTACTAGATAAACCTTTTGTGATCGGGGATTGGATTAGTATCAATGATATTGAAGGTGTTGTAGAAGACATCAGTTTTAGAAGCACGCGAATTCGTACCTTCTCTCAGAGCCTCGTCATTATCCCCAATAACACCATTAACAATGCGAATATTACGAACTGGAGTCGTATGGAAAAAAGACGTGTTGTATTTGATTTAGGAGTTTCCTATGACACAACCCCTGAGCAGATTCAGTTATGTACCCATGAAATTCAATCTGCCCTATCACTTATGGATGAGGTAGAAAAAGAGACTTATCAGGTTCATTTCACAACTTTTGGTGACTATAGTTTAAATATCCAGATTATCTATTACACCACAGCTACACAACTTGCTGACTACTTAGCCGTTAGAGAAAAAGTGAATTTAAAAATACTCGAACTTTGTGAGGCACATCATATTGAAATCGCCTTTCCTACTCAGACCATTCTTCTTCCTACTTCTACGCCATAATAAAAAAGTTGTTATGAGTTAACTGGATTATTGATTAACTCATAACAACTTTTTCATTTTTATTCTTTTTCAAAAACATACTCTATACTATTTTTTGAATAAGCAATCGCAAAAGCAACTCTATCCCCATCATTTAATAAATAATCTGCTTTACTATCTAGCCTCATGCCATTTAAATAAGTCCCATTACTGGATCCCAAATCCTGTATATAATACCGATCGTCTCTTTTTGTAATTTGTGCATGTAAACGACTAATAGGCGTTACGGCTATCCCAAATTCAAAATCTGCCTTCTCGCCTTCACCATTTTTAGTGGCACGCCCAATCAAGAAACTATTTGTATCCTGTGGAATCTCTATTTGCTTAGGCAAATTATATCGCGTTTCGTTATTAACGCATTTTAAAACAGGTGCTTTACGAGCCATAGAGTCTATCACCATTTGCTCAGGTGTTCTAAGTGGTTTGACCTCTACCGTTTCATTTTCTTTATCGTTATGGTAAACCGTATGAACCAATTGCTCTATTTCTTTTTGTAAACGCTTAGCCGGTGTAATTCGTTCACTTTCCTGCTCTTTTTCTTCTTTAAATTCACTTTCCTCTTCTACTTTTATAACATGTTCAGAGGGCATCTTTTCATTAAAAGGATAGGATTCTTCATCGATTCCATGCCATGCCTCGGCTGCCATTTTTCTTTTAATTTCCGCCACAATTTCTTTAATGGCTTCAAATTTAAACTCTGACTTATAAAGTGCCTTATATAATTGAACCTGATAATGTTCTCCACTTGTTTCTTCACATTTATCGAGTATACTTAGCATAAGTTCTCTTACTTTTTGCCAATTCACCTCTTGATGCAATTCTGGTATATACATAAACTGCATTCTAAAACCCTGCTCATCAATGTAAACATAGTTTGTATCCATATAAAGCCCTTCTGGACATAGAAAATAATCTTCACAATCCTTCCACGCCTTAATTATTTGATCGTATAAACGAATGACTTGATTAATTTTCAAACTATTTTTATAATTCTTCATGCATTCCCATTCTACCCCTAGTTGATATTCAATCGTTTTCTCTTCTGCATTCCATCTTAACGGAAGTAAATAGTCGGGGCATTCATTTTTCAAAACACTGCATGCCACTTCATCTAGTGCTTCAAACTTCGTTTGCTCTATCTTAAAAATCTTTTCGTTTTCCTGGCTGACCCTAGTAATCATCTCTTCTACTGATTGCATCGCTTACCCCCCTATTTATCCATTCCATCTAGTTTCAATAGTTGATTATCCGCAATGTACTCGCACAAACCCAAGGCATTAGGAGCATACAGTTTCTCTATAACCATTGCATTTTCTACTTTGTCTTTATCCATATCCCCTATTTTTCCTTGATTAATTACAAAACGTAATTTATCTTTAATCTCAGCTTTTAGTAGCTTTTGATCAAGCATTTGCCTCATTTTATACTTTGACTGAATCTGATTATTTCTCACTAAAACAATAAAGTCTGCCAAATCAAAATAAATGGAATTCGCCAAATCATAATGATGTGCTAAATCAAAAATCACTACATTAGCAATCTCATAGTCAATAATCTTTTCAACGAGTTCTTGTACAGAATAACTGTTTTGCCCTTGTGCTTTCTCATTTACCCAGTATAAAATTCCTGTATTCATATCTTTATTAATAAACGGTGTTAAAAATTGAACCGCTTCTGGAATGTCACTACTTGATAAATGTTCTGATAATCCCCCACTTTTTCTTCCAAAATAGAGTCCTGTACTATCCACTTCCTCTAAATTAATATAAAGTACCTTTCGACCTGCTTTTAAATAACTAAGTGCTGCTCCAATTGCTATGGTCGTTTGTCCCACCCCACCAGCTGGTGAATAAAAACTATAAATGAGCGGTTTATTACGCTTAACTTCTTCATAGGCACTGTTTATGTAGGCCATCATCTTACTGATTCTTGTATACTTTTGAATCATCCATTTCAATTTATGATGAGCTGGTTTTTCTTCATTCTCTTCTAATAAAATAACAGGAAGGCTAATATTTTTTAAGTCCATGGTCTCATCATAAAATGCAGTTGAAAACAGAACCAACTCACATTTTTCCTGATGAATATACTCTAAAAAAGCTTTCTTTTCTTCAAAAACAACAATACAATACTCACATTTGTCATATTTTTCCAAATAATTCTTCAAACGATTACGGTATGCTTCATGTTCTTCAGCAATGACTAAACTTTTTGCCACTTTTATTTCACCTCTTTTTTATCCTCATTACTTTTTATTTTACGTAACTTATCTGTATTAGTCAATTTACTGTGAAATTAAAATAGCCATAGATTAGAATTTTATCTAACCTATGGCTATCAATGTTTGTGAGTATCTGTTAACCAAGTCTATACGCCGGGTTCTGTATTTGACAGTCATCTATCTACGCTAGCAGTTACCTACTAGCTCTAGCGACCTACCCAAGACTAGCGAGCAGCTATTAAGTCTTTATACGGTCTTGCTCCAGGTGGGGTTTACATGGCTCCCTTAGTCACCCAAGGGACGGTGAGCTCTTACCTCGCCTTTCCACCCTTACCTATCTACTGACAGGTGGTTTATTTCTGTTGCACTTTCCTTAGAGTTGCCTCCACTGGGCGTTACCCAGCACCTTGCTCTATGGAGCCCGGACGTTCCTCAGGTATCCTCTTTCGATTGAATACATGCGACTGCCTGGCTTACTTAACAGCTTTATTAGTTTAACCTATTTTTTCCTATCTGTCAATTCTTTCAGAATAAGTCTTTTATTTCTTCCCGATCTTTTTTATTCTTTTATTCAAAAGAACTGCCACCCACAAATTCTCTTAATAAAGAATTACTTGGAATGGTAGTTAAATCCATTGGTAGAAAATACTCCAAAAATTTAAGTATTCTTTTGGCTTCACTAAAATAAGGTGACGTACGTGGGACACTAAATAAAAGAGGTTCTGCTAATGACTTAAGGGCAGCTAGTTCATAAATGAGCACCGTATTAAACATGACATCTGCTTCCTCTTGAAATGGAAAAATATTTTTATTCTCTCCACGTCTTACAGATGCCCATAAGGCTAATGTTTTTTCAGGTGCTGTCCCACGATATTGATTGTCTCTAATCATGCGACGCATTAATCTTGTATCGGTGGTTGGAATACGGTTATGTTCATCAATATTCAGCTGTGTTAAACAACTTACATAGATTTTAAACTTGTTTTCTTTTGGAATCGCATAACTTAATTTCTCATTTAATCCATGAATGCCTTCAATCACTAATACTTCATCCTCTGCTAAGTGAATCGTATGTCCATGATACTCTCTTTTTCCAAGTACAAAGTTAAAACTAGGTATTTCTACGGTTTCACCTGCAATTAATGCTTTCATATGCTGATTAAAAAGTTCCACATCAATCGCTTCTAACGCTTCAAAATCATACTCTCCTTTTTCATCCCTTGGGGTTAGCTCACGATCTACAAAATAATCATCAATCGAAATCAAATGAGGTTTTAAGCCATTTACTTTGAGTTGAACACATAAACGTTTTGCCGTCGTTGTTTTACCAGAAGAAGATGGACCTGCAATCATAATCAATTTAACATTTTTGCGTTCTACAATCTGATCCGCAATTTGCGCAATTTTCTTTTCATGAAGTGCCTCGGATATTTTAATGAGTTCTTCGGTTTTGCCTTCACAAATGATATCATTGAGTGCACCAACCGTATCTACTCCTAAAATACGCGCCCATCTTTCAGATTCCCTAAAAATATTAGAAAGCTTAGGTTGTGGTGTAAAAGGCGCTAATTCATTTGGGTTTTTCTCATCTGGAAATTGTAAAATAAATCCATGTGCATAAGGAATTAACTTAAATAAATTAATTTGACTTGTATTACTGAGCATATAACCATAAAAATAATTTTTGATGTCATCTAAAAGATAAATATTAACGGTTGATGTGCGACGATACTTAAATAACTTCACCTTATCAGGCATATCTTCCCCATTAAACAATTCTAATGCTTCATCAACTGATACAGTTTCCTTTTCAATAGGTAAAGCTTCTTTGACCATTTGGTGCATCATTTGCTCAATGGCTTCAATATTTTCAGGTGTACAACATCTTTGATCCGAAAACTCGCAGAAGAACCCCCCTGTAATATGATGATTGACTAAAATATGGCACTGACTTAATAAACGTTTTGCCGCAGCAATTAATAAAAAGGTTGCACTTCTTTGATAAACGCGCATCCCGTCTTTATGTTCCAAATGAATCCATTCTAAATCAACGATCTCTTTATCAATCGTTGAACGAAGTTCTCTAAAACGATAATCGGTTTTGGCTAGCATAATCGGATATCGACAATCCTTCTGCATTTCATTGGCTAAATTTTGTAAGGTTGTGCCTTTTTGAACTTCTTTAATCTCACCACTTTTAAATTGAACCCTAATCCATTCACTCATATTCTTTTCCCCCTTTATTTAATCCACAAAGTCTCTCCATTAATTTTTGAAAAAATAACTTCACACTGACTAAAATGCTGATGGATGCATTGTCCAATCGGCGCTAATGCCATCTGCTCTGAGGCATAATGCCCTACGTCAATCACTGGGATACCTAAGCGAATGGCAGTTTGTCCTTCATGAAACTTCATGTCTCCTGTAATATACACATCAGCCACTTTGGCAGCTTTTTGTAAGTACTCACTGCCTGCCCCAGAACAAATAGCAACCTTTTGAACTCTCTTATTCATATTAGTTTCTGTCGTGCGAACATATGCTACACCAAAAAATTGTTTTACCTTCTCAAGCCATTCCTCCATAGAAACAGCTGCCTTCAATTCCCCATAGCGGCCAATTCCATATTGCTTTTTCATATTTTTTAATTCAAAGACATCTACAGCGATTTCTTCATAAGGATGTACTTTTTTAACAGCTGACACGATATCTTGTACTTCTGCATGTGTTCCCATAAAACTCACTTGGCATTCTTGAACTTTCTCTAAAATGCCTTCTTGTCCTAAATACGGATGGCTTCCTTCTAGGGGTAGAAATGTCCCTTCCCCTTGCCCTGATGTAAATGTGCAGCCTAAATAATTTCCAATTCTTGAATGCATATGATTGACAATCGCCTCACGTACTTCATTATAGTGGGTAACTGGTACATAAATGACCCCCTTATAATAAGGCTCTTCATAAGTGCACTCTAAAATCTTAACTTCTTCTAACCCTAGCCCTTGAGCGAGGAAATCATTAAGCCCCCCCCATGTTACATCATAATTCGTGTGCATTGCATACACGCTGATTTGCTTTTCAATTAATGTGGCAATTATTCTGCCTTGTGTTTCCCCTAAATCTAAACATTTCATAGGTTTAAAAAGAAAAGGATGATGTGTAATAATCACACTCACGTCTTCTTTAATAGCTTCTTCTAGGACGGCTTCATTTAGATCTAATGCACATAAAACTTTATGTACCTTTTGTTCTTTGTTTCCCACCATAAGTCCTACATTATCCCACTTTTCAGCTAAATAAGTTGGGGCAAACTGCTCTAACTTTTTAATGATTTCCTTTAATTTTGGATAGTCATATTCAGACATTTAGCCACCTCCTTAAGGCAATCTATCTCTTTTTCCAATTCGACTTTTCTTAGATTGGCACTTGGAGAATCTTGCCCCCTTAATGCCTTATAAATCCCTTGTTGCTTTAATAATTTCATATTAAGCCATTCCTTAAAAACCTCTGATTGTTTTTGGATTAAACATTTCCCATATAAGTATTCATAAGCTTTTTCATACGGTTTCTCACTTCCGGGCTCTGCTACTATAACCGTATAGTATTTCTCATCATCTTTGACAAATGCTTCATCTACAATTTTAAACCCAATTTGGTGTAAATACTTTCTGACTTCACCTATATCTTGCTGTGGCTGTAAAATCAGCCGCTTCATATGGTGAACGAGCTCGTCTCCTCTTTTCAAAATATCAATGATCAAATAGCCTCCCATTCCAGAGATCATTAATACATTGCCTTTATTAGGCTCGATTCCTTCTACCCCATTCGTTCTTACAAGTTCAACGTTTTGGATATGGTGCATTTTTAAATTCTTTTGTGCTTTTTCCAAAGGTCCCTCATTAATATCCGTCGCCAGACAGCTTAATGCCCGTCCTGTTTGTACTAAAAAAATAGGAATATAAGCATGATCCGTCCCCACGTCAATCACATGACTTCCTTTTGGAACAAAATTTGCAATGGCAGCTAAACGCGTTGATAATTCCACTATAACACCTCTAATTTTTTATTCGATTTCTATGGATAAATCGAGTAGGAGAAAATTTCTCTTATGAATGAGAAATTTTCGACCTCTCACACCACCGTGCGTACCGTTCGGTACACGGCGGTTCAATCAACTTAACAAG
>CAKVCL010000006.1 GCA_934725855.1 uncultured Cellulosilyticum sp. | reverse complement strand
CCTTGAAGAACTTGTAAAAGACAATGAATTTAAAGATTTAGTTCAATAGTTTTCTTGTAAAGTGGTGTTAAAGAAAATATAAGCTCATTATTATATATTTATAAAAATATTTATTTAGAAATAAGAGATTAGTACATTATCTATTTGACCATACTCCAAATAGGAGGTGGTCTTTCTTTATGCAACAAAACAATTTAGATCAACAACTACAAGAACAAATGAACAGACTCATTAAACAAATACAACCTAAACCACTTAATTGTACGAATCATACTATGCATCCTGTCAAATGTAAAAACTGCATCTATAATATTGGAATATGTTGTGATATGTAATCAATATAGAAATGTTCGAATTTAGTATACCTAAAATTTATAACTAATTTTGTAAATAAATTATGCTAGCATGACCAATAATAAGAGTATATACGATAAAATGGAGACAATAACATGTTTAAATATATACTTCTTAAGTATGAAGCGTTAATGTTGTTACCGGCAAGTTCATTTCCTTAGATTTTGGCAAATAAGATTCCTAAGTTATTCCGGATGTCATTGACATTGAGCCTCCGTAGACATGATTTTGAGCCCTTAATAGCCACCTTGATATACAAGGGCTAAGCCGATATAGGCTATCATGTCTACCCTCAATATCAATGATACGCTACGCCATCCTATTAACTATAATTGGAAAATATTCGCCATTATTATTTGCCAAAATAGTAGTATTATTATTTGCCGGTCACAAATGTATAGGCTATTTGGATATGATGTACTAGTGAGATCCGAAGATGGCGTTATTCTAGTTGGCAGTATCTTTATTGGGATGATGATTATGGCAGTAGTATCTGGATTCTTCATTTTTAGATTGTATAAGGTTGAAGATGCTGGCAGAAGTAAAGTTAAGATGATTAGAGTTGACAAAGGATATAAAAGTAAATTTGTTGTTAGTTTTAATACGATATTTGAAGCAATTCAGCAAGTTTTACTATTATCATTTAGTCCCTTTTGCAAAATCAAGCAATTTACTGAACGAGATGAGAAAAGAACAAAACGATTTTTAATCATTATGTTTGTAATAGCCATATTTATTCTTTGCTTAACTATAACTTCAATTATTACAGTAATAGATATTACCCATATGCCTAAGTGATTTTAAATAATGTTAAATAAAATAAAAATGCATTAAGTGTGGAAAAAGTGTGGTAAAATCACAACTTTGATCAAAAATATAGAGAGAATAAGAATCCGTTGAGCGATTGATACTCAACGGTTTTGTTGCATTAATAATGCTTGAAATTGCGGGTGATATATTTAGACCCGACGTCTTTCTCCGATTTTTTTGGCAAAAAATGTTAAATAAAAAACTTCAATGAGTTTCCAAACGATTCCTAATGTATTAAGGCTATAGGTAAGATATAATGCAGTTACAGCCACCAATTAAGGGGAGTGGCCTTAAAAGGGGGAAAGTCATTTGAATAAACCAAGTAAGAGATTTATGAAACACTGTATAATCATAGCAATAGTTGTAGTAGTGATAATAGGTGCATTATGGATAAGCAATAAAGAGTCAATTAGCGAAGTAAGCTATCTTCAATTTGTTGATTTATTAAATAAAGGTGAAATAAAAGAAGTACGTATTAATGACGGTGCAATGATTCAGTTTGAAGAAAAAGGAACTGGGAAAAAATATAAAACAGATAATCCACGTAAAGAGGATTTTAAAGAGCTACTACTTATAAATAATGTAAAAGTTATTGAACAGGTAGAGTCTCTTTCTCTACTTCAGACCATAATAAGCTCAATTTTTTTAGTTGGAATAGGCGGATTAATTTTTTATCAAGTAAAGAAAAGTAGTGGCAGAAATGGAAAAATGAGTTTAGGAAGTACAATGGTAGAAGCTAAGGAATTAAAAGTAGATTTTAATCATATTGCCGGCAATATTGAAGCAAAAGAACAAGTGAAAGACATCATTGATTTTATTAAAATGCCTGAGAAATATAATAAACTAGGTGCTAAGATGCCAAAAGGAATTATGCTTTACGGACCACCAGGTACAGGAAAGACACTTATGGCAAAGGCTATTGCTAAGGAAGCTAATGTACCATTTTTTTCTGTAAGTGGTTCAGACTTTATACAATTATATGTAGGTGTGGGAGCTAGTCGCGTAAGAGAACTTTTTAAAGAAGCTCATAAACATGAAAAAGCGGTTATTTTTATAGATGAGATTGATGCCATTGGGAAGAAAAGAAGTCAAGGAGCATTTCAGGGAAATGATGAAAAGGATCAGACGCTTAATGCCTTATTGACGGAAATGTCAGGGTTTAAAGGCAAAGAAGGAATAGTAGTTATTGCAGCAACAAATCGTCTGGATACACTGGATGAAGCTCTTCTTAGACCAGGTCGATTTGATAGACATATAGAGATTGGTTATCCTGATTTAAAGGCAAGGGAAGCTATTATTGAGTTATATTTTAAAAATAGACCAATTGCTGATGAAGTAGACAGCTATGAACTTGCGAAGCAGACCGTACTATTTACGGGGGCAATGTTAGAAAATCTGATTAATGAGGCAGCAATTGAAGCAGCTAATCAAAATGACACGGTGATTAACAATAGGCATCTTGAAACGGCATTTTATACGATTATTGCTGGGAAAGAAAAGAAAGATAGAAGTCATATTAGTCAGTTAGATCGTGAGATTACAGCATATCATGAAGCAGGTCATGCAATAGTCACAAAGCTTTTAGCACCGGATAATAGTGTGACAAAGGTAACCATTATTCCAAGTACTAAAGGCGCGGGTGGGTTTAGCATGAATATTCCTAAAGATAAATTTTATTTAAACCGTAAGGAATTAATCGCTAGAATTAAGATTAGTTTAGCGGGTAGAGCAGCGGAAGAAATTATTTTTGGTAAAGACTATATTACAACAGGAGCTAGCAATGATATTGAAAAGGCAAGTGGTGATTTAAGAGCTTTTATCCTCAAATATGGAATGGATGAAGAAATGGGACTGATCAATATGAATGTTTTAACAGGAAAGGATACATTTGAAAGTGAAAAATGGTTACAGCTTAGCCAAGAGTATATGAAAAGCTTTTATGAGGAAACGAAAAATATTTTATTAGATCATGAAAATATTTTGAGAAATATTGCTGAACGATTGCTGGTAAAAGAAACATTGAATGAAAGAGAAATAGCTAGCTTCTTTGTATAGAAGCTAGCTATTTTTTCTGCCTATAAATTACATTAACTAGTATGTCGTCTTTCTAAGAGATCCATAATATCGTTTTTCCAATAAAGTCTAACGCGATTGATGGTCTTTATGGGGGTGATTTTTCCTTTGCTTACTAATTCGTCTAGATATTGTCTAGAACAACCTAAAAGTTCAGTTGCTTCAGCGGTTGTAATAATTTCGTTGCAAATAAAATGAAGAAGTTGTGTTTTGTCATTAAACGTATATTTCATTATTATGTGCCCCCTTTAGCAGAATATATTTACTATTGTAAAGTAAAAGACTAAAATTGGCAATAATTAAAAGAAGTTTGAAATAGAAATATAAAATGCTTTTAAATTTCTTCATATGGATGATTTATAATAGGCAAAATAGAAACAGTAAGTAGCGTTATACTGAAAAATAGAGAGGTGACCACTATGAACATACTAGTTATTGAAGATGAAGAAAGAGTAGCAGATATTATGAGCAAATATCTTGAAAAAGAAGGGTATAAGGTATTTACTTGTTACGATGGAAAAACAGGACTTGAGTGCTTTTATCATAATAAAATAGACATTGTTTTATTAGATTTAATGCTTCCAGATATTCAAGGAGAAGAAATTTGTAAAGAAATGCGTCAGATTTCTAATACGTATATTTTTATGATTACAGCGAAAGGAACCTTGGATCATAAAATCGAGGGATTTAATATCGGAGCGGATGAGTATTTAGTTAAGCCAGTAAGCCCAAGAGAAGTCGTAGCCAGAGTGAAAGCTTTAGATACAAGAAAACAAAGGGAAAATAATAAGGATGTCTTAATTTTTGATAAAGGAAGATTTAAAATTTACCTTGAAGAGCGTATGGTTCAAATTAATAATCACGAAATTTCCTTGACTCCAAATGAATTTGATTTATTGTATCAACTTGCATTAGCACCAGGTAGAGTATTTAGTAGGGATCAACTGATAGAAGCTGTTATGGGAATCGACTTTGATGGATTTGATCGAACGATTGATGTGCATATTAAGAATTTAAGAAAGAAAATTGAAGAAGATACAAAGAACCCACGTTATATCAAAACAGTTACTGGAGTTGGTTATAAATTTGAAGGAGATTATCAAGAATGATTTCCATTAGAAAACAACTCTTTACAATTTTTTTAAGTATTGGATTAATGATGGTGGTTTTTACTTCTATGAGTGTTAGTTCAGTAATTGACAAGAACTTTCATACTTATGTAAATGCTAATGTGAATGCTGCATCAGATACCATTGTTGAACTGGTACAGAAGTCATACGATGAAGGCGATTTTGATAATGACGTGGTAAGGGCTTCTATAGTAGAAAGTCCCATGGGAAATTTAGCGGTATCTGTGCTAGATCAAAACAAACATTATTTATGGGGGATGGATAAAGAGAATCTATTTGACCAGCTTAGAAATGAATCCAAAAAAGCAATTAAGATAGATGAAAAATTATATCAAGAAGTTGAGCGACCTTATTTTAAGCAAAATGGAGAAATTGCAGGTTATGTTCGAATTGGTTATTACCCCTCTGAGCTTTTATCAAGTAATGATAGAAAATTTCAGAGCAATGTTAAAGTGAGTTTAATTTGGTGTTCAAGTGTTATTTTAATGTGGTTTATTTTTGCAGGATTATATGTTTCTAGACTATTTACTTATGATATTTATGGAATTAGTAAGACATCTATTGCGTTAGCAGATGGAAAATTGAATGCGAGATATTTATTTAAAAGCAAGATTAAGGAAATAGAAACGTTAAGACATAGTATGAATTATTTAGGTGAGAAATTAGAAAGACAAGATAATATTCGTAAGAAGCTTATATCCGATATTTCACATGAGATCAGAACACCGCTACAAATTTTACAAAGTAATTTAGAAGCAATGATTGATGGCATTTATCCCATTGATGAAGAACAGATGAATTTACTTTATAAAGAGGTTGTCCGATTTGGAAAGCTATTAAATAACTTAGATTTATTAAAAAATGTAGAAGAAAGTGAATCTAAGATGAACTTTAGAGTGATTAGCTTGCAAGAAAGCATCGGTGAGGTATATGATGCATTTAAGATAGTGGCAAAAGAAAAGAAAATTAATTACAATATGAAAACCTCAGAAATAGAACGCGTGATGGTATCAGCAGATAAGGATGCTTTAAAGCAGCTTTGGATGAATATCTTGTCAAATGCCTTTAAGTTTACAGGAGATAAAGGAGAAATTCATATTACAGCCAGTTTAAATCATAAAGAGTGTACGGTGATTGTTCAAGATTCAGGAATAGGAATTGCAGAGGAGGATTTACCGTATGTCTTTGAACGAATGTATCGAGGGGATAAAAGTAGAGAGCAATATGAAGGCAGTGGGATTGGTCTTACGATGGTTAAAAATATTGTAGAAAAGCATAATGGTAAAGTGAGCATTGAAAGTAAAGAGGGAGAATATACTAAAGTCATTGTAACGTTGCCAGTTCATTCCATGATGCTAGAGCCTAATAATATTAGTAGCAAGATGAAATCTTATATGAAAATTGGAAGTAAAAGATAAACATAAGAAATGCACATGTTATAGTGAATTTTGTGATAGGATAAAGACAAAAGAAAGTATATAATTAAAAGGGAGATTAATATGTTAAACAAAAAAGATCCATACATGCTACTAAGCATAGTCAACATGAAACTGAGAGATGAAGCAGTTAATTTAGAAGAACTTTGTAAAACATATAACAAAGATGAAGAGGAGCTAAAAATGCAGCTTTTAGCAATAGGCTATGTTTATGAGCCAGAACATAATCAATTTATTACCAAGTAGAGGAGAAAAATCATGACTTTTGAAGAAAAGCTTAATCAGTATGCAAAACTTGTTGTAGAGGTTGGCGTTAATGCTCAGCCCAATCAAATTGTAGTGATTCGTACACCAATAGAAGGGGCTTACTTTGCAAGACTTATGACAAAATCAGCTTATGAAATTGGGGCAAAAAGAGTGTATGTGGAATTTAGTGATGAACAGATTGGCAAAATGACTTATGAATATGCTTCAGAAGAAACATTAGCCGACTATCCAACGTGGGAAACTGCGAAGTACGAGGGATATGTTGCTCAAAATGCGGCATTTATTAGTATTAGTGCAGCTAATCCAGATTTATTAAAAGATATTCCTGCAAGTAAGATTGCTGCCACACAAAAAGCTTCAGGCAAGGGATTAATAAGCTTCAAAAAAGCCATTAGCAACTCAGAAGTTTGTTGGTGTGTTGTTTCTATCCCAACAGACAGTTGGAGTAAGAAGGTGTTTCCAGAGTGCAAGGACACCAAAGAGGCAAAAGAAAAGCTATGGGAGAAAATCTTTTTGGCAACACGAATAGGTGAAGGAAATCCAGTAGAAGCATGGAGATTACACACAGATTATTTAGCAGACAAGTGCAAAGTCTTAAATGACAAAAAGATTAAAACCTTACACTATACAGCACCAGGAACAGACCTTTATGTAGAACTTCCTAAAGCACATAAATGGGAAGGCGGTGGTGAATATAGTACCAAAGGAACGTATTTTGTGGCGAATATGCCAACAGAAGAAGTGTTTACACTGCCACATAAGTATGGGGTTAATGGTACATTAAAAGCCACTAAACCTCTAGTTTATGGTGGCAACCTAATTGATGATTTTTCTTTTGAATTTAAAGATGGGAAAATTGTAAGTTTTAAAGCGGCGGTAGGGGAAGACATTTTAAGAGAACTGATAGGGACGGACAAAGGAACGGCGTATTTAGGAGAAGTGGCTATTGTGCCACATAGTTCACCGATTTCTAAAACGAATACGTTGTTTTATAATACGTTATTTGATGAAAATGCATCTTGTCATTTTGCTATTGGTAGTTGTTATCCAACGAATCTTGAGGGAGGCGTTACGATGAGTGATGAAGAATTAGAAGCAGAGGGTGGAAATGTCTCTATTGCCCATGTGGATTTTATGGTTGGAAGCAGCAAGCTTTGCATTGAAGCAACAACAGAGAATGGAGAATGTTTTTGGGTATTAAGAAATGGAGAATGGGCGTTTTAACTATTAATGATTAAGTAGAAAACGGGTAACCGATTGGGAGGAATGGTAGATGGGATTTTTTAAAAAGCAGCTCTTAGATATTATTCAGTGGATAGATGAAAGTAATGACACATTAGCTTATAGGTTTCCAATGGAGGATCAAGAAATACAAAATGGTGCGCAGTTGACGGTGAGGCAAGGGCAAGTGGCTGTGTTTGTTGATAAAGGGCAGATTGCGGATGTGTTTGGACCAGGAATGTATAAGCTTGAAACCGCTAATTTACCTATTTTATCAGACTTAAAAAGCTGGGGATATGGTTTTAAATCACCTTTTAAGTCTGATGTGTACTTTATTAATATGAAAGAGTTTTTAGAAAATAAATGGGGAACAGCAAATCCTGTATGGATTCCAGATAGCCAATTTGGTCAAGTACAGGTGAGAGCACACGGCAGTTATGCATTTAAAGTGGAGAATCCCGTTTTATTTCTAACCAATGTAGTGGGGACAAAAGCTAGATATCGTCTAGAGGATGTGACGGCACAACTTAGAAGCTTTATTCTTACACAGTTCTCAGATATTATTGGAAGTTTGAATTTAACCGTTACTCAGATTGCTTCTAACTATAATGAATTAGGAGAGGCTTTAAAAGAAACTTTAGGTAAGCCATTTGGGGATTTAGGACTAGGTATTGCACAATTTACAATTGGTAATATTGGGCTTCCAGAAGAAATTGAAAAGAACTTAAAAGAATTAACCAGCATGAACATTTTAGGTAGTGTTGGAAATGACAAGCTTAGTAAAATTCAAATCCTAAAACAATTAGAGATTATGGACAAATCCGCAAGCAATAGTGGCATTAATGCTATGATGCAAAGTGGCATGGGTATGGGAATGGGTATGCAGATGGCAGGCATGTTCAATAATGGACTTCAACAAATGAATCAAACATCAGCTCATGCCGAGACCAATCAGTCTGGAATGAACCAAACTGCAAGTCATGAAGGGCAAGGTGTAAGCTGTCCAAACTGTCAGGTGACTATTAGTTCAGGAAGTAAGTTCTGCCCAGAATGTGGCACTAAGTTAGAGACGGTTAAACCAAAAGCAAAATTCTGCCCAGAATGTGGTGCTAAAGCTGTGGAGGGAATGAAATTCTGTAGTGAATGTGGACATAAGCTAGTTTAATGGTTAAGAAAAGGAAGAAATTAAAAATGAAAATAGGGGTTTTAGATGCATTAACAGTAGGTAAAGATATTGACCTGACGCCACTTAGTGCTTGTGGAGAATTAGTCATATATGAATTAACGGCGCCAGAAGAAGTAGCGGAAAGGGTAAAGGATCTAGATATTATTATTACCAACAAAGTCGTTTTAGGTGAAAACAATCTAAAAGAGTGCACCCATTTAAAAATGATTGGGTTACTAGCAACAGGTTATAATAATATTGATTTAGATTATGCAAAGGCACATGGCATAGCAGTTGCCAATGTAGCAGGTTATTCAACAGAGAGTGTAGCTCAGCATACATTTGCTATGCTGCTTCACTTAGAGGAACATTTAGGGCAATATGATGCTTATGTAAAGAGCAAACAATATGCAAGTAGTGACACTTTTACTTATATTGCTTGGCCATATAGTCAGTTAAGTGGAAAAACAATGGGGATTATTGGTATGGGCGCCATTGGTAAAGCAGTTGCAAGAATTGCTACGGCTTTTGGCATGAAGGTCATTTACTATTCAACATCAGGCAAAAATAACAGTGCAAATACTTATGAGCGTGTATCCTTACAAGAACTTTTAAAGATGAGTGATGTTGTATCGATTCATGCACCTTATAATCATGAAACGCATTATTTAATAGGCTATGAGCAAATGGCATGTATGAAGCCTACGGCTTATCTTTTAAATTTAGGCAGAGGAAATATTGTAATTGAAGCAGATTTAGTAAAGGCCCTCAATGAAAATCTAATAACAGGAGCAGGGCTTGATGTATTAGAGAAAGAACCGATTACACATGAGAGCGTACTCTTTGAGGTGGTGGATCAAAATAAACTACTCATTACACCTCATATTGCTTGGGCAAGTGTTGAAGCCAGAGAAACACTTATTCAAGAAGTGGTTCAAAATATTGAGGCTTTTAAGAAACAAGAAGCAAGAAATAGAATTGTATAATATGGAACACAAATTAGAGGAGTTGAAATGGCAAATCGCTGTTTTGACTCCTTTTTTGTATACATAAATGTTGAAGTAAAATACTGATTGGTTTAAATAAAAAGTGATAGTTTGTAATAATGATTAAGTGTTATGTTAATGAAAAAGATAAAAGTATGATGAATAATAATATAAAATGCAAGATAAAACCATTCAAAAATCATAATTCGCAAGTTTTAGTGCGAAAAAAGACCTAAAATCGAAAAAAATGAAATGTAAACTTGCAAAAAAGTTAAAAGTAATGTATTATGTTAATTAATCAACCGAATTAGAAGAAAATGTAAAAGTTAGATAGAAGGAGGAAGAAAATGTTTAAATATAGTTTAAAACGTATGGTTTCGATGTTTATTACTTTATTTTTAGTAGCAACGATTACTTTTTGCTTAATGCATGCGATTCCAGGTGGACCATTTACCAGTGAAAGAAACTTAACGCCAGAAATCGAGCAGGCATTAAAGGAAAAGTACAATTTAAATGCACCTTTGTATGAGCAATATTTAAATTACATGGGAGACCTTGCAAAAGGTGATTTAGGGCTTTCCTATAAGAAAAAAGGGGTAACCGTTAATGATATTATTATTCAAACCTTTCCAGCATCTGCTCAAATTGGAGTTTTAGCCGTTATACTTATTTTATTAATTGGTATACCGTTAGGTATTTTATCTGCCCTTAAGCAAAATTCAGCTGTGGATTATGTGATTATGATTATTGCAACGATTGGGGTGACGATTCCAAGCTTTGTGGTTGGGGCATTCATTATGTACATATTTGCTGGAAAACTAGCATGGATTCCAGCTGGTGGGTTAGATGAATGGAAAAGTTATATTGGTCCAGTGATTGCATTAGCTGGCTTTTCAGTGGCATATGTGACACGTTTAACACGCTCAAGTATGCTTGAAGTCTTAAGACAAGATTATGTACGTACGGCAAGAGCAAATGGACTGAGCAAATGGCGTGTCATTGGAAAGCATGCCCTAAAGAATGCGCTTATTCCAGTTGTAACTTATATAGGACCGATGATTGCTAGTATCTTAACAGGATCATTTGTTGTAGAAAAAATCTTTGCCATTCCAGGGATGGGTAAATATTTCGTAGAAAGTGTTACCAATCGTGACTATACGGTTTTAATGGGAATCACCATTTTCTATGCAGCCATCTACATTTTAATGGTGTTTGTAGTGGATATTGCTTATGGACTGATTGATCCAAGAATTAAACTGAAAGACTAGGAGAAGCTAAAATATGAGTAAAGTATCTGAATGGGAATTAGTAAGTGATGAAGACAGAAAAAGTCAAATCATTGCAAGGCCAAGTACCACTTATTGGCAAGATGCTTGGCGTATGTTACGCAAAAATGTACTTGCTATGTTTGGCTTATTGACAATTATACTCATTGCGTGCTGCGCAATTTTCTTACCAATGATTTCTAGCGTAAGCTATTCAGACCAGAAGGCTGGATTTGGAAATATTCCACCTCGCATGGGTCTTGTTGACTTAGGAGATGGTCATTACGTCTATGTACATAATGAATACAAATTAATTGAAGTAAGTCCTAAAGGTGAAATGCTTTTGGCACCAGAGCCAATAGAAACGGATGTTACTTTATGCACTAAAACATATGAAATATCAGGTAAAGAGGTTGTATTAGATTATTCTTTTGCAAAAAGAGCCAAGAAAAATGGTGGCGTAAAATACAAAATTTTTGTAGATGGCAAGGAAATTGATACCACTCCCGTTAAAACGGTTTGGAATAAAACTAATATTTTAGGAACAGACAGTTTAGGACGTGATGTATGGATTCGTATTTTATATGGCGCTAGAATTTCTCTTTTAGTAGGGCTTGTTGCTTCCGTTGTTAACCTAGTGATTGGGGTGATTTATGGGGGAATTTCAGCTTTTGAAGGTGGAAAAGTAGATAATGTGATGATGCGTATTGTAGATATTATCAGTTCCGTTCCTTCACTTTTAATTGTTATTTTGTTAATGGTTGTGATTAAACCAGGTCTTGAAACCATCATTTTAACCATTGGACTGATTTATTGGGTAGGGATGGCAAGACTTGTACGTGGACAAGTTTTAAGCTTAAAAGAACAAGAGTTTGTATTAGCTGCTAGAACTATTGGTGTTTCTAAGTTTAAGATTATTATGAAACATCTTATTCCAAATGCCATGGGACCGATTATCGTATCGCTGACAATGAGTATCCCAAGTGCTATTTTTACAGAGTCTTTTTTAAGTTTTATTGGTCTAGGAGTATCAGCACCGATGGCTTCATGGGGAACACTAGCAAATGACGCATTAGGGGGGATTCGTTCTTATCCTTATCAACTGATTGCACCATCTGTTGCTATTGCAATTACTATGTTTGCCTTTAACTTCTTAGGAGATGGCTTAAGAGATGCTCTCGACCCAAGATTACGTAAATAGAAAGGACAGCTAAGTTATGAGTAAAGAAAAGATTTTAGAAGTAAAAGGTCTACAAACTTCATTTTATACTCATTTAGGTGAGGTTCAATCGATTAGAAATGTAGATTTTGATTTGTATAAAGGAGAGGTGCTTGGTGTAGTAGGAGAATCAGGAAGTGGAAAATCTGTGACGTGTTCTTCCGTTATGAGGCTGCTCCAACATCCAGGAAAGATTAAAGCAGGAGAGGTTCTTTTTAAAGGCGAAGATTTGGTGAAAAAGACGGATAAGGAAATGAGAAAGATTCAAGGTAATGAGATGTCTATGATTTTCCAAGATCCTATGAGTGCTTTAAATCCAGTTTATACCATTGGTAATCAGATGGTAGAAGTCATTCGTACACATAAAAAAGTGAGTAAAAAAGAAGCAGAAGCGATTGCGATTAAAATGTTAGGGTTAGTGGGTATTCCTTCTCCCGAGGAACGTATGAAGAATTATCCCCATGAGTTTAGTGGTGGAATGAGACAAAGAGCAGTGATTGCGATGGCGTTATCTTGCGATCCTGAGCTGGTCATTGCAGATGAACCCACAACTGCGTTAGATGTTACCATCCAAGCACAGATTTTAGAATTAATGAAGGATTTACAGGAGCGGTTAAATTCTTCCATTATTTTTATTACCCATGATTTAGGGGTTATTGCACAGTTATGTACCAGGGTCATTGTTATGTATGGCGGGATGATCATGGAGGAAGCATCTGTGGATGAGTTATTCTATGATGCCAAACATCCATATACCTTAGGACTATTAAATTCAGTGCCTAATCCAAATGCAACCACAAAAGAAAGATTAGAGCCAATTCCTGGTTCACCACCAGACTTATTAAATCCACCTAAAGGATGTCCTTTCTGTAATCGTTGCAAATATGCGATGAAAAAATGTTTAAATGAAATGCCATCCATGCACCAAGTATCACCAACTCATGAGTCAAGATGTCATTTATTACTTGAAGAGGCGCCTAAGGTGGAAGGATTCGTAAAGGAGGCTAGAATATAATGCAAGATACAAGAGAAAACCTAATAGAAGTAAGTGGGTTAAAACAGTACTTTACGAAAACAAGTGGCCTTTTTGGAAAGAAGGTACAATACATTAAAGCTGTAGATAATGTTTCATTTCACATCAAAAAAGGTGAAACATTAGGACTTGTAGGAGAGTCGGGATGTGGAAAGTCAACGACAGGGCGTACCCTTATTAAACTTTATGAACCAACGGATGGAAAGATTATTTTTGATGGCGAGGATATTACAAATTATTCTCAAAAGCAAATGCTACCTTTTAGAAAGCGTATGCAAATGGTGTTCCAAGACCCTTATGCTTCGTTAGATAGTCGTATGACCATCAATGAAATCATTGGGGAAGCTATGGTGACTCATGGCATTGCCACAGGTTCAGAAAAGAATGACCGCATTATGGATTTACTAGACAAAGTAGGACTTATGAAGGATCATGCCAATCGTTATCCTCATGAGTTTAGTGGGGGGCAGAGACAACGTGTAGGGATTGCTCGTGCACTTGCTGTAAACCCAGAATTTATTATTTGTGATGAACCGATTTCAGCACTTGATGTATCTATTCAAGCACAGGTTATCAATATGCTCGAGGACTTACAACAGGATATGGGGCTGACTTATTTGTTTATTGCTCATGACTTATCTATGGTAAAACATATATCCAATCGCATTGGCGTGATGTACTTAGGAAACTTGGTAGAAATTGGAGCAAGCAATGAGATTAATGAGCATCCTGCCCATCCTTATACCCAGGCCCTTCTTTCGGCTGTGCCACTTCCAGATCCTAAAATGGCAAGAGAAAGAAAACGTATTGTGCTTCAAGGCGATGTGCCAAGCCCACTTAATCCACCATCAGGGTGCCCATTTAGAACCAGATGCACAAAGTGCATGAAGATTTGTAGTGAAGTAAAACCTGAATTAAAAGAAATTGCACCAGGACATCAAGTGGCTTGTCATCTTTATGAATAATGAGTTATATCTTATCAAAATGACTAACTGAAAAAGAGCAATATACGACTTAAAGGCGTAGATGCTTTTTATATAAACAACTAGGAGGAAATGACATGAAAAAGAAACTAATCGCAGCACTAGTCACTGTAATGGTTGGCTTAAGCTTTGCAGGTTGTGGTTCTGCATCAACAAAACAAGAGGTAGATTCCAAGACAGAAGCAGCCGCAGAGGAAAGTTCATTATTAGGAGAACAAATCCTTAAAGTCAACTTAGGAGCAGATCCACTGACAACAGATCCACAACTTAACTCAGCAGCTGATGGAAGTCATATCATTAACAATGCTTTTGAAGGTTTATTAAGAGAAGTAGGAGATGAATTTATTCCAGGTATTGCTGAAAGTTATACTGTATCTGAAGATGGATGCGTTTATACGTTTAAATTAAGAGAGTCAAAATGGTCAGATGGACAACCTCTCACAGCAAAAGATTTTGAATTTGCATGGAAACGTGGAGCAGATCCTAAAACCGCTTCTGAGTATATGTACCTTTTTGAATCAGCAAACATTTTAAATGCAGCTGAAATTGGAAAGGGTGAAAAATCAGTTGATGAATTAGGCGTTAAGGCACTTGATGATCATACATTAGAAGTCACATTAAGTGTACCAACAGAATATTTCAAACAACTTTGTGCTTATCCAACCATGATGCCTGTAAGAGAAGACATGGTAGATAATGAAGGGGCTTGGGCAAAAGATCCTTCTAAAGCAATCAGTAATGGACCATTTGTTCTTTCTGAGTACAAAATGGGTGACCAATTGGTTTATGTAAAAAACGAAAATTATTGGAATGCTGAAAATGTAACCTTAGATAAAATCATTTACTACATGATTGTAGATGAATCAACAGCTTATACAAAGTATGCTGCAGGAGAATTAGATATCAATGAATTTATTCCAGCAGATGAAATGCCAAGATTAATTGCAGAAGATCCAACATTCTACATCTTACCTAAAATTGGTACATACTATTATGTATATAATATGAATACACCAGCTATGCAAGATGTTAAAGTGCGTAAAGCATTAACACTTGCGATTGATAAAGAGCAAATCGTAAATGAAGTCACTCGCTCAGGGCAAATTGCTGCCACTGGATTTATGCCAAAAGGTGTAAAAGATGATAAAGGGAATTCATTTGCAGAAACCTCTGGCGATTATGGGCTATCTACAAAAGCTGATGTAGAAAAGGCAAAAGCCCTTCTTGCCGAAGCAGGTTTTTCAGATGGGTCTGAGCTTGGAGAAATCGAAATTCTTTATAACACAAGTGAAAGTCATAAAAAGATTGCCGAAGCCGTTCAAGAAATGCTTAAACAAAATTTAGGAGTGAATGTGAAGCTTACTAATCAAGAGTGGGCGGTATTCCAGGAAACAACTAATAACAATCAATTTGAAGATTTAGCACGTCGTGGTTGGATTGGGGATTACAATGATCCACAAACCATGCTTGAAATCTTTGAAACAACCAATGGACAAAATATTGGACGTTATTCCAATGAAGCATTTGATGAGCAAATGAAATTAGCAAGACAAACAACAGGTGAAGAACGTATGACACACCTATATGCTGCACATGATATTTTAATGGAAGATATGCCAATGATTCCACTTTACTACTATTCTTATCCAATTATGATTCAAGACCGCGTACAAGGATGGGACATTTCATCAACCAGTAAAATGTGGTTTGGAGATGTCAAAATGGTAGAAGTAGAAGAATAAAATCAAAATAACCGAGCTAATCATTTAGCTCGGTTATTTGACATCTTCAATTATTTTGACCCTTTATAGCTTTCGAATACTTTTTGTACAATAGTTCCACCAATTTTTCCAGCTTCTCTTGCTGTGATGTCTCCATTGTAACCTTGTTTTAAAGGTACGCCAACTTCTTTAGCAACCTCATATTTCATTTGTTCGAAAGTTTGTTTGTTTGCCATAATAATTGCCCCCTGTTAGGTGTTTTTAATTTAGTAATCACGAAATATTCTGGGTGATTCAAAGGAGGTATCCTTTGAAGAATTTACCTCAAGTGATGAGGTGGAATGTTTTGTGACTACTATGGTATTAATATGTGCAGTATGAAATCTTTTATTCTGGTATTTTTTTCTTTTTTAGGCCAAATAGATTGCCAGAATGCATATAAAAAAGGACATAAAATGAATCATTTTATGTCCTTTTTTGGAAAATTAAGCGCGGTTGATAGAACCGAATAATTCCATTTTTTCTTTTACAGTAGCTTTGATTGCTTCAAAACCAGGAGCTAATAATTTACGAGGATCAAATCCTTTACCTTGTAAGTCTTTACCAGCTTCAACATATTCACGAGTAGCAGCAGCAAATGCTAATTGGCATTCTGTGTTAACGTTGATTTTAGCTACACCTAGAGAAATAGCTTTTTTAATCATTTCTTCTGGAATACCAGTACCACCGTGAAGTACAAGAGGCATATCTCCAACTGTTTGTTTGATTTCTTCAAGAGCGTCGAAAGCTAAACCTTTCCAGTTTGCAGGATATTTACCGTGAATGTTACCGATACCTGCTGCAAGCATTGTTACACCAAGATCAGCAATTTTTTTACATTCTTGTGCGTCAGCGACTTCACCAGCACCAACAACACCATCTTCTTCACCACCGATTGAACCAACTTCAGCTTCTAAAGAAAGACCTTTTTCAGAAGTTAATTTAACAAGTTCAGTTGTTTTAGCAACGTTTTCTTCGATTGGATAGTGAGAACCATCAAACATAACTGAAGAGAAACCAGCTTCGATACATTTTAATGCACCTTCGTATGAACCATGATCTAAGTGAAGCGCAACTGGTACAGTAATGTTTAATTCTTCTAACATACCATTTACCATACCTACGATAGTTTTGTAACCACCCATGTATTTACCAGCACCTTCAGATACGCCTAAGATAACTGGTGAGTTGTTTTCTTGTGCTGTAAGAAGAATTGCTTTTGTCCATTCAAGGTTGTTGATGTTGAATTGACCAACAGCGTATTTTCCTTCTCTTGCTTTGTTTAACATGTCTTTAGCTGATACTAACATATTAAAACCTCCATTTGTAATGTATTGTAGAAAATAATAAGCAGTTATTATTTCACTTACTGTAATCTATTATAACGTTTTTTTGACAAAAAATAAACAGAAAATTACTAATCTAAAAATTAAAATAATATCGTAACAATTTAACTTTTTTAAATAAAAATGATTGCGTTTTTTAGGATATCTGCTAAAATCAATCATTGGTAAATAAAATAATTAAAGGAAGATTATCTGATGGAAAAGAATATCTATTTAAATAGCAGTGACTCTGGTTATACGGTTTTAAGAAATCATAAACCAAAGAATGATAATTTATTAACTAAGGTCATCAATTGGCTTGTTGCATTTTCTAAAAAGCAAGCTGTATTATCCATCGCAACCATAGCCATGCTGATTACTTGTTTAATCATACCGGTTGATGCAAGTTATTTAAGTTATTTTAATTGGCGTACGATTGCGACGTTATTTTGCACCTTAGAAGTGGTTGCTGCTTTTTCTCATATTCATGTGTTTGAGATCATTAGTAAAAATATTGTTTTAAAATTACATAACCTTCGAAATGCGACTTTAGGGCTGGTTATGATTACATTTGTGGGGTCAATGCTTTTAGCAAATGATATGGCACTACTTACCTTTTTACCTTTAGGTTATTTTGTGCTAAATAGTACAGATCATAAGAAAGCAATGGCATTTACTTTTATTATGCAAAATATTGCAGCAAACTTAGGTGGAATGGTGACGCCTTTTGGTAATCCACAAAATCTATTTTTATATGCTTATTATCATATGGGAACTTTAGAATTTATTAAGATTATGCTCCCTTCATTTATTGCAGCAACGATTATGATTTTAGGTATTTGTTTATTCGTTAAGCCAATTCCTTTACAGTTAAAAAAGGATGAAGCCTATACTTTAGATAAAAAGTGTACAGTGATTTATTCTATTTTATTCATTTGCAGTATTTTAATTGTATTTCGCATCATTCCTTATTTATTAGGGACAATTGTGATTACAATAGCACTTTATGCGTTAGATCAAGAAGCGATTAAAGAAGTAAATTATCCATTACTGGTTACTTTTTGTGTGTTCTTTGTATTTAGTGGAAACATGGCAAGAATTCCTATGGTTAGCAGCTTTTTTGAATATCTACTGCCTAAAAATACTCTGTTATTTGGCATTTTGTCTTGTCAACTCATTAGTAATGTACCAAGTGCTGTGCTACTTTCTCATTTTACTAGTGATTATGCAAGCTTATTACCAGCTGTAAATATTGGTGGCTGTGGGACCTTGATTGCTTCACTAGCAAGTTTGATTACATTTAGTGAATTTAAGAAGCATAACCCAGATAAAACAAAGAGCTATGTACTTAAGTTTTCTGCTATTAATTTTAGCTTTGTCATTGTATTATTTATTTTGCAAAGCATAATTGGATAAAAAAAGAAATCATCTGATGTTTGAGAAGGCATTAGGTGATTTCTTTTTTATGCTTAATAAGCACTGCTAAGTAGGCTTGTAAAATCTAACCCCTAGTAAATGAAATATTTCTATATAGTGATAGAATATGATAAAATAAGTGTGTATAATGTAAAAAAGCATATAACATTATGTGAAGAATGAATAAATTGGGCTAGGGAGAAAGATCATGAAAATAGTATTTATAAATGTACCTTGGATGAAGTATTATACAGGAGAGGGAGATGAAGAAACCCTCGTTCCTGCATGTGGTTATAATTTTCAAAATGTAAATGGCTATTATTATGGATATGGAGAAGGATTAGATGAGATTCCTATTGAGCAAATAGAAGGGGTTACAAAAGAAGATGACTGTGTACAAGATGTAACGGTTATTTGGACTGCTCATAATAGAAAAGGCGAAAATAAAGTCATTGGGTGGTATAAAAAAGCAACCATTTACAGAAAGATGAGTGAAACACTTTCTTTAGATAGTGAGCGTACGATTTTTAAGTATAGTATTAAAGCACCTGCACGTGAAGCGTTGCTTTTGCCCGTTGAATTTAGACTTTTAGATGCACAGCCAATGGAAGAGGGACTTTATTTTGAAAAAGATGAAAGTGTTATTCGTGATATAGCCATGTATGTACATAATTATCAAGACGATCAGATGAATTTTGTACTGAAGGAAAAAGATTTAAATGGTGTATCAATTTTAAATTTCCCAGAATATGAGATGTATTTTGCAAAAGCAGATGAATTCTTACAAAAAGATTTATATGGAAGAGCCATTAGATGCTTTAATAAAGCCATTAAGGAAGAACCAACGCTTGCAATTGGTTATGAATGTAAAGGAAGTATTTTACTGAGTTTAAAAATGTATGATGAAGCTTTAGCGATTTATCAAAAGGTTCTAGAACTAGAACCTGATAACGAAGGGGCGACTTATTGTATGGCTTTTATAAATGGGCTATTAGGACAATATGAAGAAAGCCTTAAATACTATGATACTTATTTGAAAATGAGAAAAAGTGATATGAATGCTTTAGCAGAGCGTGGCATTGTTTATTATCACCTCAATCAATTAGAAGCAGCTAAGCACGATATTTTAAAAGCTTATAAAAAAGAAACTGACCATTTAGGGTTTAAAACTTTGGTGGAATACTTACGATTATAGAACTTTACGATAAACGACTAATCTATTTAGGAAAGAAATTTAAATATTGAATTTAAAGGACTAGAGTGTTTTAGATGATATTTACAATAAAATGTGATATAATATAAAATATAAAGAAAAGATTACTTACTTAAGGCTTTGAAAGTAAAATATAATCGTAAAAATTTAATAAAAATAGAGATAGGATAAGCCTGAAAGTGAGTAAAATAGAATAAAGATTAGTGGTTTGAAGTGGGGGATGAGATATGAATATAGCAATGATTACGACGTTAGGTTGTGTATGCTTTTTGGGATTAATAATTGCTCATATTATAATTGAGCAAAGAAGAGAAATGGGTCATCAAAATCAAAGCAAAAAGCTAAAGCAGCGTCAACAACTAAAAAGTAATGTGGTAAAATCATATCCTTCTAACTCAAAGAAAAAAGAAAACCAAGTTAAGATTGGGATTAATCAACACCAAAAGGTGATTGACCTTAATGAAAAAAGAAAAGAACGAAATGCAGAAATGAATAGAACGAATAAAAAAAGACTACCTTAAGTAGTCTTTTTTTATTCGTTTATATGTTCAAGTCCAATGTCAAGAAGTGCAGTAATATGAGAATCTGCTAAAGAATAGTAAACAACTTTGCCTTGCTTACGTGCTTTGACTAAATTGAAAGCCTTCAATACTCGAAGCTGATGGGAAATAGCAGACTGAGTCATACAAAGACAAGCTGCTAGGTCACATACACACATTTCAGAACATTTTAAAGCATGTAATAATTTGATGCGAGTTGCATCACCGAAAATTTTAAAGAGCTCAGCTAAATTTGTACAGATCTCTTGAGGAAGCATTTGACTTGAAACGGCTTGAACAATATCTTCGTGGATCATTGTGCAAGCACATACATCATCATTTTGTGACATAGAGCACCTCTTTTGCTATATCTTTTTTATCATTATATACCACGATAGTACCGTTTAAGTATTAGGGTACAGAGTTTTAAGGATGATGTCAAGCAGAAATAGGAATTTTGAAGCGAATGAGAAAAAACGTGTAAAAGGTGGAGAAGTTAGGAAATAAATGGGTGATATATTGCGAATAAACATTGAAGGATGTAGTATTAATGTATAGAAACTAGATCAGATGGTGATAAAATAATCAGGAGAGGAAATATATGTTAAATTTTACAGAAGAACTTGAAAAGTTTAAACCGATATTAGGAATAGATGCTTTAGAAGAACAAATGGCTACAGAAGATTTAAGAGATGTCATTGATCTTATTAAAGAGGGAATGAGAAGTGGTAAGGGCAGGATGATTGATAAAAATGAATTTAGTGATAAGGAGCAATAAGCTATGGAATATAAATGCCCTTACTGTGGAAATATCATTAAGTATGGCCTGTTTTGTAATGTTTGTTTAGAAAGAATAGAACCTTTTAAGAAAGTATGGGAAAAAAGTGCCTTTTATTATAATAAGGGACTGGAGGCGGCTAAGCGAAAAGAATTGTCACTAGCTTGTACTTTCTTGGAAAAGGCAATCACCTTATATCGTTATAATATTGATGCAAGAAATCTTTTGGGACTCATTTATTTTGAGATGGGCCAGTTAGGAGATGCATTAAAGGAATGGGTTATGAGTCAATTTCTTCAAAAGGAAGATAATTTGGCTAACATATATATAGAAAAAGTACATAAACAGCCTAAGTATTTGGAGGCTAATAGAGAGGCAATTAACCTTTATAATAAATCGTTAAGTTATTTAAGGCAAGAAGATATAGATATGGCACTTATTCGGTTGAAAAAAGCAGTTGCCATGCAACCTAATTTTATAGAAGCTAGAGCGTTATTAGCTTTAGTCTATATACAACAGAAACAGTATCATAAAGCCAATGAACAAGTAAAGAGGGTACTAGCTATTGATGAAGGACATAAAAAAGCATTGATGTATTCCAAAATTTTAAGTGGTGAAAATACAGAGACGGTAGAGCCTTATGAGATAGAATACAAACCTACTAGAGAAAGTAATATTCATAAGATATTAGATAGAAGTGCGATGTATAGGCGAGCTTTGCTTTATTTTGTATTAGGTGTATTATCAGTTGTAATTATAGGAAAATATCTAATTTTGCCTAATGAAGTAAATGGCTATAAACTAGAAAATAAGCAGCTGGCCGAGGAACGAGACGAGTTGTCACAAGAGTTAATGATGCTCACTAATGATTATGAAACGAAACTTGAAGCGTTAGAAGATGAGAAAAGTAAATTTGAAAATGAAATTGAGGACTATAAAACACAAGTCACAACCATTAGTCAAAAGGAAAAACTAAGTTCAGCTAAAAACTTATTTAGAGAGAGAGAGTATATCGAAGCTGCAAAAACGGTTTATAGTATTGCAATGAGTAATTTAGAAGAAAAAGATCTAGAAACGTATAATGAATTAAAGGAAGAAACTTATCCAAGAGCAGTTGATGCACTATATAATGAGGGAATTAAAGCCTATAATCGTGGAGATTATACACAGGCTATTACATCATTTGAAACCTTGATTATTTATGAACCTAAAGAGCGGCCAGCACGAAAATCACTTTATTATTTAGGAAGGTCTTATGAAAAAATAGATAATATTGATACGGCTAAAAAATATTATGATGAGGTAATAGCAACTTATCCTAATACAACTGAATATTACAATGCACAATCTCACTTAGAGAGTATTGGTGATTTATAAAAGGGAAGTAAAAAAAATCCATTTTTATCAATTAAAAAGATTGACAATTACTGGAAATCAGATTATTCTATTTGTAGACAATTTTGAACAAGGAGGAGAGAAGGTTTTGCAAATGGAATTTGATATGCTAGACACAACGTTGGTCGTAGCATTAATGGGGGAAATTGATCATCATACATGTGTAGCAATTAGGCAGGCAGTAGATAGAAATTATCAGAAAAAGAGAGCCAAAAATTTATTATTTGATTTTGAAAAAGTAACCTTTATGGATAGCTCTGGCATAGGAATGTTAATGGGTAGATATAGATTAGTTGCTATTGGTGGAGGACGAGTTGGGTTATATGGTGTGCCTAAAGATATTGAAAGAATATTGAATATGAGTAATGTATGTAAGCTTATGAAGGCCTATTCTAATAAGCAGGAAGCAATGAAAGAATTAGCGTAAGAAAAGTGCAAGGGGGAAAGAAATTGCCAAAGAAAAATGAGATGCAGATACATTTTTTGAGTCAATCTGTTAATGAAGCCTTTGCTAGAGTAGCGATTAGTGCTTTTATCTCACAATTAGATCCTACAGTAGAGGAATTATATGATATTAAGATGGCAGTATCTGAAGCAGTAACCAATGCCATTATTCATGGATATGAAGGAAAAAATGAAGGGCAAGTAATGGTAAAATGTGCTTATGAAGGGCGAAAGATTGAAATTACTATTATGGATCAAGGAAAAGGGATAGGAAGTATTGAAGAAGCGATGCAACCACTATATACGACTTCTCTTGATGAGGAACGTGCAGGACTAGGTTTTACAGTCATGCAGGAAATGATGGATGAAGTTGAAGTATGTTCACACCTAGGCGATGGTACAACAGTAAAAATGATCAAATCTCTTAGAAAATAGCTAAGGGAAAAGGTGGGATAATATGGAACATACCTTAGAACTTATTCTTCGTGCTCAGCAAGGAGATGAGAAGGCAAAAGATCAATTGGTTGATGAAAATATGGGACTTGTTTGGAGTCTTGTAAGGAGATTTATTGGACGTGGCTATGAACTAGAAGATTTATTCCAAATAGGTTGCATTGGTCTGATTAAAAGTATTGATAAATTTGATTTAAACTATAATGTTAAGTTTTCAACTTATGCAGTACCTATGATTGTGGGTGAAATTAGACGTTTTTTACGAGATGATGGCATGCTTAAAGTAAGTCGTTCATTAAAAGAAACAGCTTACAAAGCCAGAATGATTAAAGAGGAACTTGTAAAGGAATTTAACCGTGAACCTACCATTAGTGAGATTGCAGCAGGGTTAGAAATGGAAGTAGAAGAGGTTGCTTATGCATTAGAATCGAGTGCTGAGGTAGAATCCCTTAATGCTATTATTTTTGAGGGAGATGGCAAACCTATCACGTTAGGTGAAAAAATTGATGAGTCACCTGTTGTGCAAAATAGCATTGTGGATAAAATGATGCTTACTGAAATTATGGAAAGATTACTTCCTATAGAAAGAGAACTTATCACGATGCGTTTTTTTGAAGATCATACACAAACAGAGATTGCGCAGGCACTTCATATTTCGCAAGTTCAAGCATCTCGTATTGAAAAGCGTGTTTTAAAGAAAATGAAATTAATGATTGAACAATAAAATGGAGCAAGATGATCAAGAAGTCAGTATAAAGATACTGATGATCATTTTGCTCCATTTTTAGTTGGTTTATTAATTGAATTTATAGAAAAGGTGGATATACTAGGATAGAAAACGAATAAAAAAGGAAAATAGACTAATCTATTTCAAATAACGTTCGGAAAATTAAAAGCTATTCATGAAAAATTAAGCTGAAAATATGTAAAAAAACAGTATATTAATCGTAAAATAATATAGAACACCCTTTTAATCGAACTTTATAACAAAACTAATTGATAATGTTCGAATTTTGTATTGACGTAAAAATCTAATTATGGTACTCTTTTAGTAGATATTCAGGTCAATTCTTTTGAAAGGGGAACCACAATGAGTGTTTTCAGAGTGTATGTTGAGAAAAAAGAAGGATTTAATGTTGAAGCAAAGCGAATGGAAAGCGAATTAAAAGACTTCTTACATATTGAAACCGTAACGAATGTAAGGATTTTAAATCGATATGATATAGAACATATTTCTAAGGAAGCATACCAAAATGCTTTATGTACTATTTTTTCTGAACCTCAGGCAGATGTTTTAGTTGAAGAGGACATTGAGTTTGGTAATGAATTTGTATTTGCAGTAAGTTATTTAAAGGGTCAATATGATCAACGTGCGGATTCTTGCGAACAATGTTTACGAATTTTAGATAGTAAAGTGAAACCAACGGTACAAACTGCAAAAGTTTATTTAATTTCTGGTACATTAACAGAAGCAGAAAAAGAAAAAATTAAAGCAAGTGTCATTAATCCAGTAGAAGCTGAAGAAGTTTCACTTGATAAAAAAACAAACCTAGATATGGAATATCCTGTTCCAGAGGATGTTAAGGTTCTTGAAGGCTTTAATAAAATGGACAAAGAAGCACTTGAAAACTTTAGAAAGGCACAAGGACTTGCCATGAGCCTTGAAGACTTAGTGTATTTCCAAGACTATTTTAAAGGGGTAGATAGAGAGCCGAGTTTTACAGAATTAAAAGTAGTGGATACGTATTGGTCAGACCACTGTCGTCATACCACTTTCATGACAGAACTCATAAAAATTGAAGTAGAAGATGGCAAATACGCAGAGCCTATTAAAACAGCATTGGATGAATACTATGCTATGCGTGAAGAAGTCCATACTAAGAAAGCTAAAAAAGTCACTTTAATGGATATGGCAACCATTATTGTGAAATATCTTAAAAAACATGGTCAGCTTAAGGAATTATTTGAAACAGCAGAAATCAATGCTTGTACGATTAAAGAAAACATTAAAATTGGAGACAAAGAGGAAGAATATCTTGTGCTCTTCAAAAATGAAACGCATAACCATCCAACAGAAATTGAACCATTTGGTGGCGCTGCTACATGTCTTGGGGGTGCGATTCGTGACCCACTTTCAGGACGTAGCTATGTTTACCAAGCGATGCGTGTAACAGGCGCAGCAGATCCTAATGAACCTCTTGAAAATACCATTGCTGGTAAATTACCACAACGTGTGATTACGAAAACCGCTGCGAATGGTTATAGTTCATATGGGAACCAAATTGGACTTGCAACGGGTGAAGTTAAAGAATACTATCATGAGGGCTATAAAGCAAAACGTCTTGAAGTCGGTGCAGTAGTCGGTGCAGTCAAACGTGCGAATGTAAAACATGAAGAACCAACACCTGGTGATGTGATTATTTTACTAGGTGGTGCAACAGGTCGTGATGGTTGTGGGGGTGCAACAGGATCTTCTAAAGAACATACAGAAGAATCTCTTTACACATGTGGCTCTGAAGTTCAAAAAGGAAACCCTGTAGTAGAAAGAAAGCTTCAAAGATTATTTAGAAATGCTGACTTTTCAAAATGCATTAAACGTTGTAATGACTTTGGTGCAGGTGGTGTTTGTGTAGCGATTGGTGAAATTGCGGAAGGGCTTCGTATTAACCTTGACCTTGTACCGGTTAAATATATGGGACTTGATGGGACAGAACTTGCTATTTCTGAATCACAAGAACGTATGGCAATTGCCATTGACCGTAAAGATTTAGATAAAGTCATTGAACTTGCACACGAAGAAAACTTAGAGGCAGTTTGTGTAGCGGAAGTAACAGAAGAAAAACAACTTGTCATGACATGGAGAGGTAAAGAAATTGTTCATATTGATAGAAGTTTTCTTGATAGTGCGGGTGTGACTCAACAAAGAGAAGCTAAAGTAGTCGCTCCAGAAGTCAAAATTGAAGTGAAAGAATTTTCAAAAGATAACATTCTTGCTACTTTAAGAGATTTAAATGTAGGGATTCAAAAAGGTTTAGGCATGCAATTTGATAGTACCATTGGGGCAGGCAGCGTATTGATGCCATATGGTGGTAAGAATCAATTAACCAAAGAAAATGGTATGGTGGCTAAAATTCCAGTATTAGAAGGAGAAACAACCGCAGCTACCTTTATGACACATGGTTTTGATCCTTATTTATCAGAACAATCTCCATTTCATGGTGCGGTTTATGCAGTCGTAGAAAGTTTAGCAAAAATCGTAGCACTTGGAGCAGATTATAAGAAAACTTATCTTTCTTTCCAAGAGTATTTTGAACGTTTAGCTGGAGAAACCAGTTGGGGTAAACCTGTTGCTGCCCTTTTAGGGGCTTTAAAAGCTCAAAAAGAATTAGGTATTGCGGCTATTGGTGGTAAAGATAGTATGTCAGGGACATTTGAGAACATTAATGTGCCTCCAACCCTTATTTCTTTTACTTGTAACGTCGGAGATGCGAAAGAATGCGTAAGCGGTAGCTTAAAAGAAGTGGGTAGTAAACTCGTTCGTGTTTCTATTCCAATGGATGAACAAATGATGCCTGATTTTAAACAAATACACAAAGCTTACAGCGCAGTTTATGAGCTTGTAAAAGCAAATAGTATACTTAGTAGTTATGCTATTGGTAAAGGTGGTTTAGTAGTTGCACTTGCTCAAATGGCAATCGGTAATGAAATTGGTGTGAAAGTTAGTGTTCAAGATATGTCTCCATTTGCAGAAAGTTATGGTAGTTTAGTATTAGAAGTATCACCTGAAGTAGCAAATACATTAGATACAAATATATTTGAAGTAATTGGTGAGACAACTGCTGATAAGGTATTAGATATTAATGGAGTTCAAGTAGCGCTTAAAGAGGTTATCTCTAATATGCTTGAGCCAACAAAATCTGTATTTGTACAAAAAGTAGATGCTAAAACACCAGCAAAGGATGCGACTTTTAACGGAGAAAGAAAGATTTATGTGGCTAAAAATAAAGTCGCTCAGCCAGAAGTTTTAATTCCAGTTTTTCCAGGAACAAACTGTGAGAAAGATACAAGACGTGCTTTTGAAAGAGCAGGTGCTAAGGTTAATGAAGTCTTATTCTTAAATCGTACAAACGAAGATATTGAAGCATCTATTGAAAGATTATATAAAGGCATCAAAAACGCACAAATTATTGCATTCCCAGGTGGCTTCTCAGCAGGGGATGAACCAGATGGAAGTGGTAAATTTATTGCTTCAACCTTTAGAAATGCTAAATTAAAAGAAGCCATTCATGAACATCTTTACAAAGAAGACGGCTTAATGCTAGGCATTTGTAATGGTTTCCAAGTACTTGTTAAATTAGGACTTCTTCCATATGGTGAAATTCGTGATATGGATAGCAACTGTCCAACGCTTACTTATAACACGATTGGTAAACATATTTCCGTGATGGCTAAAACAAAGATTACAAGTGTGGCTTCTCCATGGCTAAATGGTGTAAAGGTTGGTGAACTTTATGAAATTCCACTTTCTCATGGTGAAGGAAGATTCGTCGCACCTACAGCTGTTTTAGATGAACTCATTGCAAATGGACAGGTATTTAGCCAATATGTAGATGAAAATGGTTTTGCAAGTCAAGATGGTAATGTCAACGTTAATGGTAGTATGGAAAACATTGAAGGTATTGTATCATTAGATGGACGTATTATTGGTAAGATGGGACATAGTGAACGTATTGGCGAATGTGTTCACAAGAATATTCCTGGTAATAAGGATCAAAAACTCTTTGAATCAGGTATGAATTATTTTAAATAGATAAAATATTAGTGGGGCATGGAGGTGCTTATGAAAGTAGCTTTTGTCATGGGAAGTGACTCAGATTTTCCTGTAGTAGAAAAAGGGATTAAGATGGTTCAAGACTTTGGTGTAGAAGTCGTTGTTCGTGTGATTTCTGCGCATCGCACACCGGGTACGGCAGAAGAATTTGCTAAAACAGCAGAAGAAAACGGGATTGGCGTGATTGTAGCAGCAGCTGGTAAAGCAGCACATCTTGGAGGTGTGCTGGCTGCTTATACTACCATTCCAGTGATTGGATTACCTATTAAATCAAGTACACTAGATGGTTTAGATTCATTATTATCAATCGTTCAAATGCCACCTGGAATTCCAGTTGCAACCGTTGCAATTGATGGGGCAGAAAATGCAGGGATTTTAGCCGTACAAATGTTAGCTCTTGGAAATCCAGAGCTTAAAGAAAAACTTAAAGTCTATAAGAAAGCAATGGCTGATAAAGTGGCTGCCAAAGATGCAGCATTAGCAGCACGTTTTTGCTAGAGAGTAAAAATCGTTTTACTAATATACCCTAGAGGCTTAAGATAAATAATCGTTTATTATATTAAATGGAGGCTGTAAAAATGGAAAAGAAAGAACAATTATACGAAGGAAAAGCAAAGAAAGTATTCGCAACAGAAGATCCAAAATACTATATTGTAAGTTATAAAGACGATGCCACAGCATTTAATGGAGAGAAAAAAGGAACAATCGTTGGTAAAGGTGTAGTCAATAACCGTATGAGCAACATTATGTGCCGTATGCTTGCTGAGCATGGCATTGAAACACATTTTGTTGAAGAATTAAATGATAGAGAAACCGTTGTAAAAGCTGTTGAAATCGTGCCACTTGAAGTCATTGTAAGAAATGTAGCGGCTGGTTCATTCTCAAAACGTTTTGGAGTAGAAGAAGGTACGGTGCTTAAAAATCCAACTATCGAATTTTGTTTAAAAGATGATGCGCTTGGTGACCCAATGATTAATGATTATCAAATCTTAGCACTTGGCGTAGCAACAAGAGAAGAATTAGATGTAATGACTGAAATGACCTTTAAAATTAATGACCTTTTAAAAGAATACTTTGCAAAAATTGGTGTTAAATTAATCGACTTCAAGATTGAACTGGGACGTTGTGATGGCAAAATCATTTTAGCAGATGAAATTTCACCAGATACCTGCCGTTTCTGGGATGCCGAGACAAATAAAAAATTGGATAAAGACCGTTTTAGAAGAGATCTTGGTGGCGTAGAGGAAGTATATCAAGAAATGCTCAAAAGAGTAACCAAATAGGAGAGTGCCAAATGAAATTTTTACAGGATGATTCATTACATGAAGAATGTGGCGTAATAGGTATTTATAGAACAGAAAAGAACGCAGCAAGACATGCTTACTACGGCTTATTCGCACTTCAACATAGAGGGCAAGAGTGTGCAGGGATTGCTGTGAATCAAGGTGGAGACATCGAAGTTAAAAAAGGTATGGGGCTTGTAGCAGATGTTTTTAATGAACAAGCACTGAATGAACTTCAAGGAAATATTGCAATCGGGCATGTAAGATATTCTACTGCTGGCGATAAGGATGTTCGCAATGCACAACCCCTTGTAGCTAAGTATAAAAAAGGAGATATTGGTCTTGCTCATAATGGAAACCTTGTAAATGCAGAAAATATTCGTGAAATCTTAGAAGATAGTGGGGTTATTTTTCACTCTACAACGGATTCAGAATCTATTTTAAATTTAATTGCACGTTATAGCAGTAAAGGCATTGAAAATGGGATTAAGAATACAATGAGTTTGCTCAAAGGGGCATACGCATTAGTTCTTACAACGGATAATAGTTTAATAGGGATTCGTGATCCTCATGGTCTTCGTCCACTTTGCATTGGAAAAATTAGTGATGGATATGTACTTGCTTCAGAAAGCTGTGCACTAGATGTAGTGGATGCAGAATTTATTCGTGATGTAGAACCAGGAGAAATCGTTATCATTAATGAAGATGGTATTCGTAGCATTGAACCTTCTAATATGTGCCAAAAACACCTTTGTGTTTTCGAACATATTTATTTTGCAAGACCAGATAGTATTCTAGATGGAGACAACGTTTATGATTTTAGAGTACATACAGGAAAATTGCTTGCAAGACAAAGAAAAATTGAAGCCGATATGGTTATGCCTGTACCCGATTCTGGTGTCCCAGCAGCGATTGGCTATGCTAAAGAATCTGGCATTCCATATGGGGAAGGGTTAGTTAAAAATCGTTACATTGGTCGTACCTTTATTCAACCTACTCAGGAGATGAGAGAAAATGCTGTACGTATTAAGCTTTCTCCACTTAAAAGTAATCTTGAAGGCAAAAGAGTCATTATGATTGATGATTCAATTGTTAGGGGCACCACTTCAAAACGTATTGTGGAGCAAATTAGAAAAGCAGGTGCTAAAGAAATCCATGTGTGTATTACATCCCCTCCTGTACAATATAGTTGCTACTTTGGAATAGATACACCTTATCGTAAATATTTAATTGGTGCACAAAAGTCAGTTGATGAGATTTGTGAATATTTAGGTGCAGATTCACTCACTTATTTGGGACTTGAAGAATTAAAAGAAGCATGTGGCTATAAAGATCAATTCTGTTCAGCTTGCTTTGATGGTAAATATCCAATGGAAGTACCAATTACTGATGAAGATGAAGTAGAGTAAAACCAAAATAGAAGAATGAAAATTAAGAAAGAAGATAGAAAGAATATAAAATGGAGGGAAAAGAGATGGCAAAAATTAGTTATAAAGATGCAGGGGTAGATGTACATCGTGGTTATGAAGCAGTTGCACAAATGAAAAAGCATGTTCAATCTACTTTCACACCAGGTGTATTAACAGATATCGGAAGTTTTGGAGGAACTTTTTCTTTAGCTGCTTTTAAAGACATGGAAGAACCTGTATTAGTTTCAGGAACTGATGGTGTTGGAACAAAATTAAAATTAGCTTTTGATATGAATAAACACGATACAATTGGTATTGATGCAGTAGCGATGTGCGTTAATGATATTATTTGTGGTGGTGCGGAGCCTCTCTTTTTCTTAGATTATATTGCAACAGGACATATTGCACCTGAACATATTGCAGAGATTGTAAAAGGAATTAGTGAGGGATGTCGTGAAAGCTCATGTGCCCTTGTTGGCGGCGAAACTGCTGAAATGCCAGGCTTTTATCCAGCAGGTGAATATGATGTAGCTGGATTTGCAGTAGGCATTGTGGATCGTAAAAAGATGATTGATGGTAGCACCATTAAAGAAGGTGATGTGATTATTGGTTTACCTTCAACGGGTGTACATAGTAATGGTTTTTCACTGGTAAGAAAATTAGTAGAAGTATCAGGTGTTCGTCTAGACCAATATGATGAAGCTTTAGGCGAAACTTATGGTGAGGCACTTTTAAAACCAACTAAATTATATGTGAAAGCTGTAAAAGCCGCTAAAGAAGCTGCTACATTAAAAGGTATTGCACATATCACAGGTGGTGGATTTATTGAAAACATTCCACGTGCACTTCCTGAAGGTGTGAGTGCAAAAATGAACCTTAAAGCTATTGAAAAACCAGCTATTTATGGTTTCTTAGAAAAAACATCTGGGTTAAGTATCGAAGAACTTTATAATACATTTAATATGGGAATTGGTATGGTGATTGTGGTTGCTCCAGAAGATGTTACAAAAGTAGTAGAAGCACTTTATGCAGCAGGGGAAAAAGCCAGTGTAGTAGGTGAAATCGTTAAAGGTGATAAAGGAGTTATCTTATGTCAGGATTAAGAATGGCAGTGCTTGTATCAGGGGGGGGGACAAACTTGCAAAGTGTCATTGATGCAGTAGAAGATGGCACTTTAAAAAGTCAAATTGCCTGTGTCATTTCCAATAAAGAGACAGCTTATGGTCTTGAACGTGCAAGAAAGCATCATATTCCTGCTTATTTTATTAATCCTAAAGAAGACGGATATGATGAAAAGCTTCTTGATAAATTACAAGAAGAACAAGTGGATTTAGTTGTACTTGCAGGCTATTTAAAAATTTTATCTCCAGAGCTTATTAAAGCTTATAACCGTAAAATAATTAATATTCATCCTTCATTACTTCCTAAGTTTGGGGGCAAAGGTTTTTATGGCATTCATGTACATGAAGCCGTTATAAAGGCAGGAGAAAAAGAAAGTGGTGCCACGGTACACTTTGTAGATGAAGGGGTGGATACAGGTGAGATTATTGTTCAAAAGAAAATAGCAGTAGAAGCTGGTGATACACCAGAAACTTTACAAGCTAGAATTTTAGATCAAATCGAACATAAAATTTTGGTAGAAGCGATCAAGAAGTTAGAGGGGAGTCATTAAGTAATGAAAATTTTAATTATTGGAAATGGTGGACGTGAGTCAGCTATTGCGCATGCAATCAAACGTTTACATGAAGAGATAGCCATTTATGTGGCACCAGGAAATGGTGGAACGGCTGAGGAATTTATTAATGTCCCTATTAAAGTGGAGGCTCTTAATGAACTGGCTGACTTTGCGCAAAAAGAGCAAATTGATTTAACGGTAGTAGGTCCAGAAGTACCACTCGTTATGGGAATCGTGGATGTTTTTGAAGCAAAAGGTCTTAAAATTTTTGGACCCAATAAAGAATGTGCAGAATTTGAAGGCAGTAAATATTTTACTAAAAAGTTCTTAATGAGAAATAACATTCCAACCGCACGTTATGCAAGCTTTACTCGCGATGCAGTAGAAGCATGCGTAGCTGAATCCAAAAAGTTCTCATTGCCAGTCGTTGTTAAAGCAGACGGTTTAGCAGCTGGTAAAGGGGTACTCATTTGCCAGACTTATGAAGAGGCAGAAGCAGGCATTCGTGATATTTTTAGTGGTAAATTTGGCGATGCAGGTGAACTCATTGTTCTTGAAGAGTTCTTAACAGGAATTGAAGCTTCATTACTTTGCTTTGTAGATGGTGAAAGCATTGTACCAATGGAAACTGCTAGAGACTATAAACGTGCTTTAGATAATGATGAAGGGCTTAACACGGGTGGTATGGGTGGATTTTCACCTAACCCAATTATTACGCCAGTTGTTCGTAAAAATATTGAGGAGCAAATTCTTCAGCCAATTATTTCAGGATTTAAGAAAGAAAATCTTAAATTCAAAGGGGTATTGTTTATTGGATTAATGATTGAGGGGGACAGTCCAAAAGTATTAGAATTTAATGTACGTTTTGGAGACCCAGAAACACAAAGTGTGCTTCCAAGACTAAAGACAGATTTAGTTGAGGTTATGAATGCTTGTATTGAAGGCAATTTAGCACATACACCTATTGTTTGGGATGAAAGAAAAAGTGTAACCCTTGTTCTAGCAAGTAAAGGCTATCCAGAATCCTCACATAAAGGGGATGTCATCACAGGATTAGATACGTTAGAAAAAGAAACGATTCTTTGCCATGCAGGTACAAAATTAGTTGATAAAACGATTCAAACAGATGGCGGACGTGTCCTAGCGATTACAAGACTTGCTGATTCTTTAGAAGAAGCAAGAAATGAGGTTTATAAAGAAGTACAGAAAATCAAATTTGATGGTATGCAATATAGAAGTGACATTGCAAAATAGAGCCAAAAGTCTTGATAATCAATGATGTATAATAAGGTTTGGGTAAATTTGAGGCAAATATTGAACAAAAAATTAAGGATGGGTAAATAATACCTATCCTTTTTTCCTTAAACTATTCTCAATAAGAATGGAAAATATGTGAATGCCCTTGAAAATGGAGATGTTCTTGGGCATCTCCTATTTGCTTTATAGTCTATATAGTGATAATAACTTTGAAAGATAATTAAGCAGTTGGTTGAGCAGCGAGAACAGATACAACAGCGTCTAATAAACAATCAAGTGCTTGAACTTGTTCTTGGTTAACTTTAGATAAAATAATGGATTCAAGACGTGGATAAAGGGACTTGTCACCTTGAATCATAGCTTTTCCTTTTTCTGTGATAGATAAATAAAAGATTCGTTTATCTTCTTCACATTGAACTTTTTCTATTAATTCATGTTTCATTAATCGTTTGATTAAAGCTGAAATAGCAGGCTTTGTTAGATTTAAAGCTTCTGCTACATCTCCAAAGTTTGGATGATTCATATTAGATATGGCAATTAAATAGTAATAGTCGCTAATGTTAAAATCTAACTCGTTAGTCAGTAGAGAGTTAATTTTGTGAGTGGATTCATGCCAAAGATAATTTGTTATGGCTTCTAAGTTTTCTGCTATCACGCTATCGCTCCTTTAGTTAAATGAATTTATTATAATATATATAATAAATTATTAGAAAGAAAATTCAATTGAGTTAATTGTTCTATTGAAAGCAAAAATAAACACATTATATTGCATTTTGTTGACAAATAAGTGATATTTATTTACAAAATTAGCCAATAATCATATAATCAAAGAGGTATACATATGATCCTAAAAAGATTTATAACGATAAGAGGAGGTGCGTGAATGAAAAAAATAATGAAACTATTTTTTGTATGTTTACTGTGCTTTTGCGCGTTACCTATTTATGCGCAGACTTATGAAAATGATATGAGAGCCGTTTGGATTTCAACCGTTTTTAATTTAGATTATCCAAGTACAAAAAATAATGTAACAGCTCAACAAAATGAGTTCATTCAAAAACTTGAAACTTTGAAAGATATTGGAATGAATACAGTCATTGTACAAGTAAGACCAAAAGCAGATGCACTGTACGCTTCTAGTATTAATCCATGGTCAGATGTATTAACAGGACAGCAAGGTAAAAATCCAGGATATGATCCACTTGCTTTTATGGTACAAGCAGCACATGAAAGAGGATTTGAAATCCATGCATGGTTAAATCCTTATCGTGTAACCACATCAGGAACTGATTTAAATACTTTATGTGCTTCACATCCAGCTAGATTGAATCCATCATGGACATTTAGTTATAACAATGCATTATACTATAATCCAGAAGTAGAAGAGGTTAGACAACATATTGTAGAAACAGTAAAAGAAATCGCTACTAATTATGATGTAGATGGTATTCACTTTGATGATTATTTTTATCCATCCAATTACCCACTCCCTCAAGGTGAGACAAAGGACGGTACAGTAGCTAATGCAAGACGTGAAGCTGTTAATGATATGGTAAAGCGTGTTAGCCGTGCGATAAAAACGATTAATGCAACCTATGGTAAAAGTATTAAATTTGGAATCAGTCCACCAGGTATTTGGAAAAACAATACTTCCGATATTTCAGGTTCAAGCACAGCGGGTAGAGAAGCCTATTATGCACTATTTGCAGATACTAGAACATGGATTAAAAATGAGTGGGTTGATTATATTGCTCCGCAAATCTACTGGAAAATTGGTCATAGTAAGGCTGATTATGCCACACTTATTAAATGGTGGGCTAATGAGGTAGAAGGAACGAATGTAAAACTTTATATTGGACAAGGCATTTATACAGATGATGTAGCTAAAGAAATTACAAAACAACTTGAGCTTAATAAAAATTATTCAGCTATAAAGGGAAGCATCTTCTTTAGCCTAAGAGATTTACTAAATAATAGGCAATCTTGTAAAAATCAAATTACAAATTTCTATGGAAATATAAGTGGGAACAGTAACTTGCCAACCATCAATAACAATAGCACACAGACCAATACAGGCAATAGTTCCAATGTAAATAACAATGGTGGCTCTATAGTAAATAATCCATCAAATGGCTTGGACAATGACGAGAAACTATGGGGGGATGATTCACTAAATAACATAGGAAGTAGTACAAATAATTCATCTAATCAAACTAGTGGGTCCAATAATCAAATGATAAAAGATTTAACGAGTCATATTGGAAAAATTGGAACCGCAACAGCTTCTAGTTTAAATGTTAGAACAGGTGCCAAAGTTGAACGAGATATTGTAGCAAAAATTGTATCAGGAAGTAAAGTAACCATACTAGGTGTATTAAATGATTGGTACAAAGTAAAGCTAAGTGATGGTAAAGTCGGTTGGGCAAGCAGTAGTTATATTAGTGTGGAAGATAAAACTGAGGAGAATTCATCACAGAATGCAAATACTGGAAATACAACACAGAATAATACTTATCCATTCAATGGTAAAGTAATAGCTTCTACATTAAATGTGAGAAGTGGCGCAAGGGTAGACCGAGAGATTGTGGCAACGCTTGCTGGGGGAAGTGAGGTAAAAGTAGTCTCTTTATTAGGAGATTGGTATAAAATTCAGTTATCAGATGGCAAAGTAGGATGGGTAAATCGTGCATATATTGCAAGGAATAATACCATAGAAGGTAACGTAGCAACCAGTCAAAATACACAGCTAACAAAGAAAGAAACATTTCCTAGAAAAGCAAAAGTAACAGCTTCTTCTTTAAATATTAGAAGTGGTGCCAAGACAGAAAGAGAAATTGTTGGAACAGTAGCAAAGGACACAGAATTAACATTATTAGCAAGTTTAGGCGATTGGTATAAAGTAAAACTTGCCAATGGAACGATAGGCTGGGCAGTAAAAAGTTATATCTTCTAGTAAATAAGTGAAACGAGTTAATGCATAATAAAATAGGGAAATTCCAAAAGTGTAAGTGCAAGAAGTAGCATTTACACTTTTCTTATTTACTTTGGTAATAAATAGAATTATGATAAAAATTAAATAAATAAGTAAATATGGGGTATGGAATGAAAGAAATATTGTTAGTTGAAGATGATAAAACACTTAATAATGGACTATGCATTGCACTTAGTAGTGACCAGATACATATTGATACATGTTTTAATTTAAAACTTGCCAAACAAGCATTAGCAAAGAAGAACTATGAGTTAGTTATTTTAGATGTCAATTTGCCAGATGGTAGTGGTTTAGATTTACTTAAAGAGATAAGAACGCAGTCACTTATGCCCGTTATTTTATTAACTGCTAATGATACAGAAATGGACGTTGTAACAGGATTACAATTAGGAGCAGATGATTATGTTGTAAAACCATTTTCATTGGCTATATTAAGGGCAAGGGTGCAAAATCAACTTAGAAAAATAAGTTCTTCCTCCAAACATCAGAAAGTAAACTATCAATTTGGAGTGCTTGAATTCGATTTTATACATATGATTTTTTTAAAGAATGGACAGACTATTGAATTAAGCAAAACGGAACAAAAATTACTAAGATATTTAGTAGAAAATGAAGGGATAACTTTGACACGTGCTCAGATGATCAATTACATATGGTCAAATGAACTATATGTGGATGAAAATGCACTATCTGTTACAATTAAACGCTTAAGAGATAAAATTGAAGATGAGACGAGTAAAACACACTATATAAAAACAATATATGGAATAGGTTATACGTGGCTAGCAGAGTAAAGGGAGAAAGATGGTGGAGAGATGAGTCATATGGATTACTGGAAATGGTATGCTGTTATGATAACCATTATAGGATTATTAGTTTATACGAGCTATGTTCGTTGTAAGACCAGAAAAATATTACAAACTTTAGATAAGATGCTCAATGCAGCTATTGAAGGAAATTTTACTGAATCTTGCTTTGATGAAACACTGCTTTCTTCTATAGAAGCAAAATTTGCGCATTATTTGTCTGCGTCAGAAGTATCTTGCAAGCATTTGTTTGAAGAAAAAGATAAAATTAAGACACTTATAGGAGATATTTCTCATCAAACAAAAACCCCTATTGCAAATATTTTAATGTATAGCCAGCTTTTAAGAGAACAAAAAATACCTAAAGAGGCGTGTCAATATGTTGATGTACTCAATATTCAAGCTGAAAAATTACAGTTTTTAATTAATGCTTTGATTAGAAGTTCACGCCTTGAAACAGGGGTAATCCATCTTATTCCTAAAAAAAATAACATTCATTTATTACTAGAAACAGTGATTGCAGAGGCAAAAGCTCAAATAAATGAAAAATCAATTGATTTTCAGTATGAGATATCTGGAGAAGAAGAAAATTTTGATTTTAAATGGACGGCAGAGGCAATTTATAATATTTTGGACAATGCCATTAAATATACATCTAATGGAGGAAGCATTCGAGTGAAAGCTTGTTCTTATGAGCTGTTTTTTCGAATTGATATAACTGATTCAGGAATAGGTATGATGGAAGAGGAAATTCCTTTGATTTTTAAAAGATTTTACCGAGCACCAAGTGTTTGCGATATAGAAGGTGTAGGAATTGGACTATTTCTTGCAAGACAAATTATATCCATGCAAGGTGGCTATATCAAGGTGAAGTCTAAAAAAGGAGAAGGTAGTACATTTTCTATTTTTCTTCCTAGGTCATAAAATCTTTCAAAAATGTTAGATTATTTTCGAGGGAGAAAGATTTGAGAAAGATTATTTTGATAAAGTCTGTATGGTAAATGAAATACAGACTTTTTTTATTTAGGAGGGGAAAGATGGTTATTTTAGAAACCAAAGCGTTAAAAAAGATTTATGGAGAAGGAGAAATGGCTGTACATGCTTTAGATGATGTTGATTTAAAGATAGAAAAGGGGGAGTTTGTTGCAGTTGTTGGCACATCTGGTAGTGGTAAGTCAACTTTATTACATATGCTTGGAGGGTTAGACAGGCCTACTTCAGGAAGTGTTAGGATTGATGGAAAGGAAATCTTTTTACTAAAAGAAGAGGCATTAACGATTTTCAGAAGACGAAAAATAGGATTTGTATTTCAAAGTTATAATTTAGTACCTGTGTTAAGTGTCTATGAAAACATAGTATTACCAATTCAGTTAGATGGACATAAACCGGACGAAAATTACATTCAGGAAGTGATTAAGTGTTTAGGAATAGAAGGTAAACTAAATAATTTACCTAGCCAATTGTCAGGTGGACAACAACAACGAGTAGCCATAGCAAGGGCGTTAGCTGCTAAACCGTCCATTATTTTAGCGGATGAACCTACAGGAAATCTAGATAGTCGAACAAGCCAAGATGTTATGGGACTGCTTAAGGTAACTAGCCAAAAATTTAACCAGACGGTTGTCATGATTACGCATAATGAAGAATTAGCTCAAATGAGTGATCGTGTTGTACGTATAGAAGATGGCAAGATTATAGGTGGTGAAACATCATGTTAAAAGTAAAAAACAAAAAAGTGATTTTTAATATAGCACAATGTCATCTTAAAAGCTGTAAAGCACGTAATGTGATTGCAATAGTAGCCATAGCACTTACCACTTTAATGTTTACCTCATTGTTTACTATAACAAGTATTATGCTTCATTCGTTCCAGCAAGAAACCTTTAGAATGGCAGGCGGAGATTTTCATGGTACATTTAAACAAGTTTCATGGAATCAAATTGAAGAATTAGAAGAAGATCCAATTATTGCAAATTGGGGAGCAAGATTGTTTTTAGGTAGTCCTGAGGAGATTCCTTTTAATAAATGTCATGTAGAATTAAGTTATATGGATGAAATATGTGCTAAGGGAAGCTTTTGTATACCTACTAGAGGGACACTACCTAAGGAAGGTTCTCATGAGATTGCTTGTGATAGCAATATATTAAACTTATTAGGAATAAAAAATCCACAAATTGGACAGAAAATTGAGCTAAATTACTATTTAAACCAAGACGAGCAGAAGATTTTGGTTGAAGATCAATTTACTTTATCAGGCTGGTGGGAATATGATGCAGGATACGCTTGCAGTATGGCACTGGTTTCACGAAGTTATGCTGAAGAGATTATAAAAACTTATTTGGTATGTAATCCCAACACACAAAAAGGATTTTGGGATATGAACATCTATTTAAAAAATGACAATCAGATAACAGAAGATTTGATGGCGATTCTAAAAAATCATGGTTATCAGTGTGAAAATGAGCAAGAAAGCAATTACTTAAAAATAGGTGTAAACTGGGGTTACCTTTCAACTCAGATGGGAGAACATTTAGACTTTGGTACAAGTATGCTTATTGGAATGATATTATTTATTATTATCCTAACAGGTTATTTAATCATTCATAATATTTTCCTTATTTCAGTGACTAACGATATACGATTTTATGGAATGCTAAAGACTATTGGGACAACAGGAAGCCAGCTTAAGAGAATGATTAATTATGAGGCATTTATTTTATCAATTATAGGGATTCCAATAGGGCTTGGAATAGGTTATTTATTAGGAAAAGTATTAACACCTACAATAATAAAGATGACCCAGTGTAAAAAAGTTTATATAGAAGTGAATCCTTTGATTTTTATGGGTGCTACATTATTTGCTTTAGTAACTATATGGATTTCTTGTAATCGATCTAGGAGAATTGTGGCAAAGGTTTCACCTGTACAAGCAGCTTGCTATACAGAAAATGTACCTGCTAATGGAAAGAGTGTAAGAAATAAGGAAAGTCAAGGGAAACCTTATAAGATGGCATGGGCTTATGTTAGCCGTAGAAAAGGGAAAATGATAAAGGTAATATTGTCCCTCATTTTAGCTGCTTTATTGGTGCAAATCACATCAATTTTTTCATGTGGATTTGATATGGATAAGTATATAGGGCATAGAGGTACAAGTGACTTTATAGTAGGGAATGCAAGCTATTTTCAGTCAGGTGAAGTACCAGCTATTTTAGATAAACAGGATGTAGAAGTAATTAATGGACAAAATGGTATTGCTAAAGCGGGTGCTGTTTATATGGCATATAGCGGAGCGCAGGAGTATATAACCGATGAAAGATTTAGAAAATTACATAGGTGGCTTTCGCAAGACCAATTAACAGACTTACTGAGCAAAACGGAAAGAGATCAAGAAGGGCGTGTACGTTTTGATGTGCAACTTTATGGAATGGAAGCTTATCCACTAGATCAGCTCGAAGTTTTAGAAGGAGATTTACAAGAAGTTTATAATCCTGAGAAAAAAGCAATTGCTGCTATATCATTTGGCAAAGAGGATATATATACCAACTGGGCGAAAGTTGGAGAAGAAGTGAAGATACGTTATGTAGATGCTTGGCATTATATTGATGAGAGAACAGGACAAGAAATTAGTGAAGAGCAATATGAAGCTAGAGAAGAAGATGATGATTATATTGAGGAACCTAGTGCGTTTCATGAAGAAATTTATCAGGTAGTAGCCGTTGTTGAGATACCATCTGGGATGAGTTATCGCTATTTTAGCAGTGATCAATTTATTTTAAATGCAGAGGTTTTAAAGAGAGATTGTCAATATACTGGGGTTATGAACGATTTAATTGATATGGAGGATGGCAAGGAACAAGAAATGGAGAGCTTTTTAAAGCAATATACAACAAGTGTTAATCCAGCTCTTGATTATGAATCCAAACAAGCTTATATAGAAGAATTTCATCAGTTATGTGATATGTTTGTTATGATAGGAAGCATGCTGAGCTTTATTGTAGGGTTAGTAGGAATGTTAAATTTCTTTAATACTATATTTACTATGATTATGACAAGGAGAAGAGAATTTGCAATGCTACAATCCATCGGCATGACTGGAAGACAGCTTAGGCAAATGCTCATGTGGGAAGGAATGATTTATGCATTATTTGCAGCTGTTTTATCACTTGTTTTGAGTATTTTATTGTCACCACTAATGGGAGCAGGACTAGAAAGATTATTGTGGTTTTTTACATATCATTTTAATATAGGAGCTGTTTTGATTGTGGGCTTTATTTTTAGTGGAATAGGGTGCAGTTTGCCAAGAGTTATTTATCATTTTACTCAAAAAGAAACTATTATAGAGCGTTTAAGACATATTGAATAAGTAGTAGGGTGAAAAGTGAATTGTATTTTATTTGTTTTAATAGTGATATAATAAAAATAACCTAATATAAAACATTAAAGAAGTTATATTGGGTCAAGAATGAAATAAAGGCTATATGGAACAATTAATATATAATACATAGGAGGCAAATATGAGATATATGAAGGTTGGGAAGACTGATTTAGAAGTTTCAAGAATCGGATTAGGAACATGGGCAATTGGTGGAGGTTCTTGGTGGGGGGATAATGATGACGCAGAATCTATCCGTACTATTCATGCAGCTTTAGATTTAGGGGTTAATCTAGTAGATACAGCCCCTGTATATGGGATGGGACATAGTGAAGAAGTGGTAGGAAAAGCTATTGCGGATCGTAGAAGCAGGGTTATTTTATCGACTAAATGTGGTTTAATGTTTGATAGAACAGAGGGCAGCTATTATTTTTCTAGAGATGGCAAAAATGTATACAAGAATTTATCTAAAGGGGCTATTATGGACTCTGTGGATCAGAGCTTAATGAGACTCAAAACGGACTATATTGATATCTTATATACTCATTGGCAATGTGTAGAGCCTTTTATTGTGCCGGTAGAAGAAACAATGGAAGCATTAATGACATTAAAGAAACAAGGAAAAATTCGTGTAATCGGTGGCTCTAATATGTCACCTTGGCATATTGAAGAATATATGAAATATGGTGATTTAGACATTATTCAAGAGAAATATAGCTTGATTGATAAGCGGGTAGAAAAAGAAATTTTACCATGCGCTATTCAAAAAGGGATAACTTTTCAAGCTTATTCACCACTAGAACAAGGCCTACTTACAGGCAAGATTAGAAAAGACTTTGTACCTGCACCCGGCAGTTCAAGAGAAGGTAAGAAATGGTACAAACCAGAAAATTTACCTAAGATAGTGGATGGAGTAGATTCATGGAAAAATTTATGTGAAAAGTACAATTGCACTTATGGTAATTTAGCAATTGCGTGGATAGCAGCTCAGAGTTCTATGGTTAATGTACTTTGTGGAGCTAGGAAGCTGAGTCAAATCACAGAAAATGTGAAGGCAGCTGATATTATATTAGAAGAGCAGGATATTGAGCAAATGAGACAGTCAATTATATTATAATAATAAAGCCATTGCATAATTTGCAATGGCTTTATTAGACTTAATTTATTAGATTAATACGCTTACTGGTGTTCCAATTGGAGTAAGTTTAGCTAATGAATCAACTTTCCAAGCATCATTCTCATAGACAAATGTTGCTTGGTATGTAGTTACTTCATGGTTTATAGTTACTTCAAGTTTTGCAACAACTTGATCATCTTTTACTTCTTTAGCAACTACTAATGCATTATAGAAATCACATTTGTTTGTAATATCGCCTTTTCTAACATAACATTTTTCATCTATAACTTTAAATTTACCATCTGATTTTAAGAATGATTCAACGTATTTTGATGATAATGTTTTTTCTAAGTATTTTTGTACTTTTTCTTTTGTAGCATAATCAGCTTTTAATTGATCATAACCAGGAACAGTTGAATTTTCACATTCTGTAAGGACTGTCATTTCAGCTTTATAAGCATCTTTAACAGCTTTTTTGATATCATCATATTTGAGGTCTTTAGCTTTAGCAGCAAATTCCTCTTTAGTTAAAGTAACTTTTTCATCATCTTTAGCTTCTTCTTTAGAATCAGCTTTTTTGTCATCTTTAGCTTCTTCTTTAGAATCGGCTTTTTCGTCGTCTTTAGCTTCTTCTTTAGAATCAGCTTTTTTGTCATCTTTAGCTTCTTCTTTAGAATCGGCTTTTTCGTCGTCTTTAGCTTCTTCTTTGGTATCAGCTTTTTTGTCTTCTTTAGCTTCTTCTTTGGCATCAGCTGTTTCAGAATCTTTTACTTCAGCTTGTGTTTTAGTTTCTGTTTTAGTTTCTGTTTTAGTTTCTGTTGTTGCAGCAGAAACGCTTGTTGCTGCTAACATACAAACTGCTAAAAATAATGTAAATTTTTTTCTCATTGCATTTTATGAATATACAACAAATGGTATATCCATTTCCCCCTTTACCATAAATATATTATCATATTAGTTATAGACTATTTTGATGGAAAATTCAATAACTTAACAATAAATTTATTATTTTGCCAGTAATAAATTTTTGTGTTGAAATTTAAGGAATTAAATTCTACCATAACAATAGAGGGGATGAATGAGGTGAAAGGCATCATAATTTTTTGTTCATTAACTGGGCAGATAAAAAAAGCGACAGAACAAATATGTTGTGGGTTGCATTTAGATTTATTAGAAATTGAAACGGTAAGGATGATAAAAAGTTACAAACGTTTATTTGGTAGATTCAAAAAGTATAGAACATATGAACTAAAAAAGTGCAAATAAGGTATAACTAATTTATAGGTTAATTTAAGTATTATTTATAAGGATAAAATTGACAGGGATAAAAGTTAATCATACACTGGTAGTATCAAAAAGATAATAGTAGATAGAAAGGATAAAGCACATGAGTAAAGTATTAGTCGTTGTAGATATGCAAAATGATTTTATTACAGGAAGTTTAGGAACCAAAGAAGCACAAGGTATTGTAGAAGCAGTTGTGGAAAAAATTAATGATTATAAAGAAGCAGGCTATAAAATTGTTTATACAAGGGATACACATAGTGAAGATTATTTATCAACAAGTGAAGGAAAAAATTTACCTGTAGAACACTGTATTAAGGGAACTTGGGGATGGCAATTGGCAGACCCTATTGCCAAAACGGTTGTAAGTGCTGCTCAGCTTTATGACAAAGAAACTTTTGGCTGCATAGCACTTGGGAATAAGATGAAAGAATTAGCCCAGGAAGATCATCATCTAGAGGTTGAAATTATTGGACTTTGTACAGATATTTGTGTGATTTCTAATGCCCTAATTATTAAAGCCAGCATTCCTGAAACCCCTATTAGTGTAGATGCTAAATGTTGCGCAGGGGTAACACCAGACAGTCATAAAAATGCTCTAGAGGCTATGAAAATGTGCCAAATTAATATTATATAGGTAAACTGCCCAAAAACATCATCATAGGTGGAAAAATGCCGAAAGAATATACATAAAAGTAAATTCGTGATAAACTTCATAATGGAAACTTTTAGTGTAAGGAGAAAAATACATGTTTGGATATGTTAAAGTAGGAGCTGCAGTGCCACATGTTAAGGTAGCAGATTGTGAATACAATAAAGAGCAAATGCTTTTGAAAATAAATGAAGCCGCCCAGAAAGGTGTACAAATTCTATGTTTTCCAGAGCTGTCAATAACAGCCTATACTTGTGGGGATCTATTCTTTCAAAGCAGTTTACTTGAAGGTGCCAAAAAGGTGCTTAAGGATTTATTAGTGGAAACAAAGCACATGGATATGGCGATTGCTGTAGGATTGCCACTAGTCATTGAGGATGAACTTTATAATTGTGGGGTGCTGATTAGACTAGGTAAAATATTAGGGGTTGTGCCTAAACAATTTATTCCAAATTATAATGAATTTTATGAAAAACGCTGGTTCGCATTAGGGAGTAAGTTAGAAGTTAGTGAAATGGATTTACTAGGTCAAAAAGTACCTGTTGGAACGGATTTGATTTTTGAGATGGGTGAAGTGAAATTAGGCATTGAAGTGTGTGAGGATGTATGGACGCCTATTCCACCAAGTTCCATACTTGCTTTAGCAGGAGCTAATTTGATTTTAAATCTTTCAGCGAGTAATGAAATTATTGCAAAAAGGGATTATCGCAGAAGTTTAATTACTCAGCAGTCAGCTAGCTTGTTATGTAGCTATGTTTATGTATCTGCTGGTGGAGAAGAATCCACTACGGATTTAGTATTTAGTGGACATAGTATGATTGTGGAAAATGGAAGTATTAAAGTAGAGAGCAAGAAGCTGATTGAAAGTGATTATTTACTCACATACGACATTGATATTGAACGTTTGCAAAAGGATCGACTGAAGTGCAAAAGTTTTAGCGATAGTCGAAAAGCCTATGGTAAACCAACCAGAAAAATAGTGAGTGAGCCTTTGAGTTGGAGAGGTAAATATGAATTTGGAATTGCTAGAAAACCTTTCGTTCCTCATGCTTTAGAAACAAGAGATAAGCGTTGTGAAGACATTTTTGCCTTACAAGTGGCGGGGTTAAAGAAGCGATTAGTGCATACATATAGTAAAAGTGCAGTAATTGGCATTTCTGGTGGATTGGATTCTACATTAGCTTTACTCGTAACTGTTCAAGCATTTGACGATTTAGGACGTGATCGAAAAGACATTATTGGGGTGACGATGCCAGGCTTTGGCACTACGGATCGTACTTATGATAATGCAGTACAACTAATTAAAGAGTTAGGGGTTACATTTAGAGAGATTCCTATTGCAGACGCATGTAGACAACACTTTAAAGATATTAATCATGATGAAAATATCCATGATATTACTTATGAAAATACACAAGCAAGAGAACGTACTAAAATATTAATGAATGTGGCAAACCAAGGGAGTGGGATGGTCATTGGTACAGGAGACTTAAGCGAATTAGCACTAGGGTGGTGTACCTATAATGGAGACCATATGAGCATGTATGCTGTCAATACAAGCGTGCCTAAGACATTAGTAAGAAGCTTAGTGTATACCATTTCCAAAAAACAAAGTGAGGCGGTTAAGGCCATTTTATTAGATATTTTAGATACACCTGTAAGTCCAGAACTTTTACCTTTAGGTAAAAATGGAGAGATGCTTCAAAAGACAGAAGATACAGTAGGACCTTATGAATTACATGACTTTTTCTTATATTATGTTTTAAGATTTGGTTTCTCACCAAGCAAAATTTATTTTCTTGCAAAACGTGCTTTTGCGAATAAAGAAGAGGTAGAAGATGAACGATATAGTCATGAAACTATTTTAAAATGGCTAAAGACATTTTACAGAAGATTCTTCATGCAACAATTTAAGAGAAGTTGCTTGCCAGATGGACCTAAAATTGGTAGCGTTTGCTTATCTCCTAGAGGGGATTGGCGAATGCCTAGTGATGCAAGTAGTGCATTATGGCTTGATGAAGTGGAGCAACTAGAAGAATAGGTATTTAGAAACAAAAAGGCATTTATATGACCTAGATAATGGGTCGTATAAATGCCTTTTTTGAGAGTTTTTTAATGGGATAGTGTGAGGATAATATGAACGATTCAATCTAAAATATAAAAAAATTCAGATGAATAAAAAGTATATATTTATGTTATGTTTCACATGATTCTATTCATATTACTTCAAGAAGTTTAATATAAATAAACAAAATGGTTAGAGTAAATAAGAAAAATAGTTGATATTTCTAAAAAAATATTGTAGAATGATGGATAAAATTAAGTGATATGACGACAATAAGCCTTAAAAATAAGAATTTATAAAGCATTTGGTTAGTAGGTATTAATACTAAACAAATACTTTAATATTACATATACTTATTTTTGTATTTATGAATTTGTAAAGGGGTTAGAAAATGAATAAGAAATTACAAGAAAAGATGCCCATTTATGAAGCATTGCAAAGATATAAAGAAATGCGAATTGTCCCATTTGATGTACCTGGGCATAAGCAAGGAAAAGGAAATAAAGAACTCACAGAATTTCTAGGGGAAAAATGCATGTCGATTGACGTGAATTCTATGAAACCATTAGATAATTTATGCCATCCTGTTTCAGTCATTAAAGAAGCAGAAGAGTTAGCGGCGGAGGCTTTTGGGGCGAAACATGCCTTTTTTATGATTGGTGGGACAACATCTGCTGTGCAGGCTATGGTCATGACAGCATGTAAGCGAGGGGAGAAAATTATTATGCCTCGTAATGTCCATCGCAGTGCCATTAATGCCATGGTAGTATGTGGGGCAGTGCCTGTCTATGTTAATCCAGGTGTTAATAAAAAGTTAGGTATTCCACTAGGTATGTCGTATGAAGATGTGAAAGCAGCTATTCTAGCCCATCCAGATGCAAAAGCCGTGCTCGTTAATAATCCAACTTATTATGGAATTTGCTCACCACTAAAAAAAATTACTGAGCTTGCCCACGAGTATGGGATGTTAGTACTTGTAGATGAAGCCCATGGGACGCATTTTTATTTTCATGAAGACTTACCCGCATCAGCGATGAGTGTTGGCGCAGATATGGCAGCAGTGAGTATGCATAAAACAGGGGGGTCACTAACACAGAGTTCGTTTTTACTCATTAATAATGAGGTAAGTGAAGGGTATGTCCGTCAAATGATCAATTTAACCCAAACGACTAGTGGGTCGTATTTATTAATGTCTTCTCTGGATGTTTCACGTAAAAATTTAGCTCTGCATGGCAAGGAAATTTTTGACCACGTGATGTCCCTTGCACAGTATGCAAGAGAAGAAATTAATAAAATCGGTGGATATTATGCTTTTGGAAAAGAGCTGATAGATGGCAATACGGTATATGATTTTGATGTAACGAAGCTGTCTATTCATACAAGAGATATTGGGCTAGCGGGAATTGAAGTATATGATTTACTGAGAGATGATTATGATATCCAAATTGAATTTGGAGATATTGGAAATGTACTAGCGATTATTTCAGTAGGGGATAAGAATCTTGCGATTGAAAGACTCATTTCTGCTTTAGCTGAAATTAAGAGATTACATACGAAAGACCAAACAGGTATGCTTGACCATGAATATATTAATCCACTTGTGGAAATGACCCCTCAAGATGCGTTTTATGCGCCAAAAAAATCTGTGCCTATGGCAGAGAGTATAGGGGCGATTTGTAGTGAATTTGTGATGTGTTATCCACCAGGTATTCCTATTTTGGCACCCGGTGAAAAAATAACAAAAGAGATTTTAGACTATATTGCTTATGCAAAAGCAAAGGGTTGTTTCTTAACAGGAACAGAGGATATTCATATTGAGCATATTAATATTGTTTGTCAGTAGTGGAGGTGAATGATTTGGAACTATGGTTTACGGAGGAACATACGGATAATGTACGATTTTCTATTAAAGTGGATCGTCATCTCTTCTCAGCAGAAAGTGAATTTCAGCGCATTGATATTATGGATTCCTATGAATTTGGCAGATTTCTTGCATTAGATGGCAGCATGATGCTTACGGAGAAAGATGAGTTTATTTATCATGAGATGATGGTGCATGTGCCAATGGCTGTGAACTTATCGATTCAAAAGGTATTGGTCATTGGTGGAGGCGATGGGGGCGCAGTAAGAGAATTATGTCGTTATCCTCAAATTGAACAAATCGATTTAGTGGAGATTGATGAAATGGTGGTTGGTGCATGCAAGGCTTATCTTAAACAAACAGCCTGTGCATTAGGAGATTCCAGAGTGCATATTTATTATGAAGATGGGCTAAAGTTTATTCGCCGTGTGGAAAATCTTTATGATTTAATCATTGTGGATTCCACCGATCCTTTTGGTCCAGGTGAAGGACTATTTACAAGAGAGTTTTATGGCAATTGTTTTAAAGCACTTAGTGATAAGGGAATTTTAGTGAATCAACATGAAAGTCCTTATTATAAAGTTTATGCTCAGTCTTTACAAAAAACACATGAGAAGATTAAAGGGTGCTTTCCAGTCACAAGGCTTTACAATGCACACATTCCAACTTATCCATCAGGGAATTGGGTGTTTGGCTTTGCTTCAAAAGGACTTGACCCTATTTCCGAGTTAGATGAAAAAAGCTGGGAAGCATTAGGCATTGAAACACAGTATTATAATGCAGACATTCATAGGGGATGCTTTGCATTACCGAACTATGTTAAGAAATTATTAAATGACTAGGAGGAATTAAGATGGGAAGAGCGTTAATTATTGGAGCAGGCGGCGTAGCGAGTGTTGTTGTACATAAATGTTGTCAAAATTCAGAGGTATTTGAGGAAATCTGCATTGCTAGCCGTACAAAATCTAAGTGTGATGCATTAAAAGAAAAATTAAAAGGTGAAAAAACAAAGATTACCACAGCTGAGGTGAATGCGGATCATGTAGAGGAGTTAATTGCGCTTATTAATGATTATCAGCCAGATATCGTTATGAATATTGCACTACCTTATCAAGATTTAAGCATTATGGAGGCTTGTCTTGCCACAAAGACACATTATCTAGATACAGCTAATTATGAGCCACCAGAAACTGCAAAGTTTGAATACAGCTGGCAATGGGCTTACCGCAAAAAATTTGAAGAAGCAGGGATTACTGCTATTTTAGGATGTGGATTTGATCCAGGTGTAACCGGTGTATTTTCAGCTTATGCCCAAAAGCATTATTTTGATGAAATTCATTACATAGATATTTTAGATGCTAATGCAGGGGAACATGGTTATCCGTTTGCGACAAACTTCAATCCAGAAATTAATATTCGTGAAGTAACCGCTAAGGGAAGTTATATTGAAAATGGTAAGTGGGTTGAAACCGAGCCAATGGCAATCAAACGTGTTTACAACTTCCCTGAAATTGGTGAAAAAGATATGTATTTATTACATCATGAAGAATTAGAGTCCTTAGCCCTTAATATTCATGGGATTAAGCGTATTCGTTTCTTTATGACGTTCTCAGAAAAATATTTAACTCACCTTAATGTTTTACAAAATGTCGGCATGACTTCTATTGAACCCATTATGTATGAAGGAAAAGAAATCATACCACTTCAATTTTTAAAAGCCGTGCTTCCAGAGCCAGCTTCTCTTGGTCCAAGAACAAAAGGTAAAACCAATATTGGATGTATTTATCAAGGGGTAAAAGATGGTAAACCAGTGAATTACTATGTTTACAATGTGTGTGACCATGAGGCATGTTACAAAGAAGTAGGCTCACAAGCCATTTCATACACAACAGGTGTACCAGCCATGATTGGTGCGATGTTACTGATGAAAGGGGAGTGGAAAAGGCCCGGAGTTTATAATGTAGAAGAATTCAATCCAGATCCATTTATGGAGGCACTTAATAAATGGGGATTACCATGGAAAGAATCTTTTAATCCAGAATTAGTAGAGTAGGAGTAATGCGCCATGTCATTTAAGACAGACTTAGATTTTAGTAAGCTTTCTACACCTTGCTATGTGGTGGATGAACGTTTACTCATTAAAAATCTAGAAATTTTGAAAGCTGTGGAGGAGCAATCAGGTGCCAAAATTCTTCTAGCAACCAAAGCATTTTCGATGTATCAAACTTTTCCACTTATTGGTCAGTATTTAAGCGGTGTCACATCTAGTTCATTAAATGAAGCAAGGCTTGGCTTTGAAGAAATGGGAAAAGAGGTGCATATCTATGCAGCTGCCTATAGGCCCGAGGAATTTAATGAGATTATGAAGTATTCGAATCATATCGTTTTTAATTCCTTTAAACAATGGAAAAAGTATCGAAATGAGGTTTCTAAGTATCCTAAAAAAATAAGTTGTGGGCTTCGAATTAATCCAGAATATGCAGAAGTAGAAACAGAGCTTTATAATCCTTGTGCCCCCAATTCTAGAATGGGCATCACTTTAGAAAACTTCAAATCAGAAGAACTAGAAGGAATTGAAGGCCTACACTTTCATGCAATGTGTGAGCAAAATTCTGATACATTAGAGCGTTTATTAAAGCATGTTGAAGAGCAATTTGGATCTTATATGCATCAAATGAAATGGATTAATTTTGGCGGAGGGCATCATATTACAAGAGCGGATTATGATATTCCAAAGTTAATTCAGTGCATTAAGCATATTCAAGAAACTTATGATGTTCAGGTGTATTTAGAACCAGGTGAAGCAGTAGCCCTAAAAGCAGGCTATTTAGTGACCACTGTGTTAGAAACAATGAAAAATGGGATGAAACTTGCGATACTGGATACTTCTGCCACTTGTCATATGCCTGATGTACTAGAAATGCCTTACAGACCACCTTTACTAGGAAGTGGCGAGCCGTATGAAAAAGCTTATACTTATCGCTTGGGAAGTGCTACCTGCTTATCAGGGGATGTCATAGGAGACTATTCTTTTGATGAGCCTTTGAAGGAAGGACAAAAACTTATATTTGGAGATATGGCGATTTATACGATGGTCAAAAACAATACGTTTAATGGAATTAATTTGCCAGATATTGTGCTTTACCGAGAAAAAACAGGATTTGAAGTGTTAAAATCCTTTGGCTATGAAGATTTTAAGAGGAGATTATAGGGTCATTGGAGAATTTAAGGGTAGGTATGATTCGATAAGGACAAGAATATAATGAACTGAAGAACAAGCACTAATGAGGTGAGAGCATGCTAGTTTATATTTTATTAGCTTTGTTAGGCATTCAGTTTATAAATAGAATTAATGAATGTTCTATAAATGGGAAAGACATTCTTGTTTATTTAATTCCTTATTGGAAAACAGGAGATAATGAAGACAGGATATTAGGCATTTTACAGCTTTTTATAATTAGTTGTATGAGTTTAATCAAAGCCATGAAAACAGAAGGAATGATAGAAAAAGGCATTATTTTTGTGTTAACGTTTATTTCACTCATTTGGCTGATAAAAATACTTTTAACCTTATTGGAGTGGTTTGAGGAATATGTACATACTATGACCATTAATATTGTTTTTACATTGGCTGTTCCAACGATTATCTTACTTAATTTATCTCAGTTAGAGGGATGGATTGAAAGACAAGCTTGTTTTATTGCACTATTAATGAGCGTTTTGATTGTTTATATGGAACTCATAGGGATTGTACTAGGAAAGCATAAGACGGCAACGAAGTACTTAGTTCAAAATAGTGCCTTGAAATTTAAAAGCATCTTGACTTGGTTTTTTATTATCTTAGTGAATTTGTATACTTTGTTATTGTTTATTCAATTTTATATAGAACCTAAGGCACATCACTTTATAGATAATGAGGTGCTCACCAAATCATCAGCGGTGGATTTGTTTTATTACTTAATTGTCACGTTTACCACCGTTGGATTTGGAGATATTAGCCCACATACCATGATTGCTAAAATTGCCTCAGCATTTGTAGCACTTTCAGGCATGCTATTTACTGGAATCTTTGTAGGGTGTATTTTAAATTTAAAGGAATAACTGAGGCATCTCTTAATTTTTTGTTAAGGATGTAAAGTTGAAAAATTTGTGGGATATAATAAATTTAATAATCGTTAAAGGGGGAAATAAAATGCAACAACAAAATTATGTTTGTCCTAAGTGTGGCAATGGAAGTTACGAATCCGACCAATTTCAAGCAACAGGAGGTAATTTTGCCAAAATATTTGATGTGCAAAATAAGAAATTTATTACCATTAGCTGTAAGAAATGCGGTTATACAGAATTGTATAAAGGGGAAACAAGTGCTGGCTGGAATGTTTTAGATTTCTTAATTAATAGTTAATAGAAAGATGACAGAGTTTATAAAAAGAATAGTATGCAAAATGGGGGGTGTTGTATGAACGTGCAACAGCTCCCATTTTGCATATATTAAGGTGCAATATGAAAGATTTGCTGGATGACCATTTCACGAATTTCTTCCTTAACAGGTAAGCCAGCTGCTTTGGCATGACCGCCGCCACCGAATAAAGCAGCGATTTCGGCTAAATTGATATCCTCTTTAATCGTACGGCAAGAAACACCCCCGCCTACATTAATCATGGCAATAAAATCATATTCAGGGTGTAAGAGAGCGAGCTGATTACCTAGTTCACTTTGAAAGCGATTAGCAAATACAATGCCAGCTTTATAGCCAGCGATTTCTTTTTCAATGAGTTCTTCGTTTCTAGATTCAATATATTGATCAATTTCATTTTGGCGAATTTCCAAAAGTAATTTTTGAGTGTCATCAAAACTAAAATCCCCAGTATCCTTTAGAAGGCGTTCTTGCCAATATGCTAAGAAACGTTCTTTGCCTAAAATAAAAAATAAATCATTTAATTGTTTGGATTCTAAATCCTCTAGTACTTGCCAATCCCAAGTATCATAACGGCGTACCTTTTCTACAAAAGCTTTAACAAGAGGCGTATAAAGTTTTTCTTTATAAGGAACCTCTAATAGACAAAGGGCTTCATAAAAAAGAGAAGTCCCACTACATTTAATGCCATCAGCATCTTCCACCGTAATATGGCACCAAGGATATATATTAAGGGAGAGGGCGCTAATGTGATGGTCAATCAGTGTAACTGGAATGGGAAGATTTTTAAAATAATCGGTAAGCACAGCTGCTAGTGGTTCTTTCATAGAAATATCTGTGATAAAGCAATGCTCAAAGGCTTCATATTGCTTTTCATTTAAGTACAAAGTGAGCTTATCCTCAATATCTTCATAGCGACAAGTTTCAAAATCAACGGCTTCTTCACCATAAGCAAGTTTAGCCAGTAATACGCAAGCTAAACCATCTAAATCATTATGTGTAAATAATTTAATCATAATTACTCCTTCAGGTAGTGGTTTGATGTTCAGTAATATTATATGACGTGTAATTCCTTTTGAATAGGTATATAATAGAAAGGGATTTATAATCTGATTAAATTTTGATATAAACAGTCGTCCTAGGGAGGAAAGAATATGACAGTTGATCGCAATGCACCATGTTGGTGTGGAAGTGGTAAAAAATATAAAAAGTGTCATCTTGCATTAGATGAGAAGATAAAACTCTATGAGTTAAAAGGATATGAAGTGCCACCAAGAGAAATTATTAAAAGTGAAGCGGACGTATTAGGCATGAAAAAAGCGGCAGAAATTAATAACGCTGTTTTAGACCTTGTAGGGGAAAAAATACATGCTGGGATGAATACAGAAGAAATTAATACCCTTGTGCATGAATATACCGTTTCACATGGTGGTATTCCAGCTCCACTTAATTATGAAGGTTATCCAAAAAGTGTTTGTGTGTCTATTAACAATGTCGTATGTCATGGTATTCCATCAGAAGAAACCATTATTCATGAAGGGGATATCGTTAATGTAGATGTGACAACAATTGTTGATGGCTATTATGCAGATGCTTCAAGAATGTTTATGATTGGAAAGGTAAGTGAGGAAGCAGAAAAGTTAGTTCGCGTGGCAAAAGAATGTATGGAAATTGGGATTGCAGCGATTAAGCCATGGGGGTTCTTAGGAGATATAGGGGCAGCAGTCGAAGCCCATGCTAGGGAAAATGGGTGTTCAGTTGTAATTGATTTAGGCGGCCATGGAATTGGCAAGCAGTTTCATGAAGAACCTTTTGTGCCACATGTAGGGGAAGAAGGAGAAGGAATGCTTTTGGTGCCTGGTATGACATTAACCGTTGAGCCAATGATTAATGCAGGGGACTATGAAGTATATGTTGATGAAGAAGATGATTGGACCGTTTATACAGAAGATGGTTCACTTTCTGCACAATGGGAAAAAACCATTTTGATTACGGAAACAGGCGTAGAAGTTATTGCGCATTAGTGAGAATTCATAAAAATTGTAGGGTACGTAAATTAGAAATCATTTGGAGGAATCAATGAATATCACAGAAGGCATTTTTAAGAGAAAAAGTATTAGAAAGTTTAAAGATGAAGCGGTTAAAAAAGAAGATATTATGGCTTGCCTTGAGGCAGCTTGTCAGGCTCCTTCTCCAAAGCATCAACAAAATTGGCATTTTGTTGTGATTCAAAATAAAGATTTAATTGACAAGCTCACAAAAGCTGTAGAAGCAAGGCATGAACAAATTGCCGCTTATGCAAAGGATGAAAAAACAAAAGAAAAATTTATGAAACTGATGCGTTATTATACTTTATTTAAAGGTGCACCTGTTTTAGTTGTGGTTTATGCTAAGCCCTATTTTATGATTGAAGAAAAAATCTTAGCTGGGCAAGAAGAAATGCAAGAAATCATAGATGCGATTAAGTCCACTCAATCTGCCACGCAAGCAATTGGTGCAGCAGTAGAGAATTTTTTACTTAAAGCAACAGATTTAGGATATGGGACTTGCTATATGACAGGCCCCTCTCATGCAAAAAAGGAAATTGAAGCATTAATTGGGAAAAAAGAAGGCTATGAAATGATGTCAATGATCGCCATGGGGGTTCCAGTAGAAGAAACACCTGAGAAACCTGAACGTTTTCCAATGCAAGATGTTGTAGAGTTTATAGACTAGTAGGTCCCTCCTTATTTTTTAAACTTAAAAAAGTAAGGAGGGGTTTCATTATCAATGGCTTTAAAGGTATAACCTTCTTTAGTATAGTAATCAATAATAGAAGATAAAGCTAAACAAGTATTTTTGTTATTAGAATTACAATGGGCAAGGATGATTTTTCTTGTGCTTTTATCCATACACCTCTGAGCGTTACAAAGAAAAGCTTCAGGTGATAAATTACCTTTAATGCCATCTTGCAAGTCCACATTCCAATCAAAAACTAAATAACCTTTTTGACAAAGCTTTTCATAGAAATTTTTATTAAGTCTACCAGCACTACCACCAGGAAAGCGGATAGGGGAGATGGTTAACTGGGTGCCAAGAACATCATTAATGGTGCTTTGTGTTTTTTCCATTTCCACAATGAAGCTTTCTGGATTTTTATAGATGACTTTGAAGTTATGGCTATAAGTGTGAAGACCAATGCCATGTCCTTCTTCATAAATTCTCTTTAAAATATTTTCTCTTCCTTTAATTTCTTTACCTACAACGAAAAAGGTAGCTTTAACATTTTTAGCTTGCAAGACATCTAAGATGTCCTCTGTAATTTTAGGGGTAGGCCCATCATCAAATGTGAGATAAACTATTTTTTCATCATTAGGTTTACAAGAAGCTTCAGTAGCCATGAGAGGGAAAGCACAAACTACAACCAAAATAATGACTAATAGATAATGATGTAAAGGGATAACTATTTTTTTCATAAATATGCCTCGATTAATGTAGATTGATATACATATAGTATGAACACATTTATCAAGAATTATTGAAGGATAAATTATAAATAAAATGTTAAATTGAATAATCAGTAGTTATTCTATGATTCTTTTACAGATTTTATTGTATTCTACGGCTTTAAAGGCTATAATAACAGGTAGAAATAAAAAAGGTTTCAATATAAGGGGGATAAAAATGACATTAAAATATTGCTCATGCTGTGGACGACCAGTGGTAAAAATTACAACGAAATCAGCTTTATTCAAAGCTGTTTGTTTAGATTGTGAAATGACATTTAAATTAGTTCAGGAAGATTCAGGTCAAGAAGTGATTAAAGTTGCAACGAGTTCACCATCTCAAATGACAGAAGCAGCAATGAATAAATAGAAAGCAAATTTTATGTATAGCTATTCTCAATGTCTAACGTAGTTGGAGTTGAGGATTTTTAATTTAGGGGGAAACAAATGTGCTTTAGGGTGTAATCTGACAGAATAAAGGAGACAAACATGAGATATGACTACATACCAGAAGTAACAGGTAACTTAAGAAAAAATAATGTAAAGGTACCAGAAGTCATCAGAAGGTGTAGCGGAATTCGTATTTTTGGCAAACGCATTAAATCATTTATTTTTACAACGGATGTAGCGATTATTAAAAATACAGATGCAGATGCAGTGATGGCTGTCTATCCATTTACGCCACAACCTACTATTACGCAAGCTATTTTGTCTGTTTCAGATATTCCAGTTGTATGTGGTGTGGGAGGTGGCTTAACCCATGGAACTCGTTCAGCTAATATTGCGTTACATGCCGAATTTCAAGGGGCTATAGGGGTCATTTTAAATTCACCTGCCCCACATGAAACGATTCGATATGTTAAAGAACATATTGATATTCCTGTTATTGCGTCCATAGCCACTAGTCGTACAGATATTAAAGGCAAGATTGAAGCTGGTGCAGACATATTAAATGTGAGTGGTGGAAAGGCAACGGTGGATATTATTAAGGAAATCAGAAAAGAGTATCCATATATCCCGATTATAGCAACAGGTGGAAATCATGATGAAAGTATTTTAAAAACCATTGAGGCTGGGGCAAATAGTATTATTTATACACCACCTAGCATTTCAACATTATTTAAAGAAAAAATGAGCACTTACCGTGAAGGTGAGTTAAAGGATTAAAAAATAAAGCCGTAGGGTCGTGACCCCTACGGCTTTATTATATTGGTTCTAAATCAGGTTATCATGAAGTTTGCTTTGAGCCTATCGATATTTTTGAAGAACAGCAGCTAAAGTGCTGCCCATTTGAAGTTGGCCATAGTCATTGTTAGGATGGATACTATTATCTGTATCAATAACGGTTGAAGTAAAGCCTTCAACAAGTTCAGATTTTTCAATGTAATTAAAGCCGTTAATGGGATCAAGGGTAAGAGTCATAGGGGCAAGATAAATTTGCCTAGATAGAGCTTCATCTGTATCAAAATTTTCAAGAAGTTTACTTGCAAGATATTTAACACATAAATTGTATTCCTTATAAAAAGCTTGGGTAGAAGCAGTGACCATATTCGTATCTGGAGCAACGGTTGGCATACATAAAATGATTTTAATATTAGGGTCATAAGAATGAATGGAATCAATCACCTGATTAAGCCTTGTCATAAATAGATTAGTTTGATCAAGTTGTTTGCCAAAACCAAATTCATTCACTCCTAAGAAAAGACTCACATGAGTAGGCGTGCCTAAAGAAAAAGCTTCCGCGTAGCGTGTCATATATTTCTCAAAGTTAAATTCAAACTCAGTCGGTTGCTCTTTAAGAGCTGACCAAGAAGCTCCATTCCATTCAACCCATTGTTTTTCTAAAGGAAGGCTAGGGTCAACCATGACATCTCCTATCTTGGGATATTTATAGTAACCTTTTTGAGTATATAAAAATTCACCAGAATCTTTCCAACCTCTAGCTATTTTTTGAAAACCATTATAAACAGGATTCTTAGGAGATTTGTAGCAAATTGCTTGCCAATCTCTTGTGTTTCCTTTATAATGCTCGCCAGATATTGTGGTGGGGAAAACAAAAGGACTATCTAATTCATCAGAATTAATAGAGGTACAATATTTTTCTAAAGTCCATCCACCACGTCCTTCTCTAGTCGGCATGCCATCTTCAGGATAAAACCTTGTGCCTAGGGTGGTGACATTTGGAATACTTCGTTTGACCTGAGAAAGATAAGCCCCCGCTCTAGTTAAGCTATCCCCAATTGGCAATAACCTAATGGGGGTGGTATTGGCTTTATCCACTAATTCTACGGTGGTTGCTCCCATAATCTCACCATTTGGTGTACGAGCTGTTAAACTGAGTTCAAAGGATTCTGGTGGTACTTCACCCTCATCAGAAGGAGATTGTAAAAGCCATCTACCAGTAAGATTTTGACCATATGTACAATTTGAACTAAGCGAAGCAAATTCAGATAATGATAATAACGCATTTTGATGAAAAACATTAAGTTTTTCTGCAGAAAAATAGTCACCCTTTAAAATGTATAGATTTCTAGGTAGCAAGAGTTGATCCTCTGTAATAAATCGACTATAGTCTATGGCAGCTTTATTTTGCTTTTCACTAATTTCAGTAGGAGCTGCTGACGAAAAAGAGATTTGAGGCAGAGTATCAGCTTGTAAACCTTGAGAATTTAAACTTAAAAATGCTGCTAAAATACCAAGTTTCATCCAATGATTTTGTTTATGCATTTGTTTTACACCTCCTATATTAGTTTAGCTTGAATTGTGTTTTTATACAATCAAAATTGGCAAAAAATAAGAAAATGTCCATCTATTTGCCATAAATTGGCGTGCATCACTGTAAATATGAACTATTCATTAACAATTTTGTGATATTTAGTTAACAAATTCCAAGTATAATAATGGCTATTGTGTGATAGCAGTCATGAATAATTTGAAGAAGGTGATAAGCGTGACATCATTAAAAGAAAACATAAATGAAAATATAAAAGAAAATAAAAACATCACAAAATGGGTGATAGGCGGCGTGGTCATCACTTTAGCTGTAAGCAGTATGGTATGGATGGGAACAAGAAAAAATGCTTACGCTGTTTCAATTGATGGTAAAGTCATTGCAGTAGTTAAAACAAAAGAAGAAGTGACGGCAGCTTATGGGCAAGTTGTCGCTTCATTAAAAGAAAACTTAGGTGTAGACATTGCAGTGAATGAACAAGTTGAAATAGAGCCTATACATGGGAAAAGAAAAGAAATTGTGGGAGAAGAAGCATTAATAAAGGCTCTTGGAGAATCTATTAGCTATGAGATAGAGGCTTATGAAATTTTAGTAGATGGTCAAGGGTATGCGGTGGTTTCAACACAAGATGAGGCAAATACCGTACTTGAAGAGATTGCAAAAGAGTTTTTACCAAGAGAAGGGGAACTGACCTTAACACAAGAAGAAGTGAATATCGAGCCAGAACAAATGGCAAGTAAGGATGAAGCATCCCAGAAAGAAGCTGAGACAGCTACAAAGGATGTTGAAATAGTGGAAGTGGAAGAAGCACTGCCACAAGAAGAGGTTTCTAATATCATATCAGTGGATTCCTTTGAAGTGGCAGAGGAAAAAGCACCTGAAGAAGGACAAAAAATTGAAAGAAATGTAAAACGCTTTGATTTTAACGAACAAGTTGTAGTTCGTAATGCCTATGTGGATAAAGAAAGTGTCTTAACTGCGGAAGAAGCTAAAGAAAAATTGTTACAAAATAGAAAAGAACTCATTGAGTATGCTTTAGTGGAAGGCGATAATATTTGGGATATTGCGATGACAAATGATACCACACCAGAGAGAATTTTAGAGCTTAATCCAAGCATAGAAGATGAAACCAAAATGCAAATTGGTGAAGTCATCAAAGTAGAGAAACAAGTTCCAATTGTAACGATTACAACTGTAGAACAATCCACTTATAAGCAATTTATTCCAACTGAAATTCAATATGTGGTATTTAGTGATTTATATGAAGGCGAAACAAAAGTTTACCAAGAGGGTAAAGATGGACTCAATGAAGTGACTGTATCGGTTACAAAAGTTAATGGAGAAGAGGTCAGCAGAGATACCATTAACGAGAAGGTGCTGATTAAACCAGTTATTAAAGTAATTGGTTATGGTGTCAAACAAAAGCCAGTAGAAGTAAAACCTGATTACACTGATAACAGCAGTAGCTTTAATCAAGGTTCAAGCACAAGTAGTTCAAATAATAAAAAACCAACGACCTCAGATAATAAAAAGCCGACTACCTCAAGCAGTAATAGTCAAACATCTAGTACAGGGCGTTATAGTCATCCACTAAAAGGTGCAGGGACTATTTCATCTGGTTATGGTTCTAGATGGGGAAGCTTCCACAAGGGAATAGATTTTGCAGCACCTGCGGGAACACCGATTTATGCATCAGATAGTGGAAAGGTCATTTACTCGGGCTACAACTCAGGGGGATATGGCAACTTAGTCATTGTGGAACATAATAATGGTGACCAAACTTATTATGCACACTGTAGTAAGTTATATGTAAGTGTAGGAACATCTGTATCTAAAGGACAACATATAGCAGGGGTGGGAACAACTGGAGATTCTACAGGAAATCATTTGCATTTTGAAATTAGAAAAAATGGAAATCCGGTTAATCCAGCTAATTATTTGTAGAAATAGGATAAATAACAATAAAAAATGCAGAGTCGACTAATTACAGAAGACTCTGCATTTTTTTATACAGATAAAGGGGTTAAATAACAGGCATAGTCGTTTAGAATTTCAAGCTTAGTGGTGCGATGGAACGTTTCCTTTAGACTACACCATTTGTCTACTAAGCAGACGATATAAGCCTCTTTACTGCGAGGGGGCATAGGGGTAAGAGGCCACATATGATGATGAATAATATCTTCCTCAATAGGGGTTAAAGAAAAGCGCTTCCTAGCATTAGTAAGTGCTATGCCGGGATGTCTGAAGCCATGAAAAGAAGCATGATTGCCTCTATCATGCCAATCATAAAGAAAGAAATCATGAAGGAGGCTTCCTCGTAGTAAGCTGGCAAAATCTACATTTAAATTAAAATGCTTGGATACAAGGTAACTATAATAAGCAACCGTTAAACAATGTTCCAGACAAGAAGTATGACCATGCTGAATATATTGACTCATTTTTTGAACGTCTGTTAATTTAAGAAGCGGTTCAATATGGTGATAAAAATAATATTTATCTTCAGAAGTTAATTGCACGGAAAATCACTCCTATTCTAAGCATTATAAAAGCTCTATTATTTACTATAATAGCATGAAATGAAAAAAATGTTTATAAGCTGAGTCCTCTAATTTTTAAAAGTCTTTATTCCTAGTTTTTGACAAAAACTTTGTAAAAACTTCCAAACTTTGGTATAATGAGCAATGTACAACAAGATGACATCAAGGTTAGTTAGTATAAGGAGAGACAGGATGAAGAAAATAGCGAAAATCATACTTATAGGATATTTAGCCTGTCAAAGTGTAGTTTTACAGGCGCAGACATTAGTGATAGATGGGAAAAAAGTGGACTATCAATTGCCACCTATTACACTTTATGTGAATAAGCAGCTTGTGCAGACAAAGGTCATGAATCCTATTCAATTAAATGATAGAATTTTAGTGCCTTCTAGAGAAGTATTTGAAGCGATGGGGGCAAAAGTAGGTTGGAATCATGCCATAAAACAAGTCACCGTAGAGTATAAAAATAAAAAGATTATTTTATCGGTTAATCAAACGACGGCTTTACTAAATGGTAGTCAGGTAACCATGGATGTACCAGCAAAAATTATTAATGATAAGGTCATGATTCCTGTTCGATTTGTGAGTGAAGCAATAGGCATGACGGTTACGTGGAAGGGTGAAACGAGAGCAGTATGGATAGAAGAACCTAAAACAGCATCAGGCAATGAAAATAATGGGGCAAATAACAACCAAAGTCAAAAGCAAATACAAGTTGAAGCTGTAGAAGCAGCTTTACAGCAAAATCAGTATGTTGTAACGGTTAAAGCAAATGCTTCTATGGGAGAGGTAAAAATACTACATTTATTAGATAAGATCGTTTTAGATATTCCTAATAGTAGATGTTTATTAAACGCAAGTGTTGCTGTAAAAGACAATACATATGTCAAGGGTATTAGAACCAGCCAGTTTACGGCAGATACAACACGTATTGTGCTTGATTTAAAGAGTCAAGTTAAATTAGAAACGAGCTATTCAAGTAATAAACAGCAGTTTTATGTGACATTAAAAAAAGACCCACAAAATGACCAAACACCACCTAATAGTGGAGAAAACAATAAGCCAGGACAAGGCAGTGAATCGGATAGCACACAAAAACCGAATACGGATGTTATACAAAAATTGGAGTTATACACCGCACAGGGTAAACCTCAGCTTAACTTAAAAGGAGCCCAAACAAGTAAAATTAAGGTAACAGAGGATTATCGCAATAGAACATTAACCTTTGATTTAGGAGCCGATTATAGCAAGGAGATTCAAAATGCAGACTTAAAACCCAATGATGCATATGTAGCATCCATTAGTGTGCGTACAAATGGAACAACAAAAATTAGTGTGATTACAAAATCTGTTTATACGTATTCATGGGTACAAAACAAAGATCGTGTGACCATTGAGCTCATTAAGCCTAGAGAAAAGTACAATCAAATTGTGGTGATTGATATTGGACATGGTGGCTCTGACGCAGGAGCAGTGGCCAATGGCCTTAAAGAAAAAGATATCAATTATAATCAAGGAATGGCATTATTTAAGCTTTTAGAAGCTGACCCTAATATAAAAGTATATATGACAAGAGAACAGGACGTTTATCCGACGTTGCAGTTTAGAAGTCAGTTAGCAAATGATATACAGGCAGATTTATTTGTCAGTCTGCATAATAACTCAGCTGCAAGTCATGTGGTAGGCACAGAAACTTTGTATTTCCCAAGTACTACTGATCAAACGAGTAAAAACATAGCAAACCTCGTTCAAAATAAAATTATTCAGTATTGTGGAACGGTGAATAGAGGCATTAAAGCACGTTCAGATTTATATGTCTTAAAAACCACCAACATGCCAGCTATACTTATTGAAACAGGATTTATTTCAAATGCGGCAGAAGCACAGCTCATTAATAGTCCAGCTTTTATTACAACTTGGTCACAAGGTGTTTATGAAGCTATAGTGGAAGGTATGAAATTAGTTAAAAGATAAAGGTTAAAAAAGCCATAAGATTGATAGCATTTTGTGGCTTTTTTAGAAAAACAAAAGAATATTTATAAAGTATTTATGACAGGTAGATATAATTAAATGAAATGCTGCAAGTTAGATAACAATGTTACAAAGGAATAATTGGCATAGAAATTTAATTGAAAAGAGGAAATAAAAATGAGTTTAAGTTTTGTAGTAGGGCCAGTGGTAGGGGCAGCCATAGGGGGAATTACTAATGGCATTGCCATTAAAATGCTATTTAGACCGATTAATCCTATTAAAATAGGAAATTTTACATTACCCTTTACGCCAGGGGTGATCCCAAAAGAAAAAGAGCGCATTGCGCGTAAGGTTGGAGAAGTAATTAGTAAAGAATTACTAAATGAAGAAGTTTTAAAAAAGTGGCTTTTAAAAGAAGAGATTTTTGAGCAAATTGAAGGCGCCATAGAAAATTATTTGCAAGAATATAGTGAAGATGAAACGAAGCTGAGTGATAAGCTCAGTGAAATCGTGGGAAAAGAGAAAAGTATGTATTATGTTTGTGAAGTAGAAGAACAAATCACTGAAAAACTCTATTCCAAAGTGCTTAGTATGGAATTAGGCAAAATGATTGTAGATAAAATTAAAAGTGCTTATCAGGCAGGAAGTTTTAATAACATGTTAGGACCTATGAGCTTTTTTGTAAATGATAATTTAGTAGAAAGCATCAGCAAGAAGATAGAGCCTGTTATTACAAAATTTATTGAAGAGGAAGGAGAAGATATTATTCGTAAAGCCGTAGAGGATGAAAGTAGTCAGCTTCTTAATCAAACAGTGAAAGACTGTATGACAAAGCTTCAAAAGTATGAGGAAATCATCAAGAAAAATACGTTGGCGCTCTATGAAAAAATTGTGACCTTCCATTTAGCACGTATACTAAATACCCTTAATATAGCAGCTATTGTGCAGGAACGTATTTTAGCCTTTGACTCATTAGAGCTGGAGAAAATCATTTTATCTATTATGAAAAAAGAGCTTAATGCGATTGTATGGTTTGGCGTTTTATTAGGTGCCATTATGGGGGCAGTGATGAGTTTTGTTTAATCGTTCTAATCCATCAACGAAGATGAACCCAAAATAGAAAGAGTTGAACAAAATGCAAATTAGTGGTAATATGCTAAAAAGAGGATGTATTAGCTTGCGAGAGGAGTGAAAGGATGAAAAAAATTCAAAGGTGGAAAAAATTACTTGCTATAACGGCATTTTTAAGTGTGACACTTGTTGGATGTAATCAAGCACAAAATAAGCCACCAGAGGAAACCACGCCAACAACTCCAGAGGTTACAGCTCCAGTAACAAGGGAGAGTATTTATAATCAGGCATATGAAGAATATAGTAATTTAACAGATTTTGGAGTTGTGATTAATAGTCCTACAGCTGATGAAATGAGCCGATTAAAAACGGTTAGAGAATATGAATATGGAGAGCATCCAAGTGAAGAAATGCTGTTTATTCCAAAGTACAATGGGACAAAAATAGCGGTTTATTCTGTTGAATACACAGGAGAACGTTATATTCAAAAAGACGAATTGTATTGTATTGATGGCACATCTGAAGGGGAAGGGCTACTGCTTAAAGCAGACAGACCAGAAGGCATGGCTCAGATTGGCGTATTTGTAACCTATCAAGAAAAGACGGTTCTTTATCCTATTGAAACAACTAATGGTAAGGAAGGTAAGATTGATAGAGAGTATTTGCAATTAGAAGCAGAAACAAAGCAACCTAATGAAGGGGAATTAATTATGGCAGAAGTTGATGCAGATACTTATTTAGAAGGCATGAGCTGTGTGGAACGTTTTGAATTAGACTTTGATAAAGATGGAAGTATGGAAAGCATCGAAGTTTATTCTGATGCCAAAGTGGACAAGAATGGGAAGCTTTTATTGGATGATGGACAAGCGTGGGCACTCGTTCTTCGTAAAAATGATGAGGTCTTTCCATTGTTTGAAAAAAGCTTTATTCAGCTAGGTGGATTGGAATATACAGTTTTTGATGATTTTGAAGAGAATGAACGCACACATATTATTGTGACTTATGATACGGGGGTCACCATCATGTACTATGATTGTACATTTGATGAAGAAAGCGGCTATATACGTAGACAAAGCATTTATACAGCTAATAATATTAATAGAGTAACATCTTGGAGTTATAAAAACTGTGATTAAAAGCATTGCTTTTAATCACAGTTTTTAGTTGGAGACTATAAAGTGTGTATTTGCATTCATTCCCAGTTAAAAGTGAGTTGACAACTTCTTAGTAAAACGATTATGATGGAGAAGCTAGATTTAAAAGGCAAAGAAGGGAACGGTGAATGTGGTGATTGTAATTGGCGGTATGATTGGACTTGGAAAAACAAGTATGGCTGAACTTTTAGGAAGACATTTTCAAACGCAAGTTTTTTATGAAAGTGTAGAGGATAATCCAATTTTACCTCTTTTTTATACAGCAACAGAGGAAGAAATTGAAAAGAAAAGATATCCTTTTCTTTTGCAATTACATTTTTTAGATACGCGTTTTAAAAGTATTAAGAAGGCGTTAGTGCATCAACATAATATATTAGATCGAAGTATTTATGAAGATTGGTATTTTGCTAAGGTGAATAAAGACCTTGGTAGAATATCCGATTTGGAATTTCAAATTTATGAGCGTTTATTAGATAACATGCTGGAAGAAATAGAAGGCATGCCTAAAAAGGCGCCAGACTTAATGGTGTATTTAAAAGGGTCTTTTGAAACGGTTTTAAATCGTATTATGGCACGCGGAAGAAGCTATGAGTTAGATGAACATTTAAAATCATACTATTATAAGCTTTGGGAAGGATACGATGAGTGGGTCATGAAACATTATGATGCAAGTGAGGTCATTATAGTGGATATGGATCAATATGATATTGTAAACTGTGAAAGAGACGCAAAAAAAATCATTCGTTTAGTTGAAGAAAAATTGATCAATTAATAGAATTAAAAAAGCCTTCCATTATAATTGGAAGGCTTCTTTAATACTATCAAAATGAAGAAAAATACCTTGCTTACCAAGTGCTTCAATTTCTTCAAAAGTAGCTAATTTATAACCAAGTGTTTCAGATTCTTGAAGATGAAGGTCAGCTTCATTAAAGTCCACGATAAAGCGATAAATATCCACAAAGTAATTATCTCCTTCACTTGGATTTTCTCTTTTGTAAGAGAATAAATAACCCCCTTCACTTTGAGAAACATCTAAACCTGTTTCCTCTTTAATTTCACGTAAAATAGCTTCTTTAGAGCTTTCACCAGCTATAACACCACCACCAGAAACTTCCCACCAGCCTGGTGCCCAGGATTTAGACATCACACGTTGAGTGATTAAAAATTTTCCATCAGGTCTTGCAATCACTCCGAGTACAGTTAAGTGGTATTCCCCTTCTTTTAAACACCAATCGTTACGTTTCATTGTACGACCTGTTTTTTGTTTTTGTGCATCATAGATATCCCATAATTCCATTTCAGTTTTCCTTCCTGCTTACTTTTCTTTTTATTATATCAGAAGTTTATCAAATAAGAAAACATTGTGGAAAATAGTAGGGGATTAAGGCATTTCATCTGTAGAAGATTGAACCACAATGTGGGTACTCTTACTTTTGGCTTTTTGAAGTCCTAAGTTTAAATCTGCAAGCTTTTGATGAACTAGGTCAATATTTTCTTTAGGCACATTGTAGTTTAAAAAAAGATGCTCCATCGTTTGCTCCACATGATTAAAGGTATTATTGATCTCAAGAAAACGTTTGAAGTTGCTGCTATTAGAGGCATTTTTAAATTTGGCAATATCTTTTTCAATAAAAGCTACAATTTCATCTTGAGAAGAAAAAAGACCTTTAGGAAGAGGGTAAGGAGAGATGCGCTGTAAAAAATACTGATTTTTAGCATTTATATTGTAGACGTAAGAAACTTCTATATTAGGTTCAAATTCAAAAATAATAAAGTAGAGGTGGCTCACAATATGGTTGATATGATGTGTGCCTAATTGTTTAAGTCTGGCAATAATGATATCACCAGTGGTAGCGTCCATACGATTCATAGAGAAACTCCTTTCTGTCTAGACATAAAAAAGTAACAGATAAATGGTTGAAAGCGCAATGGATAAGAGCATAAGTGGAAAACCATATTTAAAGTAATAGCCAAAACTAATCTTGTGTCCGTGCCGATTACCGATGTTGATTAGGACAATATTGGCAGAAGCCCCAATTAAAGTACCATTGCCTCCTAAGCAGGCACCTAGAGAAACAGCCCACCATAAAGGGGCAATGTTAATCCCGTTTTGTCCCATAGTAATAATAAGTGGAATAAGGGTTGCTACAAAAGGGATGTTATCAAGAAAGCTAGAAACGATTGCAGAAAGCCATAAAATAACCACCACCATAATGACAGGTCTACCAGCTGTTGCATCAATTAAATAAGAAGCAAGTGCTTCTATAACGCCCACTTCCTCTAATCCGCCTACAATCACAAAAAGAGCAGAGAAGAAACCGATTGTAAGCCATTCCACCGAGCTAAAGATTTCCTCTACATCTTCGTCAGCAATGATGAGAATAAGCGTAGCACCAGTGAGGGCCACAATACTAGATGAAACGCCAATACGGTCATGAAAAATAAAACCAAGTAATATGAGTAGAATCGTACCTAAGCTTTTGTATAAAAGTGCAGGATTGGTAATAGCTTTAAAGGGGTCTAGTGCCATAATAGCCTGGGTTTTACTAGAATCAACATTTAAATGCCTACGAAATAGAAAGTATAAAATAGCCAAAGTAATGGCTAAAATGACGATCACAATAGGCAATAAATTAACCACAAAATCAGAAAAACCAAGCCCTGCGGCACTACCAATCATAATATTAGGCGGATCCCCAATTAAGGTAGAAGTGCCTCCAATATTAGAAGCAATAATTTCGGTCACTAAAAAGGGAACAGGATTAATTTCTAGAATTTGTGTAATGACTAGGGTCATGGGCCCAATCAGTAAGACGGTTGTGACATTATCAAGTATAGCCGATAGAACGGCTGTGATAAGGGCAAATCCAATGAGGATTTTAGCGGTATTCCCTTTAGCTAGTTTAGCCGTATAGATGGCTACAAATTCAAAAAGACCAGATTTTTTGACGGTCGAGACAACAAGCATCATACCGATTAAAACGCCTATTGTATTAAAATCAATATAGCTTGCTATGGCATCAGAATCTAAAATTCGAAAGAAAACCATTGCCATAGCACCTGCCATAGCAGCAAGTGTACGATTTACTTTTTCTGTGACAATACAAAGCAAGACAATAATAAAAATAATAATTGCAATCCATGCTGACTGTGTCATGAAGTCACTCCTTGATGTAAATGATTAAGATTTATAGTTAGCATAAATCATTTAGTTTTTTTTTATTCATTTGAAACAGCGTAGTCATTTAGGAAAAAGTATGATACACTTTTTAAAACAATCAATAAATAAAGGAGTTTACTATGGAGAAGAATAGAATTAAAGAACTCATTACATTAAATCAAACGAAATTTTTAAACTTTTATCATGCGATTTATGAAAACAAAAAAGGAGAAAAAAGAAATTGGTTTATTGCTTCAAGGAAAAATGAAGTGGCGATGCGTGCTCAAGCCTTAGAAGGGAAAGAAGATCAAGTAGATGCCGTTTTAATAGTGGCTAGACATGAAGCGGAGGATAAGCTGGTACTCATTAAACAATATCGTGTCCCACTTAATGATTATCTCTATGAACTTCCAGCAGGGCTTATTGATGAGGGAGAAGACTATAAAGTTTCTGTAGCAAGAGAGCTTAAAGAAGAAACGGGATTAGATTTAATCGCTATAGATGAAAACTCTAGTGTCAGCAAGGCTTACTTATCAGCTGGCATGACAGATGAGTCTGTGGCTTTAGTTTATTGCTCTTGTAAGGGAGATTTGTCAAAGGTGTATATGGAAGCTGATGAGGACATCGAACCAATGCTGGTTTCAAAAGAAGAAGCAAAAGAAATTTTAGAGAGCGGAAATAAAATAGATATTAAAGCCTATATGGCACTTCAAGCTTTTTGCAGGCAATAAACAAAAAAGCAAAAATACCAGTCAAAAAGAAAATTAGTTTGATAACCGAATTTCTTCTTGGCTGGTATTTTTTATGAACGCATAAAGACAAGAGGATGTTGTTTGAGGGTAAATAAGAAATCTATTATAACAAGTAATAAACTAATAGGAAAAATAGAGGACCATATGGGGGTAAATAAGGTATACAAAGTAGATAGATAGGGTTGTAAAAGATAAATCAGTACAAGGGAAAGAAAGAACCAATAGATAGAAAATCTTAAGCAAATATAGCCTGATAACTGATAAGGGCAATGAGAATAATCCCAATAGCTTAAATCAAAAAAGTGAGAAAGGATATAAGCCGTTAAGTATTCAATAAAGCTAGGAATAATAAATGCAGCAATTAGAAACAACCCAAGGGGAAAGCTATTTTTAAGGACAATAAGCCAGGTTGCAGCAAAACCATACATTGGCTTTAAAGGAAGAAATAAGAAATTGGGCTTTATAAAAGAACCTTTTGTGAAAAGATTAAATAGCCCTTCAATTACCCACCCTAAAAAACTATAAACCAAAAAGTAAAAAAACAAATCACGTAACCATTCCATTTCTATCACCTAAGCGTTAAGTTTTTAGTTAGTGTGTGCAAATGAGTGGGCAATAATTCAAGAAATAAGTGGAAAACATGACGAGTGGCTATGTTTTATGGGGATAATAATGGTATAATGAAACGTAGAGTAGAAATAGGAGTAGGTGAAAAAATGACAGAAAAAGACTTTCTACCCATTAGTAGAGAAGATATGGAAAAAAGAGGCTGGGAGCAATGCGATTTTGTCATTGTGACAGCTGATGCATATGTCGATCATCACAGCTTTGGGACAGCCATTATTTCAAGAGTACTAGAGCATGCAGGATATAAAGTAGGGATTATCCCTCAACCTAATTGGAAAGATACAACGGACTTTATGAAGTTAGGTAGACCACGTTTAGCCTTTCTTGTCAATGGTGGGAATATGGATCCAATGGTGAATCACTATACAGTAAGCAAAAGATTACGTGAAAAAGATATGTACTCACCAGGTGGCAAGATGGGACTTAGACCGGATCGAGCGACCATTGTGTATTGTAATAAAATCAGGGAAGCCTATAAAGAGATCGATATTGTTATTGGTGGCATAGAAGCGAGTTTGCGTCGTTTTGCGCATTATGATTACTGGAGCGATAAAGTTCGTAAATCCATTTTGGTAGATAGTGGTGCTGATTTGTTGATTTATGGCATGGGCGAAAAGCAGATTGTCAATGTGGCGAATGCCTTAAATGATGGGTTACCTGCTAAATACATTCGCTATCTAGATGGCACATGCTATGTAGCCGATTCATTGGAAGAAGTTTATGATTATCGTCTGATTCCTTCTTATAAAGAAGTGTGCGAAGATAAGGTAAAGTACGCCATTGCTTCACAAATTCAAGAGTTAGAGCAAGATCATGTGCATGGAGCGACTTTGGTTCAAGAACATAATGGAAAATATCTCGTGCAAAATAAACCAGAAAGACCATTAGAAAGACAGCAGTTAGATGAAGTTTATGGGCTTCCTTATATGAAAAACTACCATCCTATTTACGAAAAAGAGGGTGGCATACCGGCTATTGAAGAAGTCAAATTTAGCTTGGTAAGTTCACGAGGATGCTTTGGAAATTGTTCTTTCTGTGCGATCACCATGCACCAAGGACGCATCGTGACAAGTAGAAGTCAAGAGTCTATTGTAAAAGAAGCAGAAGAAATTACGCATTTACCAGACTTTAAAGGTTATATCCATGATGTGGGTGGGCCAACTGCTAACTTTAGAGGACCAGCTTGTAAAAAACAATTAGATCATGGTGCTTGTAAAAACAAACAATGCTTAACACCAAGTCCATGTAAAGCCATGCATGTTGACCATCAAGAGTATTTACAACTTCTTCGTAAAATCAGAAATATTCCTGGGGTTAAAAAAGCTTTTATTCGTTCAGGCATTCGATATGATTATGTGATGGCAGACAAAAATAATGATGAATTCTTTAGAGAATTAGTGGAAAATCATGTGAGTGGACAGCTTAAAGTAGCACCAGAGCATATTTCAAAAAATGTTTTACATTATATGGGAAAACCATCAGGTAAAATCTTTGATGAGTTTTGTGATAAGTTTTATAAAATCAATGAACAACTAGGGAAAAAGCAATATATTATTCCTTATTTAATGTCCAGCCATCCAGGAAGTACTTTAAAAGATGCCATACAACTGGCAGAGTATTTAAGAGATATTCATTATCAGCCAGAACAAGTACAGGACTTTTATCCAACGCCAGGCACTTTATCCACAACGATGTTTTATACAGGACTAGATCCACGTACCATGCAGCCAGTCTATGTTCCAAAGACAAAGCATGAAAAAGCCATGCAACGTGCATTATTGCAATATCGTAATCCTAAGAAATATGATTTAGTCTATGAAGCACTTGTAGAGGGTGGAAGAGAAGATTTAATTGGATATGGACCCAAATGTTTAATTAAGCCAAGAGAAGCAAAGTATTTAAATCATAAAGGCAATTCTTCTGGAAATAAAGGAAAAGTAGGTCAAAAACAAAGTAATGCTGGAATAAACGGACAAGGAAAAGATAAAAAGTTAACCAATAAATCAAACAGAAAAGTTTCTAATCAGGCAAGCAGTAAGTTAAATAATGGTTCAAAAGCTAAGACAAAAAAGAGAGCATTTTAACAAAAAATAACTAAAATAATTAATAAAGCACATGTTTTTCAAAGATAAATATTTGAAGACATGTGTTTTATTTGTATGGATAATATAATATTCATAATAAAAATGAATATATTAGATATTTAAAAGTGTTATTTAAATAGGTTTTATATGGAATTTATATATGGTAGAATATTGAGTAAATATAATGTTTTATGAAGAGAATATAGGGTGACTTAGTTAGAATTGAGGTGCTAAAGTGAGATTGATTTCAACTCCTTTATTGCAAGAGGGAGATATTATTGGACGAGATGTAGTAAGTCCTGAAGGTAGCATTTTGTTAAAACATGATACGCGTTTTAAAGAAGCATTTAAGAATAAATTGTTAGAGAGGGGCATTTTAGAAGTTTATATAGAAGATGAAGTATCTGAGGGAATTGAGCCAGTAGGTATTATTTCACAAGAATCAAAACAAATTATTATGAGTGATATTAAAGCTCAATATGAAAGTTTAAAAAATCATTTTGATCTAGATATAGAGACATTAACAAAAGTTACGAGTTTGTTAATGGAGGAATTAATGCAAAAAGATTTAGTTTTTGAATTAGATGATATTAAAACTAATGATAATTATACATATGAGCATTGTATTGCTGTAGCTATGATGTCACACATGGTATGTGATAAGCTGATGATTCCAATAGAACAAAAAAAGCAAATCGTCTTAGGGGCATTAATTCATGATATTGGTAAAGTGATTATACCTAAGGATATATTAAATAAGCCCGGAAAATTAACGGATGAAGAATATATGATGATGAAAACACATTCTGAAATAGGGTACTCTATGATTAAGGATAATCCTGCTATTCATGCCATTACTAAGTTAGTCGTATTATGCCATCACGAAAGAGAAGATGGTTCAGGCTATCCATTAGGCAAAGGGGCAGAACTTCATATAGGGGCTAAGATAGTAGGGGCCTGTGATCTTTTTCATGCACTAATTTCTAATAGGTGTTATCGCCCAGGATTACCCGTTAACGAGGTAGTTGCCATTGCACAAAATGAGCCCATTAATCCAAAAATTAGGGCCATTATTGAGCATTCTTTAGCTTATTATCCTGTGGGATGTATGGTCTTATTAAATGATGGAAGTGTTGGAATTGTAGAGCAAAATTTTGCAGCAGATGTTAAAAGACCATTAGTGAGGGTGATTAGAACGAACTGTGATGGGAATAAACAAGATATCTATAAAATAGATTTAAGAAAGGAAACGAACTATTATATTAAAAAGCGTTACATGGGTAAAATATAAAATCCCCTCATTAAGAGGGGGTTTTTTTAACGTTTGGCATGATCAAACGGTTCTCCAGCTGCTTTAGGTGCTTCAGTAGATTTTGAAAAGATAATTAATGCCAAAAGTGTCATCACATAAGGGAAAACTTTTAATAATACAGGTGGAATGGTCCTTAAACTTGGAATAACTTGAGAAACATTAGCTATGGTTGTTGCAAAGCCAAAGAAGAAGGTTGCAGCAAGAATACCAAGAGGTTTCCATTGTCCAAATATGAGGGCAGCAAGAGCTAAGAATCCTATCCCCGAAACACTGCCATTAAATTCTCCAGCAATCGTAACCAGGTAAATGGCACCACCAAGACCTGATAAAGCGCCAGAAGTTAAAACACCAATATAACGCATTTTTTCTACACTAATACCAGCTGCTGAAGCGGCATGAGGATGTTCACCACAAGAACGAAGGCGAAGTCCAAAAGCCGTTTTATAAAGTAAAAAAGTAAGAAATAGTAAAATAACAAGCACAATCCATGTGGTTGCATAGCTATTGGTAAAGAAAAGAGAACCAATAACAGGAATATTTGAAAGAAATGAGATGTTCTTTTTAGTAAGACCAACGGTTAATACAATATTTCCACTACCTGTGAGATTTCTTGCTAAAAACACCGTAATAGCAGCAGCCATTAAGTTAATAGCTGTTCCGCTAATCGTCTGGTTAGCTTGTAAATTGATACTTGCAAAAGCATGTAACAGTGAGAATAAAGCACCAGCTAAAGCGGCAACTAATAAACCAATATAAATCGTCCACACATCTGTACCATATTGTGATTGGAGAGAAGAGATAGTAAGTGCCCCAGCAAATGAACCGATAATCATTAATCCTTCAAGACCGATATTAACAATTCCACTACGTTCACAATATAATGCACCTAAACTCACAATAAGGAGAGGAATCGTATAGGCGATTGCATAAGGAAAAATTTGTACAATAATTTGCCACATTGTTATTGATCTCCTTTCTTTTCGTTTTCTGTAGGTGGCATAAAACCAATAGACTCATTTTGAGAATCAGTATTTTGAATGGCTGTATTGATAAGCGGCTCACTTGCAAAAGCTTTATCTGCTTTATTTGCTTTAGAAGACATTATTTTGTCAAGCACACGTTCCACAAGGACACTTGTTGCAGCAAAATAAATAATCGTTGCGATAATAGTATCAGCAATTTCTGGTGGAATATCAGTCATAACACTCATGAAACCACGTCCCCCATAAAGTAGACCAAAGAATAAAGCAGCAAGTAATGACCCAAGTGGCGTCGTTGCGCCTAAAAGGGCGACTGCAATGCCATCAAAACCTTGTGAAGGCATCACACCAATTTGGATATTGGTTGCAACGCCAAGATATTGAGTCAGACCAGCAAGACCAGCAAGGCCACCAGCAATCATCATGGAATAAACGATGCTTTGATTAACAGAGATACCAGCATATTGAGCAGCATCTTTATTAAAACCAACGGCTTTAAGTTCATAACCAAAAGTTGTTTTATTTAGAATGAAGGCAATACATAATACAGCAATAAGTGCAATGATAATCCCAATGTTAATATAAGAACCATCAAATAAACGAGATAACCAACTTGCTCTTAGTGTGAGCTTATCAGCAAGTGGAAGCGATTCTGTGGTTTTTGAACCATTAGGGAAATAATCTTTGACTACATAATAAATCATCCAATAACCAATCCAATTCATCATAATGCAAGATACAACTTCATGCACATTAAATAATGCTTTGAGCAGTCCTGGCACGGCAGCCCACAGGGCACCTCCTAAAAATGCTGCTAGAATGATGACAATGAGTAAGAGCGGTCTTGGAAGCGTGACCGTATGAGAAATAATCGTTGCACAAAGACCACCAAATAGCATTTGTCCAGGGGTTCCAATATTAAATAAACCCGTTCTAAAAGCAAAAGTTAAAGATAATCCTGTTAAAATCAGAGGGGTTGCAGTGGCAATTGTATTCCCTATACGTTCTAAACTTTTTGTACCCCCTTGAATGAGATACATAAATCCAGCAAAAGCATTGTGGCCCGTTGCGAACATTAAAATAGCTCCAGCAATAAGCCCTAAAATGGTGGCAATGATGGAAACAAGACCCTTTTTATTCATGCTTTTTTCCTCCTTCGATTCCTGCCATCATAAGGCCTATTTCATTTTCATTTGTAGCATTTGCATCAACGATTCCGACAAGTTGACCATTATTAACAACCGCGATACGATCAGATACGTTCATTACTTCATCTAGTTCTAAAGAAACAAGCAAAACTGCATAGCCTTTATCACGATGTTCAATCAATCTTTTGTGGATATACTCGATAGAACCAACATCTAATCCTCTAGTAGGTTGAACAGCAATAAGAAGTTTAGGTTCGCGTTCCATTTCACGTCCAATAACCCCTTTTTGCTGATTCCCTCCAGAAAGGGAGCGTGCGATAGAAGCGCCACCTTCACCAGAACGCACATCAAAAGCTGTCATAATTTTTTGGGCATAGTCACTAATGGCTTTTTTGCACAGTATGCCATGCTTTGAAAAGGGTTTTTGTGCATAAACTTGAAGCACCATATTGTCTTCCATTGTATAATCTAGAACCAGTCCGTGCTTATGTCGATCTTCAGGAATGTGACCAATACCAGCTAAAGTACGCTGGCGAATAGAGTAATGCGTGATGTCTTCTCCATCTATGAAAATTTCACCTTGTTCTAGCTTTCGAAGACCCGTAATGGCTTCAACAAGCTCAGTTTGACCATTTCCTTCAACGCCTGCAACGCCTACGATTTCCCCAGCACGAACTTCCAAAGAAAAGTTTTTGAGGCCAAGAACTTTCTTATTGTTTAATACAGATAGGTTCTTGACAGTAAGTATAGGATTTTTAGGTTTGCTTTCCAACTTAGATACTTTAAAAGAAACAGGACGACCCACCATCATTTTAGCCATTTCTGCCTCAGAAGTATCTTTTACATCCACTGTTCCGATATATTTACCACGACGGATAATGGTACAACGATTAGCAATGGCTTTAATCTCTTTTAGTTTGTGAGTGATAAGAATGATGGATTTTCCTTGCTTAACGAGGTTTCTCATAATATTAATGAGATCAGTGATCTCTTGAGGAGTAAGTACAGCTGTAGGCTCATCAAAAATTAAGATATCTGCGTTACGATAAAGCATTTTTAAAATTTCTACTCTTTGTTGCATGCCGACTGAAATATCTTCAATTTTGGCATAAGGATCCACATTTAATCCATATTGTTTAGAAAGAGCTTCTACACGATTGGCGGCAGACTTTAAGTCAATCGACACACCTTTTTTAGGTTCAATACCGAGTATAATATTTTCCATTGTTGTGAAATTATGAACAAGTTTAAAGTGTTGGTGTACCATACCAATACCAAGATCGTTTGCAACGTTAGGATTTGAAATTTTAACTTCACTCCCATTAATTTTAATGGTTCCACCATCAGGTTGATACATTCCAAAAAGCATTGACATAAGGGTTGATTTTCCCGCACCATTTTCACCAAGGAGGGCATGCACTTCTCCGCGTTGTAATTGAAGGGTTACATTATCGTTGGCCACAATACCTGGAAATTCTTTTCTAATCCCTAACATTTCTACTACATAATCCATATTTTCGCCTCCTTTACTATATTATGTAACAATTTGGGTGAATTATAAGGCATTATTAAAAAAAGACATCATGTCATCTTTTTGCCTTATCAAACGTATCTTGTTACATAAAGATACGTTTTTTTGATAAAGAGCAGCTATCGTTACTATGATAAAGAAAAGATGCTAATAATTTGTTAATGAAATATTACATAAAAATTAAAAGTCACAAGCAATACTATATTTTTAGTTTTTTTTTGTTATAATAAGTAAGAAAATTGCTTACATAATATATTTGGGAGGAAAATCATGAAAAGAGAAATAATAAAATGGCTGATGGTTTTAGAAATACTATTTATTTCTTGCTCAGCAGTACATGCAGAGAATATGAAATTAGTTTATGATGGAAAAAGTCATTCATATGTTGGAAAGACAATTCATTTATATATAGATGATGAAGAAATTCAAACAACCGCTATGCCGCCTATCCAGCTTAATGGCTGCACGCTGATACCAGCAAAAGAAGTATTTGTAAATACAGGAGCTCAGGTCGAGTGGAGTCAATCAGAAAAAAGTGTTTATATTTCCAAGGGAGATTTACTCATTGTTTTAAAAGTAAATGATGATATGGCTTGGATTAATGGAGAAAATAAAGAGATGGACATGCCGGCTAAAATCATTAACAATAAGGTGATGATTCCACTTCGGTTTATTGGAGAAGCATTAGGGTATGACGTTTTATGGCAACAATCAGAATCCGCAATTAGAATTAACACAAAGGAAAATAATCAAAGTGATATAAGTGGCGTATTCAACTGGGATAGTGAAGAAGCTAAAGATATGTTAGAAAATATAGATTCAAATATCACAAATACAAGTGCTAATAGCAATGCTGATAGTAGTACTAAAGGTGATGTTACAAGTGAAAGCACGCAAAATAATGCGAATACTAATACAGGAGACTTAAATAATTTTACCCCTACGATTGAAGAAAATAATACATTTAGTAGTGAGAATATGAGTTATTTGTGGGGAAAAGGTACAATCGTATTAAAGGAATTAAATGGCTTACAAGCATCAAATGTTACTTGCACTGAAGATGCCTATAAAAAAATGATTCTTGTGAATCTAAATCAAGATTATAGCAGTTACATTAATGAAGGTTCTTATACAATAGGAGATAGTCAAATTAATACCGTTCAAGTAACCCATCAGATGGGAACAACTCAGCTTATCATAACAACCTCTGCAATTAAGGCACTTACCTTAGAAGATGTAAATGGTGCATTACATATGAAGGTGGTGACACCATCAGAAAAGTACAGTAAAATTGTAGTAGTAGATGCAGGACATGGTGCACATGATTCAGGAACTACAGGAAGCGGCATAAAAGAAAAGGATCTTAATTTAGCTTTGTCACAACAATTAGTATCCGTACTAGAAGCCGATCCAGACATTAAGGTGTATGCCACAAGACAAGATGATACATTTGTGGAATTAGAGGGACGTTCAGCGTTTTCTAATGAGATTAATCCAGACTTATTTATTAGCATTCATATTAATTCATCAGATGCGAATCCAAGTGCTTCGGGTACAGAAACGTACTATACAAGCAAACAAGATACTAGAAATAAAATCTTTGCAGGAATTGTGCAAAATGCTTTAGTCAGTGAGTTTGGAACCAGAAATAGAGGTGTCAAAACGAATACCTTTGTAGTGACTAGACTGACAAAGGCACCAGCTGTTTTGATTGAAATTGGCTTTTTATCTAATACAAGTGATCGTGAAATGATGACAAGTAGTGATTTTACTTCACGATACGCAGGAGCTGTATATCGCAGTATTTTAGAGTATTATAATCAAGGATATGATGACTAATGCTCAAAATGAATCTAAGATAAAGAACGAGTTAGTTCTCTTTATGTATATTTATACATAAAAAAACAGTTTGTCTAGGTGGCAAACTGTTTTTTTATGGTCATTTAAGCAAAAAAAAGAGAGTTATCCTAAAATTTTTATACAAATATATAAAATAATATAAAAGGTAATACATTTAACTTGAAAAAATAAAGTACCTATGATATAGTTTGTAACAAGAAAACAAATGTTCACCACAAACAAACAAGGAGAATATGATGAAAGAAAAGCATCCTTTTTATGTGATTAACGGAGATGTCCTTCCTGAGGTGTTTCTAAAAGTAGTAGAAGTTAAAAATTTACTAGAAAAGAATAAGATGCTTACAGTACAGGATGCAACAGAGAGAGTAGGAATTAGTCGAAGTTCATTTTACAAGTACAAAGATGCCATTTTTCCATTCTACGAGAAAGGAAAAGGTCAAGCGATTACTGTGCTCATGCATTTACAAGATGAAGCAGGAAGGTTATCAGATGTCTTAAATTATATCGCAGCGGTTGGAGCAAATGTACTGACGATTAATCAAATGATTCCAATGAATGGAATAGCTATTATTAACTTGTGTATACAAACTTCTCATATGAAAATGGGAGTAGATGAACTCATAGAGGAATTAACAGAGCTAGAAGGGGTTAATGAAATTCAAGTTCTAGCGAGAGAATAAAAAGTAAAGGCAGAAAATGGAGGATATAAAATGAAAGTTGCATTATTAGGGTATGGTACGGTTGGAAGTGGCGTCGTTGAAGTAATGCGTTCTAACAGTGATAATATTGAAAAAAGAGCAGGTAAGCCCGTTGAAATTAAATATGTATTAGATTTACGTGAGTTTCCAGGGGACCCTGTGAATGATATGATTGTTCATGATTTTAATGTGATTTTAGAAGATGAAGAAATTGCGATTGTAGCTGAAGCAATGGGCGGAATTAATCCTGCTTATGGATTTGCAAAAGCAGCTCTTGAAAAAGGAAAAAGTTATGTGACTTCAAATAAAGAATTAGTTGCCCTTCATGGTGCTGAATTATTAGAGATTGCTAGAAAAAACAATGTGAATTTCTTATTTGAAGCAAGTGTGGGTGGTGGAATCCCAATTATTAGACCACTTAATCAAAGTATTACAGCTGATGAAATTTCTGAAATTACAGGCATTCTAAATGGTACAACAAACTATATCCTAACTAAGATGAAAGATGATGGTAGAAGTTTTGAGGATGTTTTAAAAGAAGCTCAAGAACTTGGATATGCAGAAAAGAATCCTGCTGCTGATGTAGAAGGCTATGATGCTTGTCGTAAAATTGCTATTTTGGCATCTTTGGCTTTTGGAGAGCATGTTAACTATGAAGATATTCCAACGGAAGGTATTACGAAAATTACAAAAGAAGACATGGCTTATGCTGAAAAAATGAAATGTGTGATTAAGCTTTTAGGAACATGCCAAAAACAAGATAACAATGTATTTGCTAGAGTCGCACCGATGATGGTATGTAAAAAACATCCACTTGCTATGGTAAATGACGTATTTAATGCCATTTTTGTTAAAGGCAATATGGTTGGTGATTTAATGTTTTATGGTAAAGGAGCAGGTAAACTGCCAACAGCAAGTGCAGTAGTAGCGGATATTGTAGATGCTGCTAAACATGAAGGTACAAATATCATGACCATATGGAATAGAGAAAAAATTGATCTTAAAGCAAAAGAAGATGTTCGTGTAGGATATTTTGTAAGACTTGCAAAAACAGATGCAGCGATTAAAGATAGAGTAAATGAAGTATTTGGAGAGGTAGAGGAAATTGAACCACTTGAAGGGGAATATGCTTTTGTGACAAGAGTCATGAAAGAAAAGCATTTTGCTGAAAAAGTCAAAGCATTAGGTGATGTAAAAGTGCTCAGCAAAATACGTATGCAAGCTTAACAAGCTCTGCTTAGGCAGCTTAAGTCACTTTTAATAAATGGTTAAATAAATTAATTTTATTAGGTCACAATTTTTTGACATAGATTATTAGTATATTTTGAGGAGGAAGCACCGTGTTAATCGTACAAAAATTTGGCGGAAGCTCTGTTGCAAATGCAGAAAGAGTTTTTAACGTAGCAAGAAGAATTGCTGACACTTATAAACAAGGTAATGAAGTGGTTGTTGTTCTTTCCGCACAGGGAGATACCACAGATGATTTAATTGCAAAAGCTAAAGAAATTAGCCCAAATCCTAATAAACGTGAATTGGATATGCTCTTATCAACAGGAGAACAACAATCTGTTGCACTTATGTGTATGGCACTTGGTGAATTAGGTTATCCTTGTGTATCTTTAAATGCACATCAAGTAGGCATGACCACAACATCTGTTTATGGGAATGCAAGATTTAAGAAAATTAAACCCGATCGCTTAAGAAGAGAGCTTGATCTTAAACATATTGTGATTGTAACAGGTTTCCAAGGAATTAACCGTTTTGATGATATTACAACACTTGGTAGAGGTGGTTCAGATACAACTGCTGTGGCAATTGCTGCTGCACTTCATGCAGATCGTTGTGAAATTTATACAGATGTAGATGGTGTTTATACAGCTGATCCAAGAGTGGTTAAGAATGCAAGAAAACTTAATGAAATTACTTACAATGAAATGTTAGAGCTTGCTTCATTAGGCGCTAAAGTTCTTCATAATCGTTCAGTAGAAATGGCAAAAAAATATAATGTTGAGCTTGTTGTTCGTTCAAGTTTAACGAATGCAGAAGGTACAGTTGTTAAGGAGGCATGTAAAATGGAAAGAATGTTAGTTAGTGGTGTGGCTGGAGATGACGAAATCGCTCGTATTTCATTAATTGGAATTAAAGATACACCAGGCAAAGCTTTTGATATTTTTGCAACACTTGCAAAGAAAGGTATTAATGTCGATATTATTTTACAATCTATTGGTAGAGATAAATCAAAAGATATTTCATTTACCGTTGCAGAAACAGCATTACAAGATGCAAAAGCTGTTATTGAAGAAAATGCAGCACGTTGGGGTGTACAAAAAGTAGATTATAATGAAAATCTTGCAAAAGTATCTGTAGTCGGTGCAGGTATGACCTCTAATGCAGGTGTAGCTGCTAAAATGTTTGAAGCAATGTATGATTCAAATATCAATATACATATGATTTCTACTTCAGAGATTAAAATTTCTATCTTAATTGATAAAAAAGATATGCATAAAGCAATGAATGCAATCCATGATATCTTTAATTTAGCAGACTAGTAAGAGATCAAGACAAGGACTGTTGCAGCAAATGTGACAGTCCCTTTTTAGGTAATAGAAAGAACAATATATAAAGTAAAGAGAAGGAAGGGACAAAACCATGATTAAAGTTAAAGTACCAGCAACAACAGCCAATATGGGGCCTGGATTTGATAGTATTGGTATGGCACTTACGATGTATAACATTGTTTATGCAGAGCAAATAGATGAAGGACTAGAAATTATTATTCAAGATGGCAATCCAAGTATTCCAACGGATGAAACAAACTTAATTTATAAAACGATTTGTCATTTTTATCGCAATATTAATCAGCCTGTACCAGGCATTCGTATTGTACAACAAGATTCTATCCCACATACAAGAGGTCTAGGAAGCAGTGCAGCTTGTATTGTAGCAGGACTTCATATTGCTAATGCCATGAGTCATAGTTTTTTCTCAAAAGAAGAACTTGTGCAGATGGCGGCACAAATTGAGGGACATCCTGATAATACAACACCTGCTTTATTGGGTGGAATGACAATTGGGGCAATGAATGACAATGATATGAAGTATGTTAAAGTAAGAGTAGCAGATAATTTACATTTTGCCGTTATGATTCCTGATTTTACTTTATCGACAGAACTTGCAAGACAGGCACTTCCAAAGAGTGTAAGCCTAAAAGATGCAGTGTTTAATTCATCTAGAGCAGCTTTGCTCGCAGCCTCTATGATGGGTGGTGATATGGATAATCTGGAAATGGCAACACAGGACCGATTACATCAACCCTATCGTTCAAAATTAATTCCTCATATGGAAGACATTTTAAAAGAAGCCAAGCGATGTGGTGCTAAGGGTACATTTTTAAGTGGTGCAGGTCCAACTTTATTAGCTGTTATAAAAAATGTAGTAGATTTCCGTAGAGAAATGGTAAGTTATTTAGATACTTTAGAACAAAAATGGCAAGTGCAAATGTTGCAAGCCGATAATGAAGGGGCTAAAGTATGGATTAATGAAGAATTAAGATATTAAATCGGATAGTAAAAGGTGGACGTTAGTCTACCTTTATTTTTATGCATTAAAGTCGTATTGGATGAGATAGTTAATAGATTTTAAGCGAAATTGCCTGAGTAATTGTAAGAATAATTGAAAAAATATAAAATTTATAGTAAAATAATATAAGTTACTAAAAAATAGTAGAAAAGTTAATGAATTGTAAAAAAATATCTGCTGCGAGGTTTACAAAGTGTGAAAAAAATAGTGAATGGTTGTTCGGTTATAGGAATTACAATGGCTTATTTGCTAATATTGGGCAAAGCACCTTTAACAGAAAATGAAGCATTGTTTTTGATTCGATTTGTAGGCGAAATTATAAGAATGGTATTAAGTGTAGCAACATTTTTTATTATTTATTCTAAGCAAAATAAGGAATTAATGAACCCATTAAAAAAAGAAGGCTATTATATAGCGTTTATGCATTTGATATTTGGGGTGGTAATTTTAATTGGTATTAATTGTTATATTTTAGAACCTCATAAGATTGAGCACATGTGTTTTGATTTTTATAAGCAAGCATTAGAATGCTTACAAGTTGGTATGCTGGTTGCGATGACGGGATGGTATGAACAGGATAAAGATACTAAGAAAATAGTTTATCTAATGTGGGGAGCTATGAGTTTGGTTATCTTGTTCGTTATTTTTGACATTGATGTGATAGAGAATGTCTACTGGACAACAGGCGTACGCTGCCTGATAAGAGTGGTAACGATTATGATGATTGTTGTGGTGGGATATCTATACTATAGGAAAAAAAATGCAGCTAATCTTTTTATGCGAAGAATGTTTTTGGCTTTACTAGCATTTAAAGCTATAATTAATGGAATAGATATGGTAAGAGTATTAATAGATGATGTTTTAATTGCTTTGCTGCAATATATATTACAGATCGTTTTTATGATGTGGATGATCTCATGCATGAATGAATATACTTATAAAACTTCTTGGGCAAAGATGGAATTTGAAATTGCAGATAAAAATAGGAAAAGAAAAAAAATAGAGTATAACCAAGAACTATTAAATATGGCAGTCAAAAAAATTAAAGGGTGTATTCAGAAAATGGTGGTAAGTTTGGAGTCGTTAGAGAATCAGTTGGAACACAAGGAAAATCAGAAAAAATATATTCATAAAATGAAAGATAACTGCCTTAAGCTTTATGAATTAAGTAGTCAAATTTTAAAACCCAAAGCTCAACAATATAATAAAGAAAATTTTATTTTTGAAAATACAAATTTATATGAATATATTAAAAGTTTGATTGAAGCCATAGAACCTTATGTTTGCGAAAAAGGACTTTCCATTGAATTCTGGTCAAATCAGCATAATATAATGGCAAATGTTCATAAGCAATCGATTGAAAGAATTGTTTTTAATTTGATTTCTAATGCAGTAAAATATAATAAAAAGGGTGGAAAGATAAGAGTGACTCTATCTCAAAGGAAGAAATGGATTTATTTTTGTGTTCAAGATTCAGGAATAGGAATTGCTGAGTCAGAACGAGCAACTATATTTGAAAAGTATGCAAGGTCAAAAAATTCATTTACTCAAAAACAAGAAGGAAGTGGATTAGGGCTTAATAATGTTAAAGCGCTTGTAGAAAAGCATAATGGGGAAATAAAAATTGGAAGTCAAGAAGAAAAAGGAACAATTGTTTGTATCAAGCTACCTACAGTTTATAGAACGGAAATAAAAGATAAACAAGAATTGAAACAAGCTGTTAATCAATCAAAAGATGCAGAAGACTTCCAATAAGGGTGTGATTTTTTTGAATGGAGAGAAGATATTTTATTGCTTATGTGGATTGTTGATAAGTGCAACAGCCATTAGCTTGTTAGTTGAACAAAAATTACAGATCAATATTTTAGTTTATTTATTAGTTATTTGTATTTCAATAGGTCTATGTCTAGCTTCTAAGCTTATTCTAAACGAAGAAATGACAAGAATTTCATACTTAGTAGTAAACATATTGCTAGTTAATGGTTTGATTAAGCTTATGGTAGTAGGATATGGTATTTTTAATAAGATGAAATACCTGGATCATCATAACCTCTATGAAGATTCGGCTAATCATTTGCTAGTTGTCAATATACTGCAAATTTCTTCTCTTTGTATGATTATTTGGTTATTGAGTGGAAAAGCAAAACATTATTTAATACTATGGAATGGAGTTAATATACTTTGCATTGGGTTGTTAATGGGACTTACTCAATATAAAGTGAGGTGTAGTCAGTCAATTTATGTAATGGTTAAATGTACTTATGCATTAGGAATGTGTGTTATCCTTGGAGTGACTAAATGGTGGAGAAAACAAGTGCCTAAAGAGGATGTCTATTTTTATAAACTGTTTGTATTTGGTTGCATTGTAAGAGAGGTTTTAGGATGTATTGAGAATTTAAAGAATTTAGATTTTAATATGACAATTGCCTTGCTTTTGCTTTTACAGTGGATTTTAGTATTTATTTATTGTTACTTAAAGTGTGCCATCAATCCTTGGAAGGATAAGAAAAAGCTATTAGTGGAAGCAGGGGGTGATATGGCATTTGAGCAGGAACAAAGTGAGCATATTGTCAGTCTATCTCATGAATTAAAAACTCCTGTTAATGTTATAAGAAGTGCAATTGATCTAATCCTCTTAGATGAGAAGCTAGAAGGGAATATTCGAGAACAACTAACGTGCCTTAAAGCTTCATGCCATGAGATTATGAATATTATTCAAAACATGATTGATATACAAAAGATAGAAGCAGCTCATATTAAATGCAATTTACAGGTTTGCAATTTAGTTGAAGTGATTGAAAATGTGCTTGAAGCGTTTTCAAGTGAGAGAAAAATTAAATTCGAGTTCAATCCATTAGAGGAAGAATTATTTCAACAAGTGGATATTCAGTTGATACAGCAAGGGTTTATGTTGCTTATTAGTCTTCTAATTAATAGACCAGGTGATGAACCTTTTTATATTGAAATGAGAAAAGAAAGTGCTGAAAACGAAGGAACCATTCTTACCATTCAACATGAAGGGGTAGCTTTCTTAGAAAAGATAAGTTACGAGTTGGATACACTTAGTGTCATTCATGCAGATGAGTTAGAACATTTAACGCTGCAACTTATTGAGCTCATATTTAATAAGCAAGAGATTACTATGGAGTATATCCTAGAAAATAATCAAAAGATCCTACAGTTGAGGTTCCCGATATGTAATAATCAGACACAAGAGTGGTTGGATCAAGAAAATATAGAGCTATTAAAAGAAAAGATTAAAGGAAGAGGCTTGGTATAATTTTAATTATTTTTGTGGTAAAATGTAGTAAAACAAAAGAGTAAGGAGAAGCTTGATGGACATTATACAAATTTTACAAGATGAACTTAAAATAAAGAGAACACAAGTCCAAAATACGATTCAATTGATAGATGAGGGCAATACCATTCCATTTATTGCACGTTATCGAAAAGAACTTACAGGCGGGCTTAATGACGAGATTCTAAGACAATTTGGAGAGCGTTATACGTATTTATTAAATCTAGAAGCACGTAAAGCTCAAGTAACGAAAAGCATTGAAGAACAAGGCAAACTAACGGAAGAATTAGCGCTTGCCATTGAAAAAGCTATGACGGCTACAGAGGTGGAAGATTTATATTTACCTTATAGACCTAAAAAACGCACAAGAGCCACTATTGCTAAAGAAAAAGGGTTAGAGCCTTTGGCTAAAATGATGATAGAGCAGAAAGAAGCAAATCTTGAACAAGTAGCAGCTGGTTTTGTAAATGAAGAAAAAGGGGTTACAGATATTAAGTCAGCCATTATAGGTGCGCAAGATATTTTAGCAGAAGAAATCTCCGATGATGCAGATTTTAGAGGCTATATTCGTAAATTAACTTATCAAAAAGGGCTGATTGTCACCAAAGCCAAGGATGAAAAGGCAGAAACGGTTTTTGATATGTACTATGATTATAGTGAGAAAATAAGTGCCATTCCAGGACATCGTATTTTAGCCATTAATCGCGGCGAAAATGAAAAAGCCTTAAGTGTTAAAATTGAAGCACCTGTTGATGAAATACTGGCTTATTTAGAAAGAAAAATCATTCGAAAAGAAAGTGCGACTAAGGCTTACTTAATGCCTATGCTAGAAGATAGTTATAAAAGACTCATTGCGCCAGCTATTGAAAGGGATATTCGTAATGAACTTTCTCAAAAAGCACAAGATGGTGCGATTGAAGTATTTAAGAAGAATTTATATCAACTTCTTATGCAAGCGCCTATCAAAGGGCATACAGTGATGGGAATTGACCCTGCTTATCGTACAGGCTGTAAAATAGCAGTCATTGATGAAACGGGTAAGAAATTAGATAATACAGTAATTTATCCAACCCCACCACAAAATAAAACAGAAGAAGGCAAAGCAACTTTAAAAGAACTCATAGCTAAATATGATGTAGATTTATTGTCAATTGGTAACGGGACAGCTTCTAGAGAAACTGAAAAATTTGCAGCAGAAATGATTAAAGAATTAGATAAAAAACTTCATTATGTGATTGTTAATGAAGCAGGGGCTTCTGTTTATTCTGCTTCTAAATTAGCAACAGAAGAATTTCCTAAAGATGATGTGGGGACAAGAAGTGCGGTTTCTATTGCAAGACGTTTGCAAGATCCTTTAGCTGAGCTGGTAAAAATTGAGCCAAAAGCTATTGGGGTAGGACAATATCAACATGATATGAATCAAAAACGTCTTGAAGAGTCTTTAGGGGGCGTAGTAGAAAGTGCGGTTAATGAAGTTGGTGTGGATATCAATACAGCATCTGCTTCTTTGCTCCAATATGTAGCAGGGATTAAGAAAACGGTTTCTCAAAATATCATTGCGTATCGCGAAGAAGTGGGGGCTTTTAAATCACGTGCAGAAATTAAGAAGGTAAAAGGACTTGGACCAAAAGTTTTTGAGCAATGTGCGGGATTTTTACGCGTTCCAGAAGGAGAGAACTTCTTAGATGCAACCAGTGTTCATCCTGAGTCTTATAAAGTAGCTAATGCTTTATTAAAAGAAGTTGGGTATACAAAAGACGAATTAGAAAAAAGAGATTTTAAAGACTTGCATACAAGAATCGGAGACCTTTCTAAGTTAGCTGAAAAGCTAGAAGTAGGTGTGCCAACGCTTGAAGATATTGTAAAAGCACTAGAAAAACCAGGACGCGATCCTCGTGAAGATATGCCAAAGCCAATCCTTCATAGTGAGGTGCTTGAATTAAAAGATTTAAAAGAGGGCATGAGACTGAAAGGAACGGTACGTAATATTGTTGACTTTGGTGCCTTTGTGGATATAGGGGTTCATCAAGATGGTTTGGTGCATGTTTCACAAATGAGTTACAAATTTATTAAGCATCCATTAGAGGTGGTTAAAGTAGGCGATATTGTAGAGGTAGAAGTGATTTCAGTGGATGTGAATCGAAATAAAATAGGCTTAACCATGAAGTTTAATAAAGAAGCTCAATAGAGCACACTAAAAACCGTTATGTGAAGACATAAACGGTTTTTTATTTAGGTTACTCGCAGCAAGGAGGTTGAAAGTTTATAAAGACCGTATTAAAATGAGAGAAAAGTTAATGTGCATAAATGATGGAAAATGAGAGGAATTAGGATGATTTGTTATGAAACATTAAGTGAAAAGGAAACTTTTGAAATAGGACGCACCCTAGCTGAAGATTCAAAGCCGGGGGATATTTTTTGTTTGTTAGGTGACTTAGGGGTAGGAAAAACAGTTTTTTCAAAAGGTTTTGCTGTTGGCTTAGGGATTACAGAGCCCATTACGAGTCCAACCTTTACAATTGTTCAAGTATATGACGGAGAGAAACCACTGTATCATTTTGATATGTATCGTATTGAAGATGAAGACGAACTTGAAATGATTGGGTACGAAGATTATTTCTTTGGACAAGGGGTCTGCCTTGTGGAGTGGGCGAATAATGTGGAGGATGTGATACCTACTCATGCCAAGTGGATTACGATTGAAAAGGATTTAGAAAAAGGTTTTGATTATAGAAAAATAACAATAAAGTAGGTGTAAAGATGAATTTATTAGCAATAGATGCTTCAGGGGTTGCAGGAAGTGTAGCCTATATTAAAAATGGAAAATTAGCAGGAGAATATTATTTTTGTGATAAACTCACACATTCACAAACCATTATGCCGATGCTAGAACATATGAAATCACTCATACAAATCGATTTAGATGAAGTAGAGGCGGTAGCAGTGACTGCGGGGCCTGGTTCTTTTACGGGGCTAAGAATTGGAGTAACCGCAGCCAAAACGCTAGCCCTTGCTTTAGAGGTTCCTATTGTAGGGGTCCCAACGCTGGATGTGATAGCAGGAGGAATTTGTTTTACAGATGATTTGATTTGTCCCATTATGGACGCTAGAAGAAATCAAGTTTATACAGCGGTTTATCGTTATGAGAAACAAAACCTAGTACGTTTAACAGAATATATGGCAGTTGATATCAATGAGCATTTACAAACACTTAAGGCCTATGAAAATAAAGTGATTTTTATGGGAGATGGGGTAGGCGTTTACAAAGAAGCTATAGAGGAAGCATTAGGTGAAAAGGCACTATTTGCACCAAATTTCTGTAATTTACAACATGCAAGTGTATTAGGTATAATGGCTGAGAAACTTTATGCAGAAGGAAAGGGCGAAGACCCTTCAACTTTTGTGCCAATGTATTTAAGAAAGTCACAAGCAGAGCGTGAAAAAGAGGAACGTGAAAAAAATGCGCATTAGAAGAATGACCTTACAAGATGCAGAGGCTGTATATGAAATCAGTCAAAATTCATTTAGTGAATCTTGGACACTAGAATCCATTCAAAAAGAAGCGGGTAATCCGGTGGCAAGTTACTTTGTGGCAGAGTGTGATGGTGAGGTAGTAGGATATGGTGGATTGTGGCATGTGCTAGATGAAGGCGAAGTGATTAACATTGCTGTAAATAAACCATTTAGGAAACAAAGGATCGGTGAAAAACTATTAGAATCACTTTTTGAAGAAGCTAAGGCATATCATTTAGGTGTCATTCACTTGGAAGTCAGAGAGAGCAATATACCAGCAAGAAGACTTTATGAGAAATTTTGCTTTAAGGAAATTGCTAGACGTAAGGGATATTATCATCAACCAACAGAAGATGCTATTATTATGGAATGGGTTAAAGCATGAAATAAAATGATTGAAGGAGCAAAGTATTTAATAAGATATTTTGTTCCTTTTTTGTGTGCTAAAAAATGTAATTTGATGTTGTGAATATGAAATTATTGGCAGATAACCGAATATACTACAATGAGGGGGGGATTATATGAATAGCATAAATGAGCTAAATTGGGATGAACTCAATCATTCTTATCAACCTTCTAATAGATCTTTTCAAACCACAGAAGAGGTAGAAAGTATTTACACTCTGTTGGGTCAAGATGAAGCGATAGACGCTATAAGGCAGGGATTACAAATAGAAAGCAAAGGCTACAATCTCTATATATGTGGTGTTCAAAATGAAGAAATGGAAGAAATGATTATACAAGAAATTAAAAAAGTTGCTAGGCAAAAGGTTAAGCCAAAAGCAGTAGGGTATTTGCATAATTTTAAGATACCAGAAGAACCTATTGTGATAGAACTAGAGACAGATGAAGCCATTGAATTGAAGCAAGACCTAGAAGAATTAAGAGCATTTATTTTAACAGATCTACCTTTATTGTTAGAGTCTGAAGAAAATAAACAAAAGCAAGAAAAACTTATTAAGGAATTTGAAAAGTTAAAAAACAGATGGTATATGGCGCTTGCTGAAAAAGCTGAGCAGTTTAATATAGAGATTAATGAAACAGAGGAAGGCATTCGGTTTGCACCTTTTGATGAAAAAGGCCATCATTATACGAAAGAAAACTTTTTGAAATTACCCGAGGTGCTTCAAGAAGAGATTTTAAGTCACATTAAAGAGTTGCAAGAGGAAGCCGATGAGTTAATTCTCTTATTAGGGAAAAAAGAAAAGCAATATGCTAAGTTGTATGCAGAAGTTGGTGAGGAACTAGTTTTACGTGAAGTAGGGAAAAACATTAAAAGGCTACAAGAAAAATATGGTTCAAATCGACTACTGCAGGCTTATTTTAATCAAATAGCAGAGGAAATCCTCAGCAATTTAGTTTTGTTTGCGATCCATCTTGAGGAAGAGGGTGTAAAAGCATTAAGTATCAAGCAGGAAAGAGAACGAATCGTTAATAACTATGGGGTGAATTGGCTAAGTGTGCCAGAAGAAGAAGGAGCACCTGTTGTAAGAGATATAGACGAAAGTAATGTGAATATAGGAGCAAATATTTTATTAGATGTAGACAATAACATGGTGCAAAGTCACTTTTTGAATATTTATCCTGGGCTTATTAATAAAGCAAATGGTGGCTATTTGATTCTGCACATTGATGAGCTTGTAGAAAAAAACAATAGCTGGCAACAGCTTAAAAATATACTAAAAGCAGATAAAATGATCATACAAGGAAATGAAGGAATGGGGATTGCCTTGGTTAAGTCGATAAGGCCTAAGCCTATTCCAGTTCATTTAAAAGTTATTTTAATTGGAAATGAAAGCGCTTATGATGTATTAAAAACGTATGATGAAGACTTTCTAAAGCTATTTAAGATGAAAGTGAACTTTAATGAGTCACTAAATATGAAACAACATTCGTTACTAGAAATAGCTGGGAAGGTCAAAGCAAAATCGCAAAAAGAAAGGATTAAGCCGGTTACAAAAGAAGGGCTAATGAAGGTGTTAGAGTATGGCTATCGAAAGATGGAACATCCCTATAAAATTTCTAGCAATTTTGAATGGATAATGGACATTTTAAGAGAAGCACAATGTAATGAAAAAATACAAATAGACTGTGAGGATATAGAAAAGTGCTTGTGGCAAAGAGCGTATAGACAGCGGCAAATTAAAGAAGAACTAGATGAATCATTATTAGATGGAACGTATTTAATGGATACAACTGGAAAACGGATTGGGCAAATAAACGGGTTAGCAGTATATGAAATTGGTGGAACACAATTTGGAAGACCTATTCGCATTACAGCAACTACTTATAGAGGAAAGCAAGGCATTATTGATATAGAGAATGAAGCTAAGCTTAGTGGAGCCATTCACACAAAAGGCATACAAATTATTACAGGATTTTTAGGGAGTCAGTTCGCCCAAGAATGGCCCCTTTCACTTAATTGTCAGATTTGTTTTGAACAAAGTTATGTGGGGGTAGATGGAGATAGTGCGTCTAGTGCTGAATTATATGCCGTGCTATCGAGTTTATCTGAAATCCCTATTTGTCAAAATATTGCGGTGACAGGTTCCGTGAATCAATTTGGTGAGGTTCAGCCTGTAGGTGGAATTAATGAAAAAATTGAAGGATTTTATCAGGTATGCAAACAAAGAGGCATTAGAGGGAATGAAGCAGTCATGATTCCAAGAAAAAATGTAAAAGAATTATTACTAGGCCAAGAAGTGATAGAAGCAGTAAAAAATAAGCAATTTCACATCTATGCTATTACAGATATTTGGGAAGGCGTAGAGATTCTTTTTGAAGAGGAAAGAGAGTATGTTAAAAAAAGTGTGTTTGAAAAGCTAAATCGTTTTGCACATTAAAAATAGGGGTTGCCTGATACAAGGCAATCCTTATTTAGAGATAGGAAATGACAATAGGGGAATAAATTAACTATAAGACAATAATTGTGTAAATGACATTGTTTAAAAGAAATAATATGATATAATAAAGAAAAATCTCACTTAAACTAAGAGGTGAAAGATGGGTCAACTTGACGGGATTAATGAAGCCACGCTTGTAAATATTTTAAGTAAAATAGCAGACGTTATAAAAGATTGGATTATCATAAGTGATTCAGTCGGAAAGATTATTTATGCCAATGATGTTGTGTTTAGAGATTGTGCGTATCAAAGTGAGCAGATATTAGGTGAGGATATGTGTATGTTTGTGGGGGTGGACTTAACGGATGAAGAGACTTTACAGCATATACAAACTTTTATTAATGAAGGTGAGAAGTTCGAGTTTATGACGAACCGGTTTATTAGAGGAAATAGGAGAATTTATTTAGCCAATACCTTAACGACGATATGGGCCGATAATGCACTTGCCTATTATGTTTGCATTTCAAAGGATGTTTCTAATACATTAAAGTTAAAAGAAGAGTACTATAAGGCAAATTATTTAGATCCGCTTACTCAGTATCCAAATCAAAAGGTTTTTCTTGAAAGATTAGATAAACAGCTGGCAAGGCATAAACGTAATAGAAAACAATTAGGTGTTATTTTGCTAGATATTGAAGGGATAAATACCATTAATACAGAATATGGAATAAGCATTGGCGATTTTGTTATAAAAGAAGTAGGCAAAAGGATTAAAGGGCAAATAGGGATGCAGCAGGAGATATACAAGTACAATGGAAGTGTATTTGCCATTTTATGCAATGAGCTTCAAAATGAGAGTGAAGTTGAAGAACTCTTAGTAAAAATTTTTAGAGTGATGGAGCAACCGATACAAATAAAATCAAGACAGTTACATATTGCTTTAAAAGCAGGCATTTCAATCTCGCCTGATAATGCGCTTAATAGTTGTCAACTTATTGAAATGGCGCAAACTGCTTTATCTTATAAGAAGAAATATAAAGGAGATGGTTGCTGGACTTTTTATTCTAGTACCATAAAAGATGAAGTTGAACGGAATAAGCAAGTAGAGGAAGATTTGCAGTATGCCGTGGAAAATGATGAATTTATAGTTTATTTTCAGCCTTTTGTAGACTTAAAACAAGAAAAATTAGTAGGAATGGAAGCACTTATTAGAAGACAAAAGCAAGATGGACAGATTATTTCTCCAGGTGCTTTTTTGAGTACCTTAGAGCAGATGAATTTAATTGAAAAAGTAGGCATTAGAGTACTTGAAAAAGTATGTATGCAAATTCGAGAGTGGCTAGATAAAGGGTATCAGGTGGTTCCTGCTTCTGTTAATTTGTCTGCATTGCAGTTTAGAAATCCACATTTAGCAGAGCAAATTAAGGAAGTGCTTATAAAATATCAGATTGCCCCTTGTTATGTGGTATTAGAAGTAACAGAAACCACGGTAATGGAGGATTATCAAAGTGCAAAGGCTGCTATTGAGGACTTAAGGGCTTATGGATTTGCGATTTCAATTGATGATTTTGGAACAGGCTATGCTTCTATTGGTTATTTAAAGAAATTTGCATTTGACCATTTAAAGATTGATATGTCTTTTATTAGAGAGATTGTTGCCAATACCCAAGATCGAGCAATTGTAGAGGCAATTATTGCTATTGCCAAAAGTTTACATTTAAAGACGATAGCTGAAGGAATAGAAAATGAAGAACAACTTTATGCAGTGAGTAGTCTTGGTTGTGAAATGGGGCAAGGTTATTTTTGGGATAAGCCGATTTGTGCTAAAAATATAGAAGAAAAGTATTTTATGGGCTATTAGATAGAGCGTCATGTACTTTTTGTGGAAGAGTGACTTGAAATATCATCCAGTAATATGCTAGAATAATTGAAGATATAGGAAATATGACTAAATGTTTATACAAATAACAAGGGATTATTCCTTGTTATTTTTCTTTATTATTAAATAAATCTAAAGGAGTTATTATTAATGAATGATTGGGAAAGCATGACGCTAGTCCAACTTAAGGAGACAGCTAAGACTTTTGGAATAAAAAACATCAATAAAATGCGAAAAAGTGAACTGATTGAAGCTTTAAATAGCACCAATAACTCCAATCAAATGAAAGAAGAAAATGATGATTTTGATAATCGGGTTGAAGTAGAAATAAATAGTGAATTAGAAGAAAAAAGTAGTGAAGGAAAAGAATTTACTACTGAAATGAATAGTGAAGGACAAGAACGAACTGAAGAAGTAAGCAGAATGGATCGTGAAAGAGGCGCAGGGATTCTAGAAATTATGGCGGATGGTTATGGGTTTTTAAGAGCTCAGAACTTTATGCGTGGAGAAAATGATATCTATGTTTCCATCTCTCAAATCAGACGATTTAACTTAAAAACAGGGGATTGGATAGAGGGAGATATTCGTAAACCTAAAGAAGGAGAGAAAGCAGGAGCGCTTTTATTTGTGCATAAAGTGAATGGGGATAGACCTGAAAGAGCAAAAATTAGACCTAATTTTGAATCTTTAACCCCAGTATTTCCTAAAGAAAGATTAAATCTAGAAACGACAAGTGATGTCTTATCCACACGTATTATTGATTTAATGGCACCTATTGGAAAAGGGCAAAGAGGTCTTATTGTGGCACCACCAAAAGCGGGAAAGACTGTTTTATTAAAACAAATAGCTAATGCGATTACACATAATCATCCGGATGTTTCACTGATTGTGGTGCTTATTGATGAAAGACCTGAGGAAGTGACTGATATTCGTCGCTCCATTCAAGGAAAAGATGTGACAGTGATTGCATCAACCTTTGATGAACCGCCAGAACACCATAAACAAGTGGTTGAAATGGTGTTAGAACGTGCTAAGCGTATGGTTGAGCAAAATAAGGATCTAGTCATTTTGTTAGACAGTATCACTAGAATGGCACGTGCCTACAATTTAACGATTCCACCAAGTGGACGTACACTTTCAGGAGGCCTTGATCCAGCAGCGCTTCATATGCCAAAGAAATTCTTTGGGGCAGCTAGAAAGATTGAGAATGGAGGAAGTTTAACCATTCTTGGAACCGCTCTTGTAGAAACAGGAAGTAAAATGGATGATGTCATTTTTGAAGAGTTTAAAGGAACAGGAAATATGGAATTAGTTCTAGACCGTTCTTTATCTGAAAGACGCATTTTCCCAGCTATTGACATTTATAAATCTGGGACAAGACGTGATGACTTACTACTTACGGCTGAAGAAATGAGTGTTGCTTATAACATTCGCAAAGATTTAAGTCGCAATCATAGTTCTGAGGTGATGGAAGGTATGCTTCAATCTATGGTAAAAGCAAAAAGCAATGCAGAATTTGTAGATAAAATGAAGAGAAACATGTAGTTTTTCTTATAATTAACAGGGTAACTACTTGCAAAGACAATGTAAGTCTGCTATAATACAATCGTTGTCACAAATTTGCTAGAGTTAAAATTAATATAGAACAGGGTTATGAAAGAGGTGAATCAGGTGAAAAACGATATCCAACCAAAATACGAAGCAGTTACAGTTGTATGTAACGGATGTGGAACAGTTATTGAAACTCGTTCAACAAAAGAATCTATCAACGTAGAAGTTTGTTCAAAATGTCATCCTTTTTATACAGGTAAACAAAGAGCAGCATCAGCTAAAGGTAGAATTGATAAATTCAACAAAAAATTTGGAATGTAATATCCGTTGGAAGGGGTTGAGAGGATGGTCTCAACCCTTTTTCTGTGTGCGATGGATGGGTAAGAAAGCTGATTTGCTTTAAAGGTAGGAGGTAGGCTATGGCAAACGTTAATATTGGTGGTCAAGCAGTACTTGAAGGGGTTATGATGAAAGGCAAAAGTCACTATGCGGTTTCTGTTCGAAAAGCAGATGGCACCATTGTGACTGAAACAAAAGCATGCAAAAGCATTGCAGAGCGTATTAAGCTTTTTAAGTTGCCTTTATTTAGAGGGATGCTTGTATTTGTAGAGTCTCTTGTTTTAGGCATTAAGGCCCTTAATTTTTCAGCTGAATTATATGGGGAAGAAGAAGTAGTCGAAGAGCCAGGAAAATTTGAAAAGTGGCTCATGGAAAAATTAGGTGATACAGGTGAGAAAATCATTATGGGACTTGTGATGGTCTTTTCATTTGCTTTATCTATTGGTCTATTTATGATTCTTCCGATGCTTGTTGGTGCAGGAATCAGTAAGCTGGTGCAGGTGCCTTTATTTTTACAAAACATTATAGAAGGATGTATTCGTATTATTTTATTTTTAAGTTACATGAAGTTAGTAACGAAAGTAAAAGATATTAAGCGCACCTTCGAATATCATGGTGCAGAACATAAAAGTATTAATTGCTTAGAATTAGGCAAAGAATTAACCGTTGAAAATGTGAGAACCTGCACAAGGTTGCATAAAAGTTGTGGGACGAGTTTTTTATTTGTGGTGATGATTGTCAGTATTTTAGTCTACAGTGTTTTTTCTACAGAAATTGTTTGGCAAAGAATTGTCATCCGCATTGTCATGCTACCAATTATTGCAGGATTATCCTATGAGTTTATTCGTTGGGCAAGATTAAAGCCAGAAAATAAGCTGGCGAACTTTTTAAGTAAACCGGGCTTTTGGCTGCAAAGAGAGTTTACCACCTGTGAACCAGATGATGCACAGATTGAAGTAGCCATTGCATCCATTAAAGGAGTTTTTGAATATGAGCCAATGGCATAATGAGCAAGGTTCTACCATTTTTGAAGTTATGAAATGGGGAGAGTCAGCGTTAGAGGAAAGTAAAAGACCAGATGTTCAGATAGATGCCAAGCTATTGATGCTTTATGTGCTTGGGTGTAGTGAAACGCGCTTACTTTTAGAAAGACAAAAAGTGATGCCTGATAAAGAGCGTAAAGCTTATAGTGAATATATTGCCATTAGACAATCAGGGGTTCCACTGCAACATATTACGGGGAATCAAGAGTTTATGGGCTTAAACTTTAAAGTAAATAAACATGTATTAATTCCAAGGCAAGATACAGAAACGCTGATTGAAGAGTTATTAAATAGACTAAATCATCAAGAAGCTTTAACAGGAATTGACATTGGAACGGGCACTGGATGTATTGGTATTTCACTGGCGCATTATTTACCCCATCTAAAGATGACCCTTGTGGATATTTCTAAAGAGGCATTAAAAGTAGCCCAGGAAAATGTATGCCTTCATCAGTTGCAAAATCGTGTGCAACTATTAGAAAGTGATTTATTAGAGGCATATCATGGAGAAACGGTAGATTTTATTGTTTCCAATCCCCCTTATATTGCAAAAAAAGATATGGAAACCTTAATGACAGAGGTAAAAGATCATGAACCGCATTTGGCCTTAACAGACCATGGGGATGGTTTGTATTTTTATAGACAGATTTCCAAAGTAGCCAAAGACTATTTGAAAACCAATGGTCTGCTCGCTTATGAGATTGGTTATGATCAGGGGCAAGCAGTTATGGAATTATTAAAAAATGAAGGCTATACGGATAGAGTTTGTTATAAGGATCTTGCAGGGCAAGATCGTGTTGTGATAGCTAGAAAATAGAATTAGAAAAAATGAATAGATAAAAGAGGTGTACTATGTTTGATCAATTAGAAGAGTTAGTTGAAAAATTTAATATTATCAATGACCAAATTAGCCAGCCTGAAATCATTGCAGATCAAGAAAGATGGCAAAGGTTAATGAAAGAGCATAGTGAGTTAAAAGATATCGTTGAAAAATATCAAGAATATAAAGGAACACTTGAAGCGATTGATGATGCACTAGCCATGTTAGAAGATAACTTAGATGAGGATTTTCGTGAACTTGTAAAAGAAGAACTTGCTGAAAATAAAAAACGTGTAGAACCCTTACAAAATGAACTCAAGCTTTTACTTTTACCAAAAGACCCTAATGATGAGAAAAACGTGATTATGGAAATTCGTGGAGGTGCTGGTGGTGATGAAGCGGCACTATTTGCAGCAGAACTTTATCGCATGTATTGCTACTATGCAGAAGCCAATAGATGGAAAACTGAGCTTATGTCATTAAATGAAAATGGAATTGGTGGATTCAAAGAAGTTATTTTTATGGTTAAAGGACAAGGCGCTTATTCGAAATTAAAATATGAAAGTGGTGTACATCGTGTACAACGTATTCCTGCAACCGAGTCAGGTGGACGTATCCATACCTCTACCGTAACGGTAGCCGTTATGCCAGAAGCAGAAGAGTTAGATGTACAATTAGATATGAATGATGTGCGTATTGACGTCTGTAGAGCATCAGGAAACGGTGGACAATGTGTCAATACAACCGACTCTGCTGTACGTGCGCTTCATATTCCTACAGGACTTATGGTGTATTGTCAAGATGAAAAATCACAGCTTAAAAATAAAGAGAAAGCTTTAAAAATTCTTCGTACAAGACTTTATGACTTAGAACAAGCCAAAGCCCATGCTGAAATGGCAGCTGAAAAGAAAAGCCTAGTAGGAACTGGTGACCGTAGCGAACGTATTAGAACTTATAACTTCCCACAAGGGCGTGTAACGGATCACCGTATTGGACTAACCCTTCATAAACTTCAACAAATTTTAGATGGTGATTTAGAAGAAGTGATTTCGGCTTTAACAACTTATGATCAAACTGAAAAACTTAAAGTGGTAACAAATGAATAAATAAGAAATGGAAGATTGCTTTGCTAATTAATAGGGTGAAGCAATCTTTTTTGATGTAGAGCATAGAGAAAAAAGAAAGTGATGATTAAAAAAGATGTCAAAAACAATATCAGATACAATCCCTAGGTGAAATGGATGATTTAGTCAATGTATCTTTTCTTAAGAATGTTCTATGATATAAGAAACGCACTAAGTAAAGGCAATTTATAGACATTCATAGAAAACAAAAAATCGTACAGGATGAAGAAGGAGAAAAAAGTGATGAAAGAAAGAAACATTACAGATATGACTGTAGGTAATCCTACCAGTCATATTCTTAAATTTGCGTTACCTTTATTAATAGGAAATTTATTTCAACAACTCTATAATATGGTGGATTCATTGGTGGTAGGAAATTTTGTGGGCGCCAATGCACTCGCTTCAGTAGGCACATGTGGCTCCATTAATTTTTTATTTTTTTCATTAAGCTCAGGATTAGCAATTGGAATCGGCATCATTGTTTCACAATATTTTGGGGCGGGTGATGAAGAAAACGTGCGCATGACGATTGCCAATTCAATTTATGTTCTTTTGATGGCAGCAAGTGTAGTGAGTTTATTAGGCATTGTTTTTTGTCCTCAAATTCTAAGACTGCTTTCAACACCTGACACTATTATAGGCAATTCCATTATTTATATGAGAACAACTTGTGCAGGGATTATCTGTATTGCGTTTTATAATGGCGTAGCGACTATTTTGCGTGCATTAGGAGATTCTAAGACTCCTTTATACTTTTTGATTTTATCTAGTGTGGTCAATGTGGTATTAGATTTGATTTTTGTACTTTGTTTAGGATGGGGTGTATTTGGAGTAGCATTTGCAACCATTATTTCACAAGCTGTTTCAGCCTTTACATGTATTATTTATGCGTATAAAAAGGTTCCATATTTTCATTTAACTAGAAAGCAACTTAAGCCTAATAAAAAAATTATTATACGTTCTTTTAAGTTAGGGGTGCCTGTTGCCTTACAAAATTCAATGATTGCGATATCTTGCATGGTATTACAAGGCGTGGTGAATAGCTTTGGTGAAACAGTTATGGCAGCTAATACGATTATTTCAAGAATAGAGCAGATTGTACAACAACCTTATGGCTCACTGTCAATGGCATTGACGACTTATTCAGGACAGAATATAGGGGCGCGAAAAACAGAACGTGTTAAAATGGGCTTTAGAAGGGCAACACTGATGGCTCTGATTTTTAGTTTAGTCATGATTCCGATTGCTTATGTATTTGGAAGGCAGATTGTGGGTGCATTTGTTAAAGAGACAGAGGTTATTGATATGGGTACTAAAGCACTGAGGATCACTAGCTTGTGCTATTTTGGCTTAGGAATGATATATGTTCCTAGGGGAATTTTAAATGGAGCAGGTGATACAGGCTTTGCACTCATTAATGGACTTACAGAAGTAGCTTGTCGTATTGTCTATTCACAAATTTTTACTAGAATTCCATCTCTAGGTTACTGGGGAATATGGGTCACAACAGGCATCACATGGGTCACAACAGCTATAGTATGTATTATCCGATATATAGGTGGCAAATGGAAAGGAAAAGCCATTAGAGAAGAAGATATTGCCTAGGAAATATATCATGGCAGGCAATGAGTGATAAAAACCGCATATTTTATGACGTTTGTCCATACATTGTAATAAGGGAGGGAAAAGGATGAGCGTTATAAATGCAGGCTTAATGGGACTGATTGCAGAAGGAAGTGGGCTATTGATGGGCATATGCCTTTTATATGGGCTAACCCTTAAAGAAGGTAAAATCATGGGGATGCTTTATGGGGCAACTTCCGGACTCATGTTGGCGATGATTTGCTTTGATGTGTTACCAGAAGCACTTGAAAAGGGTAGAATGGATTTAGTGTTTTGTGGAATTGCGATTGGCACTTTATTAGGCATTTGCTTAGATGATCTTGCAGAGGACTTAGAGAAAAAATGTCAGTCACTTCAAAGAAATATTGATAAAGCAGGACTTGTTTTGGCATTAGGGATTGCTATACACAATGTACCTGAAGGGTTTGCATTGGGAACACTTGCACATACGGATTTAGCCTCTATTATGCGCCTTACGATCATCTTGGCTTTACATAGCATACCGGAAGGTATTGCACTGGCGATTCCTTTTAAAAAGGTACAGACGCCTTTAAGTTTACTTGCACTGATGGCTATTGGTTTGGGAATCATGATGGGAACAGGTGCTATGCTAGGGTATTTGCTAAGTGGACTGAGTGAGAACTTGATCTGCACGGGATTAGGTGTAGCAGGTGGGATTATTTTGTATATTGTATGTGGAGAATTGATGCCAGAGTCCAGAAAGATATGGAATGGACGATGGACAACGATTGCAACCATTGTGGGATTAATGGGAGGCATATTGTTATTAAAGCATTAATCATTGGATAAAAACAGGGACTATAGAAGCTCAAAAACTTTTATAGTCCCTTTACTTTTAAGGAGAGATGTGGCAAGATGAATAAAAGTAAAATAAGGAAACAAAGGAGAAAAGAAAAATGAGTCGTTTTGAAATTGTTTCGGAGTTTAAGCCGACAGGCGACCAACCTCAAGCGATTGAGCAGCTGGTAGAGAGCATTGAAGCAGGCAATCGCTATCAAACCTTGCTCGGGGTAACGGGATCAGGAAAAACTTTTACAATGGCAAACATTATTGAAAAAGTTCAAAAGCCTACCTTGATTTTAGCGCATAATAAAACATTAGCTGCTCAGCTGTATAGTGAGTTTAAAGAGTTCTTCCCTAATAATGCAGTGGAATATTTTGTGTCTTATTATGACTACTATCAGCCAGAAGCTTATGTCCCACAAAGTGATACGTATATCGAAAAAGACTCTAGTATTAATGAAGAAATCGATAAATTGCGTCACTCCGCTACTGCTGCATTATGTGAGCGAGAAGATGTCATTATCATTGCCAGCGTGTCTTGTATTTATGGGTTAGGCGACCCAGTAGATTATTCAGAGCAAGTGTTGTCCATACGAGTGGGCATGGAGATGGACCGAGATGATGTACTGAGAAGATTAGTACATATCCAATTTACTAGAAATGATACGGATTTTCAAAGATCAACCTTTAGAGTACGTGGCGATACCGTAGAGATTATTCCAGCCAGTCAATCAGAAAAGGCGATACGTGTGGAGTTTTTTGGAGACGAGATTGAACGGATTGCTGAAATTGATGCGCTAACAGGAGCCGTTTTAGGATACAGAGAACATGTGGTGATTTTCCCAGCGTCATTTTATACCATTTCAAGTGAAAAAATGGAAAAGGCAATTGCTCGTATTGAAGAAGAGCTTGCCGAAAGGTTAGAAGAGCTTAAAAAAGAAGATAAACTATTAGAGATGCAACGCCTTTCTCAACGTACGCATTTTGATATAGAAATGTTAAGAGAAATGGGCTATTGTTCAGGGGTAGAAAACTATTCCAGACATTTATCAGGAAGAGAAGAAGGGGAAACTCCATTTACTTTACTGGATTATTTCCCAGATGATTATTTAATGATTGTAGATGAGTCACATATGACCATCCCACAAGTACGAGCCATGTATAATGGAGACCGTGCACGTAAAACAGTTTTAGTCGATTATGGATTTAGGCTACCTTCTGCACTCGATAATAGACCTTTAAAATTTGAAGAATTTGAAAAAAAGATTCATCAGATTTTATTTGTATCTGCGACCCCAGCATCTTATGAGTTAGAACATTCTAAATGTGTAGCAGAGCAGCTGATTAGGCCAACTGGCTTATTAGACCCACTCATTGATATTAGACCTGTTAAAGGACAAATTGATGATTTATTGGGAGAAATTCAAAAGGTAGTTGCCCATAAAGGTAAAGTAATGATTACCACTTTGACGAAGCGTATGGCAGAAGATTTAACGACTTATATGCAAGAGGTCGGCATTCGCATAAAGTATTTGCATTCCGATATTGATACATTGGAGCGTATTGAAATTATTAGAGATTTACGTATGGATGTATTTGATGTCTTGGTTGGCATTAACTTATTAAGAGAAGGACTGGATATTCCAGAGGTTAATTTAATTGCGATTTTGGATGCAGATAAAGAAGGCTTTTTACGTTCGGAAACCTCTCTGATTCAAACCATAGGACGTGCTGCTCGTAATGCCGAAGGACGTGTCATTATGTATGCTGATTCAGTGACACGTTCTATGCAAGCTGCCATTTCAGAAACAGCTAGAAGAAGACAGATTCAAGAAGCATACAATGAGGCACATGGTATTGTGCCACAAACCATTAAAAAGAAGATTCGTGAACTCATTGTAGCAACTAAAGGGGTACAAGAGGAAAAAGGCTTGTTAGCCCAAAAAGACCCTGAATCTATGAGCAGAGAAGAATTAGAAAAGCTGATGAAGCAAGTTGAAAAGGATATGAAGAAAGCCGCTACCGAATTAAACTTTGAAAAAGCAGCCCAGCTTCGTGACCAGTTAATTGAACTTAAAAAAGCTTACTTAACCAAATAAAAAATCGGTAAAAAAAGGCTTGTTGCATGATTGCTACAAGCCTTTTTCTACCGTATAATAAGCCACTCCAATGCTGCCAGGGCCAACATGAACCCCGATGACTGGTCCAATAGATTGAATCGCTACAGGGCGATTTAAGCTTTCAGAAAGTCTGTTAGCAAGAGCCTGCCCCTCTTCTGGGCAATGGATATGATGGACGATGACTTCACCTAAGTCACGGTCTTTTAAGTCAGCCATTAATCCAGAAATCAGTGCTTCAACAGCTTTTTTCTTTGTGCGCACTTTAGTATAAATGGCAGTTTTACCATCTACGACGGTTAAAATAGGTTTAATTTGCAAGAGATTTCCTAGTAAGGCAGAAGCTCCGCCAATACGTCCTCCTTTTTTGAGATAAGTCAGTGTATCAGGTGTAAATAAAAAGCGGCTATGATGAATGACTTCATAAGCAGCATCGACTACTTTTTGAAGTGTTTTGCCTTCGTGAGCAGCTCTAGCAGCAACTAATGCAGCAAAACCAAGCTGCATGCAATTGGATCTAGAATCTATTATTTCAATTTTAGCATCAGGATATTTTTCTAAAAGCGCTTGTTTAGTAGAAAGTGCACTTTGATAAGTGCCACTCATTTCAGATGAAATAAATAGCCCTACAATACTATGCCCTTCTTTAATGAGCTTTTCAAATGTATTGTAAAGTTCATAAGGAGAAGGCTGTGAAGAAGAAGGAATCTCCTCTAATTGATCCATCTTTGTATAGAAATCTTCTAGAGCAATATCGAGCTCTCTTACATTTTGATTGTCTAATAGCACACCTAAAGAAACAAGTGAAATGTCATACTTTAGGCGTTCTTCTTCTGGAATATATGAGGTACTATCAGTCACTATTTTTATCATGGGGTCAACTCCTTTGTCAATTGAGATACTATTATACATATCATAAAACTGTGTATAGAATATGTAAACAGAATGGAGAAGATTTTCGAGCAATTTAGTGAAAAAATCACAAATACGTAGATATTCCCGGCTTTTTTTATATAAATAGCTAGTCTTTTTAGCCCAGCTATGGTAAGATGAAGAATAGTGGTAAAGAGCAGAAATTATTTGTTTGTTTAAATGGAGGATACAATGGAAAACATCATGATCATAGGAATTGCTGGTGGAACGGGGTCAGGTAAGACTACTTTAACACAACGTATTAAGGAGGCTTTTGCAGATGATGTCGTTGTGTTATCTCATGATTATTATTATAAATCAAATGCTAATTTGACTTTTGAAGAGCGTACTAAATTAAATTATGACCATCCTAATGCTTTTGATACAGATTTACTCATTGAACATATGCGTGCATTAAAAGAAGGCAAAACCATTCACCATCCGGTTTATTCATTTGTGGAACATACAAGATTAGGAGAAACCGTTGAAACAAAGCCTGCTAAGGTTATTATTTTAGAAGGTATTTTAATCTTTGAAAATAAAGAGCTTTGTGATTTAATGGACATTAAAGTGTTTGTAGATACAGATGCAGATTTACGCTTAATTAGAAGATTATTAAGAGATGTCAAAGAGCGTGGCAGAGATTTAGATTCAGTCATTAATCAATATACCCAAACGGTTAAACCGATGCACGAAGAATTTGTAGACCCAAGTAAAAAAAGAGCGGATATTATTATACCAGAAGGTGGATTTAACTCAGTGGCTTTATCCATGCTTTTAGAGCAAGTTAGAAACTTTATAGCAGAAAACTAAATCTTAAGGAGTAGATAAAAAGTCTATTAGAGTGATAAGAAGAGACATAATTAAGCAATGCGCTTAAGCTATGTCTTTTTTTGTTTTTCGATAGAATCCATAAAAAGGTGCATAATAAAAAGGTTAACAGGTATAAGCCAATAAGAAAAAAATAATGACAAAAAAAATCGAACGCATGTTTGAATAAATTGTTGAAGCATGGTATAATAGATGTAATGATTGAAAATTAAAGAAGGGGAAATGTATGAAGGAAAATAAGATCATCATTAAAGGTGCGAAAGAACACAATTTAAAAAATATTGATTTAGAACTAGATCGTGATCAACTCATTGTTTTTACAGGCCTAAGTGGTTCGGGTAAATCTTCTCTGGCTTTTGACACCATTTATGCAGAAGGACAAAGACGTTATGTGGAATCACTTTCTGCTTATGCGAGACAGTTTTTAGGGCAGATGGATAAACCAGAAGTAGAAAGTATATCGGGGCTATCACCTGCTATTTCGATTGACCAAAAAACAACGAGCAAGAATCCACGTTCTACAGTAGGAACGGTTACAGAAATCTACGATTATTTAAGATTATTATTTGCACGTGTGGGCGTACCGCATTGTCCAAAATGTGGCAAGGAAATTAAGAAGCAAACGGTAGACCAAATGGTAGATGCACTAATGAAATTGGAGGAGCGTACTAAAATTCAGCTACTTGCGCCTGTTGTAAGAGAACGTAAAGGGATGCATGAGAAGGTTTTAGAAACAGCGCAAAAGCAAGGTTATGTAAGAGCGCGTATTGACGGTCAAATGTATGATTTATCGGAAGAAAGCGTCGCATTAGAAAAGAATAAAAAACATACGATAGAGATTGTGGTAGATCGTCTTGTCATTAAATCAGGGATTGAGAAACGTTTAACCGATTCTATAGAAACAGTGATGCACTTAGCTAATGGTTTAATGCTTGTAGATGTGGTTGGAAAAGAAGAAATGCGCTTTAGTGAAAGCTTATCTTGTCCAGATTGTAATATCAGTGTGGAGGAATTAGAACCGCGTTCTTTTTCTTTTAACAATCCACAAGGTGCTTGTCCGGCATGTACTGGATTAGGAGAACACCTTGAAGTCGATCCTGAATTAGTGATTCCCATTCCAAGTTTGACGCTAAGACAAGGGGCTATTGCAGTTCCGGGATGGGGCTCCATTGGAAATTCAGAGAGTTATGCATATGCATTATTTTCAGCATTAATGGAAAAATACCATTTTGACCTAGATACGCCATTTAATGAACTTCCAGAGAAAGTACAGCATATCATTCTTTATGGAACAGGCAAAGAAACGGTATCCTTTAAGTTTTCAGGAATGTATGGTACCAAGCAATATGACTATGCTTTTGAAGGCGTATTAGCCAATACGAAAAAACGCTATGATGAAACTTATTCGGATTCAGCTAAACAAGAATATGAAGCTTTAATGACAAGTGTCCCTTGCTCAGTATGTAAGGGGGCAAGACTTAAACCAGAAGTTTTGGCAGTAACCGTAGCAGATAAGAATATAGATGAACTTACGCACTACTCAATTGGGGATTTAAAAAACTTTTTTGAAGGGGTAGAACTGACGGAAAGACAACTACAAATTGGGGAACGTATCTTAAAAGAAATCAATGCAAGGTTAGGCTTTTTAGTAGATGTTGGACTAGATTATTTAACGCTATCCCGCTCATCTGGTACTTTATCAGGAGGAGAAGCACAGCGTATTCGTTTAGCCACGCAAATTGGTTCTGGATTGGTAGGCGTTTTATATATCTTAGATGAACCAAGTATTGGGCTACATCAAAGAGATAATGATAAACTGATTGAAACGCTAAAGAAGCTTAAGAATTTAGGAAACACCTTGATTGTTGTGGAGCATGATGAAGATACGATGTATGCAGCAGACTGGATTGTGGATATTGGACCAGGAGCAGGTGAGCATGGTGGAAAAGTGATTGCATCAGGACCTATTGAGACGATTTTGACTTGTGAGGAATCCTTAACAGGGGCCTATTTAAGTGGTCGAAAGACAATTCACATTCCAGAAGTGCGTCGTAAAGGAAATGGACAGACTTTAGTCGTGACAGGCGCAAAAGCGAATAATTTAAAAAATGTGACATTAAAGATTCCATTAGGGACACTAACTTGTATTACGGGCGTTTCAGGTTCTGGAAAGAGCAGCTTAATTAATGAAATTCTATTAAAACGTTTAGCTAGAGATTTAAATCGTGCCAAAGTGAAACCAGGTCCTCATAAAGAAATCAAAGGAATGGAATACTTAGATAAAGTCATTAATATCGATCAATCCCCAATTGGACGCACGCCACGTTCCAATCCAGCAACTTATACAGGAGTATTTGATCAAATCCGTGATTTGTTTGCACAAACACAAGAAGCAAAGATGAAAGGGTATCAAAAAGGTCGTTTTAGCTTTAATGTTAAAGGAGGACGTTGTGAGGCTTGTCAAGGAGATGGGATGATAAAAATAGAGATGCACTTCTTACCAGATGTATATGTTCCTTGTGAAGCTTGTAAAGGCACACGTTATAATAGGGAAACCTTAGAGGTTAAATATAAAGATAAATCCATTGCAGAAGTACTAGATATGACCATTGAAGAAGCCGTTAAATTTTTTGAAAATATCCCTAATATCGCACGTAAACTTCAAACATTAGTGGATGTTGGCTTATCTTATATTCGTCTAGGACAACCTTCCACCACTTTATCAGGAGGAGAAGCGCAGAGAGTCAAACTTGCTACTGAGCTTAGTAAACGAAGCACAGGCAAAACGATTTACATTTTGGATGAGCCAACCACAGGTCTTCATTTTGCTGATGTGGATAAATTAATAGGTATTTTGCAACGCTTAGTGGATGCTGGAAACTCCGTAGTAGTTATTGAACACAACTTAGATGTAATTAAGGTAGCTGATCACATTGTAGATATGGGACCAGAAGGTGGTTTTAGAGGGGGTACCATTATTGCTCAAGGAACTCCAGAACAAGTCATGAAAAATGAAAAGTCTTATACAGGACAATTCTTAAAAAAGCATATGGAGCATGAAAGAAATAAGTTAAGGACTCAGTAGAGTCAAAGAAACAAAATCATAACTAAAAACTTTAAAATAATAACAATAAAAATGACACGATAGAATTTAGAAAGTTCTATCGTGTCATTTTATAATAACAAATTAATTAAGAAGTATAACTGAAAGTATTTGTAGTTACTTTTTCATCGCTATCCATTTGAGCAATCATATTATTATTGTAGTATACGGTAATATTGACTTCATAGTCATTAGTTACATCACATACATGATCAAAAATACTACTTAATTGACTTCTGACTGCGTAGGTACGATCGAAAGTTGCAACATCTTTATTTGTTTTTGTATCAATACCCCAAAGTTTTGTAAAGGCATCACTTGGAGCTAGGTAAACACTTACATTCACTTTAGAACTGTTTTGTCTAATATTCACGTCATAGTTAGTAACTTGAAGAGAACCATTGAAACCATTTATGTTCATATTGTTAAAGTAGAAATAATTTCCAACTTCATCATTAAGAACATCTTGAATGGTATCAGCATCAAAAGCATATTCATAACTGTAGTTTCCATTTCTAGAGCGAGTGAAAGAAGCTTTTTCAGAGTTATCATTACCATATAAAATTCTACCTTCAATAGTCACATCAGAATGAGTTGCAGCAATATTATCTCCAATTTTTTTCATAAAGGCTTGAACATTATATTGAGAAAGTTTCTTAAAGTTATTATTTTCTTGTCTCGTATTATAGGTCATTTCAACTTGAATTTGGCTGCCATACATACTTAATGAATAATTCATATTAATATTTTTAAGGTAATCAGAGAAGTTTTGATTTAAATAGTTTTCAGTATCCTTAAGTTGTGCATTAGTAATATTAGTTCCAGAAGTATTGTTATTATTGCTATTATTAGTGTTTGATTTATATTGAGCAAGCTCAGCATTGGCTTTAGCAAGTTCAGCTTTTGTATTGGTGAGTTCAGTATTGAGTGCAGTGATTTGGTATTTAGCTTGAGTGAGTTCTTCTTGTGTAGCAGCATTTGAAGAACCGCTTACATTTCCACCTGTAAGCGCAACAGTATTACTTGTAGGAATCCAATTTGGTGTTGCACCAAAGATATTACCAACTGCAGCAAGTGGGACATAAACAGAACCATTTACTAAGAAAGGTTCCTGACTCATTGATTGAGTTGCACCATTGTAAGTCACTTGAATATTTCTGTATGTAGCTGTAATAGATTGATTACCAGATTTAGCTGTAACTGTACCAGCACCAACAATGCCAGTAAGTGCTAAGGCTAAACAAATTTTTTTGTAATTTTTACTCATTTTCATTTAAAATTTGCCTCCTATATTTATCATTGCAATAAATATTGCTTTTATTTATTGGGATATGATTAGTATAATCAACTTAATCATAAATGGCAATTCTTAATAAAAAAATAACATATATTCTTAAGAAGAATGAAACAATATAGTAATAAAGTGGAATATGGTATACTAAAATCAGAAAGAATAAGGAGGAAAAGAACTTTTATATGTTTATTATAGAAGAAGAACTTAAAAAACTACCTGATAAACCAGGTGTTTATCTGATGAAGGATGATACAGGACATATTATTTATGTGGGTAAAGCGATTAATTTAAAAAACCGAGTGAGGCAATATTTTCAAAATAATAAAAATCATCCTGTGAAAGTCAAAAAGATGGTACAGCATATTGATAGCTTTGAATATATTATTGTGCGCTCGGAAGTAGAAGCCTTGGTGCTAGAGTGCAATCTCATTAAGAAATATGACCCCAAATATAATATTTGTTTAAAGGATGATAAAACGTATCCTTATATTAAAGTAAATGTGCAAGATGCTTTCCCTAGAATGACGGTGGTTCGTCAAATGAAAAAGGATGGGGCTAAGTATTTTGGGCCTTATACCAATGCAGCGGCTATGTGGGAGATTGTGGACATTGTTAAAAATACCTGGACACTACGAACTTGTACCAGAAATTTACCAAGAGATATTGGTAAAGAGCGTGCTTGCTTAAACTATCATATCGGCAAATGTGATGCCCCTTGCGAAGGAAAAATCAGTGAGGAGGCATATCGCAAAAGGGTAGATGAAGTCATAAGCTTTTTAGGTGGCAATCGTAAAGAGGTTATTCAAAGATTGCAACAAGATATGCAGCAGGCTTCAGAAAATCTTGATTTTGAAAAAGCTGCCACTTTAAGAGACCAGATCTTCGCCATTGAAAAAATTGAGCAAAAGCAAATGGCTACTTTAAGTACCATGTTAGATCAAGATATTATTGCGTTTGCTAAAAGTCCAGAAGATACTTTGGTACAGGTTTACTTTGTGAGGCAAGGTAAGTTAGTGGGAAGAGAACATTTTTATCTTGAAGGGACAGAAGACCAGCCTATTGAAGAAGTATTTAGAGATTTTTTACTTCAATTTTATGCGAATGCAACCTTTATTCCTAAAGAAATCTTAATTGAGAGACAGCCGAATGAATTAGAATTACTTGAAAGCTATTTAGCTCAAAAGCGTGGGGGGAAAGTTCAGATTATGACGCCTCAAAAAGGGCAAAAGCATGGCCTCATGGAATTAGCGAGTAAAAATGCAGAGGTCACACTTAGTCAATTTGGGGATCATATTAAGAAGGAGCAAGAGCGTACGCAGGGCGCACTAGAAGAAATCAAGGAAGCTGTGGGTCTTGAAAAAATACCCTATCGTATAGAAGCTTATGATATTTCTAATACACAAGGCATTCAATCGGTTGGTGGCATGGTAGTTTTTGAAGGTGGAAAGCCTAAGAAAAGTGATTATCGTAAGTTCAAAATCAAAAGCATTTTTGGACCTAATGATTATGGAAGCTTAGAAGAAGTTTTAGATAGACGCTTTAATCGAATGAAAACAGAAGCTAGTGAAAATAGCTTTACGAGGATGCCAGATTTGATTTTAATGGATGGTGGTAAAGGACAAGTGAGTGTAGCTGAGAGAGTCATGGCACGTTATGGACTAGATATTGCCATTTGCGGTATGGTAAAAGATGATCGCCATCGTACAAGGGGGCTTTTATATGAGGGAGAAGAGGTTATCTTAAATCCACGCTCAGAGGGTTTTAAACTCATTACAAGAGTGCAAGATGAAGTCCATCGTTTTTCAATTGAATATCATAAGAAATTGCGTAGTAAAGCACAAGTTCAATCCGTTTTAGATGATATACCAGGAGTCGGCAAAGAGCGTAAAAAGCAACTTTTGCTTCATTTTAAAAGTGTGGAATGTTTACGAAATGCCAGTTTAGAAGAAATTGAGCAATGTGAAGGCATCCCAAGTCAAGTGGCAAATAATATCTATGCTTATTTTCATGGCAGCATCAATGGATAGAATAATGAACACAAAAAAAGACAAAATATAAGAGTAGACAAAAATTTTAACCTAATGAATAGGAAAACATATGGGAAAATGATATAATATACAAGTGATCAAGGGGCAAAAGGAGGGAAAAAATGTATTCTGTTACCGTTGAAAAGATGAAAGACCAATTGAAGTTGGAATTATTAACGCCAGAAATTGATTTAGAAGAGCGAAAGATTACACAATGTGATGTAAATAGACCCGCATTACAGCTTGCAGGTTTTTTTGACTACTTCGACCCTACTAGACTACAGATTATTGGAAAAGTAGAACATACTTATTTGGAAAAAATGAGTGAAGAAGAGCGTAATAAAAGAATTAAGCGATTAATGAGTTATAAAGAGATACCTTGTATCGTTATCTGCCGTGGAGAGGAACTTAGTATCTTCCCTTATATGTTAGAATGTGCAAGAGAAAATAATATTCCAATTTTAAAAACAGATATGCCAACTACAAGCTTTTTGGCTGAAGCCAATAGACGACTTCATGTTGAGTTAGCTCCAAGATTGTCTATGCATGGTGTACTGGTAGATATTTTCGGTGAGGGCGTATTAATTACTGGAGAAAGTGGCATTGGAAAAAGTGAAACAGCGCTTGAACTGATTAAACGTGGACATAGACTTGTGGCGGATGATGCCGTTGAAATTAAGAAGGTATCAGAAAAAACCTTATTTGGTTCAGCACCAGAAGTGATTAGACACTTTATTGAAGTGAGGGGAATTGGTATTGTTGATATCAAACAGATTTTTGGGGTAGGAGCTGTTAAGGAGTCTAAAAATATTGATCTTATTATCCGATTAGAAGCATGGGATCAAAATAAGCAATATGATAGGCTTGGATTAAGCAATGAATATACAGATATTATGGGCATTAAGGTTGTCACCAATTCCATTCCTATTCGGCCAGGACGAAATGTTGCCATTATCTGTGAAACCGCTGCGATTAACTTTAGACAGAAAAAAATGGGCTATAATGCAGCAGAAGCATTAAATAATCGTGTCATGAGTAATTTACAAAAAAATAGTCTTTAATCATAAAGGGAGGAACAACATGTATTATTTAGGTGTAGATTTGGGAGGAACCACTATTAAAGTAGGATTAGTGAATGAGTCATATGAAATCATTCAAAATGTGAGTGGGCCTACAGGCAGAGAAAGAAGCTTTGAAGAAGTTTTAAAGGATATGGCAATGCTTTGTCAAGAAGTAATGAATCAACAAGGCATTACTGAGAAAGATATTCACTCTATTGGAATTGGTAGCCCAGGCATTGCTTCTCCTAATGAAGGTGTGATTTTATCTTCAAGTAACTTAAACTTTGATCATGTGAATGTACGTCATGAAATTCAAAAATATATTAATACAGACGTTTATGTTGAAAATGATGCAAATTGCGCTGCATTAGGTGAAGTCATTTGTGGGGCAGCTAAAGGCGAAAAGAATGTCATTGTCGTAACACTTGGAACCGGTGTCGGCGGCGGCATTATCAACGAAGGAAAAATTTACAGAGGCAGCTTCTTTGGTGCTGGAGAAATCGGTCACCAAGTCATTTGCTTCGATGCTGGTCTGCCATGTGGTTGTGGACGTAAAGGGTGCTGGGAACAATATGCCTCAGCTACTGCCCTTATTCGTCAAGCACGTGAAGCGGTACAGAAGCATCCAGAAAGCCAAATTTTAACTTTAGCAAAAGAAAATAAAGCTGAAAATATTAATGCTAAAGTTGTGTTTGATGCCGCACAAGCAGGCGATGAAGTAGCAAATGATGTGTTACAACAGTATTTTAAATACATAGCTTGTGGCGTAACCAATTTAATTAATAATTTTGAGCCAAGCATGATTGTATTAGGTGGCGGCATGAGTGCTCAAAAAGAATACTTAACAGACCCTGTTACAAAATATGTTCAAGAAGAAATGTATGGTGGTTTGTCATTAAAGACAAAAATCACAGCAGCGACATTAGGAAATGATGCAGGAATCATTGGGGCTGCATTTTTAGGAACAACTTTATAAGCTATTAAAAAGTAAAATAAAAAACGCTCACTAGTAGGAAATCACTAATAGTGGGCGTTTTTTAGTGATGTTAGCGATGACACTTAAATACAAATTATAGAAATACTAGGTAAGAAATATTGGTAATCCCATTGAAAGATGATATAATATCACTATTATTTTAATCAGGAGGCTTTTGACATGAAGGAAAACAATCAGACCTCATTGTCTTTAGATGTTAAGTTTAAAGTAAAGGATGTCTTAAGATACAATTTATCTGTTGCGCTTAAAAATAAAGTAAATGATATCATGATGGCATTAGGTGTAGGGGTCTTAGCTTATTTTTTCTATAAACTATTAACCAGTGGAGAACGTGTAGATATTTTCTTTGCACGTCATATTGTTTTACTAGTGGTGCCTGTCCTCATTTTTATGATGATTCCATGGAAAGTCTGGCAGATTACAGTAGCTCAAATGCAACAGCCATCATTTGCTTATGGCGTAAGATATATCTTTTCACCAGAAAGTATTGTGTTAGACATTGGTGAAGCAAGTGAAGAGATGAAATGGGATATTTTTGTAAAAGTATTAGAAACCAAACATGACTTTAGATTTTATGTGAATACAATCAGTGCGCAGATTATTCCAAAACATAATATGGACGAGCAGCAGCTTCAAATGCTTAGAAAAATTATTGAAAAAGCAGCACCAGATAGAAGTCAATTAAAATAATGAAAGTGGGAAAGTATGATAAAATTATTTCACCTTTCGACTACGGCTAAACAGCTTAGTCTGTTTGACGAAGACTGGGAGGAAATTCAAAAATTTACCGAGAAGCAGCAGATGGATGGCATTGAGCTTGGCTTAACGCTGGACTATGATTTAGAGCGTATTCCAAAAGAAATTGTAAAAGGGGTTCATCTAAGTTTTTATCCCATGTGGCTTGATTTTTGGAGAGAGAATGAAGAAAAATTAAACACGCTTTTTGCTTCTTATGAGGAGAGGGTTAATTACTATAAGGGAGAAAAACCAGAGGATTTGGTTAAAAGCTATCGCTTGCAGTATGAACGTGCCAAAGAGCTTGGCGCAGAATATATGGTCTTTCATGTGAGTCATGTTTTACCAGAAGATTCATTTACCTACACGTTTGATTACTCCGATGAAGAAGTGATGCAAGCCACGATTGAACTAGTTAATGCTGCTTTTCCAAGAGGGGAAGAAGGTCCATTACTTCTTTTTGAAAATCTGTGGTGGCCAGGGCTTAATTATAAAGACCCTGTGCTTACCAAATGGTTTATTGAGCAAATTCATTATCCGAATAAAGGGTATTTAGTGGATATTTCACACCTTATTTTAAACAACTCACAAATTGGTACTGAGAAAGAAGCGTATCACTATATTAAGAAGACCATAGAAGCATTAGGAGAAACAAGAAAATGGATCAAAGGGATTCATCTCAATAAAGCATTACCCAAACATTATATGAGTCGTGATCATAGCTATTTACTTAAACAATATCAAGAAACCGAGCAAAGCAGACAAAAACTTAATATTTTAAAAAAACATATTCAAGCAATGGATGGGCATATTCCATTTGATCATCCAATAGCTAAAAAGATTGTGGAAATGATTTCGCCCATCTATTGTGTTTATGAAACAGCCCCTTGTTCGAGGTACGAGTTAGCTTATTATATTAAAAAGCAAAATGAAGCCCTAAATTAGAAAAAAACGATAGTCAGTAAGCGTTTATCTTATTGGCTATCGTTTTTTTGATTGAGTAAAAGTGAACTGAGTTAAGCTTAGAAAAAGGAATAGGAGTATTTGAAAAACAAATAAAATAGGTAAAAATTGGGTTAACTTGACAATAATTCACTTTTTACCTATAATACTTTTGTAATATTTACTTAACAAATTGTAATTATTTAACAAAAAATGTAAATTGTTATGGATATATATATTGAGGATTAAATAGAGAAAAAGACAGAGACAATAACTTAGGAGGACATTTAGAGTGAAAGGTTTAAAGACATTAAAGGCCATGTTTATTGGCGCAATGATTATGGTGCCAAGTATTGCTTATGGGCAAGCTTATGGGACAGTAGCAACAGAAACGTTAAATGTAAGAGAAGGGGCTAAATTAGAGTCACCTATTGTTGAAACCGTTGATTTAGGAGATACTGTAGAAATTGTTTCACAACAAGGGGATTGGTTAAAGATTATTTTAAAAGATGATGCAAGAGCTTATGTAAAAGCAGAATATATCAACGTCCATAGAGTGGTAGCTATAGTGGATGTAAATGATGGATTAAATGTAAGGGATTATCCTTCTACAGAGAATGGAAAAGTCATTGGACGATTTGAAGCAGGGGATGAAATTTCTGTGCTATATCGTGTGGGAGATTGGTATAAAGTCAGTAAAGAAGGATTTGAGGGATTTGTTCGTAAAGACTATGTGAAAAACAGTAGTCAAGTAGACTTTTTAAGTTACTTACCAACTAAAAAATTAACTCAGGTTAGACGTATGACCATTACACAAGAAGAAGCCTTAGCGGTTATGGTAGAAGCTGAAGAAACACCTGAAAGCCCTGCTGAGGAAAATAGTTCAAGTACGAGTTCCTCTTCTTCTAAGAAAAAGGGTGGAAGTAAAGGCAGTTCGTCAAGCGGAACTTCTGGTTCAGCTGTAGTGAACTATGCTATGCAATTCTTAGGCAACCCATATGTTTATGGTGGAAACAGTTTAACAAATGGTGTAGACTGCTCAGGATTTACCTCTCAAGTCATGAGACACTTTGGGGTAAGCTTAAATAGAAGCTCAGCCGCACAATACGCAAATAATGGGTCTTATGTAAGCAGTGATAACTTACAAGCTGGAGATTTAATTTTCTATGGTTATAGTGGACAAGTTTCTCACGTTGCCATCTATATTGGTGGGGGACAAGTGATCCATGCCAATGATGAAAGAACAGGGATTTGTATTGGAAATGCCTTCCCATCTAGAGGAAAACCATATATTGGAGCTAAGCGAGTGCTGTAATTTTAGTTTGATAGGTTCTAAACTGAATAAAGATAATAATGAATTGAAATACAATCAAACAGGAAGTTCTAAATAGTTAGGCTGCCTATTTGATTGTATTTTTTTGTATACTTTTGTTTTATGACTTTATCATTCTGTACATGTATTATATTCTAATAAATGTTAAGATAAAGTATAAAGTAAGTGTGAGAGCTATAAAAAGAGGGATTCATTAAGAAATGGAGGAAAAGAGATACTTGCTAAATATGGTAAGGCAGAGGAAGATTTTAGTGCTAAAGCATGGATTGGTAGATAGTAAACACGTTTTGAGAGAATCAAGAAATAAAGATTATAAGAAGGAGAAAAAATAATGAAATGGGACGAAAAATATGCTATTGGCATTGACAAAATTGATGAGCAACACAAAAGGCTTTTTGCTATTGCACAAGAGACTGAGGACTTATTGGATTTACCTAGTCGAGTAGATAAATATGATGATATTCTAAAACTGATTGATGAACTTAAGGATTATGTAAATTTTCATTTTTCAGAAGAAGAAAAAGTGATGAAGGAGATTGAGTATAAAAAGTATTTTACACACTGTATTCATCATCATGATTTTGTGATTAAAATTAGGGAAACCAATTTAAAGGAAATTGATGAGCATCAAGAAGAACAAATTAGAAAACTGCTAGACTTAGTTAACAATTGGTTAGTGGCTCATGTTATGCATGAAGATCGATTATGGGCAGCTGTTTATAAGGAAAAAAATTTATAATATGGGAGTAAAAAAGTTTAGGAAGATAGAGGAAGAGAATATGGCAAAATCATTTGAAATTGCAAATAAGAAAAAGGTGACTTCTTTTTTGATTGAACAAAGGGCTGATTCAGGAGTTCAAAAAATAGCAAAGAAAGTAGCAAAAGATATTGAGTTAGTGACGTGTCAATTACCTACTATTTATCAGAAAATAGAAGAAGTGGATAGGGAAGTTATATTCGTAGCAACAGTAGGAAAAAGTGATTTACTAGAAGAGTTGGAGAAAAAGGGACTTTTAGATTTAAGTAGGTTAAAGGGCAAGAGGGAAGTCTATCAGATTAGTATTTTAGAACATCCTTTTGAAAAAATCGATAAAGCTTTGGTGATTTGTGGTAGCGATAAGCGAGGCACGATTTATGGTTTATTTCAACTCTCTGAGTGGTTAGGTGTAAGCACTTGGATTTATTGGGCAGATGTTGTGCCAAAGCACAAAGAATGTGCAGTGATTGAGTTAGAGAAGGCGTATACTTCAAAAGAGCCTTCTGTAAAATATCGCGGCTTTTTTATTAATGATGAGTGGCCAGCATTTGGAAATTGGACTTTTGAGCATTTTGGGGGCTTTACGGCAGAAATGTATGATAAAGTTTTTGAGCTTTTACTAAGACTTAAGGGGAATTATTTATGGCCTGCGATGTGGTCGTCTTCTTTTAGTTTAGATGGACCAGGACTTGCTAGTGCCGAGCTTGCCAATGAATATGGGGTAGTTATGGGACAATCCCATCATGAACCTTGTTTAAGAGCCAGTGAAGAGTGGGATATTTACAAAGGAAAAGATACGCCTTATGGCACAGAATGGAATTATTACACGAATAAAGAAGGTTTATTAAACTATTGGAAAGAGGGACTTAAACGTAGTGGTCAATATGAAACGGTGATAACCATAGGGATGCGTGGGGAAAGAGATTCTTCGATGTTAGGAGAAGATTCTACCTTAGGAGAAAACATTGATTTACTCAAGGATATTATTAAACAGCAAAGAAAGCTTATTCAGGAGCATGTGAATGAAAATTTAGAGGAAGTTCCTCAAATGCTTGCCCTTTATAAGGAAGTTGAAGCTTATTTTTATGGAGATGAGAAGACACCTGGACTTAATGAGTGGGAGGAATTAGAGGGTGTCACCCTAATGCTTTGTGAGGATAACTTTGGCAACATGCGTACGTTACCAACTGCTGCTAAGAAAGAGCGTAAAGGCGGATGGGGAATGTACTATCATTTTGACTATCATGGCGCTCCAATTTCTTACGAATGGGTCAATAGCACGCCGCTTAGTAAAGTATGGGAACAAATGTCCATGGCTTATGATTATGGGATTAAGGACATTTGGATTGTGAATGTAGGCGATTTAAAACCACAAGAATTCCCACTTTCTTATTTTATGGCACTAGCTTATGACTTTGAAAAGTGGGGAACAAAAGGTATTAACGAGACACAAACTTTTACTAAAGAGTGGGTAGAAACTCAGTTTAGAGCGGCTTTTTCAAAGACGCAGCAAGAAAAAGTAGTGGCACTATTAGAGGGTTATACTCGATTAAATGGCAGATGTCGCCCTGAAGTGGTTTCTTCAAAAACCTATCACCCTGTTTTATTTAATGAAGCACACCGTATGTTAGAAGAAATAGACAGCTTATCTTATGAGGCTAAAGTGCTACTAGAAGAGGTGCCCAATATTTATAAACCTGCTTTTGTCGAATTAGTTTATTTTCCTGCTATGGCATCTTTCAATTTAAATCGTATGCAGATTATGGCAGGACTTAATCATCATGCTGCCTTATCTGGTAAAGTCATTGCTAATGTTTATGCTGAAGAAGTTAAAAAGTGTATTCAAAGGGATGAGGCATTAAGAAATCAATATCATGAATTACTAGAGGGTAAGTGGAACGGTATGGCTTTATCGGCACATATTGGGTTTACCCATTGGAATGATGAAGATTGGCGTTATCCAATCTGCCATATGGTGCAGCCAGTCAATGGGTCACGTTTGATTGTAAGTGCAGAGGGCATGGAAAGAAGTACAACAGGCGGCGTGTATCCTATAACAAGAGTGATAAGTAATAAAGCCACTGAGGTCAAAGTAATATTGGACAATGGTGGAAATAGTGGCTATGACTTTGAAGTCATCACTGACCAGTCATGGATGAAGGTATCTACTCTAAAGGGACATGTTGAAACGCAAGAGATATTGACTTTTACATTTGATTTAACAACGCCTAAAGGAGAAGCCACTGCCCTTATAAAGGGAGCAGAAAGTACTGTAAAAGTAGTGTTCCATTTAGAAACGCTTGTTTTGCCTAAAGAGCCGATGACTTTTGTCCGTTATAATGCGCCTATCACAATAGAAGCAGAGCATTTTGCAAAAGTTAAAAATACAGAAAAGGCAAAATGGCAAGTGATTGAAAACTATGGAAGAACCTTGTCAGGGGTTAAAGTTTTTCCAACGACGGTATCCTTTGAAATAGAAGAAGAGGCACCCACCTTAACTTATCAAATTGAGGTTAAGGAAAGTGGCATTTATCAAATTGAAGTTCAATGTGCACCCGCTAATCCGCTTTCGCCTAATGGCAAACTGCGTTATGGCTTAAAGGTAAATGAGGAAAATTGGCAAGTGATAAACCGTGTAGCAGAAAACTATAGAGGCGGGAACTGGAATGATAGAGCATGGTGCAAACAAGTTTTAGAGAATATTAATCGAAGTGGCGCAGCTATCTTTTTACAACAAGGAAAAAATACCATTGATATTAAGGCGATGGATGCAGGAATGGTCATGGAACGACTGGTGATTTATAAAGAAAAAGAACAGTCATTTGATTCCTATTTAGGGCCAGAAGAAAGTCCCTATAAAGCTTAATCAAGTAAAAAACATCGTTATTAGAAGCCGACAAGAGCTAACTCCGCAATAGACAAAGAGAAATTCGCAAAAATTAGGAAGTAAAAATCTAGAAATCGATTATCCTAAAAATAGGAGGTGGATAAGCCATGATGTTAGAGGCAGAAAAAATTATGACGCTAACGGTACAATGTGCACCGTGCTATGAGGTTAAAGAAAATCTAGAAGGTTACTTACGAGTGATTCCTATTATTGGTGGAACTTTTGAGGGTAAATTAAAGGGAAAAATTATTTCAGGTGGCGCAGATTGGAACACCGAAAAAAAAGATGGCGTGTCTCATGTTGCTGCAAAATATATGATTCAAACAGACGATGGATATTACATAAGTGTTGAAAATGTAGGGATGATTCATTGGGAAGATGATGCAGTGGTTAAAACCGTACCTCATTTTTCTACTTCTATGGACAGTCCTTACAAATGGCTGAATTATGGGGTCTATGTAGGTGGATTAAAAGTATTAGGTAATGAACAAGTAGAGATTACTGTTTATGCTTTAAAATAAAGGATAATAAAGAAATAGAGAGATAGGAGAATGGCAAATGGCTTATGTACAAGTAAATTTTTATGCAGAACAACTCAAAAGAAATGTGACATTTAGTGCACTTATTCCAAATGATGTGCCTAAAGCTTTTAGAGGTGAGCAGTTTAATACCCCTATGAAGACATTATATTTATTACCAGGTTATTCAGGAAATTATCATGATTGGATGATTAATGCTGCGCTTCAAGATTTAAGCAATCAATACCATTTGGCAATTATTTCAGTAGCTGGTGAAAATAGCTTTTACTTAGACCATAAAGCAGAAGGGTTTAAATATGGGGCTTATGTTGGAGAAGAGCTGGTTGCTTATACAAGAGAGTTATTTGGGCTTTCTGATAAAAGAGAAGATACTTATATTGGCGGATTCTCTATGGGAGGATTTGGCGCGATTCGAAATGGACTAAAGTATCATGAAACCTTTTCAAAAGTGGTGGCATTATCTTCAGCACTCATTACAAGAGAAGTCAGTAAGATGCAGCCAGGCAGTCATAATGGAATGGCAAACTATGAGTATTATGAGATGGTATTTGGAGAAACGGCGCATGTTTTAGAAACAGAAAATGATCCCGAATATCTTGTTAAAACGTTAATGGCAAAAGGTGAGAAACTCCCAGAAATCTATATGGCATGTGGCAGTGAAGATTTCTTAATTGAGCCTAACCGTGCATTTGCTAATTTCTTGAAGGAGCAAAAGGCACCTGCTGTTTATGAAGAAGCACCTGGTGTACACGATTGGAATTTCTGGAAACCTTATATTGAACGCGGCATAAAGTGGATCATGGAAGAATAATAAATAAATGAAAAGTACTCTTAAAGTTAAATCATAAGAGTACTTTTTATTTTGAATGTATTTAATGGAATCAATTTGAGGAACAAGGTTTATAAAATAGTAAAGTATTAAGAAAAATTGATTATGAATGATAAGCAATATGGTATAATAAAAAGATAAGGCAAGGTGTCATCTAAAGATAAAGCAAATTGCAAAGTATTGCAAAGTATTGCAAAGCAGGTTGCAAAGCAGGTTGCTTAGTAAGAAAAAAAGGAGAATAGAGTTATGCTTGAGATTAAAAATATGACTTACAGCATTCAAGATCATGAACAAACTAAAAAGATATTAGATGATGTAAGTCTGCAGATAGAAAAAGGAAAAATTCTTGTCATTACAGGGCCAAACGGAAGTGGTAAATCCACACTCGCTAAACTATTAATGGGAATTATTTCACCTACTTCAGGAGAAATCAGATTAGATGGTGAGGAAATTACTCAGTTGAATGTGACTGAGCGTGCCAAAAAAGGAATTGGTTATACTTTTCAACAACCTCCAAGATTTAAAGGCTTAACTGTAAAAAAGCTTCTTGAGATTGCAGCAGGCAAATCATTAACAGAAGATGAAAGCTGTCAGTATCTTTCTGAAGTTGGTATTTGTGCAAAAGATTACTTAAATCGTGAAGCAGATGCATCATTATCTGGTGGAGAAATGAAGCGTATCGAAATTGCCACTCAGCTTTTAAGAAGTGCCGAGTATACGATTTTTGATGAACCAGAGGCTGGAATTGATTTATGGAGTTTTTCAATGCTGGTACAAACTTTCAAACGTTTAAAGGAAAAAGGGGATAGAGGACTCATCATTATCTCTCACCAAGAAAAACTCATTCAAATGGCTGATGAAATTATGGTTTTATCTGAAGGAAAAATCACTAGAAAAGGTAAGGCAGAAGTGATACTTGATCAATTGCAATGTGATAAATTATCTTGTTAAGAGGAGAAGATTATGGAACTGAGTCAAACAGCAAAAGATTTATTAAAAACAATTGCAGATATGGAGGGGCCTGTAGAAGGGGCCTATAATATAAGAAGTAATGGGAAAGGTGTGGAACGTTTCTCAACCGAAAATATTAAGATTGTGTCTAAAGAAGATAAACCTGGAATTGATATTATCGTAAAGCCTTTTACACAAAAGGGAAATGTCCATATACCAGTTATTATCACGCAAACGGATATGAACGATTTAGTTTATAATGATTTTATCATTGGAGAAGGTGCCGAGGTTACGATTGTAGCGGGATGCGGCATTCATAACTCAGGACATGCTAAAAGTGAGCATGATGGGGTGCATACCTTTAAAATAGGTAAAAACGCACATATTAAATATATTGAAAAGCATTATGGTGAAGGAGAAGGTACAGGCGAACGTGTTTTAAATCCAACAACGATTGTCTATATGGAAGAAGGCGCAACTTGTGAGATGGAAATGGTTCAAATAGGAGGGGTGACTTCGACTGAAAGAGAAACAGAAGCTTTTCTTGAAAAGGATACCAAGCTGATTATAACCGAACGTTTAATGACCCATGACCAGCAAATTGCCCACTCTAATATGATGGTTCATTTAGATGGAAAGGGCTCTAGCACACAGATTATCTCACGTAGTGTGGCAAAAGATGATTCTGTTCAAGTATTTCATCCGACTGCTCAAGGAAATGAAGCCTGTAAGGCGCATATTCAGTGCGATGCCATTTTAATGGACCATGCCAAAGTACGTTCGATTCCAGAGATTGAAGCCAATCATACGGATGCACAGATTATACATGAAGCGGCCATTGGAAGAATTAATGATGAGCAATTATTAAAATTAGAGACATTAGGTTTAAGTGAAGAAGAAGCAGAACAAGTCATTATTCAGGCTTTTTTAGATTAAATGTTTTTAGACTAAACAAATAAAGGGGAAAAAGAGATGAGGTATATAGCAACAGAGGAACATGTAAAGTTACTAGGCAGAACTTGGTTAAAGGATGAGGTATGCTATTTAGGGTATTCTTGCTCAGGCATTGAGTTTGAAATGACAGGAACCAAAGCTGAAGCTTTGCTATGGAGTGATGGCAAAAAGTGGGATGAAAACCTGAGAGCATGGATGGCAGTTTTTATTAATGATGAAACGACCCCAAGTAAACGTTTTTGTTTAAATGATGAAGAGGGGTGCTATCTTTTATACCAAAGTGAAAAGCCAGAAAAGGTCAAAATCAAACTGATTAAGTATTCCGAAGCTGCTTTTGCAAAAGTAGGGATTAAAGGATTAGTGATTGAAGGCAGCGAAATTGTGCCGACACCAGATAAAGACCTTAAAATAGAATTTATTGGGGATTCGATTACTTGTGGTTATGGGAATGAAGGCATCCTAGGAAAGGGTACCTTTACAACTGCACAAGAAAATCCTTATTTAGCTTATGCATCACAAACCGCGCTTGCATTAAATGCAGACTACCATTTAATCAGCTGGAGTGGGATTGGTATTTTATCGAGTTATACAGAAGAAGATGAACCGAATCGAAGAGAACAGCTTATGCCAAAGCTTTATCCTTATACCAATAGAGCATTGGGTGAGATGATGGGTGAAATGGAATTATGGGATTTTAATCGTTTTGAGCCAGATTATGTGGTCATTAATTTAGGAACCAATGATTTTAGTTATGCAAAAGATATTAAGGCGCGTCAAATGGCATTTGAAGCGGTTTATTATAATTTCTTATTGATGGTAAGAATGTATCGTCCAAAGTCTCATATCATCTGCACATTAGGACCAATGGAATTAGGGCTATTTCCAATGGTGGAAGCAGCCACTAAAAGCTTTATTGAAAATGAACAGGACGATAATATAGAAGCGTTTTCATTTGAAAAGCACACGGAAGCAGATGGCATAGGAACAGATTCCCATCCAAGTTTATTCACCCATCAAAAAATGAAAAGGGCTCTTGTGCAAAAAATACAAGAATGTATGGAAGTAAAAAATAAATAGAGTGATTTTGACTAAGACATTTTAGATAAAAAGTAAATTTATTATATAAAATAAATAATTATTTTAACATTTCTCTTAAAATATGGTATACTCATACTAGTAACAGAAGAATATGCTTCAAGGGGGAAATGCAATGAAACAAGATGAACTGATTCAATTTATTTGCGAGGCTAAACAACATACCTATGCAGCAGGAGAAAATAAAGTCGTATCTAGTAGGCCAGAGGCACATGATTTTAGATATGAAAAAGGGGAGCTTAAATACATCGATACTTGTCTAGGACAGGAACAAATCGTGGGTGAAGAGGCAATCTGGCAAAAAGATAAACCAATCTGGGGAATGAACTATACAGGGCGTGTGGTTGGTGAAGGATATGATGTGAGCTTCTTACTGGAAGCTCTCAGACGTGTCAAAGAAGATTTGCCTTATAGAGGACCACGTTTCTTAGAATTAGGAGAGTATACCTACAAATGTCGTGTAGAAGGAGAGTTTGATTGGTTTGTAGGGTGTGAAAAAATTCTCTACAGAGGGGTAAAAGTATATGAAGCCATGTTCCAAGGTGGCATTATTAAATAAAGCTTAATAAAAAGGTGCTATGATCATTTCGTAGCACCTTTTTATATGGAAACATTTATTAAGCTCAAGATAAGTTGGCAATAATATGATAAAATAGGACAATACCGTAAAAAAAGTAGGTGACAAAGTGGAAAAATTAAAGTTTATAGTGGGTAGAGCGGGTAGTGGTAAAACAGAATACTGTTTTAAGCAAATTGAAGCAGGCTTAAGAGATGAGAGCTATGATCATTTAATGCTCCTTGTACCAGAACAATTTAATTTACAGATGCAAAGAGACTTAGCCAAACGATTAGCACCAGGTTTACTACGTGCGGAAGTCATGAGCTTTAATATATTAGCAAGAGAAGTCTTTAGAGAAGTGGGAAAGAATGAAGCAACCGTTATAGAAGATTTAGAACGTATGATTATTTTAAAACGTGTCATTGAAGATCATCGAAAAGAGATTGTGTTTTATAAGAAAAATTTACAAAACACAGGATTTCTTGAGGCAGTCAATCGCCTGATTACGGTGTTTGAACAAGCAGGAATGACTCATACTGAACTGAAAGAGATGATTCAAGATGAAAAGGTAGGCGTACTATTTGGCAGCAAGCTCATGGATATTGATACGCTGTATGAAGGATTTAATCAATATTTAGGACAGCGTTTTGTAACCATTGAGAAAAATATGACCATACTGGCAAGTGTGATCAAACAAAGCAAAAAGTTAGAAAATACACATTTATGGATTGATGGATTTTATGGCTTTACGCATACACAACTCTTAATCATTGAGGAATTACTGAAAAAAGTAAAGAGTTTAACGATTACCTTGCCAATGGATGGGGTTTATACTAAAAATCAAGGCATTAGACCCTCACATCCATTTTTTGAAAGTATTTTGACCATGCAAAAGATTATGGGACGATGTGAAGCAAACGGCAAACCCTATGAGGTTATTTGGAGTGAACTAAATGACGCCATTCAAAAAGAAAAAGCACCTGAGCTTGTTTATTTGGAAGGGCAGTACCTGAAACCTTATATGAAACCTTATGAAGGGCAAGTCAGTAACATTTGTGTTAAAACTTATCCAGCAAGAAGTGAAGAAATCGAATACACGGCAAGGAAAATTATTTGGCTGATAAGAGAAGAAGGCTATCGCTATCATGATATCGCCATCATTGCGGGCGATGTGGCAACTTATAAAACACAACTTGAAACCACCTTTAGAGAATACGATATTCCTTATTTCTTAGACGTGAAGTATAACATTCATACGAACTGCTTAGTTGCCGCCATTGAAAGCGTGTTAGAAGTGCTTACAAGTGGTTATAGTTATAAAAGCATCATGAGTTTACTTCGCACGTATATGCTAGATACAGCCAAGGAAGAAATTGATGCGCTTGAAAATTATTTACTAGCTTATGGAATTAAAGGAAAGAAAAAGTGGCAAAGTGAGTGGCAATATGAAAAAGATGACGAAAAGCAAGCTCGAATCAATGAGATAAAAGCAAAAATCCTAATGCCGATTAGAAAACTAGAAGAAGCATTAGAAACAGCCAAAAAAGAACGGGGGCTGGATGTCAAAAACATCACGATTGCACTATATGAGTTTTTAGAAGAAATCCAAGCTTATGCTTCACTTATGAGAGTCGTCGATAAAAGCAAATCAGAGGGCAATCGTTTATCTGAGCTTGAAAATAGCCAGATGTGGGGCAAAGTCATGGAAGTTTTTGAACGTCTTGTGGACATTTTAGGAGAAGAAAAGATGACGCTCTTAACCTATAGACGTATTTTAGAAACGAGTTTTTCTTATATTAAAATGGGGGTGATTCCACCTGCTCAAGACCAAGTATTAGTAGGGGCAGTAGACCGTACCCGTTTGCCACATCTAAAAGCTTGTTTTATTTTAGGAGCGAATGAAGGCTTAATCCCTAAAGTGGAGGATACGGGGGCTATTTTTTCAGATATGGATAAGATGACTTTGGGACAAATTTGTGAAAAAGTAGGTGGGCCTAAAGGGAGATTAAATGATTTACTTATAAGACAGCCGCTTTATGGTGCTCAATTTAGCATTTATACGATATTAACAAGAGCTACTAAGAAGCTGTTTGTTTCAGCTAGTTTGGCAGATGAAAATGGAAAAGCACTTAGACCATCTATCCTTTATTTTAAATTAAAGAAAGCCTTTAAAGAAATAGAAGAGCCAGAAGAACCCGTTTTAAAATATGCCGAAAGACCTAAACCAGCCCTAGGGTATGTAGGTGGTAAACTTAGAGAATACCTAGAGGGGCGTAACGAGTCAGGAGCTTGGCAAGATATGCTTAGTTGGTTTAAATCAGATGAAAAATGGAAAGTTCAGATTGACCATTTAATAGACTATCTTTTTTATACCAATCAACAACGCTATTTAGCGCCTGAAACGACTAAGCTGTTATATGGCAATACGCTAAAAACCAGTATTTCACAACTTGAAAGCTTTAGGCAATGTGCCTGCTGTTATTTTATGCGCTATGGGATTCGAGCAGAGGAGCGCAAACTATTTCAGTTCAATCGTGCCAAAGTCGGGACGTTATTTCATGCGGCGCTAGAACAGTATCCTAAAGAACTAGAAAGCTTAGGTAAAACATGGACGAGTGCTAATGCAGAAGAAATTAAGTTAGGCGTACAAAAAGCAATCGATTATGCCATGGGCAATGTGAGTAGTGCACAAAAAGAAACGGGAAGCTTTAAATTTACAGCTTCTAAAGTGGAAAAAATGACAAGGCGTGCAGTGATTGCCCTGACGAGTCATTTAAAAAATGGAGCCTTTACACCAGAAGGTTATGAAATCAGTTTTGGAGAAGGCTATGGTTTTCCAGCTATTCGCTTAGATTTAGATGAAGACAGACAAATTGAAATTAAAGGGACCATTGACCGCGTGGATGTTTTTTATAAAGGACCTGATGAGCAGTACGTAAAAATTCTAGATTATAAATCAGGACAAAAGAATTTTAATTTAGTAGAAGTTTATTATGGGCTGCAACTACAGCTGCTGCTTTATTTAGATGCCTATTTGGAAAAACATCCCGAGTATCAAGCAGGGGGTGTTTTCTATTTCCATATTACCAATCCTTATGTGAGCTATAAAGTGGGGATGAGTGAAGAAGATATAGAGGCAAGTGGACTAAAGCAATTTAAGCTATCTGGACTGGCTTTAGAGAATCGAGAAGTGATTGATGCCCTAGATAAAAGTGGAACAGGTAATACCATTCCCGTATCGATTAATAAGGATGGCAGTATAAAGAAGGGGTCTTCTGTTGCTACAAAAGAACAATTTGAAGCCTTAGAGCAGCATATTTTAGAAACGATTAAAGGGTTAGGAAAAGAAATTTTAGAGGGCAAGGTAAGTGTAAAGCCTTATCAGCTGAGTGGCAAAAGTCCATGTGAATATTGTATTTATCATACTGTGTGTCAATTTAACGAAGAAATGACAGACAATTGTTATGAAAAACTAGACAAATTAAGTCGGGATGAAGTTTGGAACGCATTAAGTGAAAAGGAGGGGAAGTAAATGCCATCATGGACGAAGATGCAGCAAGCGGCAATTGACCAAAGGCAGGCTAATATTTTAGTATCTGCCGCAGCGGGGTCGGGAAAAACAGCGGTACTAACTGAGCGTGTTTTAAAACGCATCATAGGGGAAGGAGAAGAAAAACCGATTGATTTGGATCGCTTTTTGATTGTAACGTTTACAAGTGCGGCGGCTCAGGAAATGAAGGAGCGTATTACCAATAAGTTAATGCATGAAATGAACCAGCTTTTAGAAGCGGCTCCAGAGGAGAAAATTGCCCAAAAGGTAGAGTACCTTGAAAAGCAAATGGCATTGATGCCACAAGCCTCTATTTCTACCATTCATTCATTTTGCTTAAAAACGATTAAAAATTACTTTAACCGATTAGATATTGACCCCAATATCAAAGTAGGTAATGAAGCAGAACTCAGTATGATGCGTCTTGAAATATTAGATGAGCTTATGGAAAACTATTTAGAGGAAGAAAACCCAGAGTTTCTAGAGCTCGCAGAAGTATATGGAAGCGTACAAGGATTAGACAATCTTAAAGCACTCATTTTAGAAGTAGATACATTTTCTAAGAGTACGCTGTTTCCTCAAATTTGGTTAAAGGAGCAAGTTAAAAAGCTAAAAACGCGCTATACTTCCATTAATGAGATGCCTTGGGCTGAAAGTTTTAAAGAGCAAATTAAAGCTGCCGTTTCAGATTTAAATAAAATTTATGATAAAGCGATAGAACTATGTGAGCACAATGACGGACCAGAGCTTTATAGAGAAGCACTTGAAAGTGACTATGCTTATCTCGGTCAAATGAATGAAGCCCAGACGTTAGAAGAAATGATACAGGTTATAAATAGCATCTCCTTTGTGGCTTTATCACGAAAGAAGCAAGAGTGCGCCTTGGAATTAAAGGAACAAGTAAAGAACTATCGTAACTTAGCTAAAGAGGTCATTAAAGCTTTACAAGAAGACTTAGCGTATGTAAGTGATGCAAAGCTTTTAAAGCAATTACCTTATGTGGGGCGTTTAATGGAAAGTTTAGTGAAGGTTATTGAAGCATTTGAAAGCCGTTATAAAACAGCAAAAGAAGAAGCGGGAGTAGCAGATTACAATGACTTAGAACATCTGTGTCTAGAACTGCTCATTGAGCCGGTGATAGATGAAGAAGGTCAGGTTCAGGAAATTCGGTATACAGAGGTTGCAAAAGAACTGAGCGGGTTTTATGAAGAAGTTTATATTGATGAATACCAAGATAGTAATACGGTGCAAGAAACCCTCTTAAAGGCAGTTGCCGAGGCGGATTCTAAAAGTGGTGCCACACGATTTATGGTAGGGGATATGAAACAAAGCATTTATCGTTTTAGACTTGCTAACCCTTTGATTTTTGCTCAAAAGTATCAAGAATGGGAGAAGCATCAAGAAGGTAAGATGAGCGAGGCGAAAAATGTTTGTATTGATTTATCACAGAATTTTAGAAGTCGTGAAAATATACTAGAAGGTGTGAATGACCTTTTTGAGCAGGTGATGAGCCCAGAGGTTGGAGAACTTGAATACGATGATTATGCCAAATTAAAAGTAGGTAATACTTACGAGGAGGGGAAGCCAGAGAGCTTACCCGAGGGGGCACTTTCGGATGCTATTGAGCTTCATATTTTAGAAACAAAAGATAAAGAGGAAGAAGCAGAAGATGAGACAAGTATAGAAGCATTAAAGGATGCAGAAGGGGAAGCTTTAATGACAGCAGAGCTTATTCATCAACTTTTAAGTGGCAAGGGTAATCCGACTCATATTTTTGATAAGGATTTAGACAGTTATCGCCCAGTAGAGCCAAGGGATATTGTCATTTTGCTACGTGCGCCCTCTAGTAAAGCAGCGATTTATGAAAAAGCACTGATGAGCAAAGGCATTGGTGCCAATGCAGAAATCAGCAATAACTTTTTTGATGCACTAGAGATTCAAACAATGATAAGTTTATTAAAAATTATTGATAATCCTTTACAAGATATTCCGCTCATTACCGTATTACGTTCACCAATGGTCGGGGTAAGTTTGGATGAGCTGGTTTACATTAGGCAAGCATTAGAAGAAGGCTGTTTTTATGAAGCATTAAAGCACTATGCAAAAGGACTAGAGCCTCATCATATGATTCATCAGTTTTTAGACCAATTAGAAACGTATCGAACAGATAGTAGCGAACTAAGAACAGAGGAGCTTCTTGCACGATTATATGTGGAAACAGGCTATTACCAATATGTTGCTTTACTCCCAGCAGGGGTTAAGAAAAAAGCGAATTTAGAGCTTCTCAAAAAATATGCTGCCGAATATGAAGCCAATAATAATGGTAAGCTTTTTGGATTTTTGCAATATTTGGATAAGCTCAGTCAAACAGAGGAAGGGCTAAAAGAAGCAAAATTAGTGGCAGATCAGGAAAATTTAGTGCGTATTATGAGTATACACAAAAGTAAAGGCTTAGAGTTTAGCATTGTGTTCTTATGTGACTCAGGAAAACGTTTTAATTTAAATGACCTTAAAAATGAGGTATTCATGCATAGTGATTTAGGGCTTGCGCCAGACTATGTGGATACAGAAAGCTATGTCAAATATCCAACGCTTCCTAAGCTAGCGATCAAGCAGCAAATTAAGCAAGAAAATACATCGGAGGAAATGCGTGTTTTATATGTGGCTTTAACACGGGCAAAGGAGAAATTATTTATTACAGGAACCGTGCCCAACTTAGAAGATCGTGTGGCAAAGTGGCAGCTTTTTGCAAGTCGTGATACTAAAAAGATTATGCCGCTTGCTATGAAGCATAGTAGTTCTTATTTAAATTGGATCGGGATGAGTTTATATGCGCATCAAGGCGTGGACTTTTTTAGAAATAAAGTAGGAGATACCCCAGCTTACTTATTTAATGGAAAGTCAAAGTGGCAAGTTAAAGTGTGGCAAAAGGAGGAATTAGGTTCATTAAAAGAAGCACAGCAAGTAGAAATGGCGCATAAGCGGGAAAGTTTGATGAATTGGGATACAACAAAGGCTTATAGTGACTATCAATTAGACATTAAAAAGCAATTAAGTTATCAATATCCTCATGAAACAGCGATTATGCTACCTACAAAGGTATCTGTTTCTGAAGTCAAAAGAAAAAGTTATGTAGAAAATTTAATGGATGAAATGAGTGAAAAGGATTATATAGTAGAGACACCTTTTAACTTTAATGACAATGAAGAAGTGCCAAAGCCGAGTTTTATAAAGGAAAAAGAAAATCTAGTAGGGGCCAAACGTGGAACACTTATTCATAGTGTATTTGAACACTGGGATTATCTAAAAATTCAAGAAAGAGAAGCCCTAGAACTAGAAATTGATCAGCTTATTTTAGAAAGAAAATTAGAGCCAGAAGTCAAGAAAGTGATTTCAATTGAGCAGCTCATTAGAATGAGCCAATCTGAAATCGTGCAGAAAATGCGTCAGGCAAAGCATGTAGAAAAAGAAAAGGCATTTATTTATTTAGCACCTGCCAAAGTGGTGGATAGCAAGTACCCGCAGGATGAGGAAATACTGATTCAGGGGGTAATAGATGCCTACTTTATCGATGAAGAAGGCATTACTCTTTTAGATTACAAGACTGATTATGTAGACAAAACACAAATTGAGGCTTCAAAAGAAAAAATCAAAGCCCGTTATAAAAAACAATTAGAATTTTATGCCATGGCATTAGAAGGCATCACAAAGATTTCAGTTGCCCATCGCTACATCTACTTGTATAATATCAATGAGTGGATTGAATTATAGCTAGAGGTTTAGGCGAGAATCGTTTTGGAGGAAACAGCATCAATGATTAAATTAATTGCGACAGATATGGATGGCACTTTACTAGATGGTAAGGGAAAATTACCAAGGCAGTTTGGAGAAATGTTTAACAAGCTGCAGCAAAAAGGGATTTTATTTGCAGTAGCCAGTGGGAGGCAATACTTTACCTTACTTGAAAATTTTAAAGAAGTAGCCAATCAAATGTTATTTATTGCGGAAAATGGCACCTATGTCGCTTATCAAGGAAAAGAGTTAGCCGTACATCCTTTAAAAAAGGAAATTGCGCATAAGCTGATTAATAAGGCGCGTGCATTAGGCGTAAACATTATTTTGGCTACCAGTCAAGGCGCTTATATGGAAAGTCATGAAGAAGCTTTTGTAAGGGAAGTGGCAAAATACTATGTAAAGCACCAAGTGGTAGACGATTTACTAGAAATAGAAGGTGATATTTTAAAAGTAACAATTTGTGATATGAGAGGGGCTGAAGCACATAGTTATTCAGCATTTAAGAAGTTTTCTAATGAGGCACAAATTTGTATTGCGGGAGAAATTTGGATAGATATGATGGCAAATGGCGTTAATAAGGGGACGGCTATTTGCGATATTCAAAAACAACTCGGTATTACTTTTGAAGAAACCATGGTATTTGGAGATTATCTCAATGATTTAGAAATGTTACAAAATGCCTATCATAGCTATGCGATGGCTAATGCCCATCCTAAGCTAAAGGAAGTCGCACGCTTTATGGCAAAAAGTAATGTGGAAAATGGGGTCATTGAAAAGATTAAGGAGATTATTTGAAATGAACTTAAAAAAATTTATGACGATAGGAATGGTGAGTTTAGTAACATTAGTAGGGTGTGGTCAGTCTAATGAGCCAGCTAGCGCTTCAGCAAGTTCAACTGAAATAGCAGCTCAGTCTGAAGTACCAAGTGAAGAGCCAACTAAAGCTCCAGCTGAGTCAGAAGCTACACCGACACCAGAAGTAGATACAGCCCAGGAAAATAAAAAAGCAACCACAGAGCAAATCCAAAATATTGCTTCATTAATCGGAAAGAAAGCAGAAGAAGTGGATGCGGTATTAGGTGAGCCTGCTAATGTACAAAACTTAGAGCAAACGGATATTTTACTAGTTCGATACTACAAAGTAGATTATTTAGATGAAATGGCTAAAGTGGAAGCTGTTTTCAATGATAATGAGCAAGTCGTAAATTACATTAGCTTTTTCATTCCACAAGCAAATGATATTGAAGCCACTAAAGAAAATTTAATCAATACTTTAACCGAACTATATGGGGAATCTACCATTGAACGTTATATCGATGTTCAAGGTAGACAAAATCGTAACTGGTCAGATGAGAATTTGACTTATGAACTGACTTATTTTGAAAATAATATTGTGTTAGATATTTATCCAACAGATAAATAAGCAGTTGAATCTTTGAATCAAAAGCCTAATAAGAGTAATAGACTCACTCAAAATAAATGTTTTTTGGGAAATGTTATTCAAAAGCTCTTAAGGGCTTTTTCTTTTTACTTGAAAGATTGATTTATAATTTTTATTTTTATAGACTGTAATCAATAAATCATTATTTATAGAAAATAGACAATGAAGTTAGGAGAACGTTTATGAGAGAATTGCGTGTAATGGATTACACTCAACTAGAAGAGATGAAGTTATTTTTTAAAGAGGTGTTTACTAAAGCACCTTGGAACGATGATTGGAGTGATGAGAAATACTTATTGGAAAACGATATTCAGGCTATCTTTTTGCAAACAGAACATGATATTCCTGCTTATTACTTTTATAAGAAAAATGGGTTTTATGAATTAAAGCAGCAGGTTTCATTCGCTAAAAGATTAAAATAAAATACTCGCTTTTTTTGTACCAAAAATGAGAGGTAAATGACAACAAAGCTTGATAAACTTTAATAAGTGGAGAAAATAAAAATATAAGAAACAAAAGAATTGCTTGAGAAGGAGGTCATTTATATGGAATGGCTTGAAAAGATGAATGCGGCGATAAATTATCTGGAAGCGCATATGACAGAAGAAATAGATTATAAAAAACTAGGATGTATTGCAGGGTGTTCCGCTTATCATTTTCAAAGAATGTTTACATATATTGCAGGTGTAACCTTATCGGAATATATTCGTAGACGTAAAATGACTTTGGCAGCTGTTGAATTACAAGGTAGTGATAAGAAAATAATTGATGTTGCTTTAAAATATGGGTATGATTCACCTACAGCCTTCAATAGAGCATTTCAAGCCATTCATGGGGTGGCACCTTCTATTGTTAAAACGCAAAGTGTTTCCTTGAAGGCATTTTCTCCGATTCAATTTAAAATGGTTGTTAAAGGAGTCGAGTCAATGAATTACAGAATCGAGAAAAAAGAAGCTTTTCGAATCATAGGTGCTTCTCAGCCACTTAAGAGTGATGTTAAAGAAAATTTTCAAATTGTATCTAAAATGTGGCAAGAAGCCATGAAAAATGGGATAATTCCTAAATTAGCCAGTAGGATGAATACTTCTTTTCAAGGACTCTTAGGGGTTAGCACATGCAATGAGCAAGATAAGTGGTACTATTATATTGCTGTAGCGGAGGAAAAAGAAAAGGATTCTGGTGAGCAAGAAATATTCGAGGAATATACAGTTCCCGCTGCGACATGGGCAATTTTTTCAGGAACAGGAGCAAATGAAGCCATTCAACAGTTAGAATCACGCATCATTACAGAATGGTTACCTACATCTGGTTATGAATATGCTAATGCGCCTGACATAGAAGTCTATATTGATCCAGATCCATCAACGGGTAGATATGAGGTTTGGATACCAGTGGTAAAAAAATAGAACCAAAGAAAAGGGGAAAAAATGGGAGATTTATTTCAAGATTTTTTAGGGACTGTTCCGCCTAATATGCAACCAGTTGTACTAGAAATTAATGAATTTTTAACGCAAAAAGGCTGTAAATGTAAGATTAAAGAAGCAAAAAGTGGACATGTTGTTTCTTATACAAGGCAGCATACTGGTAAGTCACTTTTAAATTATGTTTTTAGAAAAAGTGGGGTTAAAATAAGAATTTATGCGTCACATGTCAGTGAATATGAAGCGTTTTTAGATACGCTATCTGATGATCTTAAAAAAGGTATTCAAAAAGCAGGAGATTGCAAGAAATTAAATGGACAAAATTGTTCTCTTTCTTGCCTCGGAGGGTGTGAATTTAATATGGACGGTGTCGTTTATAAAAAATGTAAAAATACAGCGTTTATGTTTGATTTTAATGAGAAAAACACAGACTTTATTTATGCTTTTCTAAAGAATGAAATGGAAATAAATGAATAAATAGAAAAAGAAGCCAACTGACTAAGCATGAGCAAAGTGAGTTGGCTTCTTTATATGAAAGCACATTGAATGGCTAGTGGAACTATTGTAATATACTATCATAAAAGAGCTTATAGATAGACTATAAGAAACACAAAAATATATCATTTTACTATAAAAAGTAGTCAAGGAGAGTAGAAAGTGAAGCAACGAGCATATACTTATAAACATTTGCCTATACCTGGAGGCGGATATGTTACAGGATTTATGTTTCATCAGAAAATGCCTCATATTCTGTATGCTAGAACAGATATAGGAGGTGTTTATCGTTATGATTACAAACAAAGTAAGTGGAAAAGTTTGATGTCACATGTGACGAGAGAAGATTTAAGTGAAAGTTATCCAATTGCGATTGCATTAGATGACAATCATCCCGAGCGACTTATGATGGCTTGTGGAGAAAATAAAAAAGCGGGAGTTTTGGCTTTATCTTATGATCAGGGAGAGAGCTTTCAGTATGAAAAGATACCGGCTTTTGTGCATGGCAATCTAAATGGTAGAGGAACAGGTAGTCGGTTAATCGTGGATCAGAATGATTCCAATATAGTGTATTTTGCGAGTCAACAAGATGGGTTATTACGTTCTAAAGATCTAGGAAAGACGTGGGAAACATTAGATGTTAATGGAGAACGTTATATGACGATGGTATGGCAATCACCTAAAGGTGGTGCATTGGTTGTTGGAACAGCAGGTGTTATGACGGCTTCTATTCATTCGGAAACGGGAATGATGGTAAGAGGAAAAAGTTTATACATATCTTATGATCAAGGCGAACATTTTGAGCTGATGAGGCAACCTGATTTATCTGTTAAAGGTGAGTCAAAAATGCCAGGCTATGTTGCCCAACGCTATGCGTATGATGGGCGTTATCTTTATATTACCTTTTCACAGACAGGAAAAAATTCTTATGTAGTAGAGAATGGGTATAGCTGTGATTCAGGGGATGCTGTGGGTGGCGCCTTAATACGTTATGAATTTGATAACAATGAGAAACTGATGGGTTATCGTGATTTGACACCAACTGACCTTGAAAATAAGAATAGCAAAGAAGCAGTTAACGCTTTAGATTATGGTTTAAGTGGCATTTCAACCTGTTCATCTAAGCCAGGGCTTGTGGTTTGTACCACGATTTGTCGTATGAAGGACGGAAAAGATGCCGATTGTGTGTATCGTTCTTATGACTATGGTGAAACATGGCAAGTCATTTTATGCGATTTAACGATTGGGCAGCTTGAGTTTAACACGCCTTATATGAAACCTGAGTATAATGGAAACCGTTCTATTTTACATTGGATGAGTGATATTAAAATCAATCCATTTAATCCAGATGAAGTTTGGGTAAACTCAGGCACGGGTGTGTTTATTTCAGAGCATTTAACAGATGATGCGCCTTCTTTTCATGATCAATGTAAGGGGATTGAAGAAACCGTTCACCTAAATCTTTATAGTCCACCGGCAGGTCCTGTTCAGTTAATTGATATATTAGGGGATTTAGGAGGGTTTGCATTTAAGAAGTTGGATGAGCCTTGTGAAAACTCTTTTGCTGATAGTGAGGGAAACCGTTATATTACTTGCATCAATGCGGATTATTCAGATGATCATCCTGAATTTGTGGTGGTGACGCCTAGGGGCAATTGGACAGGCAAAACCAAAGGGGGATTGACTGTTTCAAAAGATCAATGTAAAACGTTTACACGTTTAGAGATGCCTTATGGGCTATCTGAGGTGATTGATCAAAGGCTTCATGCAATTGAAACACCTAATGTTAATTCGGGTTGGGTAGCGGTTTCACCGGATTGTAAGCATATCGTATGGAGTATAGCTGAAGGTATCAAGCTGCCGCTTGATAGTGTGGTGTATAGCCACGATGGGGGCGCACATTTTAAAAGAAGTAGAGTGTATAATCAAGAGGGAGTTAAGCTGCAAAAAGGTGGTCTTAAAGTATTCTCAGATCGTGTATGTAGTCAAAGAATGTATGGTTTTGGAAATCATTCGGATGTTTATATTAGTCATGATGGCGGAGCAACCTTTAAGGCCTATGAACTGCCTGAAAATTTCCCGAAAATTGATTTTACCCTAATTGATTGCGCAGATAAAGCAGAGATTCGAGCAGATGCTGGAAGGTCAGGCATATTTTATATGGCACTTGGTGAGCAGGGTTTATGGAAAATGATTTACGATGCTCAAAAAGATGTCATCCATCTAAAATGCTTAAGTCAAGAAAGACAAGCCGTTTATCATCTAGGGCTTGGACCTATTCGAGAGGGTGGTGAATATCTTAAGGAAGATAAAGCGTTTTATATTTCAGGGGTTATAGAAGGTGAATATGGTTTTTATAGTTCACTTAATGAAGGTAAAACATGGACTAGACTTAATACAAGTAAGCAGATGTTTGGCGACATCAATAGCATTGAGGGAGATTCAAGATGCTTTGGCAGATTTTATCTGGGCACAGGCTCTGTAGGGGTACTATATGGAGAACCTAGCTAGTAAGACAAAAGGCATTAATACATAGTAAGAAAAGAAAGTAGAAGATGACTTAAAAAATGGAGGGAAATTTATGAGACTTATTAAAGAAAAAAATCGTTTAGTCATTGCAGAGGGGGCGTCACAAGTATGGATTGAACCTTGGGGGGAAAATTCACTAAGAGTACGAATGACTGCTGAAGCTAAAATGGATAAAGAGGATTGGGCACTCGTAGAGCCTGTAAAACCTTGTGAAGCAGAGATTACCTTTGAAGAAGTGGACGTCACTGATCCTTGGTATAAAGAGGCATGTTATAAAAAATATCATCAAAAAGGAACTCAGGCTGCCATTACAAATGGTAAGATAACCGCAAAGGTGTCACATGAAGGCTGGATCAGCTACTACAATCAAAAAGGTGAGTTGTTAACAGAGGAATATTGGCGCAATCGTAATCGATTAAATCGTTACTGTGTGCCACTTCGCATAGATGCTAGAGAATTAAAGCCGATTCAAGGCAGTACGGATTTTAGTTTAGTAGCACGTTTTGAGGCGTTTGACGACGAAAGAATTTATGGGATGGGTCAATATCAAGAGAAACATTTAAATAAAAAAGGTGCCACATTGGAACTGGCTCATCGTAATAGTCAAGCCAGTGTGCCATTTATGATTTCCAATAGAGGCTATGGTTTCTTATGGAATAACCCAGCCATTGGTAGTGCCACTTTTGGAACCAATAAAACAGAGTGGTATGCAAGAAGCACTAAAAAATTAGATTATTTTATTACAGCAGGGGATACACCAGCAGAAATAGAAGCTCAATATTCAGCAGCGACAGGACGCGCGCCAATGATGCCAGAGTATGGATTAGGTTATTGGCAATGTAAATTACGTTATCGTAATCAAGAAGAATTGTTAGCAGTAGCTAGAGAACATAAAAGAAGAGGTTTACCAATGGATGCCATTGTCGTAGACTTCTTCCACTGGACCAGACAAGGTGATTTTAAATTTGAACCAAGAGATTGGCCAGATCCAAAGGCAATGGTGGAGGAACTTAAGAGTTTAGGCATTGAAACGGTGGTTTCTGTATGGCCGACCATTGATGAAAAGAGTGAAAACTTTGGAGAAATGGCAGATAAAGGCTATCTGGTACGTTCTGATCGTGGCAATAGCAATCATATGACTTGGATGGGCAATACCATTTTTTATGATGCCACACATCCTGGGGCACAAAAGTTTGTATGGGAGCGTTGTAAAGAAAACTATTACAACTATGGTATACGCTGCTTTTGGCTAGATGAGGCAGAACCGGAGTATGGACCTTATGATTTTGATAACTATCGTTATTATATGGGGACAGCTCTTCAGTGTACCAATATGTATCCACTGATGTATGCGAAGGGTTTTTATGATGGCTTAAAAGCAGAAGGGGAGAAGGAGATTTTAAGTTTAGTTCGCTGTGCTTGGGCAGGCAGTCAAAAATATGGGGTACTTACTTGGTCAGGGGACATTTATTCTTCCTTCCGTTCTATGAGAGAACAACTTCAAGCCGGACTTAGCATGGGGATTGCAGGCATTCCTTGGTGGACGTCTGATATTGGTGGTTTCTTAGGAGGCGATATCCGTGATGATGGCTTTAAAGAATTGTTAGTGCGTTGGTTTGAGTGGGGAGCATTTTGCCCAGTGTTCCGTATGCATGGGGAACGTTCACCTTGGTATGAACGAGAAGAAGAATTCATTGATGGGGTGAGACAATTAACATCAGGTCAAGATAATGAAGTCTGGAGCTTTGGAGAAGACAACTACGAAATCTTAAAATCTTATCTCTTTATTCGAGAAGCCTTACGAGATTACATTCGAGAAGGCATGAAGGTAGCTAGTGAAACAGGAACGCCAATGATGCGTCCAATGTTTTATGATTACTATGAAGATGAAATCTGTTGGGAAGTGGAAGACCAATACTTATTTGGGCCAGATCTAATTGTTGCACCAGTTATGGAAGCAGGTGCGACTACTAGAAAGCTTTATTTACCTAAAGGGACTAAGTGGACAGATGCTTATACCCAAAAGGCATATGAAGGTGGACAATGGATTGAAGTAGAAGCACCACTTGAAATTATTCCAGTTATGATTAAAGAAGGAAAGCACTATAAAATTTATGAATAGTGTAAAAAGTAGGCTAACCATCCCATTAGGTGATTAGCCTACTTTTAGTGTTGCAGCTTATTGTTCCTCTAGATAATAGGCTTTAGAAAGTGAATCCTCTAGTTGATCAATATCTCTAATGGCTTGTGACATGCCGTTGGTGAGTATATTGGCTTGATCCATTCCGCTTTGCCAAAGTGGAAGATTTTATGCCTTAGAAGATAAGAGTATCAATAAGTTAAGTTAGAATTAAATTAATGGAATTTGTTACCATAGATGCTATTATAGTAACATTTGTTGCCATAACAATCAAGTCAGATATGGAGAAGAGTGAAAAGTTTAAAGGAGTCAGATGATAAGAGGCTCTATTTTTTTACCATTTTGTTCCTTAACATTTTATACATAAAGGCATTAAAAAATCATTTAAAAGGCATTAAATCAAAGACATATTTAGCATTTACCTGAATCCGTGAAATTCATTTTTTCTTAAGCTTATTTTTTGCAGTAGCCTCAATGCTTCTTGGTGTTTTTGATCTAATATCTATTTTCACCTATTTGGTGCGGTTTTTAGGTGGTACA
>CAKVCL010000005.1 GCA_934725855.1 uncultured Cellulosilyticum sp. | reverse complement strand
CTATAACCCTTGAAGAACTTGTAAAAGACAATGAATTTAAAGATTTAGTTCAATAGTTTTCTTGTAAAGTGGTGTTATTAGAGTAAACTATTTTTTAAAAATCTTATCAAACACATTATTACCACCTGTCCAGCTTTCACCTGAATAGGTTTTCTTTGCATAATGATGATTTTGTTTCCTCTTGTCTTGAAACTTACTATTTCCTATATTTTCTTGGGTGACTGTTCGTCTTAACCAACCAAATATATATGCAAACTCTTCCATGTTCATTTTAGAGAAGTCCTTATTACACATTTCAATCTTCTCTCCAGATTTAACGATTCTTAACTCCTGCTCAATGAACCTCTTATAGCCTTCATTCCCTGCTTTTCCCCCATTAATCACTTGTTCAGCTTGCTTGATAGAAAAATACAAGAGCTTAGTATACTCTTCCTTGCTCTTTCCTGATAAGTAAAATGTCTTAGAACTACTTGCAAGAAAACCAATAAAACTTTGTGACTCATAATGCTCTAGTTTCTTCTTTGTTGATTCAACTATATTTAAGAGTTCAATTTTTCTATTCTTATCCATATTCCCTCCTAATAAGTTCCATCCTCATTCCATTCACTTTTCACCTTGGCATATTTATAATTTAAAATGCTTTCTAATTCATTTATTGCCTCTTGTATTCCCGCATCTCGATGTTCTCTATATTCACAAGCAAACTCCTCATATATACTGTCCTCAGGCACCAATTGTACACTTCCATAATAAGCAGGTTTACCATATCCTATCTTTAAAGCAATATCTCCTGTAAAACCTAAAGCATAACATAAAAGTTGTAATTCTTCTTTTGTCATGCATTTATAATGTAGCTTTCCACTAAAAATAGCCCCTGGCTTAACTACTTCACAAGGTACTTTACCTTTTTCAACAATATTTGCTTTACCATGGTGATAAAATTTATAACCTATTAATTTATTCTTTTCTAACATACTCTGTGTAATATGAGGATTTTTAAAACTAGGCAAAAGTTCTGTATAACTTGTGCCACTTTCTAACAAAAGTTGTCCAATGCTTAGCTTACTCTTTCCTCCCTTATACCCAAATATATCACATACTATGCATTTCTTTGTTCCTTCTTGCTTTGGTACAATGGTATCATATTCCTTGCCCCCATCTTTAACTTTCCCACTTAAGCAGGAATGTGAAACACTTTCTGCTACGGTTCTAATACATCCTTTGAATGTAGAACCTGGAATGGCAATCTGATCATTCCATTTATAGAAAGCATAATAAATGCTATTGCGTTCATCAATAAATTGTTCTCCTGACCTCACATGCAAAGGTGTTAAAACCTTAAGTTTAAATTTAATGATTCCACTAAACTGCTCTTCATTATCTTGTATTTGGTAGGGTGCATATTCTAAAAATCGTACAATACTATAAGGCTTTGCCATCTATCTTCACATCCTTAAAGGTAATGTTTTCTAGTTTAACTGCAATTTCATCCATTCCCTCTATTATCTTTTCACAATAAAACGGTTTATCTAACTGTTCAGACTCTAAATGCCCATAATCTCTTAATGTCAATTTCAAGCTTTTTACCCCCAACTCTCCAAATCCCTTAGAGGTATAAGAGCCTAATCTTATTTCGCCCATTTCTAGTGCTTGTAGATTATTTACTAGTAACTTTAATTGATAAGGTGCATAATTTTTTAATCCAATCTTTCCTTGAAAAATCCCATAACCTATGTATTCTATATCTCTTAAAGCACCTGCTTTTGCTCCACCCTTAACACGATCTATCGCTGTCATGCCTGCTGTTTCAATTTTACAAGGTTGCACTGGATAGGCATTCGAAAAACTCACTCTACTTCTAAGCACATCCGAACCAAATAACTTACAAACCAAGCAACTCTTTTCATAACGCTCAGCCCCAGTCATAAATTTATAGCGCTTATCATAATTATCTTTTCCTAAGCACAGTTTGTTTTCTCCATTTTCTTTATAACTTCTATTTTTCCCGACAATGTCACAAGCACCTTCTAGTATGCTTTCAGAATAGCTTCTAAAAACTCCTTTTAAAGAACTTCCTGGAATATAAGGTATTAGTAAGCCATCTTTATAGGTTTTGATATAGGAAGTATCTACGCTCATAGGGGAAATATATCCGTTTTCATTTCCTTGAATCAATAGGGGGGAATAAGTTTCAAGCTCATATTCAAAAATAGCTTCATTTATTAATTTTTTAAACATTAGTCCACCTCATTTCCTCTTGTAAACCATTAACGGCATAATTCCTTAAGTCCTCTTTCTTTATCATATAAATTTTTTCATCAATCAGCTTTACTTCTCCAAGCCCTATGGATTTTTTGCCTCCTAAAGTTAATTCGCCACTTTTTAATGCTCGAATAAGCATCTTTACAAGTTCTTGTAGGTCATTTTCTGCATTATCTATAGTCATTAAAAACTTAAAAGTTGCCCCTGCACTAACACACTCAAAACTATATTTTTTGCCTTCTGCTACCGTTCCTGTATCACGGTCAATTGCAATTCCATCCCTTACTTCTACTGGTACGCTTCCTATAAGCATCGCATCTTTAATTTGTAATTTTGCTGCCATCACCTGTGAACCAAATAATCTACAAGTCGGACAAAGCTCCTTATATAGCTCTCTAGCCAATTGCTCAGCATCCTTTTTATAAATTTCTTTTAACTCTTTTAGTTTGTTTTTATCCGCTGCCTTTCCCCAACATGGATTTTCTGTAACAATACAAGTTCCATAAGCTTCTATATTAGCAAGTAATGTTTCCATATAACTTCTTAATACCCCTTTAATCGAACTTCCAGGAATATAAGGTTTTTGGGTAATTGGATTTCGTATAACTGAATTATCTGCATCTAATGGTGAAAAACTATTTCTCCCACTTCCAATATGTAGTGCTGTTAACGCCTTTAATGTGCCCTCAACCACTATTTTATTTTCAAAATGGTCTAATAACATGATTTCATTATCTACCACGTCTATCTCCTCCATTTCTTGTCTTCTGTGCTTGCTTTTCTCCTTCAATACTTGCCTTTTTCCAATAAAAATAGCCAAAGTATAAGCTAATCCATTTCAATGCTTTTTCATCGTCTTGTTTACATGAATCATAAATTTTATCAAGCTGCTCAATAACAATATCAGCTAAAGCCTTATCACCTTTTTTGATTTTCCATCCCTTTATCTTAGTCTTTTTATATTGCATATAGAGCCTGAACTCTTTATAGCACTCACAGTTTAGTGCTACATTTCCCATATTACGTATATTACTTGAGCCAAGGTCTTCACTATTTATTCCTTCAAGAAAACCTCCAGAATTTAATACTTCAATATATTCAATTAACATTTTTTTCATATCAGGTTCTTTTTTGCTTTGCTTCTCACTACTAGTCATTATGTTTTACCTCCCCACAATAAATTTGACAACTTCCGAAACCATTTTCACATTCATTTCCTATAGTAAATTTTACTTTTCCACGTATATATGCTCCAAAATAATATTTGTCATAAACATCTTTTAACTGTTGCTTATCATCAAATTCATAAATCAATATACTTCCTTTATTAATTTGATATTTTGCCTTTGCTCTATAATCATTAGTAGCACTAGAAGTATCATAGCCTCGATATAATGTTGTATCAAAGTACACCTTATGTAATTTACTTGATTCCAATCTAACATACTTTTCCCAATGACTAATGTATTGTGCAGTCGTACAATATTCTTTTGGCACTTCAACCTCTATATGTGCATCTGATGACAACATAACTACTAGATATTCTTTATCGCCAGATAACAGTTGCTTTTGATGTTTCTTATATTCTTCAGAATATGCATATACCTCATTAAGTGTTGGGTCACTGTATGTATATTGTGAGTCATATAATACTTGGCATTTTCCAAAACCGGTCGAAGTATATGCTCCTATACGTAGTGTTTCAAATAATGCTAAATCTTTATCATCTATTCCTTCTATTTCACCTTCAAAGCATATAGGTGACAAACTCACTAAGTTAAAAAGCATCCCATCTTTTGAGGTGCGTGTATAAGGGTTAATGGCTGTTTTAGTCTGTACTACTTTTTCTGCTTTATATATTCCTTGTGCTGTTCGAAGCCCACTTGCAAATTCTACTCTATTATTTCCTTCCTTACATTTAAGACACATCTGATCTTGAGTTAAGCTATCAATAAATCCATGTTCCTTGCGTTTATTTTTACAGCACATACTCGTTAATGGGATTACACTTGTTTCTTTAGGATAAAAAAATGAAAACTTAATCTTACTAAAGCTAGAACAAACCTTATGATATGGACATTTTTTACAAATCACCTCATATTTTTCTTTATAGCCGTCTTCTTCTCCTCTACAATGTACCCAATTTTTCTTACTAACAACTTTCTTTTCACCTTTTTCATCGTCTATTCTTACTTCTTCTAGGTCTCCATGATATGCACTACACTGATTTAAAATCACTCGAGCAAATGCTGCTCTAATTACACTTCCTTGAATATAGTCTTTGCTCGCAATATAGTTAGAAGATATTTTTTTATCACCAACAATAAGTGGAGATTGAAATTGTAATTTAACTCTCATCTCATTGAACCTCTCCCTCTTGTTTTATAGATACTTTAACTTGCCCAAGTCCTCTACTTTTGCCACTGCCAAGTTCCTTTATCATTAAAATAGCTGTAGTAATATCCTCAATAATCTGTTTTTCTTCAACAAAAGCTGTAATTTCACCTTCATATTTCCCACAAACTGTTTCTTTAGTAAACAGTGCTCCTTCAACACATACACGGCGTTTTCTATCAAGTCTATTACAGCTTCTTACTTCTGCTACCTCATTGTTAACTAAATTAAAGTCATCAATATAAATTCTAGATGGACTATACCCTACACTTCCGAATAACTTACACACTCTACAATCACAATGTTCATTTTCTTTATGATTATCCATATCTAACATGCTAAAATTGTATTTTAATTTGCCTTTAATTGTTGACCCTGGAATAAAACTCTTATGTGTAGCTTCCTTTTCCCCTTGACCTTTTTGCATTTTACGAACGGTATAACCCATTTTTTCAGTTTTTGACTGTGTCCCTGAACCTATATTAAGAGGTGAGAGTGTTTTTATGGTTACTTTCCACTGAACCTTTTGCATTTTCAATCCCCTTTCCATATTTCATCAACATAACAAGTTCTGCCCATGGATTATGCTCTTGCAAGTATATATTATTAACCATTTCTCCTAAAAGCTCTTCTAAAATAACTCTTATTCCTAGTTGCTCTCTTTGTTTTATACTCTGAGCTTCTTTATATGTAAAATATAAATTATATTCTTCTTTTTGCATATTTTTTTGGGCATAGTTATAATCTATCATACGCAATTTATAGCCCTGCATCATAGGAATTTTCTCTATCACTTTTTTTAATGTTGATGCTCTCATCGGAAAAATCCCTTTATACTTAGTAGCATTAATCACATCTTGTGCCCCACTTAACTCAATAATATCAACAGTTCCCTCATCTTCAATTTTCTTATTATTTCTTTCTTCATTTTCTTTCTTAGCATATTTTTTGGCTTCTTTCAAATTATCCTTTGCAATTTCAAACATAGCTTTGACAGGTGTATGATATTTAGCAATACACATGCCAATAGACATTGTTGCTTGATGTCCAAATTTATCATCAAAATGTTCAATTACCCTTACAGCTAGACTTGGTGCATACTCTGCAGGTACAACAAAGAAAAGATCATCTCCACCTATAGCTAGTATTTCAAACCTTGTATCTTCCCCCATTGTTTCAGCCATTGCACAATACACGCTTTCCTTTGTAATCTGATCAGTCTTGTCACTAAAATACATCATTTCAAATGGTGCCGATATGTTCATAACGTATTGCCCCATATTATTCCCATCACCATATATAACAGCTATCATCCCATTAAAATCTTGTAAATCATCTAATGTCTGTACCATATCTCCCTTAACATATTTTCCCTTCTTTTTTAGTACATTCTCATACTCTTCTCTAAATTTAGATTTTCTCGTTTTACCAATAATATACTTTCTATAGCATGATGCACATGCAATTTTTGATGGTTCACTTTCTTCTAGAAAATACTGTGCATCTCTACAATGACATAACTCACAAATTCCCCTACTAATTATTGCTTTGCCACTCAATGGGATAGGAGGTTCACCCGACTTAAGTGTTATCTTATCAATACTGGAGGTGCTACGTTCAAAATCAAACATTCTTACCCTTTGGCGTTCCTTTAGACTATTATTCAATTCAGTCATTAAGTTCTTATAATTAAATAAAAAGTTATAAATATCCGTATCAATAAACTCAAATGCGCTCATTAGTGTCAGTCCATACTCTTGATAATCTTTTTCTAACTCTTTGCACACTGTTTTTGCTTCTTTCCGCGGCACCATCATTAAGATATTTCCACCACCACTATAAATCAAATAAGAGCTTTCCAAACTCTCTTTCTTCTTCAGATATTCCTTAATATAATTGTTATTAAGGTAATCAATCATTATACTTCCACCGCGAATAGACTTAATATTATTATCCTCTAAAAAATATCGTTTAATCTTGTAGATGCTTCCTTTAATTAAACTAAACTCTCCTACTTCCTCTGGTAAATTACTAAGCCTTTTTTCCTCATTTATTAACTCTTCTATGGCTTTTTTGTTATCTGTAGTACTAGACTTACTTTTATTTGCATTCTCAATGCATTTAATTAGCATATCTTTTACACAATCTCTATATGCTTCATCTAAAAAACACCTAACACACTCTTTTTCAGTTATGTCATTGTGTATTTTCAATAAATGACATAGTGCTTTATATAATTTATAGCTATGCGCTATCGATGGATACTTAAAGTTACTATCTTTTTCTTTATTTTGATTAGTATCATATATCCAAGATATTTTTTTATATTTTTCACTATCTTCAATATAATCGCTTGATTCCCAACTATTTATAGCTAGAATTTTCTTTTTTTCATCAATATATTCCTTTTGATTCACCTGATAAGGATAAAGCATATCCCTAATTTCCGCCATATGACACCTCCTACCAAATTGTTACTTTCATTATAATTGCTGAAAATGGTCTTGTAAATCAAATATATTTACTTATCGCTATTTTCTAAATAGTATAATATTTTTATTGAACAAAGCAACTTAATGTGGTATATATATATCTTGTATTGTGATTCTCGTTAATGTGAAAGGGGGTGACAATATGCGTACTGATTCTATTTATTTTTTAGCAGCTCAATTCATGCCTGTAATTTACAGCTTAGTTTCAACCAATCCAACTACCTTGTATCTCTCATTTACTTTTCTTTACTGTCTATGTACCTGTCTTTTAGTACATATCGTTGACTATCATATTAATAAATAACCTTAACTACAAAAAAATATTTCAAAAACAAAGGAGTTTACCAGATAAATTACTGGTAAACTCCTTTATTTTTTACTCCTCATAGGTAATCAATAAATTATATTAAACAATAAATCTAATTACATATAAATATTTCAATTCCTTATAGGTAATCATAGTATATTCCATAACTCTCGACTTTAAAGTAAAAAATTGCTACTCTGCCTCCATCTTTTGTGATGTTTTACATAATTAACTTTGTCATTTAATGACTTTTATTGTATTAAAGACGCTACTTTTTCCCTTGTGAGTTCCGTAATAGCGGCTACTTCATCAATACTCATTCCTCTTACTAACAGTTTTCTTGCCATTTCAATTTTTTCTTCTGTTCTTCCCTCTTTGCGCCCCTCTTCACGCCCCTCTTCACGTCCTTCAACATAATTTAGTCTATCTCGTTCTAAAAGAGTCATATATTCTACCTCCATTGTTTTATCATATTTTACATGATTAACTTTGTCATTAATAGCTTTTACTAAATCACTTTTTGCATTGTGTGCTACTTCATCTGTTGATTTTTTTATATAACTTAGGAATTCTAGCATTTCATCATCTACATCAACTATTGTGCCACTTGTGTTTAAAAACACTTTATCAGTCTCGTCACCTAATTCAATGTTATTATCTTCTACACATAGATTTCTAAATGTATACTTATGTCTTCCTTTTCCAAATGGATCAAATGTACAAATAAAAATAACATAACTCTTGCTTAATGTTAAATAATCTTTTCCTTTTGAAATCTTGTCTAAATCTATACTTCCTTGATAGTACCGACTTCTTTTAGCTAGATTGCCCCATTTTCCTTGTTGCATTTCTATGTTATAGACTGTTCCCTTATCATCATTTACATATACATCTAACCTTACTGCTTTACTATCTAGTAATATATCAATAACCTTTTGTTCTTCTGGCATTTTAATTACTTTAATTTTTATATCTAGAATCTTTTCAATTACTCTTCTGCAAATTTCTTTATCACTCATTACTTTAGCAAACAAGAAGTCATCCTCTAAGTTCAATTCTTGTAATGTCTTTTGAATTTTTGCCATTTTCTCAGTGCCTCCGACTTCTTTTCTAACTTAACAGTATTTCTAATAATAGTATACACTACAACGCTCAAACTTTAAAGGCATCAATCTTTTTACACTTTAAAAAGGCTTTGCATCTTAAAATTTGTTTCGCGACAAAAGCCTCCTTGCTAGACTATCCAACAAGAAGGCTTTTGACCACATTATTCTGTTTTGTGCTCCCTCGAATTACCTTTTCTTCCCCTTCACTTCTTTTAAACTCATGACTTTATATAAAGCTCCCACTTTTACATAAAGGGACACTTTGCTCAAAGTTGCTTATTAAGAAGAAAAGCTTTTCCGATTGGGAGCTTAGTATACTTGTGAAACCACATGTGCTTGGCCTATTTCATGTTCTACTAAAGGGATACTCTTTCTACTATTTTTGTTTACTACTTAATTTTTGAAGCTCCTTAATTCTAGATTATCCCATTTCTTCTCTGATTAGAATTATGCTCATTTCAAACTAAAGTTTTTCGATTCTATCCTACTTTGCTTTACTTCTTATTTTACGTCCTTCTAATACAAATTAGATTTTGGGGGAATCCTTATTTTCGTTGCTTCTACTATATATATGTGCTTAAAACTCAAAAACCCTTCAACTTTTTATAAATTCTTTTCAATTTATTCAATCGCTCTAATGCACCCAAATCCTTGGGCATTTTTTCCTCCTAATCCTGATTCTAAAGCTAACTGAATCAAGGTAGGATTTCCTAATAAAATAAACTTGCCATTATATCCGTTGATAATAAAATTTTTATAGTAAACAACACTTTTTATGTATTTTTCTGTGGCTATTGGAATCACTTCAAAGCTCTCGTCTTCAAGTGTGTTTTCGCCATAGATAGCCTTATATTTCTTAACAATGTTTTCCCCTAAGATTTGACTAAATGCTTTCTCTAAAGGACTAAAATATTGTGTATGCTTTTTTTCTCCTTCTAACACTGTACTATAGGCAACTACCGGAGATAAGCTCTCCACTTTTAAATAACTTCCTACCAATAGCTCTTCATTCACTATAATACGCTGCACATTTAGCTGCTGGTTTCCTAATCTCAATCCTTTTTCTTCTAAGCCTTCTTTTAACTCATTAATAAACTCTTTCTGGCTGCTTGATACAACCAAATGAATACTATCCATAAATTGGATTTTCTTTTCACACTTTATCTTTTTAGATTTACCCGTAAATGTTGAAAAAGTAAATGGTTTATAGCTTCTCTTCTCATAATGATACCCTTCATCATGGATAAAATGCCTATATTCATCATTTTTTAAGGCATTAAGTAAAGCTGCTTGTACCATATGATTATAATGCATAGGAATAGTTAGCCCCTGGGCTTGTATCAATATTTCTAATTTCATAATTTCACTCCTCGTATAGGTAATCCGTAAACAATAACGATATAGTTATCTTCCCAAAACTTTCTAAAATGCTTCGACTCCTTATAGGTAATCTATAAACTTTAATACGGACGACGAGGTTATTATCATTGATCCGTTTCAATTCCTTATAGGTAATCCATAAACCCATCTAAAACATTGATAATACTTAGTTTATACCTTTTTATACTGCACTATAACAAATACTCTTTTTCCTTACACCCCTTATAAATACGTACTTTTAAAGTTCGTCGATGTCCTAGGATTTTTGACCTTACTAGACATCGACGAACTTTTTTATATGCACTTATAAACTTATAAATTATGATTTATTTCATCATCTTTAAAAAACTTTTTATAGTTATTGGTCTCTGATAAGTTGGTATACACTTTAGGTGCATTTTTTTGCGCAATATCTAGCTTAATTTTTGGTACAATCCTTACATAATAATAATTATCATCATCCTCAAATTCAACAGCTTCTGCACTTTGATAATCTAGTACAATGGATAGGAACTGAGCCACTAAAGCGACACAACAGTAAATAATGGTTTCAATAAGGACTAAAACAATATTCACATTTATATCTACAAAGAATATACTGGCTAAGCCAAATCCGATAATATTCATGGCTGCACCAATGCCAATGGCAATATATGGGCCATAATCTATTGGTAGTTTTCTAATGATATAAACCACTGTAAAAACAGTTAAAAATACAATGCAAACCACCATCATGGTTTTATTCATTACTAATGCTTTGAAGTCTGTCGACACAAGATTTGTAAAGACCTCTAACATTTCACCTTTATCTGCTGGAATAGGTGGAAGTATACTGCCAATTTCAGGTAGTAAGTACCAGAGCATGCTTGCAATAACAATTGCCACAATAGAAGCATATCCGCCAAACAAAGCGGCTATAATTGGAATGCCTATTTCCATATTGATTGAAAAAGCAACTAACATCACAATAATGAGTATGCTTTCCTTTGGAAAAAGCCTTCCGAATAATATGTAGATCATAATTAATCCCACAAAAAGCGCTGCTGCAAAAATAGGATTTGCTGGTAAAACAAAAATAACACTTAACAAAATCGCTCCAAGTTCTATCGTTTCAGCTGATGCAAATGCGCCAGCTAATGCCACTGCCATTAATATAAAAATGCTCCCTAATGCACCATTATATCTAGTGACTTCTTTCAGAATTCTTAGTGTGCTTAAACATAGAATAAATTTTAAAATGGGCAGAATAAATAGCTCACTTCTTTTATAAGCACTGATTAAATTCTGTCTAATTGTCAGTAATACTTCATTAGATTTCATTTGTAGCCCCCTCTTTACTTGCCATGCGACTTTCGTATTTTTTTAGTTTCTTAACTAGTCGTTTGTATTCACCCATTCTCTTACTTGCTTTTCCATGTCTTGCCCCAAATACTACTGAAGATATAAAGGTAAATACTACAATCGCTATAAGCCAAGGCCCTATATATGCTTTTACATAAACTTCTATAAACTGACTAATCGACGTAGGAAAAATTATATTTTCACATACAATCTTAAAAGTACCTAATCCCATCAATAAAATGGTTAAACAAGTTATGCCAAACCTTGTAATAAAATTATTAATATAGACGTAGTCTTCTATATAATAATCTGTAATCCTAGCATCTCTTCTCTTACCTTTTTTCTCATACAATGCCATTTTACTCATTAGTATGATTTTATCTTGGTCTACCATTCTCTCACATCCTCTACTTTGCTTTTAGCCCTTCTTCTGTGTACTTTCCTGCTGCATTCCAAAAAAGCCATTCTTCTACCCCTGCAGCATTGGCACCTTCTATTTGTTTCTTTATTTCTTCTGGGCCATATTTCCAATAAGGTTCTATACTTTTTATTGTGAAATCTTGTAACCATGGTCTTATAATAGCTTTTGTTTGCTCATTTTGAAGCTTACTTTTTCCTAGTTTCATGGTGTGATATATAATTTCATAAACATTAATATGTGGGTATTCAATTCCAAATGTACCGTTAGCATAATGTGATGGATAAACCATAGGACAAATATAGTCTAAATACTTACTCATCTCTTTAAAATCCTGCCCAACTGTTTGGGCATCCACATCACTTAATATAACTGCACCAAATACATCTGCCGATACTTTGATGCCTTCTTTTTGTAAGTGCTCACAAATATACTTTATAAATTCAGTAATAATCTCACTTTTTGACTGTTCTTCTGATAAAATCACTCGATTCTCATTCATCGATTCATGAAAACGAACATAATCAAACTGAATTTCTTTAAACCCTTTACGCGCAGCTTCCTGACTTACTTCAAGTAAATACTTCCAGTTTTCTTTATTATATGGATCAAGCCAAGCATCGTTACTACTCGTCGTATAAATAGAACCATCCAAGCGCTTTATGGCACGCTCTGGCACAGAAGCAGCTAATACATTATCCTTAAATGCAACGACTCTAGCTATCGGATAAATCCCTGCTTCATACAGTTTACTCATTACTTCATCTATATCCTCTATCGGCGGTTTTGCTAGGATCATACCTGCTTCTTTTAATATTTCGTTATCTGATGCAAAAGTAAGATAACCCATGTCATCTTTTACATCCATTACAAAACTATTTATCTCTGTTTCTTTAGCAAGCTGAATGTATTCTTCATAGTTGTTTATTTTGCTTGCAGGAATATAAACTCCTTTGGCTGCTGTAGGTGCACTATACTCTGAGTAATTGATTGATGGTGCTTGTAAATAAACACTTTCCTCTATTGGCTCCGCTTTTAAATGAAACATAATTAAAACTTCTTCTAAATCCTTCTCAAATCTTCCAGTAATCAAAAATGTCCCTACTATAATTAGGGCAATAATACCCATGACTTTATAGTTAAGTTGTCTCATTTTCTTCTTTTGATATTTAGCGTAACTGTTTATTGCAACACAATTCCATTTTCTCATATGTGTAACACCCCTATAATACCATTTATCATTATAACATAATTTTCTTTTAACTGACTTTATTCAATATAAACTAATATCGAGCAAGCAACTTGTATAAATTTTAATTATTTTATGCTTATTTTTGAAATTATTTCCATTATACATCAATTAAGGAAATATTTATAGGGGTAAAATAATTACTATCATAGCTGAATGAAAACCCTTCATAGCAAAAGCTACAATAAACAAAGTCATTGAAGAAATACTTTTTATGCTTCTCATTTCTTTCTTAATTAATTTTTAAAGTATATCTTGTATAAATCCCTTAAAGAAAGAAAAAATAACTATAAATAGTTGTGAAAGGAGATTTTTTTATGCCTAATGATGATACCATAAAATTATTAAGAGAATGCAGTGCAGGAGCTGAAATGGCTATTGCTAGTATTAACGATGTCATACCTTATGCAAAATCTGACGCTATTAAACAACTTCTTGATGATTATCTCAAAAAGCATCAAAGCCTTAAAGATGAAATTGCTCAAAAACTAGCCACTTATCATGATGATGAAAAATCACCTCATCCTATTGCTAAGGCAATGTCTTGGACCAAAATCCATGTTAGCCTTCTTGTTAATTCCACCGACCAAGAGATTGCTAAACTTATGAAAGATGGTTGTAACATGGGAATTAAATCTCTAAAAGAGTATTTACAGCAGTATCTTGCTGCTTCTTCTGATGCCAAAAAACTTGCTGACCGACTTATTACCATAGAACGTGATTTCTATGATGCTTTAAACCATTATCTTTAAAAAATAAGCTTGATGACCCCTTAATAATATGATCATCAAGCTTATTTTTTTCCTCTTAAATGTCGTAAGTATCTTTATTATTTTCTTTATCATTGATCCTTCAGCTCTATAAATTCTTCTAAAGTAATGCCATTTTCCATGATACAAGTAGCAATTTCTCTTCCTACATATCGGAAATGCCAAGACTCATACTGAATGCCCGTAATTTTTTCTTTGCCTTTTGGATAACGTAATATAAAACCATATTTATGACAATTTTCTCTTAACCAAATGCTTTCACTTGTATACTGCTGCTGATTATCTAAATCTTGATAATCTAGCGCTACGATATCTACTGCCAGTCCCGTCGCATGCTCACTTTCCCCTGGATACGCTAGTGTCTTGGAGGTTTCTCTTATGGCCTCTTCTTCACTCATGCCTGAACGTATCCAGTCTCTGATGGTTTGATCCCACAATCTTTGCTGATAACTAGGACTTCTATAACCGGATGAAACAACAAATTCTCTGCCTTCTTCACTGCCCTCAGATAACATCTGTACAAGTTCATCATACATGCAAGCTGCCACCTGTTCTCTTCCACTATTTAACCATCTCAGCTCTACTTCATAATCTTCTTTTAAAGGGTGGTCTTTATTGACTAAAAGAATATCTTCTGTCCCAATCTCCTTCATAACTGCCCTTATACTTGCTGCAGTTGTCGTCTCATTTTCTACTATTATATCACTTTCTTGCTTAGGTTCTAAATCATTTTGCTCTTCTTTTTTCTCTATTGGCTTCTCCTGTATCTGGCTAGTTTCTTGCTTAACTATTACATTCTCTTTTTTTGAGGTTACCTCTTTTTGAGCACATCCTACTAATAAACTCATACTTACCAAACTACAAATTAATACTTTCTTAATCACGCAAATATCTCCTCATTCATGTTCGTTCCTTTTATCTCTTTTATCTAAGTCTTTACATAAATTCATTTTTTTACTCATCTTGATTATTATAAAATTTCCCCTGTCTACTCGTAAAGATGATTTTAATATTTTTCCCTAAAACTTGCTTTTTCTCTTTATAATATGAAATTTTTTTCCCACAAAAAAGATATCACAACTTTTATCGTGTGATATCTTTTTTGTGCATTGTATATTGATGATACATTGTTTGATTCATACATCACTTGTCTTACGCATTTATGGATAATAAGACCCTTTCATTTTTGCTCCTATCCGTTTGTTGTGATAAATCTATGTTTTGAATGGTTATTTTCTTACCAATATAGCGTTTTTCTAATTGAATTTGTCCACTTTTAATGTATGCCTTCATTTCACTTCTTGATAAACCTAAAATTTCTGCAACGACTTTATCTGTTCGGAGTTTTAATTCATAAGGATTGTAAATCTTAAAGCCTTCTCTAACCTCATTTGGCTCTAGTAGAATAGGCTTGCTTAGGCATAATTTCATGATTGTATTGATTATAGCACATATTTGCATCTCCTTAATTTTTTAGTTTTAGGAATCTGCAAAGGCTATTTTAATCATCTAATTTTGCAATAGCCTTTGCTATGCAATGTAATATGGTTTCATACTGTTTTCCTCTTGCTTTTTGTATCTTTGCCTTTATATTAATACAAACAAATTTCGTATACTACCTCATAAATTTTTCCTAAATAACTTCAAGCCTTATTCCTTGTTTTTACCTCATATTTTGTCCTTCAAGTGAAAAAGTCCACTTTCCTTATCAGAAAGTGGACTTTAGTCTACATTTTTTCAATTCTTCTTTTGATGTAATCTTCTAATACATCAACGGTGGTATCTATTCCAAGTTTACTGCTATTAATTGAGAAGTCATAATTTCTTGAATCCCCCCATTTTCCTTGGCAGTAGTAGTTGTGGTAAGATTTTCTTTTTTTATCTTGATGATAAATCATATTTTCAGCTTCTACTTTAGAAATATTATGTATTTTAGAGATACGCTCAATCTTAACTTCCATATCTCCTAAGATAAATACAGTAATTAATCCTTCATGTCCTTTTAGAATTGTCTCAGAGCAACGCCCTACTACGATATAAGATTTGCCTTCTGTTGCTTTTCTTCTGAGATAATCAAACTGCATCTTAGCGATATTTTCTTCTGGAGAATTACTGTATCCTCTTACTCTTCTAGAAAAAATAGTGCTTTTAGGAATCTCATCATATTGTTCAAGATTCTTTTGATTGACATTCTTTTCAGCTGAAATTTCATGTAGGATATTATAATCATATAATGGAAGATTTAATCTTTCAGATAATTTTACAGCTATTTCATGTCCACCGCTTCCAAATTCACGTCCAATTGAAATGATTACTTGCTTTTCACTCATATCTTAATCCTCCCCTACTTAAAAATAGCGTGCCCAGATTGTTAATGTAGAAATGACTAATACAATAATTGTTGCTGGAACGGCTGAAGTGCAGTAGCGTTTCCATGTAACAGGGTAACCTTCTTTAGCTGCTACAGAGGTTCCTACTACGTTAGCAGATGCTCCAATAGGTGTTGCACTACCACCGATATCTGTACCCATAGAAAGTGCCCAAGCAAGTACGCCAAGGTCAGCTCCAGAGGTCATAGAAAGACTCTTGATGATTGGAATCATCGTTGCTGCAAATGGAATATTATCAACAAATGCGCTCGCAACAGCTGAAATCCAAATAATGATTGCTACCATGAGTTTAATATTTCCACCACTAATGTTTCCAATAAACTGTGCAATCACTTCTAGTACACCTGTTTGCTCTAGTCCACCTACAACCACAAAAAGACCAACAAAGAATAATAATGTCTTATAGTCAACACCCTTAATAAGTTTCATAGCATCCTTACCTGCTGTAATAAGCGTAATGACGGCAATGAATAACCCGATAAAGGCAACGGTTAAGCCTGTTTGTGCATGTGTTACTAATAATACTACTGCACAAGCGAAGATGATGCAACTTAATGCAAAATCTTTTTTATTGGTAATGGCATCTTTAGGATTAGGATAGTTTGTAATTTTAGCTGCGCCACTTGTACTTTCTCTTAATTCTTTATGGAAACAGAAATAGAAATAAATAATCACTACAATTAAAGAAATTCCTGCCATAAAACCAGTATTGCAAATAAAGTCAGCAAATGAATAGCCTAATGAAGTCCCAATAATAATGTTTGGTGGATCTCCACACATCGTTGCTGAACCACCAAGGTTGGCACAAAATACCTCTGATAAAATCATAGGTACTGGATCAAACTTTAATAACTGCGCCAGTTCTACTGTTACCGCTGCTAAGAAAAGAATAACGGTAATACTATCAATAAACATCGCAAGTACTGATGACATAATCATAAATGTAATAAAAATTGGAACCACTTTATAATGAACAGCGTTAGCAATCGTCATACATAACCATCTAAAAAATCCTGCTTTAGCCATTCCTTCAACCATAACCATCATTCCAGCAATAAAGATAATGGTTGCCCAGTTAATCCCACTAGAGCTTTCCTCTGCTGCTCCTGCTGCATACCAAAAACTCAAAGTAAATATGTTTCTAACATTTAAAGTTTCCCATATGGCTTCCATATTGTGCATACATAAGCCAAATACTAATAATAAAGTTGCTGCCCCACATCCAAGCGTAATGTATTGTCTTTCAATCTTATCCATGATGATTAAAACAAACATCAATAAAAATATCACAACTGCTATAATTTGTGCTAACATTTTGCCTCCTATCTAAAATATATTCCTTGACCTGTAAGAAATATTTTTTATCCTATGTTATTTCAACTTTATCCCTTTGCTAGTTCACTTTCCTCCTTTACACCTATTCTAATTTGAGATGCGTTTTTAGGTTGTTATAGAAACCCACATTACTAAATAGTCCAACAAGTTGACCAAACATTAATATTTTACCAAATAATAATCTTTTTTCAAGCATTTATTCTACATATTTTGACCCTTCTACATACCCTAAAACTTCAAAAAAAATATATTTACTACTAAATTTTTATTAATATATACTAAAACTTTTTTTATTTCCACATAAAAAAGAAACTATTGCACTAAAAGTAACTTTCATCTTTCTATCTATTAGTAGTTTATACAAAATCTTATAAACCTCCTAATAAACTTCGGATATAAAAATACCTTCAATAGTTTCTTTTTTGTCTTATCTTCTTAATTTTTCTAAACGATTAAGGGCAGCTAGTAAAGTTTCATCTTTCTTAGCAAAGTGTAGTCTAATTAAATGATTAACAGGTTCTCTAAAGAAGCTAGAACCTGGAACTGCCCCAACTCCCACTTCTCTTGCAAGTCTTTCGCAATACTCTGTATCTGACTCCCCTGCATGTAAAAATCGGCTAATATCAACCATGACATAATAAGCCCCTTGTGGCTCTGTAAATTCTAATCCTATATCACGAAGTCCACTTATAAACAAATTTTTCATATGTGTATAGTGCGCTTGCAATGCTTTATAATAGTCATCTCCAAATTCTAGTCCCACTACAGCGGCTTCCATAAGTGGTGCAGCTGCACCTACTGTTAAGAAATCGTGAACTTTCTTAACTCGATCCGTAATTTCTGGGGGTGCAATAACATATCCTAAACGCCACCCTGTAATGGAATATGTTTTAGACAAAGAACTACAGATAATCGTGCGCTCACGCATGTTAGGTAAAGATGCCATATACACATGTTTGTATGCCTCATATAAAATGTGCTCATACACTTCATCTGTAACGACATAAGCATCGTATTTAATCGCTAGATCTGCAATGATTTTTAATTCATCATAAGTAAAAACTTTACCGCAAGGATTAGATGGATTACACAAAATTAGTGCCTTTGCCCCTTGTCTAAAAGCATCTTCTAAAACTTCTGGGTCAAAATTAAACTCTGGTGGCACCAATGGTACATAAATAGGCTCTGCTCCTGACAAAATCGTATCTGCACCATAGTTTTCATAGAAAGGAGAAAAAATAGCTACTTTATCTCCTGGATTGGCAATTGTCATCATAACTGCCATCATGGCTTCTGTCCCACCACAAGTGACTACAATCTCTTCGTTCGGATTAACTTTCATTTCTGAAAAGTGTTCATGCTTTTTAGCTAGCGCTTCTCTAAAGTTTTGTGCACCCCATGTTAGTGCGTATTGATGTGGTCCTTCTTTGGCTACTTCGCTGAGCCGATCCGTAATCGCCTTTGGGGGATCAAAGTCAGGAAACCCTTGTGAAAGATTCACTGCATTAAACTCATCAGATACTCTTGTCATTCTACGAATAACAGAATCTGTAAATGTAGCTGTTCTACTACTTAACTCCCGCATAACTTATGCCTCCTTTATCTTAAGGGGTTCTTATTTGTTTTATAAAAACCAATTTAGGTCTAGTCTATTTTCCTAATAAATACTATATCATGCCGATCTGCCTCTGTATAATTCAAAAAATTAAGGGGTCGTTATAGTTTCTATTTATAGCAAGCTAAGTGTCTTTATTGTTAATGTTAATGGCAATGAAATGATAAAAGTTCCTATATCTACAATATATTTTCTATCTCTTTGCTTTACGATAGCCTGCATTAATAGCTTCTTGCTCTGATTTAAAGACTACCAGATTTTTAGAATGCTCCATTTCATCATAGTCTGCTTGTCCTAAGCAATGATAAATTTTTGAACGACTATTTCCCCTAACCTCTGCTGTCTCACTCTTATTATTTGGTAAATCACTTACTTTTTGTTCTTCTGGATCTCCTAACTTACTTTCACCTGTTGTATAGTCAATGACTACTCCAGGCTGCACATTATAAGCATATACATTAAATGAAATGCCCTCTCCTTCATCTTCCACTGAATAGCCCTGCATATGTACGCCACTGGCTACTAAGTTATCTCCTTCAAATATAGGCTCTACTTTATACAGAACATGATTTCCTGTTTCTTTAATATAGTCAGCTATCATATTCTCAAATGGTAACATACCCTCCACATTTAGATAACGTGTACCTGTTATTAGATTTCTGTCATTTGCATTTTCTGCCGTTAATTGATAACCAATTAAATGACAACGGTTATATAAATTTTTCCCATCTACATGATCGTATTTCACACTTTGCCATCCCGTGGGCTTAACACTACTAATATTGCCACGTTTTTCCGTTGGCATTAAGTCTTTTCCAACGTTGGCATAAGCAACGCCACATCTGCCTAAATCATCTAAAGCACTATAACTTTCAAAGGATTTTGTCGTCATATCCTCCTTTGGAAGAATAGGCTCATTCTGATTAATGGCAATATAAGGACTGCCACTATACGGTGGAATATTGCTTAATGTCACATTGGAAGCTTCATTTTGCGTCTCATTTTCCTTTTGAGGCGTATTTTCTTTTTGAATGCTCTCTTCTTTTTGAGTTAGGTTATTGTTATTTTGCTCAATTTGAACATTGCACCCAGTAAGTAATAAAGTGCAAGCCAGAAGCAGCACCATAAAAACATTTAAAATCTTTTTCATCTAATATAAATCTCCTTTGTTATGCGTTCATGTGAATATCCAGCAAAATCTTTTATCTCAATTTTCTTCCATTCATCTAAGTGAATATCTAAATAGATATCGGTTGGATAACGGCGATTCCATTTATACACCACTATCTTTTCTATGTTGAGCAAATAAGGTAATAGCCCTTCTCTTTCTATAAAGCAAAAGTCACTAGACCCCGCTTCCTCTAAAAAGTTTTCACTCACCTTAATATGAGATGCCCTCATTTCTTTAAACATACCATAACTATAGGCATTCATATAAAGCAGCTTGTCTTTGCTTTCTTCCAACATGTCTTTCATAACCTCTTGATCTTTACTCTGCCTTCTATGATTAAATGCCATCCCATTTTGCTCATCTAAACAAATGATTGCAATCACTTGTACCCCTCCTATTTTTTATTATCACTTTGCATGGATTTCTTCCTTATTATATTATATAATTATACCTAATTTTAAAATTAATGTCACAAAAAATCATTTTTAAGCGTAAACTAAGGAATTTACAACTTGATAACATTTTCCTAATAATCTGCTGATATCTTCACTCTATTCTGTCCTTGTTACAATCTAATAAACTAACAAATTTAATTTCAAAGGAGCACTGAGCATTATGTTTAAAGAAAAAATATATCATTTAATTCAACCTTCGTTTGTAGTAGTTTTCTCCCTTTCTTTATTGTCTACTGGTTGTGCTACTCAAACTAACAAGATTCCTCAAGCAGCACCTACTGAAACTTCTACGACTTTAGAATCTCCAGAGCCAACTGCTTCTCCTGTTGTGGACTCTTATAAGCAAGATGCACAAACACTTATTAGTTATGTTGAAGAGATTCATCCTATCTTTTTACTTGATGAAGTCCCTTCTGATTATGAGGATGAAAAACAACATTATCTTGAAGCTTCAAAAGGTAATCTTTCTCCAGAAGAATTTAAACTCCTTACAAAAAAATATCTATCTTCTCTTAAAGATGCCCATACTTCTTGTCAATTTGGTAAAGGTCATTTCTTTTTGGATTTAGACTGTACCTTTATAGATGATAGTCTTCTTGTTTTAGATGAAAATAATCAGCCTACTCACAAAAAAATTACTGAAATAGGTGGGCTGTCTATTGATGACTTGTTACAAGCATCAGATACTTATTTTGTTGCTGAAAACGAGACTTCTCGTATACATAATTACTCTTCCTCTTTACTAGGGATGTCATTTCTAAAATGTATAGGTTGTGACATTCATCAAAATCAAGTGGATGTGACCTTTGATGAAAATGGCAGCCTTTCTACTGAAGTGATTCCATTCATTGATTCCGAAACGACTGTCACTACTAATACTATTTCATCAAAATGGATAGATGATATCTACTATATTGATATGAACACCTGCATCTTTGAAGGTGATGAGTTTGATCATGAAATGAAGGCACTAAAAGAAGCAGTCAATAATGGCTTACACAAAGTGATTATTGATGTTAGAGATAATGGTGGTGGATCCGCTGACTACTGCAGAACATTAATTAATACCTTAGACATGAGTTTCCCTACAATGGGAATTTTTGAAAGATATTCTTCATTTACAGCTCAAGCAAGAGGCACCTTATCAAGTGGTACTAATAAATGTACCCCAACTGTGGCTACTGCCCGTCAAAATCCAAATATTGATTTAGTTGTACTAACTAATGATTCTACTTTCAGTGCTGCTACTACTTTAGCTGCTTATGTTCAGGACGGTAAACTGGGTATACTTATCGGTACCCCTAGTGCTAACTCCCCTTCATTTTATGCAGATATAGTTCCTTTTGAATTGCCTTATAGTGGTATACAAGGCCAAATTTCATCGAGCAAATGCTATCGAGCTGACTCAAATGCCAATCAGACCACTTTACAACCTGACATTGTAACAGAAATAGGTGAAGATGCTTTAAACCGTGCTATTAATTATCTAAAAACAAAATAATGGCACTACCTATAAAAAGGAACAGACACTTATAAAAAAATTGTCCGTTCCCTTTTTATCTTTATCTATTCTATTTGATTAATTTGTGCTAAGACTTCTTGCGTAACATCTATGCCGCCCTTTAAATTTTTTATCAAGGTACTCACTGTATATATAGGTCCCCATGGTAACCCCCACCACCCTAAGATTACACTAATCATGGCGTAAATAATGCCTTCATTTATACCTGCTTCTCCTGATTTGATAAAGTAAATTTTAGAACTTCTTTTAAAGGTCATGATTAAACAGGAAATACAATATTGATAAATAACAAATTTGGCTCCTTTACTAAGTTCTTCATTAATCTGTTCATTACTAAGTCCTTGTAATCCCTTAATCATTATATAATTCTCCCCTTATAAATAATATAATTATTATGTTTACAATACTTGAGCTTCATATTTTGCAAGCTCTTCTATATATAATTTTCCCATAGTGCTTAGTGGAATGCCTTTTCTTTTAATATAGCCTATAGTCATAGTTTCTTTTTGGTCAAGACGTACGGCTACATAATCACTCCCATTTAACTCTTCACATATAATGCCTGAACATAAGGTATAAGCATTCAGCCCTCTCATTAAGTTTAGCATAGTTGCCCTATCATTTGCTTTAATAATTCGCTTATATTCATATGTACTTAGCACTTCTTCTGATAAGTAAAATGAATTTTTCTCCCCTTGCTCAAAAGATAAGCAAGGATACTCTTCTAAATCCTTCATGGACACCTTTTCCTTCTTAGCAATAGGATTTCCTTTCCATACATAAGCATAAACATTACAGTCAAATAGCCCAATAAACTCTAGTTCATTTTCTGCTAATGTTTTATTTAAAACCTTGGCATTAAAATCATTTCTATAAAGCACACCCAGCTCACTATAAAAGTGGCGTACATTCTCAATCACTTCAAAGGTTCTTGTTTCATGTACGGCAAACTCATATTCATTCATGCCAAATTGCTTAACCAGCTCCACAAAGGCTTTTACTGCAAATGAATAATGCTGCATGGAAACTGAGAATTTTTTCTTTCCAGATTTTTTTTCAATATAGCGTTCATCAATTAAGCGATACTGCTCTAAAAGCTGTCTTGCATAACCTAAAAACTCATTTCCTTCAGCTGTTACCACTATGCCTTTATTATTTCTGTGGAAAATGGTAACCCCTATTTCTTCCTCTAATTCTCTTACAGCTGCTGAAAGGGTGGGTTGTGAAATGAATAACTCGCTAGCTGCTTTATTCATTGAATTACAGTCTGCTATTGTAATGACATATTTTAGTTGTTGTAGTGTCATAAATTTTGCCTCTTTTCTTTCTAGTTGGTAGGTTGTATTTCTGTCTCATTTTCTTGCTCTGATGGCTCTATCTCTTTGCCAGGTGCTTCCTCTATTTCTGATACTCCCTCTTGGTTTTCTTCATCCATTTGATTTTGTTTCTCTTCTTCATCTTCATACAGTGATTTATATTTTTTGGGATTTTTATTGTGACGAAGTGATGCTGCCGATTTTGCTGCCATATAAAGTTTTGAATTATATTCTAAAAGCTTTTTTTCATCTTTGGCAGGTACTTTATCTCCATTAGCAATACGCCTTACGATTTCCATAATCTTTGCCAGTTCCATAAAGTCATCTTTCGTATTCTCGCTTGATTCAAGCTGCTCTTCCAACATTTTCTTTAACGCTTTAATATCCTCAGACATACTATAGTTATCTTGTTTTTCATCTTCTTGCTCTTGTAGTATGACAGCTTCTAGATTTTGATTGGCACCTCTTACTTTCATATTAAATTTATCTTTATCATTAACTTTATTCTTAGCACTCATTTCATGCTTGGTTTTGTAATGTGCAACTTTCCCTAAATCCACCTTATTACTTATTGCCTCCATTTATGTTATTCCTCCATCCTTTAATATTTTTAAAATATTCAAAACTTTGTTTATAAGATTTATCGACCATATCTCCTAACAAATTAATAATAAAAGACCATGTACCTTTATTCAAGATACATGGTCCTATTTTCTATTGGATTAACCTGTCACTAGTTAATTGGAAATTATTTATCTTCTGGTGTATGCCATTTCCAGTCACGTACTTCTGGTAAGTCTTGACCGTATTCAGCGATATATTGTTTATGAGCTACTAAAGTGTCTCTCATCTTTTGAAGTAAATATGCCCCGCGGTTACCAAGTTGTGGTAAGTTATTGATTACAGCTTCTACTAAGTGGTAACGGTCGATTTCATTTTGAACACGCATATCAAATGGTGTTGTGATTGTACCTTCTTCTTGGTATCCAAATACATGTAAGTTTCTATTCTTACGATAGTATGTTAATTCGTGAATCATGGTTGGATAACCATGGAATGCGAAGATGATTGGTTTGTCTTTCGTAAATAAAGCATCGTAGTCTGTATCTGTTAATCCATGTGGATGTTTTGTGCTAGATTCAAGTTTCATTAAATCAACAACGTTGATGAAACGAATCTTAAGTTCTGGCATGTTGTCACGTAAAATTGTAACAGCAGCAAGTGCTTCTAATGTTGGTGTATCACCACAGCAAGCAAGTACAACGTCTGGTTCTTGTCCTTGGTCATTACTTGCCCATTCCCAAATACCTACACCTTGTGTACAGTGTTTAACAGCTTGTTCCATTGTTAACCATTGTGGTCTTGGGTGTTTAGAGGTAACCATTACGTTTACATAGTTTTTACTTGTAATACAGTGGTCAAACACTGAAAGTAAACAGTTTGTATCTGGTGGTAAGTAGATACGAACAACGTCTGCTTTTTTATTAGAAATATGGTCTAAGAAACCTGGATCTTGATGAGTAAATCCATTGTGGTCTTGTTGCCATACATTTGATGTAAGAATTAAGTTAAGAGAAGCAATTTTTTGTCTCCATGGTAATTCTGAACATACTTTTAACCATTTAGCATGTTGAGCAGCCATTGAGTCTACGATACGAATGAATGCTTCATAACTTGCAAAGAAACCATGACGACCTGTTAATAAGTAGCCTTCTAACCAACCTTCACACATATGTTCACTAAGCATTGAGTCCATAACACGACCATCTTGTGCAAGGAATTCATCGTTTTCATATTTTTCTCCGTTCCAATCACGATTAGTTACTTCAAATACTTTACCTAAACGATTAGACATTGTTTCATCTGGTCCAAAGATACGGAAGTTACGTGTTTCTTCATTTAATTTGAAGATATCACGAACAAATCCACCAAGTTCAATCATATCCTGTGCTTCAATAGCACCTGGTTTTGGTACCTCAATACCATATTGACGGAAGTCTGGCATTCTAAGGTCACGTAATAATTGACCACCATTTGTATGTGGGTTTGCACTAATACGTGCATCTCCAACTGGCGTTAAAGCTTTAAGTTCTGGAATTAATTGCGCATTTTCATCAAATAATTCTTCTGGTTTGTAACTTGTTAACCATTCCTTTAATAAGTCTAAGTGTTCTGGTTTTTCCATTGTGATAGGTACTTGGTGAGCACGGAAAGAATCTTCGATTTGATTGCCATCTACTACTTTTGGACCTGTCCATCCTTTTGGTGTACGAAGAACAATCATAGGCCAGAATGGTCTTTCCATCTTGCCTTCTTCTCTAGCTTGTCTTTGAATTTCTTTGATTTCTTCGATGGCTTTATCTAATGTTTCTGCCATTTTTCTGTGCATGGTCATTGGATCAGAACCTTCTACGAAATAAGGTTTCCATCCACAACCATGGAAAAAGCTTTCGATTTCATCGTGTGAAATACGTGAGAATATGGTTGGGTTACTAATCTTATATCCATTTAAGTGAAGGATAGGAAGTACTGCACCATCAGTTTTTGGATTTAAGAATTTATTAGATTGCCATGAAGTTGCTAATGGACCTGTTTCAGCTTCACCATCACCAACAACACATGCTGTAATTAAACCTGGGTTATCAAATACAGAACCAAAAGCATGAGCCATTGAATAACCAAGTTCTCCACCTTCATTAATAGAACCAGGAGTTTCTGGAGCTACGTGGCTTGAAATACCACCTGGGAAAGAAAATTGTTTGCAAAGTTTTTTCATACCTTCGATATCTTGGCTTACATTTGGATATACTTCGCTGTATGTACCTTCTAAGTAAGAGTTTGCTACGAAGAAGTTTCCACCATGTCCTGGACCTGAAATTAAGATCATATCTAGATCATATTTTTTGATGACACGATTTAAGTGCGTATAAACAAAGTTTTGTCCTGGAACTGTACCCCAGTGACCTACGATTTTCTTTTTGATATGTTCCATTTTAAGAGGTTCTCTTAAAAGTGGATTGTCAAGTAAATAAAGTTGTGCAGCAGCTAAATAGTTTACAGCACGCCAGTAAGCATTCATTTTTTCTAAGTATTCATCCGTTAATGGGCCTTTTTCTGGACAATTAACTACTTGTGACATAATTGTGCTCCTCTCATTTTTTAAAACTTTTTAAAAGAGTTTTTTTATCTTATATAATATATCATAATCTATTTTCGATTTTTTTCTATAGTTTTATTTATTTTATTTGCTTTTTGTTAAATTTTTCTACAATCGTATGATATATTTGTGCATTTTTTATCTATGCATTGTCTTGTATCAATTGATTAATGGCATTAATTACCTTATTATATTCTTGAGCAAGCTCATTCATTAATCCTTCTATATCGTGTTCTTGCTGGTCTCTATAAATTTCTGTAATATTGTCAGATATATCAAACATTTTCATCAACCCTAAATTTCGAGTCACACCTTTTAACTTATGCGCTGCTTTAAATATCTGTTCAAAATTTTTATTATCTGCTGCTTCTTTTAATTCTGCATAGCTGGTATCATTAGGAAATTTACAAATACATTTCATAATTAGTTTTTCCATTGGAATTCTTGATAACACATCATTATAATCCCCAATTATCTCATAACATTCTTTTAAATCCATTTCTATTCCTCCCTGTTTATTTTCTATCTGATTTGTTAGCTAATATTCTATTTATTTTACCATATTCACTCAATTTCGATTCATTTTCTTCTTCGATTAACTGATCATTATACTTTATATTTCATTACATTAAATTAGCTCATTGCAATAGCCACTTTTCCAAGATACTATTAAACTTAGATAAATCAACTGGCTTAGCCAGGTGTTCATTCATTCCTACATCGATTGCTTTTTGAACATCCTCTAAAAATGCATTGGCTGTCATTGCAATAATAGGAATGTGCTTTGAATCGCTTCTATCAAGTCTCCTAATAGCCTTAGTTGCTTCATAACCATTCATAATAGGCATTTGAATATCCATAAAGATTAAGCTGTATTTACCTTCTTTAGACGCTACAAATTTTTCTACAGCTTGTTTTCCATCATCGGCTATCTCAATAGTTGCACCTGTCATTTCTAATAGTTCTCTTGCGATCTCTTGATTGAGCTCATTATCTTCTACTAGAAGGATATGTTTTCCCTTATATTTTTTCTGCAATTCTACATTTTCTTTGTGTAGATTCTCTTTGTTAGGATTTTCTTCTTTATATTTCCTGTTTTCAATCCTCATAAATACTCTTGAAAGTTTTGACTTAAATATAGGTTTAGTAATAAAAGCATTAATTCCTATTTCTTTAGCTTCTGTTTCTATATCGCTTTCACTACAAGCTGAGAAAATAATAATAGGTAGCTGCTCGCTTACTCTTTCCCGAATCAATTTCGCTGTTTCTATGCCATTTATTTCTGGCATTTTCCAATCGACCATAATTGCAGCGTAATCTTCTCCATGTTCATACGCTTCTAATAATTTATTAACCGCTTCTTCACCTGATAAAACATAATTTGTTTTTATATTCATTTCATTTAATATCTGGCAAGTATTTATACATGTTTCTTCATCATCATCTACTACTAAAACAGCTAATCCTTCGAAGGATGGTTCAATGAGTTCTTCATTTTCCTGCAGTTCAAATCCTATATCAATTGTAATTTTAGTCCCTTTTCCCTTTTTACTCTCTACATCAATCTTTCCACCCATTAGCATAATAATGTTTTTTGCAATAGCCATGCCCAATCCTGTGCCTTGCATTTTATCAACCCTACTATCTTCTTCTCTAACAAAAGGTTCAAACATATGTTTTATAAACTTTTCATCCATCCCTATACCTGTATCTTCAATCACAAATTGATACTGTCCTATTTCAGAACGATTGCTTTCCTTTTCATAAATACCAATGAAAATACTACCCTTTTCTGGAGTATACTTAATCGCATTGCTTATAAGGTTGACAAGTACTTGTTCAATACGCAATTTATCTCCTATTACATTTTCATGCTTAATAAGATTCATTTGAATATGTAACTGCTGATTTTTAGCTTCTAGTGAAGTTCTTACCATTTCAATCATATTATCGATTACATTAGGCAAGTTAAATGATTCTCGGCTTAATTTAAATTTGCCACTTTCAATCTTACTCATATCTAAGATATTATTAATAATTCCTAGAAGGTGGTTAGAAGATACTGTAATTTTTGAAAGACATTCTAGTACTTTTTCCTCATTTCCACTGTTCTTTTCAGCTATAGCGGTCATCCCAATAATGGCATTCATCGGTGTACGTATATCATGACTCATCTTAGATAGGAAGTCAGATTTTGCTGCATTTGCCTTTCTTGCTGTCTCATAGGCTTGGGTAAGTGCTTTTTTATTTTCTTCTTCTTTTCTTCTGACTTGTGTTGTATCTTGAGTAAAGACGCAAGACATAACATGTCCTGTATCTTTGTCAGATGAAAGTAACATAGTAATGCGAATAAATCTTTCTAATGTAGGGAGATAATATTCTATCTCAAGCTGCGTCGTCCCTTTACTAAAATACTCCAAAATCTTTTCTTGTTCGAATACAATTTCTTCTACCCCACCTATTCTTTTAGGTTTGTATATGTTTAGAAATTTCCTAATGAATTCACTGTACTTAATAGGTAAACAAACACCTATTCTCTCGAATAAACTAGGCTCCTGTTTGCAAATTCCTTCATCTGTAATGATTCCTTCTGTCACATCAAAATTAAAAAAGTAATAACAGCTATTTATTAAAGCATCTCTATACTGTCTTCTTTCTTTCGCAATTATTTGATGAAGTCTTTCTTGTTCTGTAAGATCAAGAACCGAACTTAAAACAAAGCAGTTTCCCTCACCATTATCCACCAGCTTAGAAATAGCTTGAATGGTCATAATCTCCTTTTTTTCATTTAAGGCTCTAAAAGTATATACTGTTTTATCACCAGCTCTTTTTAGCCAAGCTACTTTTCTACGGATACTTTCTTTATCTTCTTTTAAGATCCTATCCTCCCAGAATGTTTTAAATCTCCCATCAAATATACGCTCTGCCTCTTCATTCATTAGTAATATTTGGCGCTGTGGCAAAGTGTATGCAACAACACCACAACTTAATGAACCTAATATCTGATTTAACAAGATTAGGGCATTTTTTAACTTAATAGAATTTTTTTCATACTCATCAATATCTAATATGTAACTATGATGTTCAATTTCTCCATCTATTCCTGTCATTTTGCAGCCACTATCTAGTACCCACTTCCACTCGCCCTCTTTATTTTGAACACGATATTTACAACTGTATTTATTACCTTTTGAGTAATCAGTTAGTATTTTTTCATAGACAGCCATCCGATCTGCAATATATATGTTGTCTATTGCCGTCCCTTTGCAATGATCCATAAATTCATCTATTAAATAACCCTGTATAGAGGCCACTCCTTTAGATATGTACTTAAAAGAAAACTTTGCATCATCCTTACTAATCTTAAATCCTCCTGGAATACCATTTAGTAAAGTTTCCATTAAAATATCTATTTCACTATATGCCTTTTCTACCTTTTGAACATTGTTACTGAGCTTGTCATTATAATTTATCTCGCGAAGTGCTAAGTAGCCACGAACTGCATAAGCAAGTTTCTTCATTGCCTGCCTTTCTTCTTCTCTCCACTCTCTATATGTAAAGGTGTAAAATCCTATATCACCCTTAAAAACGTTTTCTTTAAAATAGCCATAGTGCAATGTATATACCTCTTTTATATTTTCAATGATGCGATGATCGATGATCTGTTCACTTAAATGTTCTTCATCATACCGGCTAACTAATTCGAGTTCATCCTTAGGATTTAATAAAACATCCATTCCTGTTTGTAATATCTCTTGCCTATTACGACTTACATAAGAATAGATTATTTTTTTACTACCAGGTATCTTTTCTATAATATATACATAATCAAGTAAATACGCATGGCAAACTTCATCTAACAAAGTTTGTATATCCTCATCTCTTAGATTTTCATTAGATGTATAACTAAGTACAAATTTCTGTATGGCTAAACTAATTTTTTCGTCCATACATCTCCTCCCATACCTCATATCTATAAGTGATACCATTCATAAATTATTTGAAAAAAGATGATTTCTGCTTAAAACAGAAACCATCTTTTTTAATACTATAAACTTCTAATATTTTCCCATATTTTCATCAAGCGAAATAATCTTGTTATAATTCGTATTTTGGTCATAATGATCAAAGCCAGAGTTTACTTGAGGCTTTCCTCCAACATTTGCATAGGCATCTGGTGTGTAAAATGAACTACTACCTTTTAACCTATATTGATTAATCATATCTTTAAGTTTTTGAGAATGATTAGATAATTCTTCACTTGCTGAAGCACATTCCTGGCTTGTTGCTGAATTTGTTTGTACAACTTGAGAAACTTGATCAATTGCCTGATTAATCTGAGTCACAGCTATTGCTTGATCATTGGATGAAACAGCAATGCTATCCACTGATTTTACTACTTTTCCGATTATTTCTTGTAATACATCTAATGCAGAACCCATCTCTTGTACATTAGCAGAACCACATTCAACTTTAGTAATTGAGTTTTGAATGAGTTCAGCTGTTTCTTGGGCTGCTGCTGCACTCTTCTCAGCAAGATTTTTAACTTCTTCTGCAACAACTGCAAATCCTTTTCCATGTGCACCTGCTCTTGCGGCCTCAACAGTTGCATTAAGTGCAAGAATATTGGTTTGAAATGCAATATCATCAATGGTCTTAATAACTTTTGAAATACTGTTTGAAGAATGACTAATGTCATTCATTGCCTCAACTACACCTTGCATTTTAGCTTCACTTATTTTGACATTATCAAGCATTGTATCAACCATTTGATCTACGCTGCTTGACAAGCTTGCATTTTCTTTTGTTTTCTTAGCAATCTCTTCCATAGATGCTGTAATCTCTTCAATGGCACTTGCTTGTTCTGTTGAACCTTGTGCTAATGCTTGACTGGCACTTGCCACTTGACTAGCACCGGCAGATAATTGTACACCTGACTCATGAATGCCTGATAATACTCTATTATTACTTTCTACTAAATTAACTAATGCCCTGCCTAATACATCTTTTTGACTTCTAATTTTGGGAGTAACGGTAAGATTTCCTATAGCAAGTTGCTCTGCAACCTTTGCATTTTCTCTGGTGGTTTCAACCATCTTCTTATAGCCTTCAAATAAACTACGGAATTCATCATCTTCTATATCATTAATTTCAATATCTACATTTCCTTCTACCATCTGTTTCGTTATTTCATTTAATTTAATCAGTGGTGTTTTAATAGCTTTAACAACTGAATAACAACCATAAATAGTTATAATGCAAGCTACTATACTTCCTGCCACAAAAAAGTTCATCAGTCTTTGATACTCTTGACTTGTATTGCTCATTCCACCAACAATACACAAAGTTACTATAACAGCTATAATTGCACACAAAATAATATAGTTTATGATCACTCTCTTTAAGATTTTTCCATTTTTCATGTTACATCCATCCCCTTCTTATTATCGCATGATCTATTCATTTTCTTCCTGTGTTATTAATTCTTCCATCAATTCATAATCACCAGTACCTAATAATTTTTCTGGGTCTAAAAGTAATATAACTTTTTCTTTTGATTTACCTAGAGCAACTACATACTTATTTCTACCATTACTTGTTGATATGCTTGGTGGTGGTTCAATATCATCATCGTTAATTGAAACAACATCCTCAATCTTTTCAACAATAAGTCCTACTATAACCTCTTTTACATTTACCACAATGATACATGTTCTATCTGTATATTCATGAGGCTGCTGTTTAAATCTTATTCTTACATCAATAACTGGAATAATCTTTCCTCTTAAGTTAATCAGTCCACGAATATACTCTTCCACTTCTGGTATTTCAGTAATTGGTTGAATTCCTATAATTTCATTGACACATTTTAGTTCAAGGCCATAATACTCTCCATCCGTTTTAAATACCATGTACTTACCCTTTTGTGTATCTTCCTCCATATCTCCTTCATTAAAAAATATATCGTCCATTTCTACCTCCCCTTTCTATTAAAATAGTCCTGCTACATCAAGGATTAAAGCGATACTACCATCTCCTAATTGTGTACAACCAGATAAGCCATCTACCTTTTTAACATAGTTTGGTATAGGTTTAACAACTATCTCTTGTCCACCAATTAAATGATCTACAAAAATACAAACTTGCTTCTTTTCATGTTCAGCAAGAATCATAATCCCATCTTCAACATTTGTTACAGCATGATCTATATGGTATCGGTCACTTAATCTAATAACAGGGAAAAAGTTTCCTCTAATAGAAGCATATTCTTCACCATCAGGTTCAACCACCATATTCATTTCTTTTACATTAATAAATTCTTTTATAACCCCTGTTTCTAGTGCAAAAGTCATGTTTCCAACTTTCATCACAATGCCATCAATAATAGCTAAAGTGAGCGGAATCTTCATGGTCATCACTGAACCCTTGCCTTCTTCACTTTCTATTTCAAGCGTTCCACCTATGGTTTGGATATTTTTAACGACAACATCCATTCCTACCCCACGACCAGATACTTCTGTAATCTGCTCATTAGTTGAAAATCCTGGATAAGTGATAAACTGTAAAATTTCCTTTTTCGTATAATCGCTTTGAGTTTTATCTTTAGGAACGATTCCGTTCTTCTTTGCTTTTTCAAAAAGTTTTGTAAGGCTCATTCCTTTGCCATCATCCTTTACAATAATAAGAACTTTACCGCCTTCATTTTTGGCTTCTAAAGTGATAATTCCTTTTTCTGGTTTTCCTGCTGCACATCTTTCCTCTTTATCCTCAATACCATGGTCTACTGAATTTCGAATCATATGCATTAACGGATCAGAAATATGCTCAATGATGTTTTTATCTACTTCTGTATTTTCACCAATTACGACTAAGTCAACTTCTTTTTGAAGTTTTCGAGAAGTGTCAAATACAATACGTTTCATCTTTTGAAATACATTGGTTAGTGGCATCATTCTCATCGACATGATCACATCTTGTAACTCAGAAGTGAATTTAGTAAGCTGCGCTGCTGCTTTTTTAAAGTTATTGAGTGATAATCCTGGTACTTTTAAATCATTATTTTGTAAAACAACAGATTGTGCAATAACAATTTCGCCAATAAGATCCATTAAAGCATCTATTTTATCCACATTAACACTAATATAACTTTGAATCTGTGCTTTATCTTTTCCCTTATTAACGAACTTCTTTTGTTTTCCTGGTTGTTTCGATTCAATAACATAATCACCCGGTTTAGGTGGTTTTTCTTTATCAATTGTTGGTGGTGTCTCTAAATTAATTTCATTTGGCACTTCATTTTGCTGATTTGGTTCAGCGTTTGCAGAAAATAAACTTTCATCACATTCAGAAATGTCAATAGCCTCTACCCCTGAACTGTCTAGTAGCTTTTTGATTTCTTCAGCACTAAGTTCCGTTTTTAGCAAGATGGTAAATCCATGCTCTAGAATATAATCCGCTGTCTCTTCATTTGTTAAAATATCTTCTGGTTCATAAAGTATTTCTTTTGCACTTTCTTTTAACGTATGTACTGCTGTATAGGCACGAATATTGCACATTAGAGTATCATTTCTATAGTAAATCACAACAGAAAAACAATTTCCCTTTTTAGCAGTCGCTGGACCTATATAAAATTGTTTTGGTTTTTCTTCACGCTTGTCTAAAAGTTTGACCTTATCTTTTTCTCCTACGCCACCTTTAATCTTATTTAGAAATTGATCAATCTTTTGTATAAGCTCTGAAGCATCTCCATCAGGTTCTTTTCCACTTTTAATTTTTTCAAACTCGTTTGAAATAAAGTCTGAAACCATTAAAATATGATCTACCAATTCAAGGTGTGGCACATGATCAGGATGTGATTCACGAATAAAATAGAATACATCTTCTAACTTATGAGATAATTTCATGATATCGTCATACATCATGACACCTGATGAACCTTTTATGGTGTGCATAATGCGAAAGAAATCATTAATATCTGCTTCATCAAAACACTCATTATCCTTTTTATCTAATGTCGTTTGTTCTAATTGCTCAAGTAACTGTCCATTCTCAAATAAATACATGTCAAGCATTCCATCTACAGACATTTCATCACTCATGAACATTTCTCCTTTCATAAGTTTTTTATTCAACAAGTCCTAACTTAACTAATACATTCTGAAGTTTATCTAAATTAACTGGTTTTGCACAGTATACGGTGCATTCTAACTCAAAAGCTGTTTTTACATTTCTTTCTTCACTTAATGCAGTCATCATAATAATTTTGACCTTTTCATCTTCTGATAATCCTTTTTGCCTTTCAATCTCTCTAATACTTTTTAAAACTTGATAGCCATCCATAACAGGCATCATGACATCTAGGCATATAAGATCATAAGGCGCTCCCTCTTCCATTGCCATCATATACGCTTCTACAGCTTCTGCGCCATCAACAGTGCCATCACATTCTCCATATTTAGAAACGTAGTTCATCATAAATTTGCGACTTGCATAATCATCCTCAACTACTAATGCTTTCACCCTATTTCCCCCTTAAATTTTATATTTATATATTTATCAAGATAATAGCTATTAGACTATAATGTAGCTAATACTTGATAGACTTTCTGCCCAATATTCGTTACATTAGCTTGCATTTCTACTGCCCCTATTTCATAGGCTACTTTGGGCATGCCATATACAATACAACTTTTTTCATCTTGTCCAATCGTATGGGCTCCCGCTTTTCTCATAGCTAGTAAACCATCTGCCCCATCTTTCCCCATCCCAGTAAGGATTACGCCTATGCTCTTTTTTCCTGCGGCCTTAGCTACCGATTCAAATAACACGTCAACCGAAGGACAATGTCCACTTACTTTCTCACCTTTTGCACATTCAACCTGGTAGCCTCTTCCCACACGAACTAATTTCATATGAGCATCTCCTGGTGCAATAAGGACTTGTCCTGATAATACTCTATCACCTGTCTTAGCTTCTTTTACGGTTACCTCACAAATGTCATTTAATCTCTTGGCATACATTGCTGTAAATCCTGGTGGCATATGTTGAACCACCACAACTCCTGGAATATCCTTTCTAAACTTACGTATCACTTCAAGTATTGCTTCTGTGCCTCCTGTTGAAGCCCCTATAGCAATAACATAATCTCCCTCTTTTTTGTAACAAGGTACTTGGATTGTACCACTATTTCTCATTTTCATGTGAGACACTTTAACCGTTGAAGCAATTTTGAGCTTTATACCTAGTTCTTTCTTTAAGTACTTTCTAGCTTGCTCCTGATTCATACCAACTGGCTTATTTACAAAATCTACAGCCCCAGCTTCTAAAGCATCAAATACTTTACTATCTAATGCACTTACCATTACTGTAGGAATAGGATATTGCGGCAAGAGTCTACGCAAAAATTCAATTCCATTCATCCTAGGCATCTCTATATCAAGTGTCATCACATCTGGATGAAATTGTAAAATGGCGTCTCTTGCCCCATAAGCATCACATGCAGTGGCTACCACCTCTATCGCTGAATCATCTTTTAAACTATCTAACATTAACTTTTGAAATACAATAGAATCATCTACAATGAGTACTCTAATTTTACGCATCATAATCTATTCGCTTTCTATATTCTTTTCTATAAATTGATGTTTCTACATATTCTAGATCATATAAAGACCTGTCAATATGTTCTGTCATGCCAATAATCAAATAACCACCTGGTACTAGACAATCTACAATTCGCCTGACTAGTCTATCTTTTATTTCATCATTAAAATAAATCATAACATTTCTTAAAAATACAGCATGCAACTGATGCCTAAATGGCAAGGGGTTCATTAAATTAAACTGCCTAAAAAGTACTTTTTGTTTAAGCTCATCCTTTACTTTATAATCGTGTTCACTCATTTTAGTAAAATTAGAATCAATCCATCTTTTAGGTAATGCTTCTATTTGCTTATCTTGATAAACTCCTTCAATTGCTTTTGTGAGGACTTCTACTGATATATCTGTTGCCAAAATAGTAGTATCCCAATTGCGATACTCAAGACCAAAGAAATCTTTAATTACCATAGCAATTGTATAGGGCTCTTCTCCTGTGGAAGATGCAGCTGACCATATTCTTAAATTTCTTGTGGCTTCTTCCTTTTTTTTAATTTCTGGAAGAATAACATTTCTTAAATACTCATAGTGTTCTGCTTCTCTTAAGAAAAAAGTATGATTTGTGGTTAGTATGTTCACTATATTCTGTGCTTCTTTACCATGTAAATTGGCTTCTACAGCATCCATATAAGTCTCATAATCTTTATAACCCTTATTAGCAATATAGTTGTCCATACGCCCTTCCACAATAATTCTTTTCTTGCTTAAATCTATACCATAGTATGTTGCCATATACTGTGTAATACGCTTAAACTCATGTTCTGTCATATATTGTCCTCAACATTTCTTATAGTTGCTTTTCAATCTTAAAAAACACATCCATTAAAAAAGGATCAAATTTTATACCTGTATCATTTCGCATAATTTCTAGTGTTTCTTCTCTACTGTAAGCTGGCCTATAAGAACGTTCTCTTAGCATTGAATCAAAGGTATCAACAATACGTATAATCCTTGCTGAAAGTGGAATTTGCTCTCCTTCTAACCCATCAGGATAACCTGTTCCATTCCAATTTTCATGATGTGAACGAATGACTTCAGAGGCTACCTTAATAAAACTATCTTTTTCTGTTTTTCCATAGGCCTCTTCTAAAATGTCATATCCTATAATTGTATGGGTGTTAACAATTTTCTTTTCTTCCTCAGTCAATGGTCCATTTTTCAAAAGAATCGTCTTAGGTAGGGCAATTTTACCTATGTCATGAATAAGTGCTGAGATTTCTACAGCCTCAATAAATTTTGCCGAAATCCTATTTTCATATTTTTCTGTAAAACTTAGAGCCTGAACTAATAAACGTGCACTTACTGCAACCGCCTCTTGATGCTTTCTTACAACTGTACTCTGCTCTTCTTCTGATAGCCTAGCTATAACAGCAAGTAGCCGTCTTTGCTCTTCCTCATAATGCTTAGCTTGTTTACTGACTACCATGTTTAGTCTTCGATTATCCTCTGCCAGTTTTAACATCTTTGCATATAACCTAATGTGTGTATCAATCATATGTTCTGTCTGAAAGAAATCCAATGGTCGATTCAAAAAGCCAACGCCACCTGCTTGATATGCTTTTTCTCTATCTTCCTTAGAATTTAAAGATGAAATAAAAATAACTGGAATGCTTTGCGTGACTGAATAACTCTTTAAGATTTCACAAAACTGGTACCCATCTATCTCAGGCATAATAATATCTAGTAGTACCAAATCAGGAAGCTTATTTTCAAGTACCGCATTAACCTCAGCTACATTCATAGCTGTCACAACCTCATACCCCATTTGAGTGACCATTTCCTTAAGCAGTTCTACATTAATTTCTGCGTCATCAATAATTAAAATTCTTGGTATTCTTCCCCCTATAAGTTCCATATATCATATCCTCTTCAACTTTATTTTTACTTCAAACCTTCTTTCACTTTATTGACCGCCTTAATTGCACTTTCATAATCTTCTCTGCGTAGTACCATTTTCATTCTAAATATATTCTTTTGAATGTCTTCTGGTGCTTTTTCACACAACTTCTTAAGATGCTCTGCAAATTGCTCCGTTTTTGCCCAATTGTCCATTTCAATGGCTAAAAGCAACTTTTCAATATTACTATCTATTTCCTTTCTATTTTCATCACTTCCAAAAATATAGATATTCGTAATATCTTGCTCTTCCTGATATCGCTTAATTCTAGCTTTCAAGTCTTCAATCGTAATGGCTTTTTTGTTCATCCGTTCAGTTGCACTAAACGCTTCAGCTATAGATAAATTAATGCTTACTTGAAAGGTAGTTCCTTTTCCTTTCTCACTTTCCACATCAATATGTCCACCCATTAATTCAGCAAGCTGTTTACTAACGTATAAGCCAATTCCTGTTCCTCCATATTTTCGTGTAATGGACCCATCCACTTGTGAAAATATCTTAAATAACTTTCCTTGCTCCTCTTTCGAAATACCTATTCCTGTATCAATCACTAAAAAAGTAAGTTCAATCTCACTTCCTCTTTGCATGGTGCAATACACTTCAACCCTAACAAAACCAACCGCTGTAAATTTCACGGCATTGGATACAAGATTATTTAGTATTTGTATAATACGAAGTTCATCCCCTATAAGTTTATCTGGCAATTCATCTACTATAAAATAACTCAGTTGTATGCCCTTTTCATTTGCTTTACAAATATTGGTTTCAACTACATGCTGTACACAGTCTCTAATAGAAAACTCTGCACAGTCAATCTCAAATTTCCCTGCTTCAATCTTTGAAAAATCCATAAGATTATTAATCAGCCGCTCCATATTATTACAGCATTTTAACATAATCTCCATTGTTTTTCTTTTTTCTTTATCTGTTTCCATTTCACTTAAGTTATATAGATGTCCCTTTATGCCATTAACTGGTGTTCTTAACTCATGCGTAATATTAGCAACAAACTCATCTTTTGCTTTCATACTTTCTTTTATCTTATTTTCAGCCTTCACTAAGCGCTCCGCTAGTTCTTCTGTACTTTGGAGATTCGAAATCCAAACGGCATATTTACTTAGATCTGATTGTTTTTCAAAGCACTTACATCTAATTGCCGCATGAAAACAGGTTAAATCAGAACGATAAATAATAGTATCTGTTTCCTTTCCCTTTAACGCCTCCATATTTTCTTTTATTTCTCTATCGTTCTGAAAAATAGGAATCATAATTTGTTTTATATTAAGTGTTTCAACACTTGAATAGCCTAATTCCTCTTTTCCCTTTTGATTCATGAATACAACCTTTCCATCATCATTGAAAAAAATCAACATCTCCATGGACATGTTAAGTACCTCTTCAATTGTGATAGTATTCATCATCATCCCCCTAAAATTTAATTACTTATTTAAACTTTAACACAATAGAAATAGCGCAGCAAGTCACCCATTAAACTCTGTATCTTCTTATATTATTTCTAAGCTCTACAACTTGACTATCTAACTCGGCACTTGCGGCAGCACTTTCCTCGGCAGTTGCAGCTGTTGTTTCTACTACCATGCTCATCTTATTTAACTTAGTCATAATTTCACCAAGCTCTTTACTTTCAAGCACAGAAGCATCGGCGATTTCACTTACAGAATTATCAATAACATTTGCTTCCTCAACCACTTGGAACAAGCCCTCTGCGGTTTGATTAGATAATAAGGTTCCTTTTGTAACTGCTTCAATGGTACGTTCAATTAAATCTTTTGTCATACTAGCGGATTCATTAGCTTTTTCAGCTAACTCTTTAATCTCATTAGCTACTACAGCAAATCCTTTTCCTGCCCCACCTGCTCTAGAAGCCTCCACAGTTGCATTTAATGCTAATATATGGGTTTGTTTTGCAATACGCTCCATTGCACTATTTATTGAAACAATTTCATTGCTTGACTCCACAATTTCACTCATTGCAGCAATTAATCCATCCATAGCTTCTTTGCTTTGGTGAATGAGTTCACTTGTATGCGCCGTCTTTTGTTTAGCTTCCATTGCATGATTAGATGATTTTGTAACCTTTTCATTGATTTCACTTACATGATTTTCGATTTCTGCAATAAGACTATTTTCCTCTGTGGCAACTTCAGCTAAATTGGTAGCTCCTTCAGATACATTCTGTGACCCCATTGCTAATTGAGAAGTTACAAGATTAATATGTCTAAATGATTCTCTAAGTGCACTTTGGATTTTACTCATAGAACCTTGGATTTCTTTAAAATCTCCAACATATTCCATTGTACTTTCTACGGTATAATCACCATTAGCCATATAATAAAGTTGTTCATTAATCTCTTTAATATAACCTTTTAAGCTCTTGCAAGTCACATCTAAGGCGTTACAAATCATGCCGACTTCATCTTTTCTTTGACGATAGGCTCTTAACTCATGATTTGCAGATAAATCTAATTGCTTTAATTTATTAATAGCTTTCTCTACTAGTTCAAGCTCTTTTCCTATTCTACTTAAAATAACAATCAACATACCAATTACCACAAGCGCTACAATTATACAAAGCCTTGCAGTAATATTTTTAATATCAATCACTGAAGCATATACAGATTCTTCACAACTCTTTACAAGAAATACCCAATTTCTTTCTGGTATATAATGATAAACGATAATATCTGTATCATCATCTTCATAAGAATAATCAATCATTCCAGTTGTTTGTTCTGGATGAGCTTTAATTTCTTTTATAACTTCGAGATATCCTAAGTCTGTTACCTCTGTATTAATCAAATTTTCATCTTGATTGTATAAATAAACCCTTGAATTAGTATTAATAAAAGCATATCCATATTCATCCAAGCCCTGTATCTTATCTTGTGTAAATATATCCATTAACTCGTTTGCATACACTGCTGCCCCTACATAACCTATATATTTCCCTTCCTCATAAACAGGATATGACATAGAAATACACATTTTTCCTGAACTTGGAGATTTAATAATTCCTGTTCTATCCTCCATAGATTTATTAACTATCATTTCTTGAAATGCTTTTAAAGAATCACCTTTTCTGTAATAAATCCCAATTGAATCCAAGGACGTATGAGTATATACATACGTTGATGGATCTGCAATATAAAGTCCTTCAAAATTACTTTTTACATTTGCAAAGTCCTCAGTATACTTTTGTGCCTTCTTAATGTTTTGAGTTGTTGGGTTCTTAAGGACACTCTTTACTTCTTCTCCTTGTGCAAACCCAACTAGAAAGTCTTCTAAAGACTTAATATACTCATCAATTATTGTTGTTCTTGTTTCAACGGCATCTGACATCTGTGCAGTAATCGATTTTTTCATTAAATTGGCTGATGTTTTACCAATAGCCTGCCATAAAACTACAAAACCTATCATTAAAACAACTGCCATAAATAATCCAATTCTCACTGCGATCTTTTGATTTTGTACAGCCTTCACGCAATTTTCCCCTTTTTCTTTATAAATTTGTTCATTTTCAATCAATATCCTATAAAAACTAGATCATTTAAATGATTCATCTACTCATATAATAACACAAAATTTCACCATATCAGATTTTTTATAAACATTTTTAAAATTAAAAAAACATCTCCTATTGCTTTAGGAAATGTTTTCTTATTCTTACTTATTTAATACCTTATCAATTAATCCAAAATTAGCCGCTTCATCCGCACTCATATAATGATCTCTTTCGGTTGCCCTTACAATTTCTTCTATACTTTTACCTGTATTTTGAGCTAATATTTGATTAAGCCTTTGTTTATTCTTTTGAATATGGTCAGACATAATCTTAATATCTGTTGCCTGTCCCTGTATACCATTGCCATGAACAATAGGTTGATGAATCATAATTTCTGCATTAGGAAGTGCCATTCTTTTTCCTTTTGTTCCACCTGCCAATAAGAATGCTCCAAAACTTGCTGCCATTCCTACACATATCGTAGAAACATCACATTTTACATATTGCATGGTATCATAAATTGCAAATCCAGCTGTTACTGAGCCTCCTGGGCTATTGATGTAAAACTGAATATCTTTATCTGGGTCTTCTGCTTCCAAAAATAGCATTTGTGAAATAATTAAACTAGCTGACGTATCATTTACATCTTCACATAAAAAAATTATTCGATCAGCTAGTAATCTTGAAAAAATATCATAACTTCGCTCACCCTTACCCGTTTGCGAAATAACATATGGTATCGTACTCATGCTGCCATTCTCCCTTCTATCGTATAATGACTTAAATGGCTGATTACTTTTTGACTTATACTGGTCTTACTTTCTAATAGTAAAGCATATCTCTTTCTATAAATCTGAGGTGAACAACTGTATTCTTGCCTGAATGCTAATGTAAATGCTTGTGGTGAACTATACTGCGCTTCATAAGCAATTTCAATAATAGGCTTATTGGTTTCAACTAAACTTATTGCTGCTTTTTCTAATCTTTTATTTTGAATGTATTTGTAAAGCGTAGAACCTGTTTCTTCTTTAAAAACTCTAGCAATATAAAACTTTGAGTAATTAAATTTTTTTGATATTTCATCCATTGATAATGTCTCATCTAAATGCTCATGTATATAGGATAACAAATCTTGTGTTATGGCCTTTTGACTCATGTTCATCTCCCTCTCTTCTCCTACTTTTTTCATATTAGCATACTCATAAGGAAATTTCTTAATAAATATTGCTCAAATTTCTCTCCATCTAAATTTACTTACTTTATCATACCCTACTTTAAAAATTCTTGCATCAAAAAAATGAGGATGCCACCCCAAAGTAACATCCTCATTTTTTATTTATTAAATACCTGAATTAGTTTTTCCAAGCATCATATTGTTTTTGGAATTCAGCTAAAACATCTTGGTAACCTGCTTCATCAAGAGCTTTTTGATATTGTTCAATAGTAGCTTTTACATCAGCAGAAGGAATACCACCATTTTCAAGTGGGAAACCATATGTATCAAATACGTTTTGACAAGCAGTATATTGAGCATCTACTGGAGATTTGTCAAAACGGAAACCAGCTGCACAAGATGTGCTTGCACCACCATTGAAGTCTTTATAAAGATCAGCTTTGTTATCTGGTTCGTTATCAAGTGGTGTTACGATTGTAGCATTAGCTGATTCCCACATAGAGTGATTGTATTTTTCACTAGTTTGAGTAACTTTACCATTTGCATCATAAGTGAAGTCTTCACCTTCAATACCAAATGTATACATATCAGCAAGTTTGCTATCTGTATAAAGAAGTCCCATAAAATCTACACAAGCTTTTGCTTGCTCTGGTGTACTATTTGCTGTTACAGCGTAGCAAGAACCAAGAGCTGAAGTAGAGTGAGCCCATCTCCCAGTAGCTGGTTGCATTACAACTTCTTGAGCATAACGAGCATTAGCTTCTGCGTTGACAGGAATATCTGTCCACCAAGAAATTGCCCAGTCTTTTGTTTGAGTTGTTGTATCTGTTGTTGTTTTTGTTACTTCATCTTCAGAAACATATCCAGCTTCTGCCCATTTAGCCATTAATGTACAGAATTCTTCATATTGAGGCGTCAAAATAGTATCAACTACTTCATTCTTTTCTCTATCTACACCTACGAAGTTTCCTTTAACATCTCCTGTGAAGAAGTCAAATTGATCAACATAGAATCTGTAGAACATAGCTGTTTTTTGAGTAAGGAATGGATATTTAAGTCCTTCTGATTTAGCATCTGCAAGCATTGGTTCAAGGTCAGCTAATGTTTTAACTGATGCTGTATCCCAACCATATTTGTCCACTAAGTCTTTACGGAACATAAAGTCATAACCTTCTACGTTATCTTTATATACTGGAATGAAGTAGTTCTTTCCATTATATTTTGTAGCTTCCCATTGACCTTCATCCATTGAACCATATAACGGAGTCCCTGGTAAAAGATCTGTAATATCATATACTGCATTTTGTGGTACTAAATCATTTGTACCGATAACACCTTCCCAAGAAGCTGTCCAAAGAAGGTTGATTTCATTGTTTGCTAATGCTAAGTTAGCTTTGTCTGTGTATTCACCAGAACCAATATCTGTTAATGTAACATGAACATTGATTTTATCTTTGATGTAATCATTGATTGCATCTTCAACTTTTTTAACTTGCTCACTATCAGGTGTTGCAAGGTTAAAGCATGCTCTTGTAAGATTGATATTTACAGCATCACCAGAAGCTGTATCTGTACTTGCTGTATCTGTTGTTGTATCTGCTGTTGTATTTGCTGCTGCATCATTTGAGCCTGCTGCTGCACTATTTGCACTCTTGCTACCACAACCAGTAAACATTGAAACAGACACACCTGCTACTAACATTGCTGCTAGCATTTTTTTAATCATTGTATTACTCTTCATAATAAAATCCTCCCTTAAAAATATATAATTGTTCATAGAAACACTAAATTGTGTTCTCTAGAATAACCCATTTAATTAAAGCACTAATTTTAACATTAACCCTTTACTGAACCAACTGTAAGACCTTTTACGAAATATTTTTGGAAGAAAGGATATGCAACCATAATTGGTCCAATAACAACAAGTACCGTTGCCATGGTTGCAGAGTATTGTGGAATACCCCCTCCCATTGCTGCTCTAGCAGATGCAGGAACGTTTGCATTGTTTAATAAGAATTCAATACTCTTTTGAATATTAATTAAAAGTAATTGCAAAGGCTTCTTTGAATCAGAGGTAATATACAACATTGCATTTTGCCAGTCATTCCAATATGCTGTTGCCATCATAAATCCTACAGCAGCAAGAGATGGTTTTAATAAAGGTAATGTAATTTGGAAGAAGGTTCTATATTCACCTGCACCATCAATTTTAGCAGCTTCCATTAATTCATCTGGAATACTATTAGCAATGTAGGTTCTTAAAATAATAACATTCATGGTACTTACACAAAGTGGAAGAATTAAAAGCCAAATGCTATCTTTTAAGCCATAATAGCTTGTAAAAATTACGTATCCTGAAAGTTGACCCCCATTAAAAAGCATTGGAATAAGTAAATAAATAGATAAGAATTTTGATAATCTAAATCCTTTACGACTAATTGCATAAGCAAACATACTCATTACAAACAATCCAAGTAATGTACCAAATATAGTAACAAAAATGGTAACACCATAAGAAGTAAGTAATTGTTTACCATACCTCATAACTGCGTTAAATCCACTTAGTGACCATTTTTCTGGCATAAAGCTAAAACCATTTTGTACAATAGCAACTTCATCAGTAAATGCTGCAATAAATACAAGCAATACTGGAAGTGCACAAAATAGAGTATATATTAACAGTACTAATCCTAAGATATACTGTCCAATGCCCTTCTTCTCAGTTCTAGAAGGCTCCAAATCTGCTTTGTTTCCTTTTGTTCTAGCTAACATCTTCTCTCCTCCTTAGAATAATGCATTCTCTGGCTGTATCTTACGTACTAAACCATTTGCAAATAACATTAATAGTAAACCAATAACTGACTGGAATAAACTTGTTGCAGCGGTAAAGCCAAAGTTAGCGCTTGTAAGGATTGCATTTAATACATAGGAATCAATAACTTGTGTAGTCGAATATAAAATACCACTATTTCTTGTTACTTGATAGAATAGACCAGTATCAGATCTCATAATATTACCAACAGAAAGTAATAACATTACGGTAATCATTGGTACTAAAGCTGGAATAGTAATATGCCAAATTCTTTGCCATTTATTAGCCCCATCAATTTCAGCTGCTTCATAAAGTGATGTATCAATTCCTGCAAGTACAGACATATAAAGTACAGAACCATATCCTGTATCTTTCCAAATCTTAACAATTAGTAATACCCAAGGCCATAAGCTTGCTGTTGAATAAAATCTTGTGTTTAGACCTAATGAATGATTGATAATACCAGTATCAGTACTAATGAATGCATAAACAATAAATTGAACTGCTGCATAAGAAATAAATACTGGAATAATCATTAAGGTTTGCATGGTCTTAGCAACTTTTTTAAATAAGAATTGGTCAATTGCAATAGCAAGAACAACATTTAATACTGTTCCAATTCCCGTAAATAATATGTAGTACAAAATGGTGTTCTTAGTGATATTAACGAATGTACTTTTTGAAGCAAGTAAGAACTTAAAGTTGTCTAGTCCACACCAAGGACTGCTCCAAATACCAAGTTTAAAGTCAAAATTCTTAAATGCCATCACTAAACCTGCCATTGGAACGTACATAATAAAGAATAAAATCAAAAATACTGGCAAAGCCATGACTACATGGGCTCTGTTCTGCCATGTGTTACGTAAAAAACTCTTCATACTCTACTCTCCTTCTCATTAGCCTCCGAATTTATTTTTTACTTAAACGTTTACTATAGTCATAGTATAGTTTATTATTATGCAATTTGCAATAGTAAATTTAAATTTTTCATGTTTTTTTATATTATTTATTATTTTCATTATAAGTTTAATCTATTTAATTAAAATTTTCTTCATCATTTTTACTAAAAACTCATATAAAAACACATTTCTTATTTACTGTCAAATCAATCGTTTTCGTTGATTTTTCTAACTGTCCCACCTTTTAATATGTTTCCCTTAACTATAAGATTTCTTATAATGGTTGTCTTTGGATGTTCAATGAGTGAAAGCAACATCTTACCTGCTTGCTCACCTAAACTTTTAGTATCCTGATGTAAAGTTGTAAGTGGAGGCGTTCCCAATTGACAACTTCTTGCTCCATCATATCCTATGATGGATATATCTTCAGGTACTGATAACTTTCGCTCTCTAATTGCACTAATTCCCCCATAACTGGTTAAATCATCTGGATATAGAATGCATGTTGGTGGATTTACTAATTCTAATAGCTTCTCTGTCTGTATTTTTGCCTCAAGACTTCCTCTATAACTAGCTTCACATACATATTCATCAGGAACATTTATATCCAGTCTTTCACATGTATAGTAAAAAGACGATAATCTCGACTTTGTAACAGAGCAGTCTGGACCATGAATATAAGCAATCTTTCTATGTCCACATTCATAAGCATATTCTACTAACTGTCTCATTCCATCCACATTGTCTGATACAATGCTAATACAATTATCAAATATATGATCGATCGTCACTACAGGGATATCACTATGAACAAGTTCAATAACTTGCGGATCATAAAAATCCGTACAAGCTATAAATACACCATCAAAATTACGATATTGACAATGCTCCAAAAAGGACATCCTATTATTGCACTTACTATTCAAAAAGGTAATATCATACCCCTTTTGCTCTACCGTCTTTTTAAAGTAATCTAGCATATATGAGAAATAGTCATAGGTTAAACCACTTCCCTCTGCGTCTTCAAAAAGTACACCAATGTTATATGTACGCTTGGTTTTTAATGCCCTAGCCATTGAATTTGGAAAGTATCCCATCTCTTTTGCCATTTTCTGAACTCTTTCTTTTGTTGCTTCTCCGATATCACTATGATTATTTAATGCTTTACTAACAGTTGCTACACTTACGCCACATGCAACTGATATATCTTTCATAGATACCATATCTACTTACCCCCTCATGTACTTAAACGTTTTCTAATGACACTATATATAATTTAAAATAAATTCGCAATAATATATATTATTTTCTACAGTTTTCAACGAAATTATGTTTTGTATTGTAGACATTTCATATATAAGCCTTTCAGTTTTCATAATAGTTACCATATATTAGCTTATCAATTTACTATTATTTTAAATAAACTAGACAAAGACATATGAAATGTTACATTTCATATGTCTTATATTTGTTAATACTATTTTTATTGGATATAATTTTGTCCCAAATTAAGCTCTCTTTTATTCTTCTATGATATCTGCAAGATATGCATAAAATACGGGCACTCCATTATCAATGAATTGTTTATGTCCAATATCTTCAATTTTTCGAATAGCTCCATCCAGATGGACAATGCAATAATTCACACAATCAATATCATCACTTGGCTGATTAGCCTGATCAACAAGCTCTTGTTGCACCCGATTAATATCATCCTTATACACCCTTTTAGAAAAGCAACCTCTTACGTGCTTACTAAATTCTGCAAAATCCCGACAACCAAGCATATAAATTAGATTCTCATCAGCATATCGAATTTTTTGTATTCCTTCAGCCTCATAAACCAAATAGCCACACATCTGCCCCTTCTTCTTAATATGCACAAAATAAATTTATTTCAATTTAACATTTTATCATATTATACAAAAAACACAATAAATTGTATTAACGTTCCAGTTTTTCATATTGTAAAGTATTGTTTCATTAAAATTCCAAAATTCATAACAGACCGCTGAACACTTGTTGCCAAATCATTTAAAATGATTTCTTTTAGTCTATCAAAATTCCAGCTTGCACTCGTTTTATTGCGTCTTAGCCACGGTAATTTCACCATAGAGTAAATCATAATCCCCATACCGGCTATTGCCTGGGCAATAACTGTTGCCCAAGCAGCTCCACTACACATGCACCAAGTCCCATTTCTATCACAAATCGTACTGGCTCTTTTCCTATTATTCTATAATAGTGTGCATAATCTACTCCTTTTTAAAATACCTTTAAGTGCTTCATAATCTTCTTCTCTAAATAGATTCATAAATTCCTTCATAAAATATTTCTCATACTGTTTATGTTTCTTATTTACCGCCTCTCCCAAATTTGTTAATATCAATAATGACTCTCTCCCATCCTCCAAATTCTTTTCTCTTATAATATATCCTCTCTTTACCAACTTATTGTCAAGATGATTTTGTCCAGATTTCAGAATAAACGCATAATACTGCAAAATAACCCATAAAAATTTCATTATTTCTACAGAGGCTATAAGTATGCAAAAAGAAACAGAGCGTGTAACTATAAAAAAAGGACACTTTTCTAAAATTTCTTTTAGAAAAGTGTCCTTCTAGTACAAAGCATGAACTTTATTTAAAGTTCACAATACTGCATTTAGTTATCTAATGGTTTCATTGTTGGGAACAATAATACATCTCTAATAGATGCTGCATCTGTAAGTAACATAACAAGTCTATCTACCCCGATACCAAGACCACCTGTTGGAGGTAATCCATATTCAAGTGCTGTTAAGAAGTCTTCATCAATAAGACATGCTTCATCATCGCCTGCTTCACGAAGTTCTTCTTGACGTTTGAAACGGCTTCTTTGATCAATTGGATCATTAAGCTCAGAGAAAGCATTTGCATGTTCACGACCAACAATGAATAACTCAAAACGTTCAGTATATTCTGGGTCTTCTGGTTTACGTTTTGCAAGTGGTGAAATTTCTACTGGATGCTCTGTTAAGAAGGTTGGTTGGATAAGGTTTTCTTCAACAAATTCTTCAAAGAAGGCATTTAAGATATCTCCTTTTAAGAAGTGATCTTGAATTTCAACGTTCTTCTCTTTAGCAAGCTTTCTAGCTTCTTCAAGATCAATTGCTCTAAAGTCAATGCCTGTATATTCTTTAACGGCATCTACCATTGAAATTCTCTTGAATGGTTTTTCAAGGTCAATTTCAACACCGTTGTATGTGATAATACCTGTTCCATTGACTTCTTTACAAGCGTTTCTAATGAGTGCTTCTGTAATATCCATCATATCATGGAAATCAGCATAGGCTTGGTATAATTCCATAATTGTAAACTCTGGATTATGTCTTACTGACATTCCTTCATTACGGAATACTCTTCCTACTTCATAAACTTTTTCAAATCCACCAACAATAAGACGTTTTAATTTAAGTTCTGGAGCAATTCTCATGTACATATCAATGTCTAATGCATTATGATGTGTAATAAATGGTCTAGCTGCTGCTCCACCTGCAATTGAGTGAAGGACTGGCGTTTCTACTTCTACGAATCCTTGGTTGTCTAAGAAGTTTCTAATAGAACGAATAATCGCACTACGTTTTAAGAAAGTTTCTTTAACTTCTGGATTGACAATAAGATCCACATAGCGTTGACGATATCTCATTTCAGTATCTTTAAGACCATGATATTTTTCTGGTAAGATTTGTAAGCTTTTAGAAATTAATTTAACAGATTTAGCACGTACTGAGATTTCACCTTTTTGTGTTCTAAAAACATAACCTTCGATGGCTACTAAATCACCGATATCATATTTTTTGAAATCTACATAGTCGTCTTCTCCGATTTCATCTTTTCTTACATAAGATTGAATACGACCTTGTTCATCTTGAATCGTAATAAAAGATGCTTTACCCATATCACGTTTTGCCATAATACGTCCAGCTACTTTAACAAAAGTTCTGTCTGACATTTCGTGTTCTTCTAATGTGCTTTCAATCGCTTCAAAATCCTTTTTAGCTTTTTCACTATGGGTTGTGATTTCAACTTTAGTGATTTTGAAAGGATCTTTTCCTTTTTCTTGAAGGGCACTTAACTTATCATATCTTACTTTGATTAACTCATTTACATTAACATTTTCTTGTACTTGCTTTTGATCAGACACTTCTGATTCCTCCTCATTTTGTCCTAAATAAGTAAATATCTTCTTACCTATTTTGTAATCATTTAGTTCGTAATGCCTAAAATTTCATATCTGTCTACACCATCAGCTGTTTCTACTTCAACAATATCCCCTACTTTATGATTTAAAAGTGCCATACCTACTGGAGATTCATTTGAAATTTTGCCATTTACAGGGTCAGCTTCTGTTGAACCTACAATTAAGTAATCTACCTCTTCTTCAAAAGAGTGATCATAAAGTCTTACTTTGTAACCTGGTTTTACGATTTCAACCACATCTTCTGCTTCAATAACGGTTGCATTTTTTAACATATTTTCAAGCTCAACAATGCGCATTTCAATTTCAGCTTGTTCTTCTTTAGCTGCATCATATTCTGCATTTTCAGAAAGGTCACCTTGTGCTCTTGCTTCCTTTAATTTTTCAGCAACTTCATTACGACGTGCTGTTTTTAAATTATCAAGTTCTGCTTCTAATTTTTTAATCCCCTCGTATGTGAGTAGTACTGATTTACCTGCCATTTTTTTACTCCCTTTCTTAAATCCTTCAGATATTTTATATTCTATACTTTTTGTATCTGTTGTTTGATTAAATAGAGTTTTTTAATTTAACAATTATACCTTACACGTTATGATATTGTCAACTTTATGCCTCTTGGTTTGCTTCTAACTCATGTTGCATTTTATAGTCCTGCATTCTTTCTAGGCATTCATCAAGTAGTCGCTTAATATCATCATAAGTTTCTACTTTGGTCATCAATCTACGAAGCTCTGTAGCACCATGTATGCCTCTTACATAGTTTGTTAGATGAGAACGCATTTCTCTAATGCCTACATAACGACCTTTATAAGCCTCTAACATTTTAGCATGTTTTAAAATAACTTCAACCCTTTCTTCAAAACTTGGCTCTTTAAGAAGCTCTCCAGTTTCTAGAAAGTGTACCGTTCTTTTAAAAATCCATGGATTTCCTTGTGCGCCTCTACCAATTAGTACCGCATCACAGCCTGTATAATCTATCATTCTTTTAGCATCTTCAGGTGTTCGAATATCCCCATTCCCAATGAGTGGAATAGATATATTTTCTTTGACTTCCTTAATAATATCCCAGTCTGCAGTGCCACTATAAAATTGCTCCCTTGTTCTACCATGAAGCGCAAGTGCGCTTGCGCCGCCCTCTTCAATTATTTTAGCCACTTCTACAGCATTAATGTGCTCATCATCAAAACCTTTACGAATTTTTATGGTTAATGGCTTTGAAATGGCATGACTCACGGCATAAACAATCTCACCTATAAGCTCTGGATTTTTAAGAAGTGCTGAGCCTTCACCATTTTTAGTAATCTTCGGTGCAGGACATCCCATATTGATATCAATAAAATCGACTTCTGTTTCCTCTACCTTCTTAGCCATCTCGCTAAGAATTTTAGGATCACTTCCAAATAGTTGTGCACCTATTGGATGTTCTTTAGGATCCACATAAAGTAAATCATTTGTTTTCACATTTTCATAGAGTAACCCTTTTGCACTGACCATCTCAGTCGTCATCATTCCCGCACCAAATTCTTTACAGATCATACGATACGGATAATCTGTAATCCCTGCCATTGGTGCAAGAAACACATTGTTAGGCGTCTCTATATTCTTTATTCTCATATTGCTTTCATCCTATCTATTTTTTTCATAAATCATCGCTAAACCTTTTAAGGTTAATATGCCATCATAATGTTCAATAACATCCGTTCCATCTTGAATAATTTTTCCAAGACCACCTGTTGCTACTACCTTTAAATCAGGTGCTTTTAATTCTTCTTTTACTTTATTAACAATGTATTCAACTTGTCCAATATAACCATAAACTAATCCAGATTGCATACTGCTTACTGTATTTTTACAATCTAAAATGCCTTTTGTTTTCTTAATCTCCATATGTGGGAGCTGTGCTGCTCTTTGCCATAATGCATCTGCACAAATCCTAATACCGGGCGTAATAAGTCCACCGATAAATTCACCCTTACCATTGACAATATCATATGTTGTAGAAGTTCCAAAATCAATTGCAATACATGGACCACCATACAATTCATAGGCGGCCACACAATTTACAATACGATCTGCCCCTACTTCTCTTGGGTTATCTGTTCTAACTGCAATACCCGTTTTAAGTCCTGGTCCTACAATCATAGGCTTTTGATGAAGATATCTTTTAAGTCCATTACTAAAGGAATACATAATGTCAGGTACTACAGAAGAGATAATGACAGCCGTAATATCTTTCGCTTCTACTCCTCTTTGTCTTAAAAGGTCTACTATCATAATACCATATTCATCTGATGTACGTGGCGTTTGAGTCGTTAATCTAAAGCTAGAAATTAATTCCATTCCATTCATAACACCCATTACAATATTTGTATTTCCTATGTCTATCGCTAATAACATCTCTTCGCCTCTCCTCATTTCTTTCGTACTAATGCAAATAAATTATAAGCATCTTTATCTATACTTATTCTTAATTTCAAAAAGCAGGTACCTATTTCCAGGTACCTGCCACATTTTGCCCTTTTAGACGTTTTCATTTAGACTTAAAAGCATTAACGAAAATACGTCTTTACCTTATCTAAAATCACATTGCCAAGTTCGGATTTGTACATTTTCTCATATTCAGTAATGTTACCACTCTTTTCAATAATCGTAGCAATATTTGTATCGGCTTTAAATCCAGCGCCTGCTTTGCCAATATTATTGGCTACAATGAAATCTAAATTCTTCTTTTGGATCTTATCTTTGGCATATTCTATCACGTTCTGTGTTTCTGCCGCAAATCCAACCAATATTTGATGCGTTTTACGTTCTCCTAAGCTCTTTAAAATATCTGGGTTTGGTACAAGCTCTAGTATAAGATTTTCCCCATTCTTCTTAATCTTATGGTTACTTATCTCTTTAGGTCTATAGTCTGCTACTGCTGCAGTTTTAATTACGACATCTGCCCACTCAAAATACCTGTGTACGACTTCATACATATCTCTTGCACTACGCACATCAATGCGTTCTACATTGGGTGGACATTCCAAATGGGTCTGCCCTGATACTAAAATAACTTTAGCTCCACGTCTTGCTGCATCTTCAGCAATAGCATATCCCATTTTCCCTGATGAATGATTGGTAATATAACGCATAGGGTCGATGGCTTCAATCGTTGGACCTGCTGTAATTAGGAAATGTTTTCCTTCTAAATCTCTTGTATTTTCTGCTTTCTTATGATTTGCTTCTGTTTTTTCTTCTTTAAGAGTATCAGATTCAAGAATGTCAGAAGCTTCTTCACTTCCTACAAGATTTGTCACATACTCTACGATTTTCTCAGGAGCAGGCAACTTTCCTGCTCCTTTGTCTCCACAGGCAAGCCATCCTGCATCTGGCTTAATAAATAAATATCCCTTTTCTTTAAGATACGCTATATTTTCCTGAACAATAGGATTTTCATACATGGCTGTATTCATAGCAGGAGCAAAAACCACTTTGCCCCTTGCTGCCATAATAGTCGTTGAAAGCATATCGTCTGCTATCCCATTTGCCACTTTTCCAATGATATTGGCTGTAGCAGGTGCGATTAACATGAGGTCTGCTTTTTTTGCCAACGCAATATGCTCTACTTCCCATGTATAAGGTCTTTCAAAGGTATCTGTAACAACATAATTATTTGTAATGGTTTGAAACGCTAAAGGCTTCACAAACTCACAAGCATTTTGTGTCATAATGGTGTTCATGCTATATCCTAGTTTTCTAAGCTGACTTGCAACATCTAATATTTTATAAGCTGCAATGCCCCCTGTTACTCCTATTACAATATGTTTACTCATGATTTCATCCTCTTTATTTAAACTTTTCCTTAAGCGACTTGTTTGTTAAATCTAAAAATCATACTTAATGGTTTCACAATAGCTGGTACAATAATACCTGCTGTAATGGCCTCTGGTACACCATTTGCAGCTACTACGCCCATTATAATCCCCATTAATTCACTCACTGCATGATTTGTTGCCTCGGCATACTGCTGACCAAAAAGTACATAAATCCCACCCATTACAAAAATGGTGTTAGTTAATGCCCCTACAACGCCTGCAGTCGCATATGCAAAAATTTTTGTTTTGTCTACTTTACTAACTAAATAGAAGCTATAATATGAAGTAAGTCCTATCAATACGCGTGGCAAAATAGCTTCCACTAAACTCAGCCAATTGCCTGACTGCTCTCCTACTGTTACAAATGGCGAAAACACAAATGAAGTAAGTCCTGGTTGAATGGTATTGGAAATCACTGATAAGATTCCAAATGATGCACCTAATATCATCCCTTCTGTTGGTCCTAATAAGACGGCCCCTACTATGACTGGAATATGTAAGGTGGTCGCTTTAATCATCGGAAGCGGTATAAGCCCTACATTCACCATAGTTAAGACGACTTGAATGGCAATCAGTACGCCTAGTAAAGTTAGTGTCTTTGTTTTTTTTGCTGTATTCATTTTTTTCCTCCTTGCTATCGCTCTCTGCTTTAGGCTATGCCTACAGCTTATAAAGATGCAATGCTTCGCATATCATCTCATGGATACTTTCATAGCCTAACCGAGATGCAACGCTTATATTTTCAGTGCCTTATATACAAAATAATTTTTGTTTTTCTTGTATACAATATGCACTCACTTAACAGACTAGATTATATCACAATAATTCATATTAGTATAGTCAACTTATTTTTTATTCTTCTTCCAGTAAAATAGAAATAAACTCCTTATAAGCCTCTCCATGTTTTTGTAGCAAGCACTCAATAATCTGGTCTTTTGTTTTTCCTTCTTTTTGCATGATCACAACTTCTCTTACTATGGCTCCATTTGAAGTGTGATAAATCATATACCATACTTTAATAGATTTTAGAAGTTCGCCTTCTTCTTGTTGAAACTTCTTGATACGTAGCTCTACACCGATTTCATCCATATAGCTTAAATCTTCATATTTATACTCAATAAAAATTTCTCCCTTTTCATTAAATCCTAATGAAATGATTGCACGTGTTTTCTCTGCAATCACTGCAAGTTTTGCCCTTAATGTTTCTTTTATATCCTCTGGTAAATCATTAAATTTTTCATTAATATAATATTTTTGTACATAAGGTGATACTGAAATTAAAACTTCTCTTTCCATCATTCTTCCTCCTAGCCCTAAGTAGCATTCTATTTAGGACTTATCTTTATAATCATTTATTCGCTTTTTAATCTAATCCTCACAGGCTATACGTAACCATATAACCCCCTTACAGATACTTCGCCTGATATTACTTCTTCTTGCATACCATTTTCATATCTTACCATTAAAGTTCCTAAATTAGTAATCCCTATAGCTTCTGCTATGCATTCTTCATCTTGTTTTATTAGTTTTACTTTTTTATGAAGTGTTATGCAATTTTCTTCATATCTAGATCTCATAGATTCTAGATTCATATCAATTTTATAGTTCTTATAATCTCTCTCAAATATCTCCAAAAAATCCTTAATAATATCTCTTCTAACGCACTCTTCCTGACTTTCTATTTTTAAAGATGAAGCATAAGGCAGCTCCTCTGGAAAGCTTTCCATATTGGCATTAATTCCAATCCCTACTACAACATAATTAATCCTCTCTATCTCTGCACTCATTTCTGTTAAAATACCGCACACTTTTTTTCCATTGACCACTACATCATTAGGCCACTTAATCTTGGCTTCTAACCCTGTTGATTTTTTTATTGCTTCACATACTCCAAGTCCAGCTACAAGTGTTAATTGACTCGCATATTGAGGCAAAATATCTGGTCTTAAGATCAAACTCATCCAGATTCCTGTTCCTGCGGGTGATTCCCAACTACGACCTAATCTCCCTTTCCCACTGGTTTGTTTATCTGCTACAATTAAAGTTCCTTCACTAGCACCTTTTCTTGCTAATTCTTTAGCTAAATTATTCGTTGAATCTACTTCTTTTCTGTATTCAATTTTTTGTCCTAAAAATTGAGTATTTAACTTTTCTTTAATCTCACTAGAAGTAATTATATTAGGTACATGAATCAGCTTATATCCTTTCTTTGTACTTGATGCAATTTCATACCCTTGTTCTTGAAGTTTTTTGATCGCTTTCCATACGGCTGCTCTTGTCACACCTAATCTTTGACTTATTTCTTCTCCAGAACAGTATTCCTTTTCTTCTTTTAAAAAGCTTAGTACCTCATCCTTCATCTGTCCTCACCCTCAGTTTTCATCATCTGTTACAATCACGCTAAAATTATAAAGAGGTTGGCACGCTATACTTCGTGACAACCTCTCCTTATTTCTATCAAATTACATTTTGACTAAACTCACTTATTCTTTATTAAGATTAATTGACTCTGTAGCATCATCTTTGACTTCACTAATTGACTCTTTAGTTTCACTTTCTTGCGCTTTTTCATTTTGTTCTACTTCAAGTACTGAATCAAATAAATTAAAGTCTGCTACATGCTCTTCATCAATTTCTTCCCCACGAAGAATTGCTCTAAATTCTGGACCAGAAAGTTTTTCTTTCTTCATCAAAATTTGAGAAGCTTTATGAAGTAAATCCATGTTTTCTTTTAAAAGAGCAACTGCTTTTTTATATGCTTCTTCTATAATTTCGCCAACTACTTTATCAATTTCAGTAGCAAGTGCTTCACCATAATTACGTGTATGGTTGTAATCTCTGCCTAAGAAAGGCTCTGAATCTTCATCGCCGTATTTAATTGGTCCAAGACGGCTCATACCATAAGTTGTAACCATCTCTCTCGCAATTTGGGTAGCTTGCTGAATATCACCAGATGCCCCTGTCGTAATATCATCTAGTACTAATTCTTCGGCTGCACGACCACCTAATGTCATAATAATATTTTGTATTAATTCACCTTTCGTGCGGAAACTATCATCTTTAGAAAGGGTCATTGTAAACCCACCAGCTTGCCCTACTGGAATAATAGAAACAATGTGTACAGGTTCTACCTTATCTAAAAGTTCTGCCAGTAATGCATGCCCTACTTCATGATAAGCAGTAAGCTTTCTTTCTTTGTCTGTAATCACATGGCTTTTCTTTTCTGTTCCCATTGTAATCTTAATCAGTGCTTTTTGTACTTCATTCATATCAATAGCATGTTTATTATGCCTTGCTGTAAGAAGTGCCGCTTCATTCATTAAGTTTGCTAAATCTGCACCTGTAAATCCTGGTGTTGATTTTGCAATCACATCAATATCAATATCCTCATTAAGTGGTTTACCTTTTGAATGAACCTTCAAAATAGCTTTACGACCTGTAATATCTGGTCTATTAACCACAATCTTTCTATCAAAACGACCTGGTCTAAGAAGTGCTGGGTCAAGTACATCTGAACGGTTTGTCGCAGCAAGTACGATAACCCCTTCATTTACACCAAATCCATCCATTTCAACGAGTAATTGGTTAAGGGTTTGTTCTCTTTCATCATGCCCACCACCAAGACCAGCACCACGCTTACGGCCTACAGCATCAATTTCATCAATAAACACAATACAAGGTGCATTTTTCTTAGCTTGCTCGAATAAGTCTCTCACACGAGAAGCTCCAACACCTACAAACATTTCTACGAAATCTGAACCTGAAATACTAAAGAATGGTACGCCAGCTTCACCAGCAATCGCTTTTGCAAGTAAAGTTTTACCTGTTCCTGGAGGTCCTACAAGTAAGACACCTTTTGGAATTTTAGCACCAACTTGAACATAACGATTTTGATTTTTAAGAAAATCAACGATTTCTGCTACTTCTGTTTTTTCTTCATCAAGACCTGCTACATCTTTTAATGTGATTTCACCTTTATCATCAATCGTCATCTTTGCTCTACTTTTACCAAAAGACATGATACGACCTCCGCCGCCTCCGCCTCCTTGCATCTGCTGAACAAAGAAAATCATAATGAAAATAAACATTCCTATGATGAGTACAATTTGTAAGATTGGGAAGAACAAACTGGTTTGTGGTTCACTACTAGTAAAGGTAAATGAATTTCTCACCTCAGGTGCTAAATTATATAAATACTCACTAAATGCATCTTGTGATGCACTAACTGTTGTTCTGTTTCCATCTTTATCGGTTACGATAAATTTCCCATCATCAGCGCTAGATACAACCTGTTCAATCGTTGAGATCTCTTTATTTTCAATTTTATTCATTACATCAAACAAGCTCATTTTAGGTGTACTTTGCTTTAAGTCTTTACTTGTACTGCCAAAAACAAATAATACCAGAACAACAACTAATAGCAAATAGATGTATGTTCCTTTAAATTTCTTTTTCACAACAACTCCTCCTCTCTGCTTTTAGATACTACCTCTATTTACAGCAATATAAGGTAAGTTTCTATAATATTGCTTGTAATCAAGCCCATATCCAATAACAAATTCGTTTCCTACTTTAAAACCTGAATATTCTACCTCAATATCCGTTACTCTTTCTTCTTCTTTATCTAGAAGTGTACAGATCTTAAGACTTTCTGGTTTTCTTTCACTAAGCATCTTCTTTAAATAACTTAGTGTTCTTCCTGAATCAATAATATCTTCCACAATAAGCACATTTTTGCCTTCAATAGGCTCATCTAAATCTTTAAGGATTTTTACAAGCCCACTGCTTTTATACGCATCACCATAGCTTGATACAACCATAAATTCCATTTTTAGTGGTACTTCAATATGTTTTACGAGGTCTGTCATAAACATAACACCACCTTTTAATACACATAATACAACAAGCTCTTTGCCTTCATAGTCCTTGCTAATCTCTGCACCTAATTCAGCAATACGTGCTTGCAATTTTTCTTCTGATATAAGTGTGTCTAACTTTAACATAGTACCCCCTACTAATATTCTTTAAGTATTTTAATTTCTAGAACCTCATCTGTATACTGTGTAACATAGTAATCATAATTTAATCGATTACCAATTACCCATACGATTTCGTCTCCATCAGCTATTAGTGGTATTGTGTCCCTTATTGCTTTAGAAATTTTATCATCAGTAAATAGTTTTTTAAGTTTTTTGCTACCACTTTTCAGCCTGATATAATCCAAACTTCTTTGTGTTCGAATTTGCAATCCACTTTTTATTTTACCATAATCAATATATTTAGTATATATGTTTTCATTGTTTTGATTAATTCTTTTAGCAGAGATTTTACATAATTCAATCATTAATCCTGCTTCTTTAATGTATTGCTTTCCTTCTATTAAATCGATACAAAATGCTCCGTCTGCCTCAGTACTATTTTGTAACCACTCTTTTTTGGATTGTATTTTGGGATCAGATTGATCTTTTGAAGCTTCCTTATCTCTTTGTGTCTGTATCCTTAGAATCATTATATGATAATCTTTCTTCATCACAAGACCTAAAGGTAAATGGACTTCTTTTCCCACTGGTAATGTGATCAGTTCTGTGCAACTGTCAATATGCTTATTGGATATATCCTTTAAGCCAATCATATCACCTATAGCAAGTCTTATTACTTTCTTCTGCATATACACGTGCTGTTGTTTTAAAAAATCTAAATCAATATGGATTTCATTGCGTACATAGACTACACATTTGTCATAAAGTTCCTTCGCATGCAACGATAGAAATTCATCTTCCTGCCTATAAAGTTCACTTTGTCTTCCTAGGTTAGAAATAATAGCCGGATTAAGATGCTCCTTAATATAAGGAATGCACTCTAATCTGATCTTATTCCTTGTATACAAAGTTTGAAAATTGGTTTCATCATCTCTATAAGGAATCCTCATTTCCTTGCAATACGCTTCAATTTCTTGACGTGTTAAGCAAAGAAGGGGTCTAATAATGTGATCTCTTTTGGGTAGAATACCAGCTAATCCTTTAATATCCGTACCTCGTACAAAGCGCATTAACATCGTTTCTGCTTGGTCATTCATATTGTGTGCTGTAACTATCTTACCACTCTCATTTAATAATGATATAAAGAAATTGTATCTTTCTTCTCTTCCTGCTTCTTCTTCAGATATTTTTCTTTCTTTAGACAGAGCCTTAATATTGCAATCATGCCTAAAAAATGTTATTCCCTTTTCAGCACAAAAAGCTTCAACTAGATTCGCATCCAGCCTAGCAGTTTCTCTTAATCCATGATGCACATGAGCCACTTTTAAGGTAATATTATATTCCTTTTGATGGGAGTAAAAATAAAAAAGCATCATCATAGAATCAGCCCCACCCGATACTCCTAAAACCAACTCATCTCCTGCATTAATAAGCTCATGCTTTTCAATAAATGCCTTCACCTTTTCATGAACTTTTCTTTCCATTTAGTTAGTGTCTCCTTAATATAGTATAGCCAAATTTTATATTTTAATAAAAACAAATACTGATTTTTAAACTATTTATACTATAAATCACTTCAATGATATTTTTCAACATTTTATTTATAACAAGTTCTCTACACAAGACTACTAAAAATTAGCGCGCCTATACTTAAAAGACAAGCTATAATTGAAAGTGTCACAAAGGTATTAACATATCTTGCCCGCTTTCTAATCTTTTCTTTCTCTCTATTGATCTTTTCATATGTCTTTTTTACTTGCTGCTCATAGGCTCTTTGATACTCATGATATTTTTTAAACCCTTGATGTGTAAAATCTACTGTAGGCAAGGCCTCCCTATCCATGGCAGGAAACTTTTTCATATGATTTTCCACTAATTGCTCTGCATAATACATTAGGTCTTTAGGTAGATTTTCTACATGATTATCTTTTAATACAAAAGTTGCCTTTTCAAACCAATCACTTGTCTTACCATCAATGACAATTTCTTTTTTCATACCTTGCCTCCTCTTATATTTCAAGTACACATACTATAGAATTTTTCCAATATTAATTTAACTTATTCACTTTATATGCTAAAACTTAGTTTCTGGCAAAAAAAATAAAGATACAGCTCATTGTATCTTTATTTTTTAACCTAATATGGTTTATTTTCGATGTTTCTAATTTGTTATTGTTTCCACACTCTCGCAACCACAACTGTCATATCGTCACCTTCCTTACCAGCTAACAAATTTTTAGCCTTACTCAGCAAAAATTTTGCTAGATATTCTGGACTATTAGATTGGGCTTCTAAAATAAAATGCTTAAAGGTTGCCTCACTTTCTAATAAGTCATTTTGATTTTCAAGAATACCATCTGTAACCATAATCACAATATCCCCATCTTTAAGTTGCTTTTTACAACTGACTAAATCAATATGATTTAAAATACCAATAGGTAAACTACTTGCTTTAACGGTTATAATTTCCTGTCCTCTAACAATAAAACTTGTTGAGGCCCCCATCTTTAAGAATTCAATGATTCCTGTGTGTTGGTCGATTAGTGCCATATCCATAGTAGTATAACATTCTATATTGGATCTAAGAACTAATGCTGAGTTAATCATCTTTAGTGCTACTTCACATTCAAACCCAGTTTCTAAAAAGCTCTCTAATAGTTCAATGGTCATTTCACTTTCTTTGTGTGCAATACTTCCACTTCCCATCCCATCAGCTACTGCAATCAAATAGTTTCCTTCATCTAATTCCATAAAACTATAAGCATCACCACAAACATCATCTTTTGCCTTATTATAAGCACTTACCGTCACGCCAAATTGTTTCTTTATTTTCATTTCAAAAAAACAATACTTTTCTTCTTCATTATACTCATATCTATTAATTTCAAGCTTAGCTTCTAATGCTTTTTCTGTTCCTTCAATCACTCTTTCCTTAAAGTCTGCTTCTCCTTTATATTGGCAATAAAGATGAATCTCTTGTATTTTACCACTGCCTTCTAAAACCATCACATCTTTTGTTCTAATTCCATAACTTTGAAGACTTTCTTTAATCTTTTTTTCATCCGCCTTATTAAAGCAAAAATCCTTTTCAATATTCTCTGACAATCTATTTACACTGCTAGAAATACCTTTAAATTCTTCTGCAATAAGCCCTCTCGCTTCTTCAAATCTTTTTTGCCACCTACATGACTGCTTATACACGTCCATCTTTAAACTTAAAGCATAGGCAAAACTTTCTGCATTAATGCATGCCTTTTTAAACCCACGAGGAATATCTCCTATTTGAATTTGCCCCTTTTTCTCCAAAGCATCCAACATTAAATAACTGTTTTTATAGGTGTCCTTAATATAGTCCTGCCAACAGAATTGGCACATCGCACAATCTTTACACAAGCTCTCTCCTGCATCTTCAATGATCTCATTCATCTGTTTAATATCTAAGGTCATTTTTTTTAGCGGAATATGTTCAAATTCTTTTCCTAACCCTTCAAAGGCATTTGCAAATTTTTTAAGTTTATCTGTAATAATAGCTTGTACATGTAAAAGATGATGAGCCTCATCTATTTCCATGCCATATCCAAACCAATTAGCCATTCCAAAATAATTTCTTGGCATGATTAAACTCAGTATAGCCCCACACCCATAGGCTGAAAAAATATTCCAATCAATAATTCGGTTATTAAATAAGGCAAAACCTATTAATAATCCTAAGGTCATTGCAAAAACAATGCCCACTCGTTCTAGATAACTAAATAAGCCTCCTACTAAAACTGCAAATATATAGATGCCGACAAAGCCAGTAGGCATATATCCTATGACTACTAATACCGTACTAATAATGACAGATGCAATAATACCACTACTTGCGCCTCCCATATAAGTTATAGCAATCATCATCCAAAAAACAAGGACATCCTTTATATAAATCCGTTCTATTATTGGCACCGTAATATAAAAATCAATCATTCCACATAAAAAAATAGCCATTAAAAATGCAATGCTCGCAAGTTGATGCTCTGTAAGCATCCCTTGTCTATCTTCTCGAATTACCTCTATAGCTATACTAAGAACATTCATTAAGCCCATTGTCACTACTATTTCTAATACACATACCATTAACTTATATAGGGAAACATCTTGAAAAAATAAATTCATAATACCCAGCATACCTATACTTACGGAAGTAATCGCCATTTGATTACGTAGATTAAATGAACACTTAAATAAGTTCATTACTTCTCTTAAAGAAGTCATCACTATTAAAATAGCAATATACTTAATGGTATCTACACTCATTATGCCACAGGAAAGTATCCCCAATATACAAAGCATACTACTCCATCGTCTTAATGATTTTTCATAGTACATTGCTCCTATGTAAGCTACTCCCACAGTGTAGAAGCAGTCAAATAGACATACTCGTCCCACAAAAAATCCTAAAACACAAAGTACGATCCCCTTCCAATTAACGCCCTTGATTAGTTCTATTATTGAAGCTTTTCTTTTTTCCTCTGTATTAATCACCTTATATCTCTCCCTCCTGCAAGTATTCTCATTATACAGAGAGATATAAAATATTTTTGTAAATATATGGTAATTACTTCAAAAAATTTTACGACATATTCTTTTTATTTTCAGTCACTTCATAATAACATTTGTATTCTTTTCTTTCTTTTTCATTAAGGCTATCCTTAAATTGCTTTTTTACTCTTAGATACTGCTCGATATCTGATAAAAATTGGTAAAGCATGGCTCTATTTTCAAATTCATCTCTTGTTATAGGAAGTTCACTTTCTTTAAAATAACCTCTTAAACGCTCTACTTCATCTAAAAGCTCTTCTACTAAAACTCTTCCATGTACAGATTCTGCTAACTTCTCTGTTAGCTTGGCTATTTCAAATGCTTCTTTTGCTATCATATAAAAATGTTCAAAGTGCTTCTGCATGTAGAGCATTACTTGATATTGTAGATAACGCATTTCAAAATATTTCTCATACAAAGACTTCTTTCCTATAAATGAATTATTTCTATACTGAGTTGCTCTTTTCATTGCCTGTTTCAAATTGTTTTCCAAAGCGTTAAGTTCTAATCCAATGTCTAACATACACTCTTTAGATCTTAATGCTTCACTCATCTTAATAAAAATTTCATACATTTGAGCTTCTATCACGCTTTTTTGTGTTAGTAATTGTTCTTCTAAACTTGGCATATATAAATTGACAATAAGTGCTACCCCAACACCAACTAACATGATCATTATTTCATTGGTTATAATAGGATACGTAATTTTTCCTTCTCCCAATAGATGTGTCACTAATACAGATGCTGGAGCAATTCCTTCTGTTACCTTTAACTTAGAGGCTGCAGGAATAAAGATAAGTAAATAAACTCCAAAACTTATCGAATTAAATTCTAATATCAAAAAAGCAATTGTACCGATAAACAAAGCAATACAAGTAGCTATCAATCTTCTTATAGCAAGCTTTACAGATTCTCTTCTTGTATTTTGAATGCTTAATATTGTAATAATCCCTGCAGAAGCAGCATATTCCATTCCTACAAATTGAGCTATTATTATGGAAACACTTGCACCAACCGCTGTTTTTAGTGTTTTCATCCCAATTATTTTTTGCATATTTTATTTCCTTTCTACTACATACATCCTTTTATAAATATTAAGCTTAATACCTTTTATCATCTAAAGCATAGTATATTCCAGAAACACAAAAAACCTCATCAAACGATGAGGTTTTTTAGTAGTCGCTATAGGGCTCGAACCTATGACCCCCTGCTTGTAAGGCAGGTGCTCTCCCAGCTGAGCTAAGCGACCAAAGTAGCGGAAAAGGGATTTGAACCCATGACACCACGGGTATGAACCGTGTGCTCTAGCCAACTGAGCTATTCCGCCATATAAATTATTATTTATGTGCCATTTTTGTCAGCACTATTGTAGTATATCTCAATAATTGTCATATTGCAAGTGATTTTTTCATTTTTTTCCTTGCATTGATTAATTTCTTTCAAGCTATACTATTAGTGTAGCATCAAGATATATCTTTTGTTTTATTAAATATTTTATGCTACAAATCAAATTTAGCGAACCTCACCTTAATAAGTGGCATATGCCAATCGGCGGTTTTAGATTTTAGCAAAAAAATAGGCCCAATATAATCCGCCACCCTTGGTGGATTCTATCGGGCTATGTTTATAACAATCCTTTTTTCTTTAATTCTTTCATCAGTGATCCATTGTAATTTTCCCATTCCACTGCTCCCTTTTCTCTGTCTCCTGGTATATTAGGAGAATAAGCAATATACTCCTTTAACACACTAAGCGACTCTTCTGTCCCATCGTCATAGATTCTTCCATGTAAATGCATGCCATCATGATGTATGCCATAGTATTCAATATACGTTCCTTTTTCGTTCTCTTGCATCACCCAGTTAAGTTTCCAGTTTTTATTAATAATTTTCTCGTCGTCACCTAAATACAGTCCCTCTTTTGAGTCTAACACCTCCCATGCTTTAAATTTTTTGTTAAATACTTCTTTAATCTCATTATACATTGCAACGCCCCCATTCATTACTTTGTACAAGATCTTTATATAATTATTATACAGTGGAAATGTTTCTTTTTAAATATTTATTTACTTTTCTCCGTTTTTTCTCTTTATTTGTATTTTCTTTGTTTAATTTGTCTATATTCTACATTTATTCTATAGTCTTATTATGTCATTTTGTTGCACAGCAGTTTCTATAGTTTCAATATTCTCCCACTATTTTTATCCTCTTACACAGTATCCTTTCTACATTTTTCACTATATCAATTCAAGCGCTATAGTTAAATACTACACAAAAAAAGATGACTATAATACGGATTATAATTATAGTCATCTCTTACTTTATCTATTTACTATTCAAATTTACCACAACATGCTTTAAATTTCTTTCCACTTCCACAAGGACAAAGGTCATTTCTTCCTACTTTCTCTTTCTTTTGAACTGGCTGAGCACCTAAGCTTGTATCTTGATGGTTAACTGCTGTTGGTTCTGCTACTCTCTCGCGTTTGATTTCTTTATTTTCTACAATTCTTACATGATAGATGGCTTTTACCGTATCCATCTTAATGTTATCTGTCATTTCTTCAAAGATATCATAACTTAAGAAGCGATATTCAACAAGTGGATCTCTTTGCCCATAAGCTTGAAGATTAATACCTTGCTTCATTTGTTCCATATTGTCTAAGTGGTCTGTCCACTTTTGATCAATAACTTTAAGAAGAAGAACACGTTCAATTTCTCTTACTTGATCACCAAGTTCAGCTTCTTTTCCTTCATAAAGATTTTCTGCAGCTATATATAGCATTTCTTTAAGTGCATCTGGCGTAAGCTCTTCTTGTTCTTCTTTTGAAATATCTAATGGCAAAATTGGAATGATTGCACGAAGTTGTTCAAACATAGCTGGCAAATCCCATTCTTCCGCATACCCAAGACCATTTATTGCATTATCAACAATTTTGCTGATTACATCCTTAGCCATAGCAATAATGTTATCACGTAAGTTTTCATTCTTTAATACTTTGTAACGTTCAGCATAAATAATTTCTCTTTGCTCATTCATAATCTTATCGTATTCAAGTAAGTGTTTACGCACACCATAGTTGTTACTTTCAACTTTCTTTTGTGCTCTTTCAATCGCTGAAGATAAGATTCTGTGTTCAATTGGTTCATCATCCGGAAGCCCAATCGCATCAAACATTTTAAGCGTTGCTTCTGGTGTAAATAATCTCATCAAGTCATCTTCAAGTGCAAGATAGAATCTTGATTCACCTGGGTCTCCTTGACGACCTGAACGTCCACGAAGCTGATTATCAATACGTCTTGATTCATGACGTTCTGTACCAATAATCTTTAAGCCACCTAATTCTTGAACACCATCTTCAAGTTTAATATCTGTACCACGACCTGCCATGTTAGTTGCAATCGTTACTGCACCTTTTCTACCAGCTAAAGCAACAATTTCAGCTTCTTTTGCATGATATTTAGCATTTAATACTTGATGCGGAATGCCCTCACGTTTAAGCATCTTACTTAATAGTTCAGAGGTTTCAATGGTTACTGTACCAACAAGTACTGGCTGTCCTTTCGCATGTGATGCTTTAATATCTTCAATAACTGCTTTAAATTTAGCTGCTTCTGTTTTATAAACGATATCTGGATGGTCAATACGAATAACAGGTTTATTCGTCGGAATTTCAATAACGTCCATTGAATAAATATCTCTAAATTCTGCTTCTTCTGTAAGGGCTGTACCTGTCATACCTGCTTTTTTCTTGTATTTATTGAAGTAGTTTTGGAAGGTAACAGTAGCAAGGGTTTGACTTTCTTTTCTTACTTCTACACCCTCTTTAGCTTCAATTGCTTGGTGAAGACCATCTGAATAACGACGCCCATCCATTAAACGTCCTGTAAATTCATCAACAATAACAATTTCACCTTTTTCATTCACAATATAATCTTTTTCTCTATGCATTAAGTTATGTGCTTTAAGAGCAATATTAATATGATGTTGGATTTCCATATTATCTGGATCTGCAAGGTTATCTAGTGCAAAATACTGTTCTGCTTTTTTGACACCATCTTGTGTTAAAGTAACGGTTTTTTGTTTTTCATCAACAATGAAATCGCCTTCTTCTTCTATTTCTTCACGCATCAGGTTACTCATTGCTGTTTCTTCTCCAAGAAGCCTTCCTTTTTTAAGTCTGCGAACAAAAATGTCAGCTGCTTTATATAAATGCGTTGATTTTGAACCTTGCCCTGAAATAATAAGCGGGGTTCTCGCCTCATCAATAAGGACAGAGTCAACCTCATCGATTACCGCATAATTAAGGTCTCTTTGTACCATTTCCTCAGCATAAACAACCATGTTGTCACGAAGGTAGTCAAATCCAAATTCATTATTGGTTCCATAAGTAATATCACAATTGTAAGCTACTCTTCTTTCAGCTGGTTTCATATTACTTAAAATACATCCAACTGTAAGTCCCATAAATGCATGCACTTGTCCGATTTCAGCAGAGTCACGTTGTGCAAGGTAATCATTAACGGTTACAACATGAACCCCTTTACCTTCCAGTGCATTTAAATAAGCTGGAAGCATTCCTACTAAAGTTTTACCTTCACCTGTTCTCATTTCTGCAATACGACCATTGTGTAAAATAATACCACCGATAATTTGTACACGGAAATGTTTTTTACCAAGTACACGCCAGCTTGCTTCTCTACATGCTGCATAGGCTTCTGGTAAAAGATCATCTAGTGTTTCACCTTTTGCTAGTCTTTCTTTAAATTCTACCGTTTTATGTTTTAACTCTTCATCTGTAAGCTTTTGCATCGCTTCATCATAAGATTCAACTTTGGCTACAATTGGTTCAATTCTCTTTAATTCTCTTTGAGAATGGGTACCAAAAATTTTATCAATAATTTTCACATTTTCACCCTCTTTTTTATTCTTATGTAAAATAGGCTACCCTATACTACTATACTTTTATTATTCACACTAGCATTAAGTATAACAAATAATTGATTTCAATACAACTAAAGAGTTTTTGAGCTTTAAAATAAGTCTATTTCTTTGCAACATCTTTAGGTGATCCTCTACCACTGAGTCGCCTAAACTTCTATATATATCTCTTTATTGTTTACCATATGCATATGTTTTATTTATAAATATCTCCACTTTTTTCAAAAATTTAGTAAAAAAAATTCTATAGGGCTTAGTCCCTATAGAATTTTTTTATTTCATCATTTCTTATTATTCTTCATCAAACATTGGTTCAATTAAACCATATGTTCCATTCTTTCTCTTGTAAACTACATTGACTTCTTCTGTTTCACTATCAAAGAATACGAAGAAGTTATGTCCTACTAATTCCATTTGAAGTACGGCTTCTTCTGCACTCATAGGTTTAATCGCAAATTTCTTTGTTCGATCGATTTTAATCTCACCTTCAACATTATCAGCTTCTTCTAAAAAGCTTGGAGTAAATTGATTAACAGAAGCTGTTCTATGTTTATCTCTTAATCTATTTTTGAATTTGTTGACTTGTTTTTCAATAACAGCTACAGCATCATCCATGATATTATACATGTTTTTTCCTTCAACTTCTGCTCTTAACACTGAACCATTGAAAGGAATTGTAATTTCGATAATATGGCTAAGCTTTTCAACACTAAGTGTGATTTGTGCTGTAACATTATCATTAAAGTATTTGTCTAATTTCACAATTTTTTCTTCTACTGCATTTTCAAGCGCTGCTGTAAGTTCGATATTTTTACCATTAATGTTGTATTTCATATAGCATCTCTCCTTTCAACTCTATGAAGTCCATAAATTCAAGTATCATAGGGTTATACTATACTTATTCTACATGAATAGTTCATTTCCTCTTTTTTATTTAAATAATTTGTATAAAATTTATTTTTTTCTATTTAAATTTTTCAATTAACAACGTTCAGCAATTTTATAGAGTAATTCTTCTGTTTCTTTCCAGCCAAGGCATGGGTCTGTAATAGATTTTCCGTAGATTTGATGATCACTAATTTTTTGGTTACCACCTTCAATATAGCTTTCAATCATAACCCCTTTAACAAGTTTCTTAAGGTCTGCATTGTAGTTTCTACTATTTAATACTTCACATACAATACGAATTTGTTCCATATATTGTTTTCCTGAATTCGCATGGTTAGCATCAATGATTGCTGCTGGATTTTTAAGGTCGAGTTTATGATACATTTCCATCATATACATTAAATCTTCATAGTGATAGTTTGGAATAGAAACCCCTCTTTTATTAACCGCACCACGTAAAATAACGTGAGCTAAATCATTTCCATCTGTTGTAACATCCCAGCCACGATAAATAAAATTGTGAGACTTTTGAGCAGCGATTACAGAGTTAAACATGACTGAGAAATCTCCACTTGTAGGATTTTTCATACCTACTGGAATATCCATTCCACTAGCTGTTAATCTATGTTGTTGATCTTCTACTGAACGTGCCCCAATTGCTTCATAAGATAAAATATCATCTAAATATCTACGGTTTTCTGGATAAAGCATTTCATCTGCTGCTGTAAGACCTGTTTCCTCAATTGCACGTACATGCATTTTACGAATTGCTATAATACCTGATAATAAATCAGGTGCTTTATTTGGGTCTGGTTGATGAAGCATTCCTTTATAGCCTTCACCTGTTGTTCTAGGTTTATTGGTGTATATTCTTGGAATAATCATTAATTTATCTGATACTTTTTCATTAACTTTAGCAAGTCTACTGACATAATCGCATACAGCATCTTCATTATCTGCAGAACATGGCCCAATGATTACAACAAATTTATCTGATTTTCCTGTAAAAATATCTCTAATCTCCTTATCTCTAGCTGCTTTAATTTCTGCAACCTTTTTAGATACAGGATATTGCGCTTTAACCTCCATAGGAATTGGAAGTTTTTCTTTAAAATTCATACCCATATTGACTAATCTCCTTTACTAAAATTCTAGTTCTATACACTATTCTACATGATTCCTCAAAAGTATAAATGCCTATTCTTAATTTTTGTTAATTTATATTATAAAAATTCAATTTTTCGTAAGATTATTTATCATATTTACTTAGATTCGTTTTCTTTTAAATAAAGGGCTATGCAAGGATTTTCTCCATCACATAGCCCTATATATTGCACTTTTGCGTGTATTTTGTTTTTTTAATGCCAACATTTTCTCGTAGTTATGTTAAGTCATTTTCAGTTATCATCTTAATATTTATGCAATATAATTGGTAATTACTTTTTTATATCTGGACATTAATATATAACTAACAGGTATCCCCATAACCATGACAACTAGCATTTCTCCAAAGCCAACACTTCCCATAGTCATCACTAAAGTTGCCACTTTGCTTCCTTCTTCCATTGGGACAATTCCTGCAAAACATAGCATTGCCCCTACAATAATCGCATTAAATAATACTGGCCAAATAGAAGCTATTACCATTCCTACTTTACTTCCTTTAAATGCTTTAGAAGTTAAACTCATTGCTCCTGCACTTAGTAATGTAGCAAGTGTTCCAAACACACAATCTAAAAGTGGTGTAGGTGACATAAGTAAATTTGCAATAAAGCATCCTAATGTTAATCCTATAACAGAAATCGGATTAAAATATGCTAAAAATACCATAATTTCTGACACTCTAAGTTGAAGTGCTGTAAAACTGACAGACATAAAAATCGCTGTTAGTACGGCATAAATTGCTGCAATCATCGCAATTTGAGCCAATTGTTTTGTGTTTAATTTCTTTTTCATTTCCTATTCTCCTTAATATGCTATTAAGCCATAAGGTCAACATTTCGTGCAATAAAAAAATCGTAAGCAAATGCCTACGACTACTTTACCACACCTAAAAACCCCTAAATCTGCATAAGCAAATTTAAGAATCTAGCGTGTTGTACCGTAGTTTTGTTTAGAGACAGGAGGCTTTCGAACTGTCTATTGATTTTTCCTTATCTATTATAGAGGTATTAGTATATTCTTTCAAGTCTATCTAATCAAATTTCTTTGTTTATATAATCTCCACTTATATTTTCAAACGCTTATACCTATATAAACTTTCTTAGCTCTTATTTACTTAAGAAAGTTTAGCATGCATATACTCTGCTAATATAACAGCTCCAAAAATAAGGCTGGCTCCAATCATCATAGGTAAAGTGACTTGTTCTTTTAAAATAAGGATTGAAAAAATGATTCCAAACACAGATTCCATAGATAATAAAATAGCCGCTCTGGGTGCTGAAGTGTATTTTTGCCCAATGGTCTGAAATAAAAAGGCAATAAAGGTGCTACATACCCCCAAATAGGTTACAGGTAACATCATTTTCATTGAAATCTCTACAGGTGGTTTTTCAAAAACAAGTGCACATATCCATCCTAAAATAGCACAAGTCACCATCTGTATGATGGCTAGTTTAACAGGTTCATATCGACTTGTATAATACCCCAATACACTAATATGCATAGCAAATCCTATGGCACATAGGATACCATATATCTCACCTCTTCCAAATGCTATGCCAGTTTCACCTGATAAATTCAAAAATCCAAATCCAATGATGGCAATAAGACTTGATGCAATATTATAGTTATGTATTTTTTCATGAAAGCCTACAGCGGCTATAAAAGGAACCATTATGACATTAAGCGCTGTTAAGAAGGCTAGTTTTCCAACACTAATATAAACTGCCCCTGCCGTTTGAAAAGCAAAGCCTATAAATAGCATGCCTCCACATATGCTGCCTGCTAAAATTTCATTTTTATTCATCTTCATGATATGCTTCCAAAATAAAATAATCAGAAGCACACTTGCCATTGAGAATCGAATAGCGATCATATAAAATGGCGTCAGCGTGTCTAGCGCCTCGGATACACCTATAAAACCTCCTCCCCATACGACTGCCGTCATAAATAACAGCATATCTCCTATCCAACTTGGTATTTTTTGTCCTTTCATCTTATTTCCTCCATGCTTCTATCCATTAGTCCTTACAATCTAGTAGAATACTTTAGCATGATTTCGCTCTTTAGTCTATTGACTTATTTCTTATTAAATCATTGTTTTTAATCATTCGTCTTGTTTATTCTGCTCAAACAATATTTCCTTGAGCATGACCATACTTTTCATAAAATCTTTTTCATTTACCCCAGAACATGATAAAAGTAAGCATGGCCATCCCTCATGACTTAAGGCATCTGCCACTCTAAGTTTAATGCCAGCTTCAAGGGTTTTAGTTTCTATTTCTTTAATACCCAGTTCACTCTTCACTTCAAAAGGCAGTAAGAATCCTCCAATATTAGGTAAAATCTTAACCTTATCTCCAAACACCTCTTCTATGCAGCGCCCTAAATCTTGAGATTTTGTCATATAAAGCTTTCTTGCTTTTTTAATCTGTTTTCTTAAGTGTCCATCTCGAATAAACTGGCATAAAGCAATCTGCTCTGCCGTTGAAGCCGTTTGATTATAAAGCATTCCTCTTTCTTTATAAATTTCCATGAGGTCAGCTGGCAGTACCATAAACGCAATACGTAATGAAGGTAAAAGCAGCCTTGAAAAACTCCCCATATAAATCACCTTTTGCCCACCATCAAGACTCTGCAATGAGGGTACAGGTCTTGTATAATAGCGGAACTCACTCCCGTAATCATCTTCTATAATGAGGCAATTGTTTTTTCCTGCATACCCTAGTAAATCTAATCTCATTTTCATAGACATAACCTCCCCCCAAGGCGTCATATGGGAAGGAAATGTATAGAGCATTTTAGCTTCTTTCTCCTTAATAAACTTTAAATCTTCACTTAAATTTCTTTGATAATACACTTCAAATCCTCTATCTCTAAAAACAGCTAACCCTTGTTTAAAATCATGTCCTGTAAAACATATGGGCGAGCGAACACCAGTTAGTGCACAAAGAATATTTAATAAACTTTGCACACCCGCTCCAATTACAATTTGCTCGGGACTGCACACCACTCTTCTTGCTTCTTTTACATATTCCATTAATGCCACACGCAAATCATATTCTCCCTGCGGATTACCATATGCAACGAGCCTTTCGGTCTGGCGAAGTGCACTTTTCATATAACGCCTCCACTCTTTAAAGTCAAAACTTTTATCATCTACACTGCTGCTTACAAAATCATATAAAGGCTTGTTTTCTTGTGCATTCTCTTTATACTGAGGCATCACTCTTCTAATTTCTTCAAAATTGACTTCACTCACATAATACCCGCTTCCTGCCACCGCACGAATATAACCCTCAGCAGCTAACTGCATATAACTCGATTCGATTGTCGTTTTACTGACCTCTCTTTCTAAAGCACACTTTCGAATAGAAGGTAACTTTTCCCCTGGTTTCATTCTGCCTAGTAAAATCAGATTCTTATAGTAATCGTAAATTTCTAAATACAGTGGATTTTCACTTTTTGTTATTTCCTGCATCCCTATCTTCTCCTTATGCCGTCTATTTTCCTATTGTTAATTTTTTCAAACTGTCCTTATAAAAAATCTCGCTTTTGTACATTTCATTCATGACATCTCTTTTATATACTATATTAAACAAATGAGAAATTCTCAACTACATAATTAGGAGGTCAGTTTTATGAATCAAGAAACACAAAAGTATAATCTTAGAAATATCATTATCATCGCTTTATTTGCAGCCCTTTGCTACATTGCTTTAGACTTTTTCCGCATTCCGATTCCTTCTCCTGTGGGAGCCCCCTTTATTCATATGGGCAATATGTTTGTGATCTTAGCCGCACTTTTATTTAATGGCGTAAGTGCTGGTATTTCTGGTGCAGTTGGTATGGGACTTTGGGATATCCTTCATGGCTATGCAGCCTCATCTTATGTTACCTTTATTTTAAAATTCGGCATTGGATTCTTTACAGGATTAATTGCTTCAAAAGGCAATAAAAAAGAAGCTAAATCTCCTATTATATTCTTAGCTGTAGCCGCCGCATTTTTCTTAATTGTAGGGATTGTCTTCTTAATCATCTCAACAACCATTGGCAATGTATTTGATGTTGTTATGATTGGAGATAAACAAAAACAACTTGTCATCAGCCCATTTTTATATATCTTTTCAATTACATTAGGACTTTGCCTAGTGGTTATTTGCTTACTGATTAAAAACATTTCTGTTAAAATGCAATACGCTATTTTAGGTGCTGTAACAGGTATTGCATTTAATCTTGTTGGTGAGTTTGTTTTTAAAGTCTTTACATTAGTATTAGCAGGCAGCGGTCTTACACCTGCTCTTCTTGCCTCAGCTGTAAACTTACCTGCCACTATTATCAATGGCTCTTTCTCTATTGTTGTTGCCCTTGTTCTTTATATGCCTCTTGAAAAGGCTCTTAATAAATCAGGTTTTAGATTTGCTTAATAAATATCAAAAAGGAGAAGCTACTAGCGGCTTCTCCTTTTTGATATTTAGCTTTAAAAGATTATATATTTATTTTAATATTATAAATAATATTAATAACCTTTATAATTATTATGCTTTTTATTCTCTATTTTTTTTTCCTCTAACCTTTGAATCGCTACATAAATAAAAAGTCCTATACATCCCATAAAACAAAATGCAATAAAAAATAAGTAAATTAATCCAAGTCCCATCATTTATTCCACCTACATTCTAAACGTTCCTTATCTTGTTATAGGTTCATTGTAACACTTAAATTATAGAATATTTTATATTTACTATATCTTTATATTTTTTAACTCTTCTTATCTTCCATTCTATATAAATCGAGTTACCAAATGAATCATCATTAAAAATCCTAATTCGGACAATTCACAGATCGCACCTAAAATATCACCAGTAATCCCATCAATCTTTCGATAAACGCTTCTTATAAACCCTAGTACAAATAAAATCAATATCAAAAAACTTAAGCTTGCTTGTGCTATATAATAGCCATAATACCCATCTCCTGAAAATACTTCATGCATTCCAATAGTCCCTAAAATAACACCTATAAGCAAAACTGAACTAATTACTAGCATTTTAGGAGTGACCTTCCCTATAAATAAATTCCCCATTCCTTTTTCTCTAGGTGTCTTGGCTTTATAACAGGCAAAAACCTGCATCCATCTCGCTACTGTTGGCATAATGATTAGCCAAAACAGCTCTCTTTCATGAACTATTTCATAAATCATTCCTGCTTTTAGCATTAACACTAGCATAATGGCTAAGAGTCCATTCGTTCCTAATCTTGAATCTTTCATAATCTCTAAAATTCTATCTTTATCTCTATAACTATATAATCCATCAAACGTATCGCCTAGTCCATCTAAATGAAGCCCTCCTGTTAGAATAACCTCACTACAGATAACGAGTATAGTGACGACATATGGTTCAAAAAATAAACTTCCGACTCTTGCAACGATCTCATAACAAATCCCTAAGATCAGCCCTACAATTGGAAAGTATACCATTCCTTTATGAAATGCTTCATCAAATCCCACATCTACTCTAATAGGAAGCCTTGTCATAAACTGTAATATGCCTATTAATCGTTTCATTATCTATTCCCCTTTTATTTTCATAGGAATGCCACTGATTACGAAATATACTTCATCACTATATGTAGCAATGAGCTGATTCATTCTTCCTATTATATCTGTATAAATTCGTGTGAGTTTATTACCAGCTACTGGACTTAAACCTATCTCGTTGGTTACAATCACAAAATATAAATCTGTTTTTTTGACTGCCTCTAAAAGCTTTGTAAACTGCTCTTTAATTTTTGCTTCTAAAGCGTCCACTTCCTCTGGTGACATCTCATCATAGTCTAATCCTTCTTTAAACATTAAATTATTTACCATAAGTGTCACACAGTCTAAAATAACCGTTTTATGTTCATTTGCAATCTCTGGAATGCTTTTAAAGACATCCTCATAAATCTCATAAGTTTTCCAGTGACTTGGTCTCATTTGCTGATGCTTTTTTACCCTTGCTTTAAATTCTTCATCAAAAGGGACACTTGTCGCAATATATGCCGTCGCATTGTTCTGATTTTTGCAAAGGCTTTCAGCAAAATGGCTTTTTCCTGACCGAGCTCCTCCTGTTACAAGAATTAATTGACTCATGTTTTGTTTCCTTTCATTTTGTATTAACAACCGCTTTCCTTTCTTGTCGCCATGTGATTGAATAAATAATTGGCTGCTTCTAACAATTGAAACATCAGTATTCCTCCTGAACCTTCTCCTAATCGCATGTCGAAATGTAAAGGTGCTTCTTTTTCTAATAACTCTAATGCTTTAACCGTCCCTTTTTCATCTGAATAATGTGAAGCAATCATATAGTTTTTTGTCTCATCACATAATTTTTTTGCAATTAGCGCCGCTGCATAAGAAATAAAGCCATCTAAAATAACTGGTACACACATCATGGCACCGCCTAGTATCGCACCTGCCATAGCTCCTATTTCAAATCCACCCACTTTACTTAATACATCTATTGCATCTTCTTTATTGGGTTTATTTAAAAGAATGGCTTTTTCTATAACTTCGGCTTTATGTTTAACCCCCTCAGGGGATAACCCCGCGCCTTTTCCTGTCACTTCTATTGGATGACATTCTCCAAAAACAGCAATAATGGCACTACTCGGCGTTGTGTTAGCAATTCCCATTTCTCCTATTGCCATGACTTTATATCCTTTTTCAATTGTTTTTTTAGCCACTTCAATGCCTATTTCAATAGAGCGAAACGCTTCTTCCCTAGTCATAGCAGGACCTTTTGCCATATTGGATGTTCCTTTTCTAATTTTGTAGTCTAACACACCTTCAATCGGTTCATCACTTATAACCCCAACATCCACAGCCACTATATCTGCTTTCATAAATTTAGCCAATGTGCCCACCGCACAAGTTCCTTTAGCAAAATTCGGAATCTGTGCCTTAGTAATCCATTGTGGATCCTTAGCCACGCCTTCTTCATACACTCCATGATCTGCTGCAAAAGCAAGCACAACCTTTGAACCTAAATCAAAGGTTGTGCTTTTATAAATTCCCGAAAGTTGCTTACATAAGTCTTCTAATTTGCCAAGACTCCCTATTGGTTTACTTAAAGCATCTAGTTTTTGTGCTGCCAATTTGACATCTGCCTCACTTATAGGTTGAATCTTTTTTAAAGTTTCTTCAAGTATACCCATCTACTTTTTATATGCCTCCAATAAATTTAATTCTCTAAGCTTATTAGCCAATGCTTTACTAAGTTCCTTACTTACTTCTTCCTGTGTTCCTAAAGGCCCACACATTTCTCTAATAACAAGATTCTTTCCTTCTTCATCACCTAATAATCCTTTTACTTTTACATGGGTTCCCTCTACCAGGCAATAAGCTCCCATTGGTATATGACATCCCCCATCAATTTCTTTCATAAAAGTTCTTTCAGCTTGATACTGAATATTGGCAATAGGATCCTCAATACTACTAACTATATCTAATAAAAGCTTATTGTCCGATTTTACTTCAATAGCCAGCATTCCTTGACAAGGTGCTGGAATCATCTCGTCTATTGAAAAGCAGTAAGTAATCTCTTTCTCTAAACCTAATCGCTTAAGACCTGCTACTGCTAAAATAATGCCATCTAATTCTCCTGATTTTACTTTATTAAGTCTTGTATCTATGTTTCCTCTTATAGGTTCAATACATAAATCCTCTCTATAAGCTAACAATTGATACGCTCTTCTTTTACTACCTGTTCCTATTCTTGCACCACTTGGTAAATCTTCAATAGACTGATAGCCTTCCTTTAAAATAAGTGCATCTCTAGCATCTTCCCTTAAAGGAACAGGGGCTAAACAAAGCCCCTGTGGCAATAAAGTTGGCATATCCTTCATGCTGTGCACAGCCATATCAATTTCATTATTAATAAGTGCTTCTTCTAGAGCAGAAGTAAAAATGCCTTTATCTCCTATTTTATCTAATCTCGTTTCCTGATCGATATCCCCTTTAGTTTTAATAATTTTCATCTCAAACGTTACTAAAGGATATTCTTTCTGCAGTTTTTCTATTACCCACATGGTTTGAGTTGTAGCTAATTTGCTACCTCTTGTTCCCACAATGATCTTCAATGATGTTCCCTCTTCTTTCGTTTCATAACAAGTTATATTCTTTTTTACCTTTTTGAGTATACTATTTATCTTATCATATAACTCCCTCCAATAAAACTTATGTACTATTATTATACCTTTTATACTGTTAAGTATTATATGTCATTTTTCAACAAAAAAGCACTATATATAGTCTACAATTAGACAAAATACACACATTAAATGCTTTTGCCTAATTATATCCTTTTATATAGTGCTTTTTTATTCATACTTTTGGCTAAAATTCTTTTCTTGCCCAAATCTGAATACTAATCATATAAGATATTCCCATTACAATAATAGAGCCTATCAATATGAAAATTAAAGAACCCCCAAAAATATTGGTTACCTTGCCCATCACTTCACCTAACACCGAATTTTTAACATTGTTAGCAAAAACAAAAATGATTATATAAGTCGCTAACAATACGTATCGTGCTCTTAACGTTCCAAAATAAAAAATACAAGGTAACATCACAGCGCTGTAAATGAGTCCAATACTTAACATGCCTACAAGCATATTCACATCTATAAATTTCACTTCATTTGTTGCACTTTTATAAGCAATCCATACTCCAATTAAAGCTAATAAACTTGAGAAAATAATAAAAATGATGCTTTCAATATATTTAGATAAACATATATCTTGTCTAGATAAGGGCAATGACATATTAAATATGTTAGACTTATTACGTTCTTCATAAGCTACTAAACTATAAAATCCCAAATAACAAACTAATGCTGGCATCACACATGCAAAAGCCATATTAGCCATTGGCATAAATAAAGAAAAAATTAACATCACCCCTAATGTTGACTTAAGAGACGTTATTAAATAAATAAAGTCTTTCTTAACAATTTGTACGATCATGTCTTTGCCCCCCTCTATTTGATAAAAATATCATAATGTCCTCTATACTAGGTTTGCTCATCACGACTTCTTCTCCAAATAATTCCTCAGCTAATTTTCTACTTTCTACTAAAGCTTCCACACCGAATTTTGAAGTTCTAAGCCCTAATAGCTCTTTTTTAATTTCTTCTCCAAATAATTCCTTTGGCCCCCTTACAAGGCAGTAGTTTTCTAAAAGTTCATCTAATGGCTTATTAAAAATAATTTTTCCTTTTTTAATATATACTAGATAATCTCCTGCTCTTTCTAAGTCTGAAGTAATGTGGGTAGAATAAAATACAGATACCTTTTCATCTTGCATATGTTCCATTAATACATCTAACATATCTTGCCTTACAACTGGATCTAAGCCTGAAGTAGGCTCATCTAAAAGAATCAATCTTGGTTTATGAGATAATGCCATTACTAAGGCAAACTGCTTCTTTTGTCCTGTAGATAAATCCTTATATTTTAAATCCATTTTTAAACCAAATCTGTGAGCATATCTTTCAAAAAGTTTATCATCCCATTTTTCATAAAAAGGCGCATACATTCTTTTTATGTTTTTTAACTTACTTTCTTCTGGAAAGCCTGTTGGATCTCCTACATATCCTATTTCCTTCTTAATTTCTGTGCTATTTTCTTTTACATTTTTACCATCTATTTCAATAGTGCCACTATCAGGAATAAGCATATCTAGTATTAATTTCATGGTTGTTGTCTTGCCAGCACCATTTTCCCCTACAAAGCCTGTTATATAACCATCCATAATCTCTAAATGAGGTATATTTAATTCAAAATCTCCTAACTTCTTTTTAATATGATCGAAAACAATTTTACTCATCGTTTATACCCCCTCATAAAAAATCTTAACGCGTTCTTGTACGTCCTCTAAACTCATATCAATACTTTTGGCAACACTCACTATATTTTCTATTTGCTCTTCAACCTGATTAATTTGTAATTCTCTCAAGCGTTCTCTATTCTTCATTGAAACATAAGTTCCTTTTCCTGGTACCGTTTCAATAAATCCCTCCGTTTCCAGTTCTTCATAGGCTCTCTTTACAGTAATAATACTTACCTTTAACTCTTTTGCCATCATACGTATAGAAGGCAACGCACTCCCTTGCTCTATTTTTCCTTGTAATACCTGTTCTTTTATTTGATTTATAATCTGTTCATATAAAGGTAATGAACTATCTGAGATAATATAAATGTTCATTTTCCACCTACCATTTAGTATGAATTTTGTGTTTAACTGTGTTTATATTCTATACACAGATATTAACTCTATACACTGTTGTTGTCAATATCTTTTTGTACTCTCTACACTTTTACCAACAAATATTGTATAATCAACTATGTATTTGCATTGTTTTATACCATTACTTTTTAAGGGGTTGAAATAAATGTTAGGTTGCAATAATGTCCCATATACTATAGGTTTTTTTACTACTGTAACAAACTTAGAATATTCCACACTATTAGCAGGTACGGTTACTAAAATTGCCCAAGAAGAAAATATCAATTTAATTAATTTTTTAGGCGGTTCTTTAAACCCTAACTTTACATTCTCACAATATAAATATCAGTATCAATGTAATGTTGTTTTTAATTTTGCCCATTCAGAGCATCTTGATGGCATTATTTTGGCTTCAGGAACTTTAGCATCCTTCTTGAACTCAACAGATTACTCTAATTTTTACTCAAAATTTAAACCGATCCCTATGGTGAGTTTAGGCGTTCAAATTCCTGACTTACCAAGTGTATATACAAATAATACGGCTATATTTAAAGAACTGGTTAATCACTTAATTCATGTACATAATCGAAAAAATATCGCTTTCGTTTCAGGTCCTAGCAGCAACAGAGATGCTTTTGACCGTTATTTAGGCTACACCTCAGCTTTAGATGAGAATAAGATGGCTTATCGCTCTGACTATGTCTATACAGGTGATTTTACGCCTGTATCCGTCAAAGATGCTGTTCATACGTTCTTAGATGAAAAAAAACTTGATATCGATGCGATTGTTTGTGCCAATGATTCTATGGCACTTACGATTATGTCAGAACTCAAAAAAAGAGGCATTCTGATTCCGGAACAAATTATTGTCACAGGCTGTGACGATATTCCTAGCTCTGCCTATTCTGTCCCTAGCCTAACAAGTATAGAACAATCCTTAGAGCAAATGGCTCGTTCAGCCGTTTTACTACTCTTAGACATGATTAAAGGTAACTCTCCAACAGATATTTTACTTCCTAGTCGCATCACTTATAGAGAATCTTGCGGCTGTCATATTATGCCTTATAGTTCTTTACTTTCTACACTCACCATGCCAAAAGGAAAAAGTGTTCAGCTAGCAGATACTTTTTTACAAAAGTGTCTTCCAACCCTCAATTCCGATATCACATCTTCCATTCGCAATTTTGTAATAGAGTGTTATGAACTTATACTTCAAGCGCCTAATGAGTTTAAACCGGTTCAAACTTGCGTGGAGTCTTTTTTTGTCTCTGTAAAAGACAAACTAAACACTATTCATTTAGCACTTAATCTAAAAAATTGCATGACTTCCTTAAAGGATGATTTGTTTCATTTATCTCAAAATCCAGTTGTCTTGCGTTATATTGATAAATTATTTAGTAAGATTAGTCATTCACTATTCAATTACTTGCTAGACTATTACTCGCTTCAAAGCGAAAAACTTAACAATCATTTTAATTTCACCAGACAATTTCTCACTACAATCACCAATAACATTAGTAATAAAGAACAGCAGCTTCAATCCATTATCCCCTCTCTTATAGAGGCTGGTATTACAAGTTGCCTGATTTACTTATACCCTAAAGGTATCACGCATAATCTATCTGATGAATGGGAAATGCCTGATGATATTGATCTTTACATGGGTTATATAAAAGGTCAGATTATTAACCCAGACTTGCTCCCTTGTAAAGTAAATGCCAATGAAATTGCTTTCTATGGGTTTGAAAAACATACTGAAAATTATACCTCTTGTATCCATCCTATCTTTTTTGGTAATGAACAGCTTGGGGTTGTTGTTTTTGAAATGGATTGTGATAACTATACTCTGATTGATAACTTAACCGTTGAACTTGGATGTGCTTTAAAACTCACCTCCTCCTTTACTGCTCAAAAGCAAGTAGAAAGTAAATTAGAAACGCTTTCTCAAACAGATGAAATGACTAACCTACTTAACAGGCGTGGCTTTTTTAATTTTGCTGAAGACCGATATGCTTTTTCACTCACAGAACATCAGGGAGGAATTCTTTTTTATGCAGATATGGACGGACTTAAAACGATTAATGATACCTTTGGTCATCATGAAGGGGACTTTGCCATCATCCAAATGAGTCGTATCTTAAAAAAGGCTTTTTGTCATCATGAGATTATTGGTCGTATCGGTGGGGATGAATTTGTTATCCTCTCTACCGGACAAAGTATTGATTATTTAGAAGAAGTTACCCACACAGTGGATAGACTATGCACTGAATTTAACACCATCCATCAAAAGCCCTATAAACTAAGCATTTCAATTGGTGGCATTTACTATTCCAAAGATGACATAGATTCTCTTGAATACCTCTTATCACGAGCAGATAAAATTTTATATGATACAAAACGTGCAAAAAAAGAACGATTAAAACTACTAGAACAAGAAAAAGACCGTTGTGACTTAATTTAGTCCAACGGTCTTTTTTTTGCTTATTATAATACTTTGCTTAAAAAACTTTTTGTACGTTCTTCTTTTGGTGATTCAAAAATATCTTTTGGTTTGCCTTGCTCAATAATATTACCTTGATCAATAAAGAGTAATCTTGTTCCGACTTCTTTTGCAAATCCCATTTCATGAGTAACAATCATCATGGTCATGCCTTCATCAGCTAATTCTTTGATAACCTGTAATACTTCTTTTACCATTTCAGGGTCTAGTGCAGAGGTAGGTTCATCAAAAAGCATGACTTCTGGCTTCATAGCAAGTGCTCTAGCAATAGCTATACGTTGTTTTTGACCACCTGATAATTTACTAGGGTATTCATTTGCTTTTTCCTTAAGCCCTACTTTTTCAAGTAATATATAGGCTTCTTTCTCAGCTTGCTCTTTAGGAATCTTCTTTATTTTCATTGGTGCCAAAGTAATATTTTGTAATACTGTCATATGTGGAAATAAATTAAAGTGTTGAAAAACCATTCCTACTTTCTGTCTTACTTCATTGATATTTACTTTTGCATCCGTAATATCCTCATTGTCAATTAAAATCTTACCACTTGTGAGTTCTTCCATTTGATTAATACAACGCAAGTAAGTCGATTTTCCTGAACCAGATGGACCAATGATAACGACCACTTCACCTTTATCCACGTAGTCATTAATGCCACGCAATACTTCTATATCCCCAAATTTCTTATGTAAATTTTCAACTTTAATCATATCGGTTCTCCTATCTGCTTTTATTTAACTTCTTTTCCAAACGCTTCATGAAAAATGTTAATACACTAGTCAAAATAAGATAGCATAACCCAACCATTAATAAAGGCTGCAATGCATTATAGGTTCTACTTTGAATAATACTTTGCGCCTTCATTAAATCTAATCCACCAATAAATCCAATAATAGCCGTTTCCTTGATTAAGCAAATAAATTCACTTACCATCGCTGGAAGCATTTGTTTAAATGCTTGAGGTAAAATAATATATCTCATAGTGGATACATAACTAAGCCCTAATGAACGACCTGCTTCCGTTTGCCCTTTATCAATTCCTTGAATTCCTGCACGGATTAGTTCTGCCATATAGGCCCCACTATTAATTCCAAATGCAATCCCACCAATGACAATTCTAGGCAAACTACTTGTCGCAAATACGACTGTCCACATTAGCACTATTTGCAGTGCTGAAGGGGTTCCTCTAATAATATAAATATACAAACTGGTAATCCACTTTAAAAACTTAAGTCCATAGACACTGATTGCATTTAGTACACCATTTTTTCTGCGAATCTCTGTAATTTGAATGAGTGCTATCAAAACACCAATCACTAAACCAATAGCTAAAGCAATAGCTGTAAGCCCTAATGTCCATTTTAAGCCTTCCCAAATCACTACATAATATTTGTTAGCTGCAAAAATCTTATAAAAATCTACTGTCTGTTGACCCAAAAGCTTAATCCAAAAATCTTCCAATATTTCTCCTCCTTTTTGTAAACATAAATGTGTCTCAAGCATTCTCTTGACTATTATACAATATTTTGTCACATTATTGTATAATGATTCAAATTTTATATCTTACGTTTTATTTTCATACAAAAGACCTTAAGATAAGCTTTTTTCTACTTGTCTTAAGGTCTTTTTATTACTTCATTCAAATTCCTTTATTACTAATCAGGCATTATTCAGCTGTACCAAAGAATTGACCATAAATTGTATCATATGTACCGTCAGCTTTGATTTCTGCCAAAGTATCATTTATAGCTTGTAATAATTCTGTATCACCTTTTTTAACAGCAATTGCATATTCTTCTTCAACAAATGGTGCATCTAAAATTTTTAAATCACTTTGACCCTCTGTCATTTTTTTAGCTGGCTCAGCATCAATAACAACAGCATCTACTTTATCATTTTTTAAATCCATTACAGCTTGAGTTCCTGTAGGGAATTGAGATACACTTTCAATGCCATCTGTACTACTTACAAATAGGTCACCTGTTGTTCCTAATTGTACACCAACCTTTTTACCTACTAAATCATCTGCTGTGTTAATATCTGTATTATCTGCTTTTACAATGACAACTTGTTTAGATTTAAAATAAGAATCAGAGAAATCAACTTGAGTTCTACGTTCATCTGTTGCTGTCATACCTGCTGCAATAAAATTAATTTTATCACTATTTAATGCCATAATTAATGAGTCAAATGCCATATCTTCAATTTTAAGTTCTTTGCCTAATTTTTCTGCTACTTTCTTTGCAATCTCCACATCAAACCCTGCTATATCTGTTCCATTTTCTCTATATTCAAAGGGTTCAAATTCTGCATTCGTTCCCATGATGATTACCCCACCATCATTAGTAGTCGCTTCTGCTGCTGATTCTTCTGTACTAGCTTCCTCTTTTGCTACGGTATCTTGTGTATTAGAAGTAGCAGTTTCACTTGAGCCACATCCTACCATCAATCCTAATGCTAAAACACTAGCACTTACTATACTTAATAATTTAACTAATTTCTTCATATCATTCACTCCTTGTGCATTTCTTTATCGATATGAATAAATATACACCCTTATAAATTATTAGTCAATAATAAAATTTTTATTATTGTTTATACTTTCTAAGGCATTTTTTATAACTCATTGAAACTCATTACATTTAACATTTATCCACAGCTTCATAAGAAATTAACTAACATTACAGTTCTATTACACCTCAAGGTATCCTGTGGATAATGTGTATAACTTTGTGCATAACTTGATTTTACTATATTTGTTCTCATTTAATATGTGGATATTTTGTTAGTTGATATGTTGATATTTCAACTTAATCCCACATATATTAACAATAATTATCGTTTTATTTACATTTTTTGTTATTATATCAAGCATATGTTATTAATTAATATGCATTAAATGACATAATCTACTACTACCCTAGAAGTTGCAACTTGTCTGACTAATCCATTAGCTACTTCTAAATGTTTAGGATGATTTTGATAACCTTCTAATGCTTCTTTACTCGTAAAAACAGAATTTAATACCACATCAAATGCTGCATCAGAGGCATTAAAATTGATGCCCACTTCAATTTCTTCTAATCCATCAATTTTTCCTTTTAGACCTTCTAACCCCTTTTTTATTTTATGCATAACTTCTTCTTTTGTTCCATGTACCTCATGTTCCTTTACTTTCCACATAACAATATGTTTTACCATAACCTTATCTCCTTTTCATTGTCTATTAATATTCTACCTATTATACAACTCATATATACGAATCTTAATACATCCATTTTTTTAATAACCTCTTACATATTTTACTGACACGCAAAATAAGGGAAAGCATAGTAAAATGACTACGCTGTTCCCTTATTTGTCCATTTACATATGATTTATAACTCCATAGACAAATTTCTTCTATGAATTAAGCTTTTGTGTAAGACCTTCCCAGTCTTTCATAAAACGTTCAATACCATTATCTGTTAATGGATGTTTTGTCATTTGTAAAATAATTTTATATGGAACAGTTGCAATATCTGCTCCTGCTTTAGCTGCATCAATAACATGTAATGGGCTTCTGATACTTGCAGCAATAATTTCTGTAGTGATTCCGTGGATATCAAAGATTTCAGCAATATCTGCTACTAAATCCATACCATTTTGTCCAATATCATCTAATCTTCCAACGAATGGGCTTACGAAAGTAGCACCTGCTCTTGCAGCAAGTAATGCTTGTCCTGCAGAGAAAATTAATGTAACGTTGGTTTTGATGCCTTTACTGCTTAAAACTTTTGTAGCTTTTAATCCTTCTGTTGTCATTGGAATTTTAATAACAATATTAGGATGTATTTTAGCAAGTTCAATAGCTTCTTCAACCATTTTATCTGCTTCTAAGCTAATCACTTCAGCACTAATTGGTCCATCTACAATAGATGCAATTTCTTTAATAACCTCTTCAAAAACAAGTCCTTCTTTAGCAATAAGTGAAGGATTAGTTGTTACACCACAAATGACACCAAGATCATTTGCTTTGCGAATTTCTTCTGTATTGGCTGTATCTATAAATAGTTTCATTAGTACGCTCTCCTCTACTTTTTGCTTTATTATACCACTTATTTAAATAATTTTAAAAAACATTTTTTAAAATTTGTTAATATATTTTTAACTTATATTTGTACATAATGCACTATATTTTTCTATTTCACAGACAAATCCTTGACATTATAGCCTTCAAATATATTAGCAGATCTTAATTTTACTTGTTGATTTTCTATACTTATTTCATAAGCCTCTATTTTACCCTGTTCTAAGTTTTTAAATGCGTCAATATAGGTATCACACATTGTTTCTACTTTTAGTTCTTTCTTTGTATAAACATGGTCTTCAGCAGTTAGATAACGAATGACCTGAATGCTCCATGTTGGATCTGCTAAATAGACTTCTTTAAGCATTCTTTCAATCATTAATTTTGCACTTCCATAGCTTGTTGTATCGGAACCATTATCTCCATAGAAGCCTTCTGATGAACTAAATACCATTTTCTTCACATTGTGTTCAGCCATAACCTGACAAAGCATTAATGTACTTGCTAAATTGGTGTAATAATATTCGATAGGATTTCTTTTATATTCTCCTGTAGACTTAATTCCTGCAAAGTGAATAACGCCTTCGATATCATTGTCATTAAATATTCTTTCAACTAATTCCTTATGTCCTAAATCCATTGCATAAAGTTTTACATCTTTTCCTGTTGCTTCTCTGATTTGCTTAATGCCTTCTGCAGTTGATGTTAAAAAGTTATCGACTACAACGACTTCATATCCTTGTTTTAATAATTCAATACATACATGTGAGCCAGTATATCCAGCCCCCCCAGTCACTAGTATTGCCATAAGAATCCCCCCTTTAATAAAATTGTAATTTTATTATAGCTTAATACTACCAATAAATCTATTTAATTTTTTTAATTGTATAATTTATAATTATATTTCCAGCAGTTTTATAAAAAGGCAGTAAAGTATCATCCTTTTAATACTTTACTGCCTTTGATTTTATCTATCATTATTCAATAAATGTTCCATCATTTTCACTAGCAATTGTCACTTCACCTGATTTAATAGCTTCAATAGCTGTATTAGCTATAGCCATTGTCTCTTCATTTAGATTAGGATTTTCTTTTGGAATGCCTACTCCATTATTTGCAACTGAAAATGTAAGGATTTGCCCACCTTGGAAGTTTCCATTAACCTCATCTTTAATCATTGCAATAGTTGCTTCATCAATATATTTCATTGCTGATGTTAAAATAACCGAAGCATTGTTTTCCTCATTATAAACGCCATCTGTATATTGATCTACATCTACACCAATTATATAAATAGATGTGTCACCACTTGTTGCTCTACTTTTTGCTTCAGTAATTGCCCCAATTCCTGTACCACCTGCTGCGGTAAAGATAACTTTTACACCTCGGTCGTACATTTGTGCTGCAATCTGCTGCCCACTTGCTTTGTCACTAAAGGTTCCTTGATATACAATGTTTTCTTTCTTAAGAGAAATGTTTGTTCCAAAGTTAGCATTCGCATAATTAACGCCTTGTTGGAATCCATAATTAAATCTTTTTACAGAAGGAATTGGCATTCCTCCAATAAATCCAAAGTCTGCTTCTTTTATTTGAACTGCAGCCGCAACACCTGCTACAAATCCTGCCTCCTGCTCAGCAAATAAAATAGAAACTGTATTCTCTCTAATATCAACTTCACCTGATTCATCCACTGGTGAACCATCTAAAATAACAAACTTAGCATCTGGATATTTTGTCTGCGCAATCCCTATCGCTCTTTCAAATTTAAACCCTGGTGTAACAATAAACTTAAATCCTGCATCATAAAGATTTCCAATGCTCTCTAAATAGTCAGCATCTGCTTCTCCTGAAGGTTGTAAATACTTAGCATGCTCTACACTCCCTGAGATCCCCTCCCAAGTGCTTTGGTTAAATGAACGGTCATCAATTGTTCCCGCATCTGTAGACATCCCTACTTTAAGGTCTGTATCAATCTTTTCATATTTTGATTCTACTTCCTTTGAGCCATTATTGCCTTTGCATCCAACAAGTGAGCTTACTGCTAATACACTCGCAAGCGCTACTGCTATCCATTTCTTTTTCATCTTGGGTTTCTCCTAATTAAGTATATTTTTTGTCAGAGTAACCTTCCATCATATATGCTTGTTATTATAATAAAATTAAAATTTCTATAAGATATGAATATGAAAAACTCAACACATATCGTAGTCAAATTATTTATGGTAATTTGGTAGAAACTGTTGAACCATATTATCAACATTATACGACGAATAGGTTTTAATTTAGTTATGTTAATAATCCTAATATAATTCTCTCAATTTGTCTAGTACTTTTTTGTTTTTATATACTTTTCTTTTATATTTTTTCTTCATTGCTATTGTAGTTATTTTTTGTGTTTATTACTTTTTTAATGAAGGTATACTCCTATATCCATTTTTCCTAATATCTATGGAGATATACATTGGTTCAAAAATTAATACCTGCCCTAAATGATATTGGATGACTTTTTATAATTTTTACGGTATGCTTTAAGAAGGATTTCATCATCAGTAAAGCTTTTGCTTTATTTTTGAAATGACTAAAATAAATATCATTTATATCGTTTTCTCGATAAAAGAAGGTGAAAATATGTCCTATATTTATCCCACGCTGATTAATGACCAGACGAAATATAAAACTTATTTTGTATTGAATGCCACAAAGCTTTATCTAGGTACGTACCCTACTATGGAAGCTGCTGAGGCTGCATTAGATGAAGCGACTAGGCTCATGTCACTTCCAAAAGGTAAGCCTACATTTGATTTTTGTTATCTAGATTATAAGAAAATCGTCTGCCTTAGTAATTTGCGTGATAATAAGAACTATATTAAAAACCCTATTTACTTATATCCCTCATACTTTACCTATTATCTGTCAAAGGATTGTATACTAAGCTTTGACTTAAAAGATTTATTTTATTTTTCTACATACAAAATTTACAAACGAGGGAATTACCTTTATACCCAAGATTCTATTTCTCAGAAAAACATTCTTTTAAGATATGGCATTCAAAACCATAGTGTTTTAAATAAAGATTACCGTTTTAAAAATGGAAATCCTTTTGATTTTCGTCAAAATAATATTGAAATCATTAACGGTTATAAAGGGGTCACTAAAAAAGAAAAAGGTAATGCCACTGTATATATTGCTCATATTTATTTAAAAACAAATATTATCATTGGGCATTATAAGTCTGAAGTGGAAGCTGCTATTGCTTATAATAAAGCCCTTGATATTTTGTCTTGTGATCAGTCTCTTAAAGATTGTACCTATAATACCATTCCCTATCTTACCAAAGCTGAATATGATGCCTTATATGAAAAGCTTGCGATTTCACCAAGAATTTATCATTTAGACCATACACGTAAGCGTATTATATCGCTCAAGTCATTAAGAGGGGTTAGTAAAGATAAAAATAGTTTTAGAGCTCATATTGGTTATCAAGGAAAACAACTCTATTTAGGTATGTATCCGACTGAAAAAAGAGCTGCTCAAGCCTATAATTATGCCTCATTTTACTTATTTGGTAGACAAGGCTATATTAATGAAATAAACCCTCTTGTCTACGATGGTGATATCGAGAAGATTGTACATTTTCTTTCAAAATATCAAGTCCTTAAAACTCAAAAAGAAAGTTAAAAAGAAGCGATTGCCTTTTCAATCGCTTCTTTTTAACTTTCACCCATCTTTTCTCTATGGATACACATTCTATGGTCTTCTAACCTATACAAATGCCCTTCCTCATTTTGATCTACTTCATGATTTTCTTTAATCGTTCCATGTGCATAAGCTTCTAATACAGGTGTTGTAAGCTTCATGTCTAAAAGTAATTTGGCATACTGCTCAAATACAGAAGTTTCATATGCCTCTATTGTAAGGATACTACCTACTCCCATTTCTGGAGTGATATCAATAAATTCTACTGCTTTATTCGCTCTAATACCGTATCTAACAGTAAATACCCCTACTGCATGCATTTCTTTCATAATTTTACGGTTATAACGATTCAAACGATTGATCATGCTCTTTGTTAAATTATCTAAGATTTTTAAATGACAAGTTCCATCTTCTTCATAATTTACTTCAATAGGATTATAAAGATGCGCTTTTCCTAATTGATCAACTAAACAAATGCAGGAAATCGTTTGTTTATAATCTTCAATAGGTTGTAAAATAAAGCTTTCTGCTTCATCATCTACTTCTAAGATAAAATCTGCTAAATCTTCTTTTGTAAAGATATCCATTTGTTTTGAATAGCCTTTATATTGCTTAACAAATCTAAAAGGCATGGTTAATCCTTCGATTCTAGTAAATGCCTCTTTTTTATTATCTTGATAATAAATCTTAGTGGCTGGTATTTCTAATAACTCAAGGATATCAAAGACATTTTTTAAATTACTGACTTCATCTAATGCTTCTTTATTGGGATAAATAGGCGCATGCAACTTGACATCTAACTCAAATTCAGGTTTTATATTGAAAATCACCTTGTCACATCTTAAACTCAGCTTCTTAATGTTTTCTTTATTTATAGCTGCAATAATATGCTCATTTGCAATAGTTGCACCAATGCAATCTACTTTTGGGTCTAATAAGCACGTTTTAATTCCTAATTTTGCAAATTCAAAGCATAACATTAACGTGGATGGACCACCACCTACTATACCGACTTGTTTAATATCACTTAAGTTCATCATTCTTCTCCTCTTTATAACACATTTAAATCCAAAACAATTACTGCTCTAAAATGTATTTTAACATATTTATCGTTTTCTCAAAATCCTTTGCCTCGGGATTGATACCAATTACCATTTCCTCTGATTCAATAATGGATGGGATATTTTTAAACTTGTTAACTTTAATCCCTAGAATATGCTCCTCGGTTGGAATTTCATTGCCGTCTTCATCTCTTTTTTTGTCACATACATATAAGCTATCTTTATATTCTTCCAAAACATCCTTAAGCTCTGGTATTTCTTCTAATGGTGCAAACATATCTTTTCCATATATTTTAGCAAATCGGTCGTAATTCTCTGTCTGAATCGCAACGATATCTAATTCCTTTGTATTAAATAACAATGGAATTTTTTGATTCATTATCGCAGCAAACTGCATATCACCATCCCAATTGATTGCATTTAGGTCTAAGCCCGTTTTAAATTCTTCTTTAAAGTTTTCCCTAACCGCTTCTTCCTTGGTGGAATCAATATACATTGAGCCTGCCATAACAATATCTACTTCATTAGGTGGTTCTGGAAAAAGCATTGTTTTTCCTAGTGAAAAAACAACCACGATTGCAATAATTGTAGCTAATATATGATACCTATAGTATTCCCAAATATGCTTTACTTTTTGCTTTTTATCCATGTCTTTAAATTGTATTCCGTAATGTTCCATATATATTTTTCCTCCTCTTTACTCCCTTTGCCTGTAGCTATGAGTGTGATATACTATACTATATTTCATATCGTTTCATTATAAACTATGTTAGATTATAATGCAAAAATATAATATTTATATGAATACAAGGAGGAATTATGAATTTTTTAAATAGGTTAGAGCGTAAATTTGGCAAATATGCTATTTCTAATCTTATGCTCTACATTATGATGGGGCAAGCCATTGTCTTTGCTTTTACTCAGCTTACTCACAATAACTTACTGATTAATTTACTCTATTTTAATCCCTATTTAATCATTAGAGGGCAAATTTGGAGACTCTTTAGCTTTGTCTTTATCCCTAGCACCCTTGGTTCTTCAAGTTTGTTATCTCCTATTTGGTTTTTATTTATGGCTTTTCTATACTACTCTATTGGTGGTACATTAGAAAACACTTGGGGCACTTTTAAATTTAATATGTATTACTTATTAGGTATGATCTTTAATATGGTTGGACTTTTAGTCGTGCAACTTATTTGCTTTAATAACTCACAGATTGCTTCTACCTTTTATTTATATGCGAGTTTAATGATTACAACCTACATCAACCTATCTTTATTCTTAGCTTATGCTGTGCTTTATCCTGATGTACAATTTTTACTTTATGGTATTCTTCCTGTTAAAGTAAAGTATCTTGCCTTTATAGATATTGTCTTATTAGCTTTTGAGTTTATTTCAGGTAATATTACTAACCGTATATTAATTATTACAGCCTTTATTAACTTCTTTATCTTCTTTGGTGGTCAGCTTTTAAACCGCAGACCCACTCAGACTCAAAAACAATTTAGAGCCGCTAAGAAACAAGAGCTTAAGCAAGGGCCTCCTATCAAGGTAGCCTTCCACAAATGTACCGTTTGTGGCAAAACAGAATTAACGGACCCTGATATGGAATTTAGATATTGCTCAAAATGTAATGGCAACTACGAATATTGCATGGATCACTTACACAATCATGAACATATCAAGTAGCTAAAAAAGGATGCTTCTAATTTAACAAGAAGCATCCTTTTTAGCTATTGTCTGAATATTAATTTAGTACCTAGGTAAAAAAACTATTTTTGCCGCTTTTATTTCTTCCGTCATACAGGTTAACCATTTCTTTTCTCCAGATATCTTCTCAATTTCTAAAGTACATTTTATACTTCTGTTTATAAGCTCCATAAAATGTTCTTCATTGGTAAGCTGTAACCCATTAACCGTTCGAATCACATCCCCTCTGCTAATATCTAACTGCATGTTTTCTTCTATCTCCATAACCCTTATTCCTACACTTGGATAAGGATATTTTAGTTCACCTTTTTCTATATAATCATCCATCAAAAATAGGCCTTCATGAAGTAATGGCATCATAAACATGCCTAGTGTAAGTGATACCCTACCGTCATTAACCAAATTTGCAATATATAGTATCAGCAGTCCATAACTACCGATTAGTAACCCCATCTTCTTAGCTTTTTGTTTTGGAGTATATGTAAAACTATCATTAGCATAAACAATGCTTACAATAACGGGGACATAAAAGCTTTTGATTTTAAAAAAAAGTAGGGGCATCAGCCATCTTTGGTGGCTTTGATAACCTCCTACTACTTTTTCTCCTCTGTATGCCATAATAGGAATACTTTGTTTTCCACCAAAACTGAAAGTTAATCCGCCTTCCAGCATATGAAGTATCCCTACTAAATAAATCATCTTCTCATAATTCAAATTCATTAAATTTGATTTGAGATTACTCCAAACTAATAGTGCATCTATAACATAGATACCTGCCATCACATAAGCTAGACATGTCCACTTAGGTTGTATTCTTCCTACAATAAGTGATACACCTACTATTATCAGGAAAGTCCATTCTATTTGTATCGCTTGCCTAAAATACATCAAAAGTAGGCTTATTAAAATTCCCAATGCTATACTAATCACTATTTGCTGATCATTCTTAATATAGATGACCTCCCCTTTTAAGCTTTATCAGCTATTTCCTCCTTTAAAACCTTAATAGCTGTTTGTAATTGGTCATCTTCTGTATCTTTTAAATTCGCCATTCTTAATAGCTTCTCTGCTGGTAAGCTCACTTTTACATCCGGCTCGATGCCTATGCCTTGAATACAAACCCCACTTGGTGTAAAGTACTGAGAAGTTGTTAACTTAATGGCTGACCCATCTGTTAATGGAACAATGGTTTGCACGACACCTTTACCAAAACTTTTCTCACCTACAAGCTTAGCACGTTTATAATCTTTTAGGGCACCTGCTACCACTTCTGATGCACTTGCACTGTTACCATTAATGATTACCACCATTGGTGTGTCAATATAGTCTTTATCTGCTTTATATTCTATGCTCTTTCCATTCTTATCTTTTGTAGAAACAATCACCCCTTCTGGAATAAGTTCATCAACAATTTCTTTAGCTATACGAAGCAGACCTCCTCTATTGTTTCTAAGGTCAAAAACAATTCCTCTTGCCCCTTTATCTTGGCACTTATCTAGTGCCTCTTTAAATTGATCATGCGATAAATCTTCAAATTTGCTAAGTCCTACGTAAGCTATGCCTTCTTCAAGCATTCTAAAGGTGACTGTTGGATATACAATATTTTCTACCTTAAGATTGAATTCATAATTCGCCTGTTTGCTAGGCCTATAAACTGAAATATCTACTCCCTTTTCTTTGTGTGCAGTAATCATTTCCCTTACATAAGCATAGTCATTGCCCGATACATTTTTACCTGCTACCTTAACAATCTTATCTTCTGGTAAGAGTCCTGCCTGCTCAGCTGGTGAATCTTTAAATACTTCTTTAACCACAATACTATTATTTTGGCTGTCTAAATACATGTTAATCCCTATGCCTGTATACATCCCACTTGTTTCTTCTTTAAACTCATCATATTCTTTTTGTGTATAGTAAGTGGTATAAGCATCTCCTACACCTGAAATAAACCCTTTATAAATTCCTTCTTGAAGCTTATATTGGTCTACTTCTCCAACGTAGTATTCATTTAATACACTTTCAATCATAGAGAGTTTTTTTACAACACCTTGGTACCTATCTGTAAAACCTGTTGCAAATAAAGCAAAGCAAATGAGCACTATACTTATAGCAGCACTACGAAAAACGACTTTCTTTTTCACAAATGCTACCTCCTTAGTAATGTAATGCATATTTCATTGTTATTTTATGTTTTAATTAAAGCGATTATCCTATAAATAAAAATTTATTTAAACTGGGCTAATGCAGCTTGTAAATAGCTGTCTTCTTCTTGAGTGATATAACCTTTTTCTAATAAGCTTTGTTTTTCTTCTTCTGATATATAAAGCTTAATATCAGGCATAACACCTTCTTTTGATAATTTTTCTCCATAACGGTTACTTATTTCTCCACATGCTACACTCATCCCCGTCCCATCTTTAAAGGCAACAACCTGCTTAATATACGGATTGCCTTCTGTGCTGCTTCCTAATATTTTTGCATGTTCTTTTAGTGCCATTACTAATGCTTCAGCACCTGCACTCGTTCCCTGATCACAAAGCACCACCAAAGACGTTTTATAGGCTCCTTCATTCGTGTGATAAGTCACAAGCCCTTTTTTCTTACTCTCTACCTTAAATGCAATTTCATCTTCTAAAAATAAATCACTGATCTGATATACCTCATCTATATTTTGCGTAGATAAATCTCTTGTATCAAGTATCATTCCCTTATAGTTTGTGCCATCCATTTTATCTAATGCTTCTTTTATATTTTGACTGGTTCCTGCTTTTATGGTATTTAACTTCATATAAATAACATCATCTATAACCTCTGTAGAAAATTCTTTTAAATTAATTCTCTCTGGCATTAAGGTAACTTCAAAGCTTTTATCTCCTCTTGCTAATTCATATAAATGAGCTTCCGTCTTCACACTAAATAACAACTGTACAATTTCCTGACTATTAGCAGCTATTGCTTGTATTTCATCAACCTTGACAATGCAGTCTCCTACCTCTATCCCTTCCCTGCTTGCTGGCGAATTTTCTTCTACACCAATCACAATCAAATAATTTTGATCAGCACTCCACATTAAGCTAAGCCCTGTAGAAAAGGTGTCTCCTTGCATTTCTATTTGTGCCACTTTTAACTCTTCTTTATTTAAATAACAAGTACCACTATTTTCTAATGCTGCTACATAGCCACTATAAATGCCTTCCTCACCAGCCTCTTCATCTAAATCATAAAGGTAATTGTCATTTAACCCTTTTATAAGAAATTGAAGTTTGGCCACAGAAAAATAACTATTTATAATTTCAGCTTTCTTTAAGAAAATAAAAAAGCCCGCCATACTTGTAAACAAAATAATTAATATTGTTCTTTTATACTTCATTCCAAATTCCTTTTTATATAAATTTCCTATTAAATTATCTCCCTAATTTTGGTGAGTTCATTCACTTAAACTCACTCAAACTAGGGAGATTCTTTAACGCTAATTATTTAAATAAATATTTGGATCAACATGATCCCCATCTTTTCTCACTTCAAAGTGGCAGTGGTTTCCAGTTGAATAACCGGTACTTCCTACCTTTGCAACTGTTTGACCTTTTTTAACAGAATCCCCTTTTGAAACAACAAGTGAAGAGTTATGCCCATACAATGTAACGAGTCCGCTACCATGACTAATCATAACTGTATTCCCATAGCCATTAACCCATCCTGCTGTAATAACGACTCCATCCGCAGCTGCTACAACAGAAGTTCCATAATTGGCTGGAATATCTATTCCTGTGTGAAATTCTGCTGTTCCAAAGATTGGACTGGTACGATCCACATAACCCGAACTGACTCTATAATTGCCAGGCACAGGCCACATAAAAGTTCCTCCTACATATTGAGTCGGAATCCTTCCACTCGTAGAAGATGAATTAGAACTTGAACTACTACTAGCTGCCTGCTTTCTTTTTCTTTCTTCCTCTTCTTTTTGTCTTCTTGCTTCTTCTTCAAGCTGCCTTGTTAATTCCTGAATTTCTGATTTGAGATTTTCTGATATTTCTTCAAGATTTACAATTTCAGACTTGAGTTTTCCTTCCTCAGCTGCTAATTTTTCCATAGCGGCTTCTTTTTTGTTTCTTGTTGTTTCTAGCTCATCATTTTTAGCTATTTCTTCTTTCTGAAGCATATCTAGTTCATTTTTTTCTTCTTCTATTAATTTCTTCTGTTTTTCAATTGTTTCAATCTGTAATTTATATTCATCTAAAATAGAATGATCTTTTCTGGAAATACGTTTTACATACTCTACTCGATTAATCGCATCCCAAAAATTATTGGAGGAAAAAACAACTTGTATATAACCAATCTTCTGATTCTTATACATCTGAACCATTCGCTCTTTAGTGGCTTCATATTGATCATCTTTTTTCTCATTAGCCTCTTCTAATTTTTCTTCACTAGCTGCAATTTCTTCTCTTTTAACTTCAAGTTTGTCCCCTAGCTCATTGATATGATCTTGAATTTCAACCAGTTCTAAATCCACTTTTTTTATTTCTTCTTGAATGGCTTCTTTTTGTTCTTTCTTCTGACTAGCAGTTTCTTTTTTGTCTTTTATATCTTGCTGGGTACTATTTAATGCTTCCTTTTTATCTTTAAGTGTCGTTGCATAAACTGGCATAAAAGTCAGTAACACAGCCAGTAATAAAATTATTTTCTTTCTCATAACTGGCCTCCTACACATTTAAATGCTTATGAATCGCAAAAGCACTCCCAATAAACCCAATTCCGACACCTAGTATAATATACATTGGAATAAGTGTCTCCATGATTTGACTAGCTGGTACTAAACTAAAGCCACTTAATACCCCTGTCATCTCAGCAAACTTTCTAAGTACCCAATCATAACTTAGCGTAATCATTGCGACAGAAAGAACAGCACCCAAAAGCCCAATTAGCATGCCTTCTATTAGGAAAGGGATTTGAATAAATCCATTCGTTGCGCCAACGTATTTCATAATATTAATTTCTCTTCTTCGCACATATACAGTAAGCTTAATGGTATTACTCATAAGCATTAAGCCTACAACTACTAAAATAATCAATATGCCTAAACATATGTAGTCGATTGTATTGCCAATTTTTATAAATGAAGCTGTTTCATCTTTAAAATAAATCGTTTCATCTATGCCTTGCATATGCTTTAGCTTATTAACAATCTCTTCTTGTTTAGCAATATCAATTACTGTAATTTCTAATGACGCAGGTAAAGGATTGTCCTCTCTAAACATCTCAAACAATCCTTGCTCTTTATTTTCCTCACTAAAGTTCTTTAATGCCTGTTCTTTAGAGATATATACAACTTCCTTTACACTCTTTATTTGCTTGATCTCATATTGAAGTTGATCAATATCTTGCTTATTTAAATCCTCTTTTAGATAGGCTGTAATGCCAAACTTAGTCTCAACCTGTTCAATTAAGTAGTCAATATTAACGCCTATTCCATACGACATACCTAAAATAATGAGGCACAAAACAATCGTTCCCATAGAAGCAAGTGCCATGGTCCTATTTCTCCAGAGGCCTACAATACCCTCTTTAAATAAATACCTGAGAGTACTCAATTTCATCATCATAGCCTCCTTCATGCACGTCCTTACTAATCTGCCCGTTAGTGATTTCAATGACTCGCTTCTTTAATGTATTTACAATTTCTCTTTCGTGAGTTGCCATGATTATTGTTACACCACGTTTATTGATGTCTTGCAAACAATTCATAATTTCCCATGAAGTCGCTGGATCGAGATTTCCTGTTGGCTCATCTGCAATCAGTATCGGATTGTTATTTACAATGGCTCTTGCTAATGCTGTTCTCTGTTGCTCTCCTCCAGAAAGCTCATTAGGATAGCATCTTGCTTTCTTTGATAAACCTACCAATCCAAGTACAATAGGCACATTCTTGCGAATCTCTCTTGTGCTTGCGCCTACGATTTCCATGGCAAATGCTACATTTTCATAAACTGTTTTATTCGGCAGTAATCTAAAGTCTTGAAATACCATTCCAAGTTCTCTTCTTAAATATGGAATCTGCCTCTTTTTCATTTTAGTAATATCCTTATTATTAATAATAATCTTTCCGTGATCTGGTTCTACTTCTTTATAGAGCATCTTTAAAAAAGTAGATTTTCCTGAGCCACTATTACCAGTAATAAAGACAAATTCACCTTTTTCAATACGTAGGCTTACATTATTAAGACCTACTGCTCCATTAGAGTATACTTTTGTAATACCATGTAACTCAATCATTACTATCCCCTGTTTCTACATACGATTTTGACTTTGCTTCTCCATGTAATCCATATATTGACTAACCATAATTGTGATTTTGAAAACAATTGCATCATCAAATTTACGTAAGTCTAACCCTGTTGTCTTAAGCAGCTTGTCTAAACGGTAAACAAGTGTGTTTCTATGGATATAAAGCTGTCTTGAAGTTTCAGATACATTTAAGCTGTTTTCAAAGAATTTATTAACCGTCATTAATGTTTCTTCATCAAAACTATCTACACGTTTATCTTTTAATACTTCCTTAATAAATAACTTGCATAAAGATAATGGTAGTTGATAAATGATTCTACCAATACCTAGTTTTGAATAATGTGAGATATGTCCTTCACAATTAAAGATTTTACCTACTTCAAGTGCCATATTCGCTTCTTTATAGGAATTAGATACATCTTTTAAATCATTAACTGGTGACCCTACAGCCACATATACCTTGCTCATAGCTTCTGCACTTAATGTATCGTAAATCATCTTAGCATAGCTTTCAATTTCTGATTGTTCGTTTCCAACTACTTCTTTAACTAAAATAATATTTTTTTCATCAACAGCTGTTACGAAGTCTCTTGTTTTATCTGGGAAGATATTTCTAAGAATATCTGGTAAGCTGCTATCTTTCTTTTCGTTACATTCAATCAAATAAACAATACGTTGTACATTGTTTTTGATATGTAGCTTTTTAGCTCTTGTATAAATATCTACTAATAATAAATTATCTAACAATAAATTTTTAATGAAATTGTCTTTATCAAAACGTTCCTTATAAGCTACTAAAAGCCCTTTAATTTGAAATGCTGCAAGTTTTCCAAGTTTATACGCTTCATCATCTGTTCCACTTACTGAAAGCACATATTCAACTAAATATTCATCATAGATTTTAAAGTAATGAGACCCTTGCATCTCTTGGCTATCAGCTTGGGAGTTAATAAAGGCTTCTACTTGTGGCAAATATTTTCCTGTAGCATTTCCATCTGTTGTTACAACAATTTTTGACTCAGCATCTAAAACACAATAATCTCTTCTTGTAATATTTTTCAATCCATCAATCGTATTTTGTAAAATTTGATTAGATATCATATATATATCAACTCCCTATTTCTTTAATAATTTCTTTTATTTCCTATGTAACGCCAATATCTCTTATATTATTTTATCTTATTTATGGATAAAAAAAAAGTTATATTTCATTATTTGTATCATAAATGTAACATAAATCAAAACAGTTCTGAAAAGTAATCAGGTAACTATTTCAATAAAAAATGCCTCTAAACTAGAATGGACTAGTTTAAAGGCATCTTGTAAATAATGACTAGTTTGTAATTGTTTGTTGACTTTCTGGATCAAATAAATGTACTTTTGTAATATCCATAGCAATTTGTACTTTATCATCTGGTCCTGCTGTACAAGCTGTATTGAAACGACCTGTAATATTGTTACCTTCACAAATCATGAAGAAGTTCTTTTCAGCACCAAGCATTTCCACTACTTCTACTGTAGCGTTTGCTATTACGAAGTAAGGTTTTTGCTCTTCGAATAATTCAGATGGTTCACAGATATGTTCTGGACGAATACCCATGATGACTTCTTTGCCTACATAACCACCTGCAATAACTTTTTCTGCTTTTTCTTTTGTAAGTTTGATTTCTACGCTACCGAATGTAACATATATATCGTCACCTTTTTTAACTGTTTTAGCTTCAATCATGTTCATTTGTGGTGAACCAATGAATCCAGCTACGAATAAGTTTTGTGGTTTAGAGTAAAGATTAGATGGAGAATCTACTTGTTGGATGACACCATCTTTAAGAACTACGATTCTTGTACCAAGTGTCATAGCTTCGATTTGGTCATGAGTTACGTAGATAAATGTTGTTTGTAATCTATGGTGCATTTTAGAAATTTCAGTTCTCATTTGTACACGAAGTTTTGCATCAAGGTTTGATAAAGGTTCATCCATAAGGAATACTTTTGGTTCACGAACAATAGCACGACCCATAGCAACACGTTGTCTTTGACCACCAGATAAAGCTTTTGGTTTACGATCTAGACATTGATCGATATCAAGGATTTTAGCTGCTTCACGTACACGACGGTCGATTTCTTCTTTTGGTGTTTTACGAAGTTTTAAACCAAATGCCATATTATCGTATACAGTCATATGTGGATATAATGCATAGTTTTGGAATACCATCGCGATATCACGATCTTTTGGAGCAACATCATTACAAAGTTTGTCCCCAATCCAAAGTTCACCACCACTGATTTCTTCAAGACCAGCGATCATACGAAGTGTTGTAGATTTACCACAACCAGATGGTCCTACGAAAATAATAAATTCTTTATCTGCTATGTCTAAGTTAAAGTCTTTAACTGCAACGAAGCCATTTGGATAACGTTTCTCTACATTTTTTAATTTTAAACTTGCCATTATGATTTCCCCCTTAGGTTTGGATAAATACACATGTCATTGGACTTACTTAAATATACTATATTTTACAAACGACTGACTATTGGCTATTTTTATAAAATCACTTATGGCATTTTAGCAATTAGTTATAAAGGAGTTGCATATTTAATAAAATTCCATTTAACTCCTAAATTTCTAGTACTATTATCACCAATTTATTTCTATATTTTTTTATGCAAATTTACATAATGCTCAATAGCTCATTTTTTTATGTGCTATTTTTCCAAGGTTTTATGGGTTTTTCTGCATACTTATGCGCTTCATTTATTTTTTATAGCAAACCACCTTAATTAGAAATTTAGGTAAAACAAGCATTCGCATAAATCTTGTTGGCTCTTTGATCAGTCTATAAAACCATTCAAGTCCTAACTTTTGAAAGGCTTTTGGAGCTCTTTTTACATTGCCAGACATTACATCTAAGCTGCCACCTACGCCAATAGCAACACGTACATTAGGCATAAGATGTTTATTGGCTTCTATCCATTTTTCTTGCTTTGGTGCTCCTAGTGCAACTAATAAAATATTAGCACCTGACTCATTGATATCCGCAATAATATTCGCTTCATCCTCTGGCTTAAAATAGCCATTATGCGTTCCTACAATCTCAATGCCTGGATAAGTTTCTCTCATTTTAGCTGCTGCCTCATCACTAATCCCTGGCTTACTGCCAAAGAAATAGTATTTATACCCTTCTTTAACAGCCTCTTTCATCGTACTTTGTACAAGATCATAACCTGCTACACGTTCTGGAAGTGGGTCTTTTTTGATTTTAGAGGCAATAACCACCCCTATGCCATCTGGTACAACTAAATCTGCTTCATCTAATATCTTATGAAACTTTGGATCGTCTTTAGCGAGCATAACAATCTCTGGATTCGGGGTATATATACTGTGAAAGCTATCTGATTTTACAAATTCTCTTACCTTTTTTGTCGCTTCTTCCATGGTTACCTTTGATATGGCTACACCAAGTACATCTACTGTGCTTTTCATTTTTTCCTCCTACATACAAAAGGTATGTTATTTTTAACCACCTATTTCTTAGCTGTATTAATTATACGCTTAATATACTCTATCGGTAAATCAATTCTGCTTTTTTTCTTTTTAAAGACACGGCATAAATGCTCTTTTTGAGCCTCTTTATCAGCTTCTACTTTTTTCACTGCATTATAAAAATTTTCTTCAGTCAGTTCATTCGTATTTAAGCAATCCGTAAGTTCCATTTCTTTCATAAACTCTGTTACTTTAGGATCATAAGATAGTGCTAGAACAGGTACTTTACTAGCTGCTGCCATAATGAGACTATGAAGGCGCATGCCAATGACCATATCAAACCCTGCTGTATAACTCATCACTTCATGAATAGATAACATTTTGTCTAGTACTTCAATAGAACTTTCTAATTGTTTAGCTTCTATGGTTGTCTTTTTGGCAGCTGCTTTCTTTACTTTTCTAGCTATTTTGCTTGTTATTTCTCTATCTTGTTCATAGTGCATTGGAATAAAACACAATCTATAGCCTTTTTCTATGAGGTAAACAAGACCAGGTATCATACTGCTGATTAAGTTGTTATCATGCCCTTCATCCATCCAAGGTCTAATATAGACCCCTACTGTTTTTCTTTCTGACCTAATAATACTCTCTTCTGAAACTTCAATACCTAGTACAGGATCTAAGGCTGCTCCAATAGGCTTTTTAATGCCTATTTCTTCTAAAAGCTTTTTAGATGAAGTATCTCTTACATAGATGCCATCTACTTTATTAACAACTTTTTTTATCAGCCATTTACTCATCTTCTTATTAACCGGTCCTATTCCTTGTGAGTAAAACACAACTTTCTTCTTATAGAACTGTGCAATCTTAACAATTGCTAAATAATAAGGAATTGTCTTGCCACTTGTTGCATCTTGAAGTAAACTGCCCCCACCACTAATGAGCATGTCACTTGCTTTAATGGCTTTTGCCACTTCTTTTAACTGCCATCTGTTAACACTTTTTACACCATATAATGCTTTTGTTTTGTCTGGATTATTAGAAAGAACGGTGACTTCTACATCCTTAAGTTCTTTTCTTAATGCTGATAAAATGGCATAAAGTACAGCCTCATCTCCAATATTATCAAATCCATAATACCCTGATAACACTATTTGAGTTGTTTTTGACATTTTTTTATCCCCTTACCTAATAAATTAATACATCCAATCAGAACTAAACCTATTATCACCCCAAAAGCAATGCCATAGGCACTTCTGATAAGTGAAATGACAATTGGCGTATGAATATGCCCATAAGTATTCACTAAAGAGACTGGTCCAATGACCGCAAGAATAACTGCTACTATATATTTTTCTTTATACCCATAATAAAGTAATGCCATTAGGATCGGATAAGCAATTAGGAATTCTTTCGTTCTTGGTCTTACGCCAAGAGTATTATCTAAAAATTGCCTAAAAGCTCTTTCTATAGGTCCTGATGTTCCTGAATTTCCTGAACGGCTTACATAAATATAAAATACAACTGCCAAAAATGCGACTATGATTAAACTACCATAGCTTATTTTCTTATCCAATAAGCCCTTGTAATATCTAAAGTCAAAACGATGTCTTTTAAATATTAAATAAATAAGCACTAAAACAATTGGTAAAACTGTTGCAACTTTTACCCCTAAGAACATGTTAATTGCAAGGGCAAAGTTAGTTCTTGAAAGGCATCCAATGATTGTTAGTACACCACCAAAAGAAATGGCACATATTTTTAGTAAAGTGAGTATACATTCTTTAATACTTTTTCCTTCTTCAACGAGACAAGCGGCAAAGGCATAGGTTGGAAATATGATAGAGCCAAAGAGTGCCATAAGCTGACTAGCTAGTGTTATGTTGACTTTAAGTAGTCCTAAATAACCTAAAGCCCCTAATATGCCAAAGACATAACCTAATTTTGTAAAGCCAGCTAAATCCATTAATAGTGCAAAGGCTACAATAGCACCTAATCCCACCAATATAGCTAAATAAGTTGGTATAGCTTTTAAGTTGTAATTGCCTACATGGTTTGTGATTTTAAAGCCTGCTTTGGTAGCTTCTTTTGCAAATCTTTCAATGCCTTCATTTAAATAATTGATATCATGTTTTACGTTTTCGCTAACTGGTAATTTAAACAGAAAGACTCTGTTATTTCTTTCTTTTAATGCCAAATCATATCTTTCTATAAGCTGAGCGACGCTAGTTGTGGTAAGAAGTTGATCCTCTATGGTGTGTAATCTTACCACCTTATAGTCTTTTCCTTGCTCACTTGTCCCTTTAGCCAATATGCTAAATCCTTCTTGCTTATTAGAGGTAAACTCTACAAATCCTAATTGATAGTCTTTAACATTTTCCACAAATAGTGGATGATTCGCCATTGTTATTTTTGAATCTGAAAAATAAAGCGTTTCTACATTATTAATAGATTTAATTTGCTGCATAACTGCTATAATGGCTTCATCTGTTGGTTCATCCCAAGATTTTAATTGAAGTGAAATATTGTAACCCATATTAGCAGCTACATTTAATCCTTCTTCATCAAAACCTACCCCAATAGCAGTAATTGCTGAGGCATAATCACCTAAATCCATAAAATAAACACCATCATTTTCATAGGAATCTAATTCAATTCCCTTGAGTTTATAATTTTCTAAAATTCTTTCTTTAACTGTTTGATTCTCCGTTACAATATAACGTGATTCTGGCTTAATTTCTTCTACTTCTGGATAGGTAAATTTTAATATATACCCTTCTACTAGTGTAATTTCACCTAAGCTTTTATAGCTACTGTAATCATGATCCACTGATGCAACGGTTAGTTCTTTAGCAAGAAGCGTTGTTACACCTAAGTCTTTATAATCCGACAATACTTCTTCTAGTGTTTTGTCTTCTTCCTCAGTAATTTTAAGGATATCACTGTATTTTACTGCTATTTCAATTTCCTTATATTGACTTTCAACTTGAATTCTTTGAATTCCTATAAACCCACACGCAATCAGTGAAATGATCATGATTGCGTAAAGACACACTTTGACTTGCTTTTTCATTTTTGCCTCCGTAACTTTACCTATTATAAAATGGTATAGCCCCCTCTTACCATGATTGTCATTGTTTTATTAGCGAATATTCCTCTGCCATCTTCTCTAGGTATAATGAGCAGATTATTCTTTGGCGCTAGTACATCTGCTGCTAAATCCACGCCATCTGTTACGTCTTGAACACCACCTGCTAAAGAGGCAATAATTCTTCCTTCGCCTGAACGAATGATCATCTCTGATCCTTGCTTGCCATAGATTGCTTTCCCTACTGGTACATCCACAATTTCAAATGTACTTTTTTGCCCCTCTACTTTTCCTAGTTGCTCTTTTATTTTCATATCTACATAACTTTTGGTGACAACGGGGTCAACTCTCGTTCCTATTATATTATCCGCTGCATAAAGCGTTGTTCCTGATAATAATACAAATGTAAGGATCATTTTAAGTTTTTTATTCATAGTATTTCTCCAAGCTAAATAATTATTTAAGTTTTTCTATTGTGTAATATACTGAGTCGCCATCCATCTTAAATTTAATAAAGGAGCCTTCTTGATAAGAATCTGTTGTTACATTAATCCCATTTGTTCTTATGTATCTAATACCCTCTTCAATACGCACCTCTGGCTCTTTGCCTCCTGCATATACTACAAATATATTCTGTCTTGTTTGTTTCTTTATTTCCACCAAATAGTCATGGAATGCTTTGCCTTCTTTGGCATCGCTAAATTGAGTAAGAGGATTCAAACTCATGACAATTATAATATTTTTTGCCTCGCTACTACTTTCTATAGAAGCCTTTGCTTTACTCCATCCACTAGTATCAGTAGCTCGTATGCCGCCCAAGTCTGTTCCTACTATGATAATCTTTGTATCTTTATAAGTTGCATCTTGATAAGTATTTTCATAAGTATACTGTGTACCATTTAGTGAAAGTTGGCTGTTTTTTGTTGAAGCTTTCACTACAACACTTGCGCCCTCATCTAACTTCTTACTCATAGCAGAAATACTGTCACTATTTAGCAGCATACTGTCTGATCTTGTTGCCCCTACCACATTAATGATATATTGATTACCTATAGGGGCTCCTAAACTTTCCTTATAAAGAGGATCAAATAAATAATCTGCTCTTGCAGCAATTCCTGCACTATTTCTAAAACCTCTTGTTACAGAAATATGGTCAATATAAACTGCAGTTGTGAGCTTTTCATTTACCACATTAGCATACGTATAAAACTTAGTGACTTTTGCTGGTAATACCACTTCTTCTGGAATCGTTGCACTTACAAATTTCCAACCTGAAAAATTAATGTTATCCGTAAGTTTAAGATAATAAGTTTTTCCTGTGCTATCCACCAGTTCAATTTTTGCTGCATGCCCTTGCTCTTTTCCATATAACCACATATTCACACTACTTGCGTCTTCTCTAACTGGTATAGGGGTATCAAATACGGTATATGCAACTTGCTTATTGCTTGATGCACTAAATGTATAAGTCATCTTTAAAGAACGTGAGCCTTCATAAACAGGTTTGTCGCATGGAAATACACTGCCTTTTACCTCATTGGTATCTCCGCCCCATTTTGCTGAATTGGTTTCTAAAGAATCTACTGCAATTGTCGTCTTTCCTACTACCACCCCTGCTTCACTTTTTATGCCTTTATAATCTGCCGTTACTTTTCCTATGCACTCACCTTGTGAGCTCACCATGCCATTATTGACACTAATACTTGGCTGACTGCTTGTCCAAGTCACGCCCTCACCACTTAACGGCACTTTATTTCCTTTACTATTAATGCCATACACCTGGAATGATTTTGTACTATTTGCATCGATTTGCATAAGACTTGGTTCAATCTGGAGCCCTTTCGGTGCTTCTTCTACATTAAGCTCTATACCTACTTCTACACCTTGGCAATTAGCCACAACCAAACTACTTCCGGCCTGAGTTGGTGTGAAAATATTTCTCGAGAAATGTCCCCCTCCGCTTGCTAAGCTATATGTCACTTCACTTGCATCTATAGACACTGGGTTGCTATTCTCATCCGTTCCTTTAGCTGTAAAGCTTACCGTTTCACCTACGAAAGCATCTGTGCTTGTAGGCGTAATCTTTAAATGAGCTAACTTACCCGTTTGGGAAGCTGAATAGACACCTACCCCATTAATAACCTTTCTTTGCCCCCCACCCGTTGGATGATTTTGAAGACTTGGTGCCAATTCACCTTCATTTCTTGCTACAAATGTCGTTGAACCACCCCCATCAAAATACATCGCGTCTTGCACATCATAACGTTTTAAGAGTTCTATAAGTTCAGATTGGTTAATACCCACATACTCACTTGATTTATCCACTGTAACCAATAAGATTTCATTCGTTCCTTTAACTGATGCCACAACTGTTCTTGCCACATTAGCTTTTGGTGTTACTGCATGTGCACTTCCTGTGTAGGCTTCACCATTTTCCATAATGATGCCACTACCACCAATGCCTAATTTCATATTGGATACGGCAGTAGTCAGTCCATCATTTAAATAAAGCATTTCATCAATAGAAACTAACGCACCTATTGGTAAGGTGGTATAATACAGATTTGCATCGGCTTCTGGAACCAAAATGACATATCCATTATCCGGAATTTCTACACTTTCACCTGAATGTGATTGATAGGTCACTTGACCATTTTCTACTACAATCGTATATAAAGTTGGATGCTTTGCAATAATATTATTTGTTGTTTCATAATATTTTCTATCTAAAACAACGGGTCTCTTAACACTTGTGGGTACAATATTTTTAGTGACCGCTTCTCCTACTACCCCTGCCTCTGTACTAATCGTTACATTCACGCCATAGTATGCCATAGAAGGTAGATTACTTTGGTCAATCATAAAAGTAGCCATATTCTTGTTAATGCCTAAAGATGAAAAGCTTGAATTATAGGCATGTAACAAACTTCCATCTTCAATCAGCATTCCTAAGCTTGGGCTATTACTACTCCCCATATCAAAGTAATCTGCATTCACACCTGCCACTGCACCACTAGATTCTACCATTTGCAAAATATTTTGCCTTTCTAGGCCTGTAGCTGATTCCATTGGCTTCACTAAAATGTTACTATCTGATAAGTCTACCTTAAGAATATTAACATTTCTCCACCCTTTATCTGTTAAAAGCTTTTCATTAATATGTGTAGCACCTTTAGTTATAACCTCTTCACTTTTAATGGAATGAAGTATAGATGCCTGTACTCTGCTCATGCACCCTACTCCTATCAATAGCGCAGCTATTACCAATCTCCTACTCATTTTTTTCATAAAAATCCCCCCTGAAAGATCTTCACTTAGGCTGTACATTTTGTGCATAGTCTATTTACTTATTTAATTTTATACCTATTTAATCATTTCACTTTCTGCATCTTCTCCTAATACAATGCAGATGTCATAAGTGATGTTTTCATCCTTTTTAATGATTGCCTCTGGGCAATACTTTAAAAATTGAACGGCTAAGCTTTCATCTTTAGCATAAATAATGGTTTTAATGAGTGTATCTAATGTATAGTTTCCTATATCACTCACACTATATCCCTCTTGTTCTAGTAATTCCTTTGCGCTTCCAGCAAGTCCACTTGTTCCAGTTGAATTTAAGATTTCAATTGAAACATCTTTATTGATTGTTGCTGTTTCCAATACATTTACTTCTTCTTTATCACTAAATACATCTTGCATAAATTCTGGCAACGCAGCTTCGTCTACAATATAGTACGACTTTCCACCAATATATTCACCATCCCCTGGCACAATATTAAAGGTTAGATTTTCTGCCTTCAAAGAATTTATATAAGATAAATAGCCCGGAATTTCAGAAAGCTTTACGTCTGTTGTCACTGTATTCATTACCGTATTGATGATATTGGGAACTTTAGTTATAATGCTAGGACTCGTTATCTTTTTAGCAAAAGCTTCTAAAAAGATTTGTTGGGTTTTGATTCGTCCTACATCTCCTTCTGCATAACCTTTTCTAAAACGCACCAGTCCTTCTGCTGCCTCACCATCTAATAACTGAACACCTGGCTGTAAATGAATGTGTAGATTTTGACTATTATCATCATAGTTAAACCCTTTTCCTCCGATGTCTGGAACATTCACTTCAACGCCACCAATGGCATCGACAATCTGCTTAAAGGCATCTAGCGTAATAATAACATAGTTATCAATCTGAATATCTAGCATATCTTCAATTTGAGCAATAGTGAGTCTTCTAATATTCTCCATACCACCATAACTTGTCATTTCATTAAGCTTAGAAGTGGTAATGGTATACCCCTTTTTCATTTCTACAATAGATTGCTGCTCCATGGTCCAGTCTACCTTTGTATCGCGTGGCACGGAAATCACACGCATTTTCCCTGTTTCACTGTTATAGTTGACTACAAAAATAACATCTGTTCTAACACCGTCTTCATCGACTCCAAATACTGCCAGCGTTTTGTTAATCGGGTCATTTTTCTTAGGTTCAAATAAACCCATATCACCCTTATCGTATAGATAATTATGATAAATATATGCCAGTATACCCACTGCTACGCCCATAACCAGTAAAGAGATTAGTACCGTACGAATAAAAATCCTCGCCAGTCTTTTCTTTTGTCTTTTTTTTAGATTTCTTCTTTGTTGAGTCATATTGTCTTCTCCTATAAAGCTGTGTTTTACATTTTTTTGCAAACACCTTTTATATTGTAGTAAAATATGCCTAATATGTCTATTATAATACAGGATATGTATTTAAAAAATAGCTTATATCACATTTATATTACAATATTGTAATATAATGACTTTATAATGTTTCTAGTATATTAATTGCGATAATAGGAAAGGATTGACTTATGCTAAAAATTGGTTCACATGTTTCTATAAGCGGCGGACTTTTAGGCGCAGCTAAAGAGGCTTACTCTTATGGTGCCTCAACTTTTATGATTTATACAGGTGCCCCTCAAAATACTAAACGTTCGCCACTCGAAAACTTAAAAATTAAAGAGGGTCAAGCTTTTATGGCAGCTCATGGCTTATCTGATATTGTGGTTCATGCCCCTTATATTATTAATCTTGCATCTTATAAGGAAGAAACTTATACCTTAGCCAAAGAATTTTTGGCTTTAGAGCTCGAAAGAACAACGGCTATCGGTTCTTCTTACCTCGTGCTTCATCCTGGTTCCTTTACCGATAAAACTTATGAATATGGGGTAGAAAGAATTGCTAGTGCACTCAATGAAGTCCTTACCCCCGATACATTTCCTACCATTTGTTTAGAAACCATGGCTGGAAAAGGAAAAGAAATCGGAAGAAGTTTTGAAGAACTACAAGATATTATCGACCGTGTTATATTAAAAGATAAAATAGGGGTTTGCTTTGACACCTGCCATGTTCATGATAGTGGTTATGACATTATCGAACATTTAGATGAAGTATTTGAAGAATTTGATAAAATTATTGGGTTAAATAGACTTAAAGTTTTTCATGTGAATGGTTCACTGAATCCGAGAGGGGCTAGAAAAGACCGCCATGCCAATATCGGTGCACTAGAAGATAATCCAAAAGGCAAAGACCAAATCGGTAAAGAAGCTCTTTATAAACTAGTTCATCATCCTATAGCTCAAGGTAAACCTATCATTTTAGAAACCCCATGGTTAGATAAAAAAAACAACTTATATAAGGAAGAAATAGCTTTCTTAAGAGGATAAGGTTTTAACTACATCATTATGGATACTAGGGAGGAAATAGTTATGTTTAAAGATCAAATCGTACTCGTAACAGGTTCATCAAGAGGAATTGGCAAAGCGATTGCTTTAGCCTTTGCCTCTGAGGGTGCCAAAGTTATATTAAATGCAGCTACTTCAGAAGAACGATTACTCACAACTTATAATGAATTTATTGAATCCGGTTATACCGCCACTTATTTTTTTGGTGATTTATCTGATTTTAATACAGCTTGTAAGCTATTTGAACATATTGTTAAACAATTCGGGAATTATCCCTCAATTATTATCAACAATGCGGGTGTTAGTCATGTGGGGTTATTCACAGATACCACACCTGAATTGTGGAATAAAGTCTTAACAATTAACTTAAATTCTGCTTATCATTGTTGCTATCTAGGCTCCCCCTCTATGATTCGCAAACATCAAGGCACTATTATTAATATCACGTCTATCTGGGGAAACGTTGGTGCTTCTTGTGAAGTGGCGTATTCCACTAGTAAAGCAGCGATTAATGGGCTGACTAAAAGTCTGGCTAAAGAACTGGGCCCCTCCAATATCCGTGTTAACGCCATTGCTTGTGGTTGGGTAGATACTGATATGACCAGCTGTTATACAGCAGAGGAAAAAGCCGCCTTTGTTGAAGAAATTCCACTATGCCGCACAGCACAAGTAGAAGACATTGCAAAAATCTGCTTATTTCTAGCCTCACCTGATGCTGACTATATTACAGGGCAAATCCTTACTGTAGATGGTGGTTTACTCTAACTCATATAAGGGCAAAATAACCTTTGTAATCTGAAAGCCTAAAAAGGATGTGCCATACCCTATTTACAGGCATTGCACATCCTTTTACATTGCAGTTATTCATTTGTTCTATAACACATTATGTAAAATTCTTATTTATTATTTTTGTATTACTTGTTCTTTTTGTCTTATACTTCCATATCGGCAGATTCTTTACCGATTACAATTTCTATATCATGTGCAATCGTATTATCTTGCCTAATATCTGCTCCTGAAATAAAAGCCTTAAATTGCTCCGCCTTACTGGTGTCTTTTGCATAAATCACACTATTTGATAGGTCGTTTTGATTGTAGTTATCGATTTTATCAATACTATAGCCTTCTTTTTCAAGTAATTCCTTGTATTTTCCTGCCAAGCCTTTTATGTCTGTAGCATTATAGATGGCTATACTTACCTCTTTATCAATAGCTGGTTCTTGTGGTGCTTCACTTTGACTCACCTCAGTTTGACCTGCCTCTTCGGCAACAGTGGTATCTGCAAATACATCGATAATCATTTGGTCTAATTTTTCTTGGTCAATATAATAATAGGAAGGTCCTTCATAACTGGCACCCTCACCTGGCACAATATTAAAAGTAAGGTTACTTAAATTAAACTGTTTCAATAAGTCAAGATACTCTAGAACTTCATTTAACTGAATGTCTGTTTTGACATAAGAATATAATCTGGTTGCCATTTTTACTAAACTGGCTACATCTTGATTCATGACTTTCTCAGCTACTGCCTTTAAAAAGAGCTGCTGTACTTCCACACGTGCTTCATCTCCACGAGGATATCTTCTAAAACGCACTAAGCCTTCTGCATCTTCTTCATCTAAGTGCTGCATGCCTTCTTTTAGATTAATGTATAATCCTTGGCTTCTATCCTGATAATACATATCTTGTGGCACATACATATCCACTCCACCCATTGCCGCAACAATTTCTTTAAAGGCATCTAAATTAATAACCACATAACTATCAATATGTACTCTAAGTATATTTTCAATTTCATCAATTGTAAAATCCCGTATGTTTCCTACATTTTCATTAATTCTTCCATATGCAGACATTTCATTGATTTTGGAGATACTAATCGAATAACCTGTTAACTGATTATAAGCCTTTTTTTGTTTATCTGTCCAAAATACTTTGGTATCACGTGGTATGGACACCACCTTTACTTTATTGGTTAATGTATTAAAGTTCACAACAAAGATAACATCTGTCCGCACTTCATCCTCGTCTACTCCAAATACAGCAATCGTTTTATTCACTTCACTTACTTCGTGCTTTTCTTCTTCAAAAGCAATATCTTCTTCGGTTAGTTCCTCTGGCTTAATAACAACTTGACTTTCTGTTCCCGCTGCTACAGTTTGATTGTAAAATGTGCTTACTGCAATAATCACTAAAACACATAAAGTAAGTGTGGTTCCAGAAGCAATCAAAAAGGTTTTCAGTAATTTTCTCTTCTGTAACCGATTCAATTGCTTTTTACCCTGCTTCATACAATAATCCCCCTATGTTCATTCATTGTATCAACATATCTTATGTTATTTTCAATTAGTCCTAAACACTCATTTTAATTTTAACCTATTATAATGTATAAAATCAATCATTATTCTATAGGTTTCCACATCCATACAAATGCTTCACCAATCCACTATGCCTATTTTTGAGTAAATCCTGTAGAATGTCTATATACAACCATTGTATTCATTATGACATTCCCCTTTTTCAAGTGTACTACATAAATGAATTAAGGTATTAATGGTGGTTTGAAGTGCCTGTTCCTCAATCCCCTCAAATATCTCATTCATAATGTTATTGCTCATCTTACTGTACTTTTGATCTATTTTCTCCACTAAATTTGTTAGGATAATTCGTTGCTTTCTTCCGTCTTTTTCATCTGGAACCATTTTCACATAGCCGCATTTCTCTAATTTTAATATCAACTGCTTGACATTCTGATGAGATGAGCCTATAAGGTCTGATACCTCCTTTAGCGTTGGAGGATTTTTAAATAATTGAATACAATTTAATACAAAGCATTGTTTCCAACTAATTTCTTTAAAACATCTATCGGCAGTTGCTTGAAATCTATTGTTAAATGTATTCATTACACCAATCAAGAAATACTTGTTATCCATACTGCCAAAGTCAACTAACCGCTGTTCTTCCATATGTATTTTATCTCTCATTATCCTTAATCATCTCCTCTAGTTATTTTATGTCCTTTTTTCCTTAAACAACTTAACTTTGAAGGTAGCTATATAACTAAGTAATATGTTACCTTTATGAGTAATATATTACTTAGTCGAATAAATTGCAATACTAATCTCAACATTTATTTAATTGTATTAAGGTAATAATTAAATAGGAATAAAAAAACGGCACTCAAAATGCCGTTTTTTTATTCCTCCTCACTCAAATACACTTCCACTTTCTGTTTAATTTTTTCTACTGCTGCATCAACACTTATTTCTCCTTTGAAATAGCCTTCAGCTTCATTTTGAATAATATCAAGTACTTGCTCATCTATAGGCATTAATGCTTGAGCATTCTTTAGTGCTTCAATATAATATTTTCCTTCTTCTGAATACCAAACATCATAATCTTTACAATCATCACCACCGTTTTCATTCATTACAAGAAAACTAATTCCCCATTCTTTAAGTGGATGAGCTTCTTCTGAATAGGCTGAGCTCTGCATCTGCTCTCCTAAAATGACACTTTCATTAACTTCTTGTTGGACAGAAAACTCACCAAGTCTTTTCTCTGCTATTTCCTTTGAATAAACAATCTTCATCAGTTCTTGAATTTCCTCTAGATTATCTGTCTTTGCATTAATTCCAATAAGCCGTTTTAGATTAACCATTTTAGATTCTCCTTCAATATTAGGAGCAATCGTCCCATGATTTAATTGAGTATAAGTATGTAATAAATATTGTAATGCCATAGCCCCATCTACTTCCTCTAAAGTAGCCTTTATCTCATGATTGGTAGCCTGCCAAGTACGATAAGGTTGATAATACATGGTTCCTTTATTCCCCTCATCATACATTTCCTCTTTTCTAGGCGCTAAGAGATTAATATTCTCCAAAAGAGTAGCTAATTGTTTATCATCTATTTTGCCCGCTTCATCAAAAAGCTTTGATTGATAGGCACTACTTATTTTTTGCAACAAATCCTCTGGTTTTATATTCCCTAAAACTTGTTCATCTGGGTGTTGTTTTTGATAAGCTGCGAGTTTTTCTAAACTGAACCCCTCCTGCACGAATTCACTTTCTCCTACTGCACTTAATAGCGTAAAGGATAACGGTAAAGCATAAATCTTTTCATCTTTTTCATAAGCCCTCATTAAGTTATCATAGTATGTTCCACTCTTTTCAATTTCATTGAGTATATGAGTCATATCACCTAATACACCTTTTTCAATATAAGATTGCATGGGTAACCCATCCAGTACAATAATATCAGGCCCCTCTCCTGCTAAAATTTGTGTATTAATTGCTTCTATTGCTTGATTTTTTGCTTCTTTCTCTAGTGAATCCTCATACTTTTCTACTACCTCTACTTCCACACAAACCTCTGGATGCTCATCTGCATAAATCCGTGCTGCTGTTTGTAAGCTCTCACATCTTCCTAGAGAAAAAATAGTAAGTGTCTTTTCGGGTACAGTAGGTAATTCTTTATGATAACGATACTGTTTACAAACAAGCTCATCCTCTAAATCATACTGTATATAAAATATGCCATTATGTGCATAAACATCTTCCTTATAAGCTGATGGTGTTGACATCGTGTAACATTTGCCATCTATAATCAGTTCTGGAAGTTGTTCTCCTTCTGCTAGATAATAAATGCCTTCATTACAGAATATATAGATGCCCTTTTCATCTTCAGATGCTACCATTGAACATCCATAAGATACTTCAATGTCAATCGTACTAATTTTCTTACCCGTTTCAATGTCATAACACTCCAATGCTCTCGAGTCTCCACTACTTATTGCATAAAGTTTATCATTTAATACGGTAAAGTCATTAATCTCTTCCCCAATATTTTTAATCCATTTTCCTGTTTTTATATCATATTGTTCAATATTTGTTCCACTATATGTCATAGTAAATAATTGATTATTATAAATAATATCATCTATATAATCAATTTCTCTAGACTGCCAATCAATCTTTATCTCTTCTAAAGAGTTATCTTCATTAATACGTTTTAAATAATAATGTATTCCCTCTAATCCAAGTCCTTCTTCTTCTTTACAAGCTTTTAAATACAACTCACCTGTTTTCCTATCCTTTTGTATAGAATTTATACTAGTATAACCTTGACTTATTATTGCCTTACTTAATTCTTCGTCTGTCTTCTGCCATACGTCTGCTTCATTAGGGGCATAACATTCTACCTGCACTGTTTTTTCTTCACCTGCAAGACTTTTCGTAAGAATTTCTAGATTTCCTTCTCTATTTTCAAAAAAATTACAGCTAGGCATCTTTCCCTCTGTCATGCCTTCAAATATCATCTTTTCTTCTACATAGCGCCCCATTGCCACTTTTTCTTTTTTATCAAGTCCTCCACATCCTGTTAGTACGCACGTCACTCCAAGTAAACTCGCTAATAATTTTATCAAACCCTTTTTCATCTATTTTTTTCCTTTCTTTTCCCTTTTATAGTTTTAGTTTACCTACTCTTTCTTTATTTTTTATCTAATTTTTAAATTTTCAGTATATAACTCTACATTTTATGTTTTTAACAATGCTATAATGTATCTATCGCAAATCAAGGAGGTAACATGATGCGTATTTTATTAATTGAAGATAATAAAGCACTCTGTCAAAATATGGCTCATTCCATCACTTCAGCTGGCTATGAGTTAGATTATACTTATGATGGTAAGGAAGGTTTAACCTCTATTGAAAGTCATGCTTATGATTTGATTATCCTAGATTGCATGCTTCCATCCTTAAGTGGCATTGAGCTTTTAAAAATTATCAGACCAAAGGGGATTCATACCCCCGTTATTATGATTACAGCATTAAGTGATGTGAGTGATCGAATTAATGGGTTAGACTCTGGTGCAGACGATTACTTAACTAAGCCTTTTGATATGGAGGAGCTTCTTGCAAGAATTCGCGCACTAAGGCGTAGACCTCATAAATGGGAAAGTGCCACCCAGCTTTCTTTTGGTGACCTTCGTTATGATAGTCTCAAACAAATTCTAGAAAGTCCTACAAAAAGCTGCTCACTGACTAAACGTGAAGGCACGCTATTAGAGCTTTTTCTAGAAAACCCTAATCAAATATTGCCAAGACAAGTGATTTTATCAAGAATATGGGGGCCTGATGCACCTGTTGAAGAAAGTAATATTGATAACTTTATCTTTTTTATTCGTCGTAGACTAAAAAACTTAGAAAGTCGCGTTCAATTAACCACCATTCGTTCCGTAGGATATATTTTGGAGGAAAAAGATGCTCGATAGTTTAAGAAAAAAACTGACTCTGCTTTGCACTTTTATAACAGCTGCTATCTTAATGATTATCACGCTTATTTCTTTTTATCTTTTAAAAAATGCCTTAGACAATCGTAATCGTCTTACTCTTATGAACGAGGTAACTTCTATTGTCCAACATCTCCAAAATGAAAATTCTATTTCACACGATTGGCTAGCTCAACAAGAAAGCAATAATCATGAGATTATTGCTATTCGTTCTAAAGACAATGTCTTTCAATTTCCTGGCGTATACCCTACCTATACAGATAGGACATCCCTCATTGAAAAAGCAAGAACCATTGGTATAAATGAGTACCACTTTAGTGCATTAACTCAATATTTTATGACCACTAACGAGCAGACGATTTCTTTTCCAATTCATACATCTTTAGAACATTACCTTGCTGCTATTACTGCTTTTAATCGAAATAGCTCTTCTTATGAACTGATTATCCTAAAGGATATGACTTCTAATGATGCTGAAATCGTTAGACTTGCACTAATCTTTGTTGGACTTATACTTGCTGGCATTCTTTTACTTAGTTATTTTAGCTGGTGGTTTGCAGGAAAGGCTATTGTACCTATTAAGGTTAGTCAACAAGAGCAAACTGATTTTGTCGCTGCTGCTTCTCATGAACTACGTTCTCCAGTAGCCGTTATCCAATCAACTGCTGAAATCATGCTTCATTCTGAAAATATACCTGACCTTAATGGCACTCAAATCATTTATACAGAATGTCATCATCTCTCAAGATTAATCAGCGACTTACTTCTTCTAGCTAGAACGGATTCTGGAAGATGGACGATTCATAAAGAACTCACTCAAATTGATAATCTTGTCTTAGAAATCTATGATCACTTTCTTCCTTTAGCCACAGCTAAGCACCATCAACTTGGTATTGCTCTTCCTGAGCTTATTCCTAATCCCCTAATGTTAGATGCCGAGCGTATTAAACAAGTGCTTTCTATTTTAATTGATAATGCTATTGCCTATACCCCTGAGGGTTCACAAATTACTCTTTTAATGAACGTTTCTAACAAACAAGTTGAATTAGGTGTCATGGATAACGGGCCTGGTATTTCAAACGAAGAAAAGGCTAATGTCTTCAAACGTTTTTATCGTTTAGACTCAGCCAGAAAAAGTAATTCACATTGTGGTCTAGGATTAAGTATTGCGTATGAAATTCTAAAACTACATGGCACCAAGCTTACCTTAATGGATTCTCCTGGCGGGGGATGTACCTTTAAATTTACTCTTTCTTATCATTAATCCATAAAAACTACATATAAAATAGGGCAGCCACCTTATAAATAACAACATCTATTTTTTACATTAAAAAAGCCTTCGCAAACACAAAATTTGCAAAGGCTTTTTTATAAATATATATCGAGCAAATACTATCTCTTTGAGAATTGTGGTGCACGACGTGCAGCTTTAAGACCGTATTTCTTTCTTTCTTTCATTCTTGGATCTCTTGTTAAGAAACCTGCTTTTTTAAGTGCTGGACGCAAATCTGCGTCAGCTTGAAGTAAAGCACGGCTGATACCATGACGGATAGCACCTGCTTGTCCTGTAGTACCACCACCATATACATTTACAAGAACGTCAAATTTAGCTTCTGTACCTGTTAATACTAATGGTTGACGAGCGATTACTTTTAAAGTTTCAAGACCGAAATATTCATCCATATCTCTCTTATTGATTGTAATTTTACCTGTTCCTGGTACAAGGTATACTCTAGCTACTGAGCTTTTACGTCTACCTGTTCCGTAATATCTTACTGCTGCCATTTAATTTTCCTCCTCCCGAGTAATTAGAATTTTAATTCAACTGGTTTTTGTGCTTCGTGGTTGTGCTCAGCACCAGCATATACACGAAGATTTGTAAGCATTTTTCTTCCTAAACTATTTTTTGGAAGCATACCTTTTACAGCGTTCATAAGAACTCTCTCAGGATGTGTGTTCATCATATCACGAGCAGTAGTTTCTCTTAAACCACCAGCATATCCTGTGTGTCTTCTATATAATTTTTGATCTAATTTTTTACCTGTGAATACTACTTTGTCTGCATTAATTACGATTACATTATCACCGCAGTCTACATGTGGTGTGTAAGTTGGTTTATTTTTTCCTCTTAATACTGCTGCTACTTGACTTGCAAGTCTACCTACTGTTTGACCTTCAGCGTCAATAACATACCATTGTTTTTCAACATTTTGTGCATTTGCCATGTATGTTGTTCTCATTTGATAGTACCTCCTTTGGATCTTATAAAAAATGGTTAACTTCTATTTTTTGATATAAAATCCGGGGCCGTTGGATTTTATAAGTGGTCTAATTAACACATCTTATATTATATAATTTTGCGAATACCCTGTCAAGTATTTTCCTGTGGATTATTTTGTTATTCGTAAACAATGTTAAGCATTGTCAATCCTTGTGGTGGCACAGTTGGGCCTGCTTTTTTCCTATCTTTGGAAAGAATAATTTCTGAAATTTCAGCTGTAGATAACTTTCCTTCATTCACATATAAAAGTGTCCCTACAATGATTCTTACCATATTATATAAAAACCCATTTCCACAAATGTCAATTGAAATCATATCTCCCTCTCTTTTGACATCAATACTATAAATTTTTCGCACCGTATCCTTAACTTGACTTCCACTTGCACAAAAACATGCAAAATCATGTTCCCCTACCATAGAATAAGCTGCTTCTTGCATAAGGGTTTCATTTACTGGATATGGGTAATGAAGTGCATACCGATAAGTAAATGGGTCTGGTAACTTCCCACACCATATTTGATATCGATAAGTTTTTCTTTTTGCCCCAAATCTAGGATGAAAACTCTCATCTACCTCTTCAACTGACTGAACCACAATGTCTGGAGGCAACTGACTATTGATGGCTTTGAGTAATCTTTCTGCTGGTATTTTAGTTAGAGAGTCAAATGTAACACACTGCCCTTTGGCATGAACCCCTGCGTCCGTACGTCCTGCGCCTAAAGATACCACTTCTTCTTGAGTAATTTTTTGAATTGCTTTCTCTAAGGTTCCCTGAACTGTAATAGCTTCATTTTGTTTGGCAAATCCATGATAATTGGTTCCATCATAAGCTACTATCATTTTAAATCGCTTCATTCCTCTAAATCCTCCTACTTGCTATTAGTCGCCTAATACTTTCTACTATATCATGCCTTATTCTATAAATCATCCTTCATCACTATTTTTGTTGGACTAATCTTTCTTGCTCATTTCTCTTTTTATGCATATGGTTCTTATATTTTCCACATATAAAAGAACTAAGTATTTAGTTATACACAATACTTAGTTCTTTTATACATTTCTTTTCTATTTTACTCTCAAAACCTCATTTTCTTAACTGGAAAATCTAGTTTGTTACTTACTGTATTTCTCTAATGAGTTGCTCTACTTCTTCTCTTGTCAGCTCTGTTATGTCTATAACAGATTCTATGTCCGTTCCCTTCATCAACATTTTCCTAGCAATTTGATAATTTCTCTCTTCAATTCCTTCTTTAATTCCTTCTTTAATTCCTTCTTTAATTCCTTCCTTTTTTAATCTTTCATCAATTTTAAGTTCTTTAATGGCATTAAGGAGAAATGCTTCGTTTTCTTTACTAATTTTAGGTATCCCCATTTGTTTAAACACCTCCATAATCTCATTTAAATTATTCTTTCCTAATACACTCATTATCACTTCATCTTTTTTATAACACAATACATATTACAAAAAAGATTATCATACTGCTAAATGCTATATAATCTCTTTTTTTGTATATTAGACTCTTTAACCTTGTTCTTCCTACCCCACCACGATAACATCTCGCTTCCATAGCCATAGCTAATTCTTCTGCTCTTCTAAAAGCTGAGATAAATAGTGGCACCATAATTGGAATCATCGCTTTAGCTCTTTGAATAATGTTCCCTGATTCAAAATCAGCACCTCTTGCCATTTGCGCCTTCATAATTTTATCTGTTTCTTCAAGCAATATAGGAATAAAGCGAAGCGCTATACTCATCATCATAGCAATTTCATGAGCTGGCACACCAATTTTTCTAAAGGGTGAAAGTAAACTTTCAATCCCATCTGTTAATTCAATAGGTGAAGTCGTTAAGGTTAGTAGTGAAGAACCTACAATTAATAAAACTAATCTTATGCCCATCTTAGCCGCAATGATTAGTCCTTGATCTGTAATTTTTAAAATGCCCCAAGACCATATGATATTTCCTGTGGTTGTAAAAAAGATATTTAAAACAACGGTAAACATTAAAATAAACATAATGCTTTTAAGACCTTTTAACATGAATTTAAGAGGTACTTTACTCACTTTTACCGCTCCATAAAAACAAGCTGCTACAAAAACATATCCTATAAATCGTTTAATAAAAAATAAGCCAATAATATAAGCAAATGTTGCTAAAATCTTTGTCCTAGGATCTAATTTATGAATCGAAGAGCCTGATGGATAATATTGGCCAATTGTAATATCTCGAATCATTAGGCTTCTCCCTTCTCATTTAAGTATTTGATCAGCTGACTGGCTGCTTCTTCTACAGTAAGGACATCCGTATCAATCGGCATTCCCTTTTCCTTTAAAGCCGCCATCACATAACGAATTTGAGGCATAGCAAGGCCAATTTCTTCTAGCTTCATGCCATGAGCAAATACCTCTCTTGGCGTTCCTTGATAGGCAACCTTACCTTTATATAAAACGATAAGCTTTTCGGCATATCTCGCAACATCCTCCATACTATGAGAAATCAACACAATAGTCAGTCCTAATTCCTCATGCATCTTTTGAAGCTGTCCAAATAGTTCATTTCTGCCTTTAGGGTCTAAACCAGCTGTAGGCTCATCCAAAATCAAAGTTTCAGGCTTCATAGCTAATACCCCTGCAATCGCTACACGCCTTTTTTGCCCACCTGATAATTCAAATGGTGACTTTTCATCATAAGATTCATCAAGCCCCACTGCATTAAGTGCATACCTTACTCTTTCATTCACTTCTTCTTCACTTAATCCTAAATTCTTAGGTCCAAATGCTACATCCTGTTTCACTGTCATTTCAAAAAGTTGATATTCGGGGTATTGAAAAACCAGTCCAACTTTTTGTCTAACCTCTTTTTTATTGACTTTATCGCCATTAATATCCTCACCATTAACAAGTACTTGACCCATAGTAGGCTTTATAAGTCCATTAAACATTTGAATAAGGGTACTCTTTCCTGAGCCTGTATGCCCAATAATCCCTACAAATTCTCCTGTCTTAATTTCAATATTAATATCTTTTAAGGCTGTCTTTTCAAAAGGCATTCCTTCATTATATTTATGTGTTAAGTTCTTTATTATAATTGACATATTGCTTCGGTCACCTCATCTACTGTTAAAAGTTCTGTACTGATCTTAAAGCCTGCTTCTTTTAATAAATAAGCTAAATAAGTCGTATCAGGTACATCTAGTCCTATTTCTTTAAGGGTCTTAACTTCCTTAAAAACTTCTCTAGGTGTTCCTTCCATAATGACCTGACCTTTATCCATTACAATAATGCGATCAGCTAAAATTGCTTCTTGCATATAATGTGTAATGTGAATAATGGTGATGCCATACTCCTTATTGAGTTTCTCCATCGTTGCCATTACTTGCCTTCTTCCAATTGGATCAAGCATGGCTGTAGACTCATCAAATACAATACAACGAGGCTTCATCGCAATGACTCCTGCTATAGCAATTCTTTGCTTTTGCCCACCTGAAAGCTTATTAGGAGAATCCTTCATATAATCCGTCATGCCAACTGTTTCTAAAGCATCATCTACCCTTTTTCTAATCTCAGCTTGTGGCACGCCTAAATTTTCAGGTCCAAAAGCCACATCTTCCTCTATTATAGTTGCTACAATCTGATTATCTGGATTTTGAAATACCATTCCTACTTCTTTTCGAATATCCCAAGTTTTTTCCTTGTCTAAAGCATCTATACCGCAAACCACTAAGGTTCCTTCTTTAGGAGACAAAATACCATTAAGATGTTTTGCAAAAGTTGATTTTCCTGAACCATTATGTCCAAGAATAACCACAAATTCTCCCTCTTCAACTTGGATACTTGTACCATTAAGTGCTCTAACGGTTTCTTTCACTTCTCCGTTATCGTCATAATTGTAATACTCAAAAACTAAATCCTTTGCATCAATAATCATAGGTCACACCCTTTCATTCTATCAATCTATCAAGACTCTTTTCTAGTCATGTGCATGCCTATAAAAGCATTTACATCTATATATAACATATTTCTTAATTTTATACAAATATGTATTGAGTATATTTATAAGGATGCCTTAATTTTGCCCATTTATTATGAGGTTCACTCTTATCCAATATAAAAACCTCAATCCTAATAAAATGGATTGAGGTCTCTCACCTAAGAGCGGATGACGGGAATCGAACCCGCGTCCTCAGCTTGGGAAGCTGATGTTCTACCATTGAACCACACCCGCATCTAAGGTTATTATATCACTCTTATTTGAACTTTCAATACTTATCAAACATTTTATAATGTAATTATTGCTGATTGAGCTTCTTTATCACTTACTAAAAGTTTATCTCCATCAACTTTAAAGGTACATTGAGCCAAAGCTGCTGCATCTTTTAAATCATAAATGCTTATAAATGCTTTGTCATCTCCACCACTACATCTTCCAACTGCTTTCCCATTACTATTAACTGCTGAAATCTCAAATGTTTCACCATCTTTTCCTTTTTTCCTTATTTGTAGTTTTCCATTAATGAATCCGATATTATCTATGGTTGAACTACTTCCCTCTACAATAGGAATATTTAATCCTTTTTCAGGTAAAATGTTTCCTTCAAATCCTTTTTCTCCTTTTAATAATTCAAATCCGCCTTCTTTTAGTGAAACACCCTTAACCTGAGTTACTTTTTTGAGCTGCTCTTTAAAAGACTGGCTAATCTCATTAGCTTTTGCATAATACCTTACTGCACTTACAGATAACTTTAAATGTGCTGCATTAAGCTGTTTTAATGATATGTTTTTAACTTTTCCTCCAGCTTCAGCGTATATGTAAATCGGCATTTGAAGCTTAACCTCAGTATCTGATAACTTGCTATATTTATCCGCAAAAATAAAAATCATATACTTTTTCCCACCTATTTCGATGTCTTGGGCTTCACAGTTTACATCGATCCTTGAGGTTCCCTTAGGAATACCACTACTTCTTTCCAATGTTGCATTAAGAATAAATTCACCTTGAGCTGTCCTTTCAATGCCTTCAAATTTTATATTACTTTCATTAACTTTAACACTTTGCTTTACTCCTAGATTACTTTCTACATTAAGTGTTGTCGCCAATAAACGAGTAGGCATTACAGCTTGTATTGATATACCAGCTACTAATAAACTAAACATAACTTTACCATATTTTGTTTTAAAACTTTGACTCATTTTCTTCTCTCCCTTATATACAAGAATTTCTATATAAGAAAGTTTAGCATGATGTTCCTTTACTTGACCTGTATTCTAACTGTAATTTATCTGTTTTTTATCTGTAAATCATGCACTATTCCTTTTACTCTACAAAACACCTTCTTACTTCATTAATAAGTGCTTGTTTCTCATACTCCATTTTAATATGCCCTAAATGTTCAAAACAACCGATTTCCTTAAAGATGAAAAAAGCCTAATCAATTTCCATTGGAAGATTGATTAGGCTTTTGGGTATGAAGAAAGGGATTAAGAATATTTCTTAATCCCTGTTTACTATACTAATTCGATAATAACTTCTTCTGCACCATCACCTTTACGTGGTCCAATTTTCACGATACGTGTGTAACCACCGTTACGGTCAGCATACTTTGGAGCGATTTCGCTAAATAATTTGTCAACCATGTCAACTTTTTTAGCTTGTCTTTTTTTAGTACCTTGTACTTCTACTACAGGATATAATACTTTTAACATTTGTCTTCTAGCATGTAATCTTGTAGCACTATCTTTTTTGATAGTTTTTTCTACATCTTCAAATACAGTTACTTTTTTACCATCAACAACTTCTTTTACACGTTTACCATTAACGTCTACTTTAGGTTGTTTTGTTTGAATAGTAACTTCTTCATAATTATCTTTTTCGCGTACTGCCATAGCAATCATGCCTTCAGCGATTTTACGAACCTCTTTTGCTTTAGATACAGTAGTTTTAATTTTACCGTGGTATAAGAGATTTGTAACTTGGTTACGAAGTAACGCTTTACGTCCTGCTGCGTCACGTCCAAGCTTTCTTTGTCCAGCCATGCCCTAACCTCCTTATAATTGTGCTTAGTCTTCGCTTGGTTTTAATGAAAATCCAAGCTCTTCAAGTTTTTGGAAGACCTCTTCTAATGATTTACGTCCTAAGTTACGTACTTTCATCATTTCATCTTCTGTTTTATTCGTTAAATCTTCAACTGTATTAATTCCCGCACGTTTTAAGCAGTTGAATGAACGAACAGAAAGGTCTAATTCTTCTATTGTCATTTCTAAAGTTTTTTCTTTAGAATCATCTTCTTTAGTAACCATGATTTCAGTTGTACGTGCATTTTCTGATAAATCGATGAATAAATTTAAGTGTTCACTTAAAACTTTAGCAGCTAAGCTTACAGCTTCATCTGGTTTAAGTGTCCCATCAGTCCAAACTTCTAATGTAAGTTTATCATAATCTGTTTGTTGTCCAACACGAGTGTCTTCAACAATAAAGTTAACACGTTCTACTGGTGTGTAGTTCGCATCAACTGGGATAACACCAATTGGAAGTTCAGTCTTTTTAAGTTTATCAACACCTTGATATCCACGACCAGTTGTTACTGTCATTTCCATACTAAGTGTTGAGTTGGCGCCACCATTTAAAGTTGCAATATGAAGTTCTGGGTTAAGGATTTCAATTTCTGGGCTACATTTAATGTCAGCTGCAGTTACTGGACCTTCACCTGATTTTTCAATATAAATAACTTTTGGTTCACCATTGGCACTTGTGTCTTTAATTGCAAGTCCTTTGATGTTAAGCATGATCTCAATAACATCTTCTTTAACACCAGGAATTGAACTAAATTCATGAAGTACGCCATCGATTTTAATGCTGCTAATAGCAGAGCCAGGAAGAGAAGAAGAAAGGATACGACGAAGGCTATTGCCTAACGTAATCCCATATCCTCTTTCTAATGGTTCAACTACAAAGCAACCATATTTACCATCGGTAGATAATTCTTTAATCTCAATTTGTGGTTTTTCAAATTCCAACACCGGATAAACCCTCCTTTGGTTTTATAATAAAATATTGAGGGTGACGAACTATTACTTAGAGTAAAGCTCAACGATAAGTGTTTCTTCAACTTCTGTATCGATTTGTTCTCTAGTTGGAAGAGCTTTAACAGAACCTTTAAGGTTTTCGATATCGCCTTCTAACCATTCTGGAACAATACGAGAGCCAGTTACTTCAACGATTTGTTTAAATCTGTCAAATGATTTAGCATCTTCTTTGATTTCAATAACATCGCCAACTTTTACTTGATAAGAAGGAATGTTAACTCTTTTTCCGTTAACTGTAACAAGGTTGTGTCTTACAACTTGACGAGCTTCTGTACGAGAACGTCCAAGACCTAAACGGTAAACAACGTTGTCTAAACGAAGTTCAAGGATACGAAGTAAGTTTTCACCTGTGATACCTTTTTTACGATCTGCTTCTTCAAAGTATGTTCTGAATTGACCTTCAAGAACACCATAGATTCTTTTTGCTTTTTGTTTTTCTCTTAATTGTAAACCATAACCAGAAAGTTTAGTTTTGTTTTGACCATGTTGCCCTGGAGCATATGGTCTTTTTTCTACTGAACATGCAGCAGAGTAACATCTTTCACCTTTAAGGAATAATTTTTTCCCTTCACGACGGCATTGTTTACATTTAGAACCAATATATCTAGCCATTTTTACCCTCCTATTACACTCTTCTACGTTTTGGTGGACGGCATCCATTGTGTGGTACAGGAGTTACGTCTTTGATTAATGTTACTTCTAAGCCTGCAGCTTGAAGAGCACGAATCGCAGCTTCTCTACCTGAACCTGGACCTTTAACCATAACTTCTACTGATTTTAAACCGTGTTCCATTGCTGCTTTAGCTGCAGTTTCTGCTGCCATTTGAGCTGCGAATGGAGTTGATTTTCTTGAACCTCTAAATCCAAGGCCACCTGCACTTGCCCATGAAAGAGCATTACCGTTTGTATCTGTTAATGTTACCATTGTATTATTAAAAGTTGATTGGATATGAGCTACCCCACGTTCAACGTTTTTTCTGTCACGTCTTTTACGAGTTACAACTTTTTTGCCACCTTTTTTTGCAACTGCCATGAGTACTTTAACCTCCTTTATTTACTATTTTTTCTTGTTAGCAACTGTCTTTTTAGGACCTTTACGAGTACGAGCATTTGTTTTTGTTTTTTGTCCTCTAACTGGAAGACCACGTCTGTGACGAATTCCTCTGTAGCAACCGATTTCCATTAAACGTTTGATGTTTAATGCGATTTCACGACGAAGATCACCTTCTACTAGAACGTCTCTGTCGATGATTTCACGGATTTTAGCTACTTGTTCTTCAGTTAAATCGTTGATACGAGTATCGAAATCAATACCAGCTTCTGTTAAGATTTTTTGAGAAGTTGGACGGCCAATACCGAAAATATAAGTAAGACCGATTTCAACACGTTTATTTTTTGGTAAGTCTACACCTGCAATACGTGCCACTCTCTGCACCTCCTATAGGTTTTTAATATATATAATACAGCATAATGACGTTATGCCGCAGCCGCTTCTAGTTCAAACACCACAGAATATTATAACTGAGTCAAAGATAGAAATCAATGCTCATTAGTTACAATATTCGAGGAAATATTAGCCTTGTTTTTGTTTGTGTTTTGGATTTTCACAGATAACGCAAACACGGCCTTTTCTTTTAATGATTTTACATTTTTCACAAATCTTTTTTACTGATGGACGTACTTTCATTTTCTGTTCTCCTTTCTATTTGATACCATTTATTTAGAACGCCAAATAATGCGCCCTTTGGTTAAATCATATGGAGAAAGTTCTATGGTTACCTTATCACCCGGTAATACACGGATGAAGTTCATACGAAGTTTACCTGAAATATGACCAAGGACTACATGTCCTCCCTCAATTTCAACTTTAAACATTGCATTAGGTAACTTTTCGATCACTGTTCCCTCTACTTCAATAACATCACCTTTAGCCAAGTTACAAACCTCCTCTTACACAGAAGATTGCCCTAGATACTCTTCAAGAGCTCGCCTAACATCATTATTTGTTAAACGATTTTCTTCTATTATTTTTTGCTTAATCCATTCATTAGTTGTAAGTGTCGGCTCGATATGCTTTTTCTTCTTAAGCTTAGGATTATCCACTTTACGAAGACTACCATCTACCAAGTAAACATATTCTTCTTCGATACTAACAATAATAAATGGTTTTCCTTGATCACGACCGCACTTAGAGAATACTATCTGCCCTAGTGAATACCTGCTATTCATCTTTATCACCTCAATTACTTACCTAAATCCTTACGCAAGGTAAGTATTTCAGGAATATCATCTGTAATAACCACAGTGTTCTCATAATGTGCAGATGGACTACCATCTCTAGTAACAAATGTCCAATCATCATCTAGTACCCTGACCTCCCATGTTCCCATGTTAATCATTGGTTCTATAGCTAATACCATACCTTTTTGAAGTTTTGGTCCTCTTCTAGGTGTATTGTAGTTTGGAACTTGTGGTTCTTCGTGCAATTGTTTACCTATACCATGCCCAACCAAGTCTCTTACAACACCGTAGCCATGCTTTTCGGCATACGCTCCAATGGCTGAAGATATATCATTTAAATGATAGCCTGGTTTAGCATATTTTAAACCTTCGAAGAAACTTTCTTCAGTTACCTTCATAAGTTTTAATTTGTCGTCACTTATCTTGCCAACTGCATAGGTTCTTGCAGCATCTGAGTGATACCCCTTATAGTATACCCCAAGGTCAACACTTACTATGTCGCCTTCTTGTAGCTTCCTTTTACTAGGGATTCCGTGCACAACTTCCTCATTAATTGAGATACAAGCTGATGCTGGATACCCATTATAGTTAAGGAATGAAGGATAAGCATTTTTACTTTTAATGAACTTTTCCGCTACGTGGTCAAGCTCTTTAGTAGTAGCTCCTACCCTAATATGCTGTGCTACAAGTTCATGGGCTTCTATGAGAATCTCAGCCGCTTCTCTCATCAAGTTGATTTCATGATCTGACTTAATGTGAATGGCCATTATTATTTCACTCCTAATGCTGTTTTGACTCTATCACGAACTTCTTCAACACTTCCTACTCCATCAATGTCAAGGACTTTGCCTTGCTTTTTGTAGTAAGCAATAAGTGGTTCTGTTTGTTCATGATAAACGTCTAATCTTTTCTTAACTGTTTCAGCTTTGTCATCTTCTCTTTGAACTAAGTCTGATAAGCATAGATCACATTTTCCTGAAACTTTTGATGGTTTATTTGTTTTATGATATGAAGCGCCGCAGCTAGGACAAACTGTTCTTCCTGCCATACGCTCAATAATAAGCTCATCAGCTACATCAACATTGACAACGAAGTCAATTGGAATGTTTAACTCTTTAAGCATTACATCTAATGCCTCTGCTTGAGGAATTGTTCGTGGGAATCCATCGAAAATCATTCCGTTCTTGCAGTCATCTTGAGTGATTCTGCTTTTAACAAGCTCGATTACGAGAGAATCTGGTACCAATTTTCCTTCATCCATGTATGCTTTAGCCTTTTGACCTAGCTCAGTATTCTTAGAGATATGCTCTCTAAAAATATTTCCTGTAGAGATACATGGAATATCATATAGTTTGGTAAGCATCTCTGCTTGCGTCCCTTTACCTGCACCAGGCGCACCTAATAATATTAATCTCATAGCGGCAACCTCCTTTAATTTCTATAAAAATCCTTTATAGTGTCTCATAAGCATTTGAGATTCAATTTGCTTAAGCGTCTCAATTACTACACCTACTACGATTAAAAGTGATGTACCAGTAAAGGCAACATTTACTTTAAATATATAATAGAATACTAATGGCATGAGCGCTAAAATTGATAAGAAAATCGCACCCAGTAATGTGATACGAGTTCCTACTGCCACAAGATAATCAGAGGTTGGTTTTCCTGGTCTGATTCCTGGAATGAATCCCCCACTCTTCTTCATATTACTTGCAATTTCCATCGGATTGAAAGCAATGGTTGAATAGAAGAATGAAAAAGCAAAGATAAGCACTATATAGATCACTGAACCAACTCCACTTGTCCAGTTTAAATAATTCAGTACTTTTTGCCATGTTGATGAAAGTTGTGCTCCCGTAAAATTAATAATAATTTGTGGGAAACTCATAATACTCATTGCAAAGATAATAGGCATTACTCCACCTAAGTTAACTTTAACTGGGATGAATTGTTGACTGCCACCATATACTTTACGACCAGCTGTACGCTTAGCATATTGAACGGCTACACGTCTTTCACCTTGACTCATATATACTGTAAATCCAATTAAAAGAACAAATACTACAAGTACCAATATTGGAATATAGATTTTATCCTTATTTAATTGGAAAATGGATATTAAGTTAGTTGGTAATGAGTAAATAATACTGATGAAGATGTAAAGTGAAATACCATTTCCAATACCCTTTTCTGTTATCTGTTCCCCGATCCACATAACTAGCATTGAGCCAGCCACAAATGAGAACATAACTAAGAGGAATGTCCAAATACTACTATCCACTAAATAACCTTGTCTAGAAGCATTAAAGGTAGTTGCCCAACCATTGAGAAGAGCTAACCCAAGTGTCACATAACGTGTATACTTGTTGATTTTCTTCCTTCCATCTTCTCCCTCTTTAGAAAGCTCCTCTAAACGAGTAATTGCAATCTGAAGAAGTTGCATGATAATACTTGCAGTAATGTATGGTCCAACACCGAGTGCAAATAACGCAAGTTGTTGGTGTGCTCCACCTGTTATCATGCTATAAAATTGGTTCACGAAACCGGAACCGTCACCAGATGAGATAGCTGCAAGTACACTTGCTCTATCTACACCCGGAACAGTAATTGATACTCCGACCCTGATGAATAGGAACATCCAAAGTGTGTAAATCATTCTTTTGCGTAGTTCTGGCACTCTCCAAGCATTTTTAAGAGTTTTGAATAAATCCACCTACATCACCTCTTCTGCTTTACCACCCACTGCTTCAATTTTAGCTTTTGCTGATTCACTAAATGCGTTAGCTTGTACAGTTAATTTTTTAGTGATTTCACCTTTACCAAGAATTTTAACTCCATCTCTTGGGTTTTTAATAATACCTGCTTCGATCATAGATTGTACTGTTACAACAGCACCATCTTCGAAACGGTTTAATAAGTCAACGTTGATACCAACGATTTCTACGTGATTAGGATTTTTGAAACCACGTTTTGGAAGTCTTCTGTATAAAGGCATTTGACCACCTTCGAATCCTGGTCTAACACCACCGCCACTTCTAGCTTTTTGACCTTTGTGACCTTTACCAGCAGTTTTTCCGTTACCTGAACCGTGACCTCTACCTACGCGGAAACTAGATCTTTTTGATCCTTCGTTTGGTTTTAATGTACTTAAATTCATTACCTACGGCACCTCCTTCTATTTTTAATATCTATTACTCGTTAATTTCTTCTACTTTTACTAAGTGACAAACTTGTTTGATCATACCACGAATTGCAGCGTTATCTTCGTGAATGTTTGAACTGTTTGTTTTTCTTAATCCGAGCGCTTCAACAGTTTTTTTGTGTTTTGGAAGTGCACCGATTGTAGATCTAACTAATGTTACTTTGATCTTTGCCATCTTTACATTCCTCCTATTAGCCTAGAAGCTCTTCTACTGATTTTCCACGAAGTCTTGCAACTTCTGAAGGTGTTTTAAGAGCTGCTAATCCTTCAATTGTTGCGTTAACAACGTTTTTCTTATTATTTGAACCTAAAGATTTAGTTCTGATGTTACGGATACCTGCAAGTTCAAGCACAGCACGAGCTGGACCACCTGCGATAACTCCAGTACCTTCTTTAGCTGGTTTAAGAAGTACCCTTGCACCTCCGAATTCACCAACGAATTCATGATAGATACTATCTACATCGTTTCTTTCAACGAAGATAAGGTTTTTCTTAGCGTCTTCGATACCTTTTTGGATAGCATTTGGAATTTCCATAGCTTTACCGATACCTACACCAACGTGTCCTTGACCGTCACCAACTACTACTAAAGCAGAGAAACGGAAAGTACGACCACCTTTAACAACTTTTGTTACACGTTTGATTGTAACAACTTTTTCTTGAAGCTCCATAGTTGATGGATCAATGTTAATCTTTTTAGCCATTTTCAAATTTCCCTCCTTTACTAGAATTGTAAGCCAGCTTCACGAGCTGCTTCAGCTAAAGCTTTAACTCTACCATGGTATAAGAAACCACCACGGTCAAATACTACTTCTTCAATACCTTTTGCTACTGCTTTCTTAGCAATTGCTGTACCAACTGCAGCTGCTGCTTCAACGTTAGATGTTGCTTTAACAGAAGCTTTAATGTCTTTTTCCACTGTAGATGCTGCAACTAATGTAGTTCCAGTCATATCATCTATGATTTGAGCGTAGATGTGTTTTTCACTTCTGAATACTGCAAGTCTAGGTCTTTCAGTTGTACCTTGAATCTTGTTACGCATTCTGTTGTGTTTTTTTACACGAATATCGCTTCTAGATTGCTTTCTAATCATGCGGATTTCACTCCTTTACTTATTATTTTTTACCTGTTTTACCTTCTTTACGACGAATAACTTCATCGATGTATTTAATACCTTTACCTTTGTATGGTTCAGGTCTACGTTTGTCTCTGATTTCTGCTGCGTATTGACCTACAGCTGCTTTATCAATACCAGAGATTGTGATTTTGTTACCATCTACAGCTGATGTAAGACCTTCTGGATCTTCCATTTCTACTGGATGAGAGTAACCTAAAGAAAGAACTAATTTTTTACCTTGTTTTTGTGCTCTATAACCAACACCATTGATTTCTAACACTTTTGTGAAACCATTAGTAACACCTTCGATCATGTTAGCGATTAATGTTCTTGTTAAGCCATGAAGAGCTCTATTTCTTTTTAAATCGTTTGGTCTTGTAACCACAACGTTGTTTTCTTCTAACGCAATGTTCATTGCTGAGTCAAATGATTGAGTAAGAGTTCCTTTTGGTCCTTTTACAACAACTTCGTTACCTGCATTAATAGTAACAGTTACACCAGCTGGAACTGCGATTGGTTGTTTACCAATACGTGACATGGTTGGCACCTCCTTAACTTATTAATTACCAAATGAATGCGATTACTTCGCCACCTACACCAAGTTTTCTAGCTTCTTTGTCAGTAATAACACCTTTATTTGTAGAGATGATTGCTGTACCAAGTCCACCAAGAACTTTTGGAAGGTTATCTGTATCAGCGTATACACGAAGACCTGGTTTAGAGATCTTTTTGATACCTGAAATAATTTTTTCGTTTTTGTCTTTTCCGTATTTTAAAGTGATACGAATAACTGATTTAACACCATCTTCTTTCACTTCAAAACCTTTAATATATCCTTCGTTTAAAAGAATTTCAGAAATTGCTTTTTTCATTTTAGAAGCAGGAACTTCTACAACATCATGCTTAGCAGTGTTGGCATTTCTGATTCTTGTTAACATATCTGCAATAGGATCGCTCATTGTCATTGTAAATTGCCTCCTTTCCTTTATTACCAGCTAGCTTTTTTAACGCCAGGGATTTGACCTTTGTATGCTAATTCTCTAAAACAAATACGGCAGATACCATATTTTCTAAGGTAACCGTGTGGACGTCCACAGATACGGCATCTTGTATAAGCTTGAGTTGAAAATTTAGCAGGTCTTTGTTGCTTAACTTTCATTGATTTTTTTGCCATTTACTTACCCTCCTTATTTTTGAAAAGGCATACCGAATTGTGTTAACAGCTCACGAGCTTCTTCGTCTGTTTCAGCTGTAGTAACAATAATTACATCCATACCACGAACTTTATCTACTTTATCGTACTCGATTTCTGGGAAAATAAGTTGTTCTTTGATACCTAATGCGTAGTTACCACGACCATCGAAAGCAGTAGAACTTACACCACGGAAGTCACGTACACGTGGAAGAGCTAAGTTTACTAAACGGTCTAAGAACTCATACATTTTTTCACCACGAAGAGTTACTTTACATCCGATAGGCATTCCTTCACGAAGTTTGAATGCAGCTACAGATTTTTTAGCTTTAGTTACGATAGGTTTTTGTCCAGAGATTTTTTCCATATCACCAATAGCATTTTCTAATACTTTAGCGTTATCTCTTGCTTCACCAACACCCATGTTGATAACGATTTTTTCAATTTTAGGTACTTGCATTTGATTTTTGTAACCAAATTTAGTTGTCATAGCACCCATGATCTCATTTTTATAAGTTTCTTTTAATCTTGCCATGAAAATTTGCCTCCTTTCACTAATTAGTCGATTACAACGCGTTCTTTATTAACGATTGCTACGCGGACTTTTTTACCATCTTTGATTTCTACACCTAAACGTGCTGGTTTACCATTGTGCACGTACATTACATTTGACATGTGAATAGGTGCTTCTTTCTCGATTAATCCACCTTGAGCAGCAGCTGTTGCTTTTTGGTGTTTTGTTACCATGTTGCAACCTTCAACTACAACTTTACCGTTTTTACGATCGATTAAAGTGATTTTACCTTCTTTACCTTTGTCTTTACCAGCAATAATAACTACGTTATCGCCTTTTTTAAGTTTAGTTTTCACTATTCACACCTCCTTATAGAACTTCTGGAGCAAGTGATAAGATTTTTGTGTATTTTTTATCTCTTAACTCTCTTGCTACTGGTCCAAAAATACGAGTCCCTCTTGGGTTTTTATCATCTTTAATAATTACAGCTGCGTTTTCATCAAATTTGATGTATGAACCATCTTGACGTCTTACACCTTTTTTAGTACGAACTACAACAGCCTTAACTACATCACCTTTTTTAACAACGCCGCCTGGTGTTGCATCTTTAACTGTAGCTACGATAACATCACCAATGTTACCATATCTTCTTGTTGAGCCACCTAATACACGGATACAAAGAAGTTCTTTAGCTCCTGTGTTATCAGCAACTCTTAATCTACTCTCTTGTTGAATCATGAGAAGTGACCTCCTTTCAAGATTTCTATTACTATTTAGCTTTTTCTACGATTTCTACAAGTCTATATCTTTTTGATTTAGATAAAGGTCTTGTTTCCATTACTTTAACTCTATCACCGATTTGGCACTCATTGTTTTCGTCATGAGCGTGTAATTTGTAAGTTCTTTTTACGATTTTTCCGTAAAGAGGGTGTTTTACGTTATTTACAACTGCCACAGTAATAGTTTTATCCATTTTATTACTAATTACATTACCAATTAATGTTTTACGTAAATTTCTTTCTGACACGAGCTTGCCTCCTCTCTATTACACTGTTGCTTTTTGTGTAATAATAGTTTGAATACGTGCAATATTTCTTCTTACTTCTTTAATTCTTGCTGTATTATCTAATTGATTGGTAGCGTTTTGGAATCTTAAGTTAAAAAGTTCTTTTTTCGCGTTTACCAATTCAACGTTTAACTCTTCAGCTGATTTAGTTCTGATTTCTTCTAAATATGCTTTAGTTTTCACTACCATCACCTGCCATTTCTTGTTCCGCACGAGAAACGATTTTACACTTCATTGGTAATTTGTGAACCGCAAGTCTTAACGCTTCTCTAGCTGTTTCTTCTGCTACGCCTGATAATTCAAACATAACGCGTCCTGGTTTAACTACTGCTACCCAGTAATCTACAGAACCTTTACCTTTACCCATACGAGTTTCAGCAGGAGTTGCTGTAACTGGTTTATCTGGGAAAATTTTAATCCAAACTTTACCACCACGTTTAATGTAACGTGTCATAGCGATACGAGCAGCCTCGATTTGGTTTGATTTAACCCATGATGGCTCCATTGCAACGATACCGTATTCACCGTAAGTGATTTTATTTCCGCGGGTAGCTTGGCCTTTCATACGACCGCGAGATTGTTTGCGGCGTTTTACTCTTTTAGGCATTAACATTAGTTTTCGCTCCCTTCCTTGTTAACTTTAGTTGGAAGTACTTCTCCTTTGTAGATCCATACTTTAACACCGATTTTTCCGTATGTTGTATCTGCTTCTGCAAATCCATACTCAATATCAGCTCTTAATGTTTGAAGTGGAATGTTACCTTCTGAGTATTGTTCTGTACGAGCCATTTCAGCACCGCCTAAACGACCAGAACAAGCAACTTTGATACCTTTTCCACCAGCTTTGAATGATTTAGAGATAGCTTGTTTCATAGCTCTTCTGAAAGAAACACGGTTTTCTAATTGAAGTGCAATGTTTTCAGCTACTAATTGAGCACTAGCTTCTGGTTTCTTAACTTCAACGATGTTGATAGAAACTTTGCTAGATGTCATTTTTTCTACTTCTTTACGAAGTTCATCGATAGAAGCTCCACCTTTACCAATTACAATACCTGGTTTAGATGTGTGAACGTGAATTCTAATACGTTTAGACATTCTTTCGATTTCTACTTTATCAATGCCAGCAGCATATAATTTTTTCTTGATAAATTTTCTGATTTTATCATCTTCTACAAGGTTGTTAGCAAAGTCTTTTTTATCAGCATACCAGTTAGCATCCCAAGCTTTGATAACACCAACGCGTAACCCATGTGGATTTACTTTTTGGCCCATGTGTTTACCTCCTTATCTCGCATTTAATACCACTGTAACGTGGCAAGTTTGTTTTTGAATTTGATATGCACGACCTTGAGCACGTGGACGAATTCTCTTAAGAGTTGGTCCTTTTGTTGAAAATGCTTCGTCAACATATAATGTGTTGCGATCCATACCCATATTGTGCTCAGCATTTGCGATTGCTGATTTTAATACTTTTTCTACTACGCGTGCGCCCCATCTTGGTGTGTATGCTAAGATAGCTAATGCTGTATTAACATCTTTTCCTTTGATTTGGTCAAGCACGATATTTGCTTTAGTACTTGATAAACGAACGAAAGTTACTCTTGCTTTTGGTCTAGAGTCTTTTTGAGCGTTTCTCTCTTTTTTAATCTGACTTCTGTGTCCTTTAGCCATGTTAAAAGACCTCCTTCCATTTAATACTTATTAACGAACTTTAGATTTTTTCTCTGCATCTTTACCATGTCCACGGTAAGTTCTTGTTAATGCGAATTCACCTAATTTGTGTCCTACCATATCTTCTGTTACGAATACTGGTACGTGTTTTCTACCATCGTGTACAGCAATTGTGTGCCCTACCATTGAAGGGAAAATTGTTGAACGACGTGACCATGTTTTAATAACTTTTTTCTCATCTGCTGCATTCATAGCATCTACTTTTTTAAGTAAGCTAGCGTCTGCAAAAGGTCCTTTTTTAATAGAACGAGCCATTAATGAAGCCTCCTTTCACTTGTACCACGAAACTATTTGTTACGTGGACGTACGATATATTTATTAGAATGTTTGTTTTTCTTTCTTGTTTTGTAACCAAGAGCTGGTTTACCCCATGGAGTACATGGATTTGGTCTACCGATTGGTGAACGTCCTTCACCACCACCATGTGGGTGATCGTTAGGGTTCATTACAGAACCACGAACTGTTGGACGAATACCCATGTGACGTTTACGTCCTGCTTTACCAATATTGATAAGTTCATGATCAATGTTACCAACTTGACCGATTGTTGCACGGCAGTTGATTGGAAGTAATCTCATTTCACCAGATGGTAATTTAACTGTAGCGTATTTACCTTCTTTAGCCATAAGTTGAGCAGCCATACCAGCAGCACGAACTAATTGTCCACCTTTGCCTGGTTTCATTTCGATATTGTGAATTGTAGCACCTACTGGCATGTCTTTCATTTCAAGACAGTTACCAACACGAACTTCAGCCTGAGCACCGTTCATTACAGTGTCATTTACTTTTAATCCAACTGGAGCTAAGATATAAGCTTTTTCACCATCAGCGTAAGCAATAAGAGCGATGTTTGCTGATCTGTTTGGATCGTATTCGATACCAACAACTTTAGCTGGAACACCATCTTTGTTACGTTTGAAGTCGATCATTCTATATTTGATAGTTGCGCCGCCGCCACGGTGACGAACTGTGATTTTACCTTGGTTATTTCTACCTGAGTTTTTCTTTAATTTAACAACTAAAGATTTTTCAGGAGCTTGTTTTGTGATTTCTTCAAATGTTGAAGAAGTCATGTGTCTTCTTGAAGGGGTATATGGTCTATATTTTCTGATACCCATCGTGTTCACTCCTTTCAACGTTTCATTACACGATACATTTACACTTAGCCGTGTGTTTCATCTCTAACTATTAAACTACATTCCTTGGAAAAAGTCAATGTCTTTGCTTTCTGCAGTAAGTTTAACAATCGCTTTTTTGTAAGCGTTTGTTTTACCAACTGTTCTTCCACGACGTTTTGTTTTTCCATCGTAGTTAGCTGTGTTAACTTTTTCTACTTTTGTTCCTTCGAACATTTTTTCTACTGCTTCTCTGATTTGAGCTTTAGTAGCAGTTTTTTCAACTAGGAATGTGTATTTTTTCTCAGCCATTACGTTCATAGATTTTTCAGTAATAACTGGTTTTAAAATGACGTCATAAAATTTTAAATCTGCCATTATGCGTACACCTCCTCGATTTTTGCAAGAGCATCTTTTGTTACTACGAATGTATCGTATTTTAAGATGTCATATACGTTAATGTTGTTTACAGCTGATGTTTTAACACCTTGGATGTTATTTGCAGCTAACATTACGTTTCTAGAAGCTTCACCTTCTGTTACGATTAATGCTTTGTTTAATTTAAGTGCATCTAAAACTTTAGCCATTTCTTTAGTTTTAGCAGCTACTTCTAATGAATCAAGAACGATGAATTTTGACTCGTTTACTCTACTTGTTAAAGCAGATTGAAGAGCAATTCTTCTTTCTTTGAAGTTCATTTTGAATGAGTAATTTCTTGGTTTTGGTGCGAATGCAACTCCACCACCTACCCATTGTACAGCGCGGATAGAACCTTGTCTTGCTCTACCTGTACCTTTTTGTCTGAATGGTTTTCTACCACCACCACGTACTTCTGAGCGAGTTTTAGCACTTTGTGTTCCTTGACGTAAGTTAGCAAGGTGTGCAACAACTGCTTGGTGTACTAAGTGTTCTTTTACTTCAACAGCGAAAATTGCGTCGTTTAATTCAACTTCGCCAACTTGTGCGCCTGTCATATTTAATACAGCTACTTTTGCCATTATTATTTCCTCCTTTCCCGTAATCCTTAAGCTTTAACGCTATCTTTAATAGTGATAACTGTACCTTTAGGACCTGGTACTGCACCTCTAACTAAGATTAAGTTTTTGTCTGCATCAACGCGAGCAACTTCTAAGTTTTGTACTGTTACTTGTACGCATCCCATGTGAGATGGAAGACCTTTACCTTTCATTACACGTCCTGGTGATGTAGCAGCACCCATAGAACCAGCTACACGGTGAGATTTAGAACCGTGACCCATTGGTCCACGAGATTGACCGTATTTTTTGATAGCACCTTGGTAACCTTTACCTTTAGATGTACCAACAACGTCAATTTTATCTCCAGCAGCAAAAACGTCTGCTTTAATTTCTGTTCCTACTTCGTATGCAGATGTATCTTCTAATCTAAATTCTTTAACGAATTTTTTAGCTTCTACACCAGCTTTAGCAAAGTGGCCAGCCATAGGTTTGATAACATGTTTAGATTTAACATCTCCAAAACCTACTTGGATAGCTTCATATCCATCATTTTCGATTGTTTTCTTTTGAGTTACAACGCATGGACCTGCTTCTAATACAGTTACAGGAATTAAGTTAGCGTGTTCATCAAAGATTTGAGTCATACCAATTTTTTTAGCTAAAATTGCTTTTTTCATTCCTTACACCTCCTAATATCTACAGCGGATTACCACCTCGGGTAATCATTCTAGACAGTTATTCACCGTCCTAGTACTAAAGTGACTCATTACTTCCTTCTTATTATAGGATGAATTATTTAGCGTCAACTTTAATATCAACACCAGCTGGTAAGTCGATTCTCATTAAAGCGTCTCCAGTTTTTGGTGTAGCTTCAACATCGATAAGTCTCTTGTGAGTTCTTTGTTCGAATTGTTCACGAGAATCTTTGTACTTGTGTACAGCACGTAGAATAGTTACAACTTCTTTTTTAGTTGGAAGTGGAATTGGTCCACTAACTTTTGCGCCAGTTTTTTTAGCGATTTCTACGATTTGTGCAGCTGTTTGATCGATTAATTTGTGATCATAAGCTTTTAATGTAATACGGATATTTTGACTTGCCATAAAAAAAGTCCCCTCCTTTTCGTACTTTTTCGAACCTAGTACGACTAGTGGTGACTGCACACTTGTCCTGGTGTTTCATAAGCGTAAGCTCATCATAAGCATTTCCATAGGAACTATGGATACGCCTAACACCTAAACCATATAGTACAGTGACCTGCCGCCTGGTTTCTTGAACCGGACATTCGCTCCCCAGAAATTCACCTTACGGTGTGCAACCTCCTGGATCATAGTTACCAATGTCACAACGTAATTAGTATACCTTAATTTTTAGTCGAGCACAAGCTTTTTTTTAACTTTTTTCACGAATTTATTCTGGAAATTTTATCATATTTACAAGATGCGTTACTGGGCCTGTTTCTTGCCGACAAACAATATTCTAGCTTATTTTTATTAACTTTTTAATATGCATACTTATTCCAGCTATACGATGCGTATTATAATATACAATAGAAGATTATTCATTTTTACAATTGGAGGTACACTATATGAGAAAAGGCAAAAGATATTTTTCACTTGTTTTAACGGCTATACTTGGCTTAAATCTTTTATTTACTTCTTCTTTATCTGCTCAGTCTATTTATTCAACTGCTTCTACTAGTAACTTCACCAATATTAACAATTTAGATCAATTTGAAGCAGCCATTAAAGCTGCAACTGAAAATTTGGAACCGAATGTATCTATTAAGGGGCCTTACTCCTCTCTGCCGCCTTATCAAACTATATTAGATCAATTAGCTGGCCTTAATAAATATTCTATTTCCATCTCAACTAATGGTGTGGTTAATTTAGTAACCATTAAGTTTGACTACAAACAGGCTTATAAGCTAAGTCGTTACATTCAAAATCCTAAGCTGCAAAAACGTTTATCTAATCAAGATATGGAACTATTAAAATTTGCTCAATCCGTTGTATCAAAATTAACCAAACCTGAAATGAGTGATTATCAAAAAGAACTTCTTTTTCATGACTATATTGTTAACTCAGCAAGATATGATTCTGAACATTTAGCTACAAATACCTTACCACAAAGTGCTTATACTGCTTATGGTATACTCATTAATAAATCTGGTGTTTGCGAAGGCTATAGCGAAGCTTTTAAGCTTCTCTTAGATTTAGCAGGTATCGAATGCAAAATTGTAGTGGGAACATCATCCTCTTCTATTGCTCATGCTTGGAATATGGTTAAGTTAGATAAGGAATGGTATATGGTCGATCTTACATATGATGATCCTGTCACTACTCAAAATGGCAAGAGACTGGATATCCTATCACATGAATACTTTAACATTACAGCTGCTCTTCTTTCTAAAGATCATACTTGGGATCATACTAAATATCCAACTGCTGATAGTACTAAATATAATTACTTTGTTGTAAATCATAACCTCTTTAATAACTATAGTGAATTTGAGGCTTATATCATTTCTCAAATTAAAGCGGGTAAAACAGAAATCTCTTGCTATGTTACCAACTACGACTCATCAACCTATAATTTAGACTTTGTTCATAACTATTATACAGGAAGTTATCGTTATAGCTTACCAAGTTCACCATGCGGTGTCATTACTATTTATTTGTAGTATACTTTAATTTCTCTGTTATTTAGTTATACAAAAAAAGACTTGAGTACTGTGTCCATCTTCAATCATTAGATTTTCGGTCTAGCTTTTTGAGATAGAATCATTTGTCTCAAGTCTTTTCTTTATTAATTATTGCACATTAGAATAACTTAATGATTATTGATTTGTTTGCATCCAGAATGAGCTTGGAATCATTCCGAATAATATTGGTGAGGCTGAACCATTTGGTAATGTATATTCAATTAATACGGTTTCGCCTTTTCTCACCGTTGTTAGAACTGCCGACTTAGAACCATCTGTTCCAAAGTAAGCATTCTTTGGAACCAAATAGGTTTCTCCACCATTAATACGTACAGCTCCTCTAAATCCACCACCTCTTGGATTAAGAATAATACCTGTATCTTCTTCAGCCGTAATATTAATCTTATAGATAATTCCATAGTTACCATAGTTCATGGCATACTCACCTGTTATGGCATCTGTCCCTAAACTCCATTCATCTCTATCTTTTCCTAATAAGAAGTAGGTTTCTTTTCCGCTAGGCGCTGTAATATTATAGTGTAATTCAGTAACGGGGAATGTTCCTCTAGGATGCACGCTTTTAGCTAAGTTTGGTAAATTTCCCATTGAGCTTGTTGTGGTTCCTTTATTGACTGCTGCAAAGGTCAGTTTAACCTTACCAGATGTTTCAATATCAAATTGGCCAACTAAACCACATTTACTATCCCACTTTTTGTTTTCTGTATCCACTATAAATACCTTTTGCCCTGGAGCTAATGTGTAGTTGTTATTATCCCCAGCACCCCTTAAGAAATCATAAAGTAACATCTGCCCTAAGTATAATTCATCATTAGATGGTCCTTTAATGACTTTATTACTAAGACGAATTGTAACAGGTTTATCTGTCACATTCTCTGCCATAATAACAATTTTCTTATTTAATGGATTTTCAGGATATTGATTAAAGTGATTAAAGTTCACTCTACCTACACCATTAATATAATCCATATATAAAATACCATTTTCAGTAACGAGTTCTGGACTATCACTTAATATATGAGTTCCATTTACATAGTCTGTTGCCGATACAATGACTTCTTCAAAATCACGGTAATTTCTCTTTTGGTAGTTATTAATAACAGTTCCTGTTTGCGGATTTGAGAATCTGTAGTTTAACTCTGTATTCTTTACTTCATCTGTAATATGCACAATGGAAGTATATACCTCAGACCAATTTCCAAAATCATCCTTCAATTGTAAGGTTACTTCATAGTCCCCCTCGCAGAAAATGTACTCCGGCATTGTGGTGATCTTGTTGGTGTCAGCTTCTCCAACCTGTTTATAGCTCCACTTAGCATCTGTAATGGCTTCCCAGTCTTCATTTTCATAAGTGTAATCGAAATCTAATAGCTCACCTTGAGCATATTCTGTTTTCTTCTGTTTAATAGAGGTTATGACTGGGTTTTGATTTTGCTCAAAAGTAATCTCTTTACTTACCCAGTCACTCCATTTACCATCTTGATTTTTTACTTTTAATGAAACTGTATGTACCCCAACAGATGGTTTTTTTAGAAGTTCATTAATATCCGTCTTAGTGTTTTTCTCATTGCCATCTAGCATCCATTGCCATCCAACAATCGTCTTTCCATTGACATCATAACTGGTATCATTAACCGTAACATATTGCCCCTGTACATATGATTCGGCTCCAAAGCTAAACTCTGCAAATACAGTTGGTACTGGTGGAATAAAGGCTGTTGGTATATCAACAACTAATTTCTTTTCTTCCTTTTTAAATTCCATCTCTGCATCAAATAAAGCTGCCATTGCCTTAACTGGGCAGTAAAGTGTTCCATCTTCCATAATAAGCGGCATTTCCAGCACTACAGGATCACCATTTCTAAAAGCATCTTTTGAGCCTACTGTAACCATCAAACTTAAGTTGGGAATTTGAACAGAACATACATCATTCTCTAATGAAAGTGTTCCACCATATATATCCTTTACAATGGTTCTTAATGGTAAGTAAACGGCACTATCCTTAATAATAAATGGTTTTTCACTTGTTAATTTCATTCCATTTAAATAAATTCCATTATCAGCAAGATTAATAACTAACTCTTGTCTTTGAACAACTGCCTGCCCATCTGTCCAATTTGTATCACCATTATCATTTGTAGTAGTTCCCATTTGACTCTGTTCTGTACTTTGAGTAGCAGAATTTTCTGGTTGACTACTAATTTCTTCACCTAAAAAATCTTCTGATGTATCTTCTGGTAAAACAAAATCACTTATATCATCAACATTTATTTCTTCTGCTTTTAATGTCATAGGCGTCATTCCAATAGTCATAGCTCCTATGAGTGCGCATAAAAAAAGTTTACTTTTCATGTCTTCCTCCCAAGAAAATTTTTATATTACTAAACTACTAACATAAGAAAAAGTAGGAGATCTATGCTTATTCATATTTCTCCTACCTTTTCTTATAGTTTTATATACTATTTTAATATTTATTCATTTAAAAGTGCTATTTATATAGCCATTAATAAATAACTTGTCTAATCAATTAAGTAAGATAAATGAATTATTTTTTCTGAATATCGCACTATTAAAAATAATACCATATGTACCTACTAGTGTCAATTAATGTAACAATTTTGTTATATTTCTCCATTCATGGTTTGATATCTTTTATACCATCCTTTAAAAAGATTGATACATACTTTTACGATTCCAATTAAGATAAGACCAATTACAAATCCAACTACTACGCCCCACAGAGATCTCTTAATAGAAATAATAAGTGGTGTGTGCGTATGAGTAAATGTGTTAATTACTGAAACAGGTCCTACAGTAGCTAAAATACTTAATGGAATATATAATTTGTGTTTTCCAAAATAAATCAAACACATAATAATTGGATAGCCAATTAAAAATTCTTTTGTTCGTGGTCTTGTACCAAAAACATCTTTCAGCATTTGTCTTAGTTGAATTTGTGTATCTGAAACCCCACCTGAATTTCCAGAACGAATAATATATATTGCAAAGATCACTAAAAATACACCCATAATTGCCATAACAAGATAGGTAATAGGCATCATGACCCATTTTTCAAGCACTTTAATTTTTAGAAGTTCTTCCTTATATAAGTATATAATCCCTACCATTGCCACTGGAATTAAGAAAGAAACTTTTACCCCTCTAAATAGTTCAATGCCTAAAGCAAATTCTGTTCTTGACATAGTCCCAACAAAGCTCATAGCTCCTACCATGACTGTAACAAACACCATTGCAAGACCTTTGGCTACTTCAATTAGACTTCCTTTTTTACATTTATAAACAAGACACATTGCATAAATTGGGAAACACACAGTAATAAATAAAGCCATTAGTTGTACACTTATACGCATATTAAGCTTTAATAATACTGCATAACCTAAGGTGCCTAAAGCCCCTAATACATAACCTAACTTTTCTTGTTTTACTTCTATACACAGTAAAATAAATACACCAATAGCCGCTAATCCTGCTAGTAAAGTTTTTATATAATTTTGTGTTTTAAAGTTTACAGGTGATAATCCCCCTTGGCTATACCCTTCATTAGCTGCAATTGTTCTAAATTCACTAATCGTTTCTTTTAATGTCTGATAATTCTCTGATGGCATATATTTTTTAGGCAGTTTAAATAGAAAATATGAAATACTTCTTTCCGTAAGGGCTAATTCAAAACGATCAAATAGGTTAGCCCCTTCATATTTGTCTAATTCCCCATCTGCTAACGTATGTAATCGATACATATTAAAATCTGTAAGCTGATTACTTGTGCTTTCAACTAATTTTGAAAAACCTGTTTGTTTGTTACTAAAGAATTCAACAAATCCAATACCATGCTTTTTAGCAAGGTCACTCATTTCATCGGTTGTGTAGCATGTCACATCTGAGTCATTAAAGAAAATAGGTCCTAAATTTGGTAAAGCTTCAATACGCTTAAGCATATAGCTTACTCCTTGATCTCCCTTCACAGATAAACTTGCTACTTGAGGACAAATAGTATACCCATATTCAGCAGCCTTTTGGATGTCCTCCTCATTAAATCCAACGCCTATTGTTGTAAGGATATTTTTTCTATAAGGGACTTCTAAATATTCTTTATCATCATACTTTATTTCATTAACAACGTAACCCTTATTATTTAGATACTCATAAATATTATTCTTGGTATATTCATCTAAACACCAAATATATATATATTCTGGCTTAATAATAGAACTTTCATCATTACTACTGATTAAATCATATCCATAATACCATGCTGCTTTTCCTTGTGCTTCAAAGCTTGCTAAATTATCTGGTTCATCACAGAATATTTTGTTCTCAGTTACTAAAAGTACATTAACGCCTGTATCCTTTAGCTCCCTAAGAACTTGTTCGTAACTCAGTTCATTTTGTCTACTAATATTTAATACGTCCGTATATTTCACTGCAATATCATATTGCTTATGTGAGCTTTCAACTTTATGACGATCGTAACCTACTAAGATGCTTGCAATTACTGATAAAATGCATACCACATAGATTACCCATTTAAGCTGTTTATTCATATGGTCACCACCTATTTTATACTACTGTAATGCAATAGCATCTTCTTTCGTCGCTCTTAATACATTTTTACCTAATGTGATAATAGCCATTTTATGTGTAACAACATCTGTTTGATTGCCTTTAAGAGGTATGTAATTTTCAAAAATATTACCCACAACTTGATTAAATTCCATAATATTGACTGAACTTTGTGGTTCAAAGTTATTGCCTTTTAAATTCATCGTTTGTTTTTCTACAGCTAATTTTATAGCGCCTGAATAAGGGAATTTGACTTCTACGTCATCAAATACTTTAACACTATTTTGTTTTAATAATTTCGTTCTTACACTTGTGCCTTCTTTGCCATAAAGCATAAATGCTAACTCACCACGTTTTAATAAGTGGTCCATTTTAAGGGTATTATCTTTGTAGCCAATGCAATAGTCTTGCTCGATAAGCGCCATGGCTTCTTTAAATCCCTCATCCCCTGCACCTAAATCTTTAAATGCGCAGTGACTCATTAATTCAGATACGGTCACAACTTTATATCCATACTTTTTAAGTATTTCAAGTTGCTTACCAAGTCCATCTGCAACAGGCGTTCTTCTTGCCATATTATAGCCATCTTTTTGGAAAATAATTTGTCCACATAAAGCATCTGGATTTTCAGCTAATAGTGCTTCCATTCCGACATACATTGCTTTGACTTCTTCTTCATAGGTACTGCAAGGTAACCACCCCGCTCCATCATAACTAGCTGCCATATATTGATACCCCATTTCATGATAGGCATCATAGCTTGTATGTCCACCTTCTATTTTGTCTACATAGTGTGGTGGTCTAGATAATTTCATTTCATAATTAAATTTTTCTTTAACATATGTATGAAGTTTATTTAAATCTTCAACCACTTCATCTATACTATGGAATGTGATTCGTTTACCATATACCACATTTTTAGCGCCAAAAAGTCTATGCCAATAACCATGATTAGATAGTTCATGTCCACCATCAATAATTCTTTGTACTAATTCAGGACAATGAACAGCTCCACCAAACTCATCCTTATTAATATCTGGGTAATGATCAAACTTGACCCCACCCCATGCAGAAGTTCCTTCTTTACCTGGCTCGTCTGGGTAGTTTTCTGAAGTATCTCCAATAATATCAAAAGTTCCTTTTGCATCATATTTTTCAAGCGTCTCAAGTAATGTTAAAGTTAAGCACTTATTAGAATGATTAGGTGATGGAAGTAAATTAAATGGTCCATCATCAAAAGTCATCGCACAAATTCTTTCATTTGTTTTTACTTGCTCAATTCTTCTTACGCTACTCATATAAACTGGCGTATTACCTTTTAGCAACTTTTTTAGTATTTGTTTGCCCTTTTTACCCATTTTGATAAACTCAACAACTAAAGACATATCTATTCTCCACTTCTTTTACACTAAATTTATTTACCTTCTTATAATATCTAAAACAATACAATATGCAACATAAACCATTGCTTTGATAACTTTCATTACTTTTTTTGTCCTAAGTGCCTTAACAAACTGTGAAATTCCTTTGCGATAGTGCGGAGTATTCTTTATAAGCTTTGCTTCAATATTTCCTTTGATCACAGCTTGCTTGATGCATTTTTCATCTAGTTCTTCTGCTTCAACTGCTACATAAGCATTCCCTACTTCATGCTTTGAATGTCCATCACTACCTGCTAATTTTATGCAATTATATTTTTCAGCTAATTCATGTGCCATCTGATTAGCTTTTTTATTTTTAAAGCAAGCTCTTGCATTATAGATTTCAATGCCATCTACAAGCCTCATTTGTCTTTCAGTATATGTTCTACTTGCTTTTTGAAAAGGATGTGCAATGATTGCCAATCCACCATATTCATGAATGACAGAAATGGTTTCCTCTAATGAAGGTAACTGCCCCTTCCATAACTCCTCAATAGGTATTTCCTTCTTTATAAATAGAGCTGTAATATGACCTACCTGAGTCGAGATTTCACATCCCGGAATTACTAAGAAATCTGACTTTTGATAATCCTTTACATCTGTACACAAGTTATGGTCGGTTACAACTAACCCATTTAAGCCTCTTGTCTTGGCTGATGCAATGAGATCTTCCAAAGAAGAAATACCATCCATTGACTTATTGGTATGTACATGAAAATCTATGTTATATGTCACTTGCATCCCCCCTATCTTTGTCTGTTCACCGCAATATCATTCTATAAACTCTTCATTTATTGCCTGTTACTTCTGAAATAGTTTATCCCTATTATTATAAAATCAGTGTTTAAACAAGCTTAAGACATAATGATAAGATGCATTAAAGTCTCCAAATTCAATGACACCATCTTTGATGCCTAATTTAAAGAAATCCACAAAGCCTTGTTTTGCCATACTATTTTTATGCTTTTTAGCATAGTTTATAGTGGCTCTTAAATCTGCAAAGAAATAACGCATCTTTACATCTTTCTTTCGATGATCTGATTTTAAATATAACAGTTTCTTACTATTTACTGTGTTGTATGCGCTTACAAACCAGTTATAAGTAAAATTAGTTCTAGCAACTCTAGTCATTGGATAAGTACCCCATACTCTAGGATTGATTTCAAGAAGTCTATAACTTCCATCCCCTGCTTGTTTAAATTCAAACATGGCTATACCTGAATAGTTTGCTGCCTTTACAAATCTTCTTGCATATTCTCTAAGCTCTGGTTCTTCTTGATAAGCACAACATGTTGAAGGTCCACCTGTATCTGGATATTCTCTTACTCTGCGATGGCCGACAAAATCAATAATTTCTCCATTTTCAGCAAGAATTGAAAGTCCTAAGCCAGCCCCAGCAACATACTCTTGAACAACAGGATACTGATTCTCTAAATGATAAAAATGAAGAATCTTTTCTTTTAACATACTTCTTTCTCTTACAATAAAATAGCGCTGTTCTGCCTTCAAATTGAGCTTTTCTCCACAATTTGGCTTTACAACGCATGGCACTTGTATCTTCTCAAGCATTTCTTCAAAATTGTCATCATCCAACTTGTATTCTTTAGGAACAGGGACGTCTAACTCACATGCTAAATCAGCAACCTCCTTCTTCCCATTATATAAATCTAGCTGCTTAGTAGTAGGAATCATCAACCCGTATTCAGAAAACCTCTCCCTTACATCATCTCTAGCCAATAATTGTAATGTTTTTGCACCAATGGGAATGATCACACATTTTTCTTCTTTAGTGGATACTTCATCACATAACTTTAATAGTTCTGCTATGTATTGCTCTGGCTTCTCATTAAAGTCAGGTAACCATCTTTTATCACTTGCATATTTAGAATAAAACCCAACTGGTACTTTATTAGGTGCATCTTTCCTAAGCCATTCACTTTGACATGCAATGACACGAATTTCTTTATCGCCTAAATCTCTAATAGCAGCAAGTGACATTTTATAGTAAACATCAGTAATTACCGCAACCAAATTCTTCCCTCCCTATCTCTTTAATTTAAGTTGTATTTACACAATAACCTATTTTATTATAATCCTTGAATCTCTAAAAATCTTGTATAAAAAAACATGTAGAAACTAAGTAAAAAATACCTAATTGTAAAAATTCTTCTAAATAATATCATGATTTATATATAGTGTCAACTAAACTGACATTTTGTTATAGAACGTAAAAAAGCACAATCCCAAAATGAGATTGCGCTTTTTTGTCTATTAGTTATTAAATAATTAATAATTATTCAATAATTGTTGCAACAGCACCAGAACCTACTGTTCTACCACCTTCACGGATAGCAAAACGTAAACCTTGAGACATAGCAATTGGGTGGATAAGTTCGATAGTCATTTCTACGTTATCCCCAGGCATACACATTTCTACACCTTCTGGTAACTCAATAACACCAGTTACGTCAGTTGTACGGAAGTAGAATTGTGGTCTGTAGTGAGAGAAGAATGGTTTATGACGTCCACCTTCTTCTTTTTTAAGAACGTATACTTGAGCAGTGAATTTTGTATGAGGTGTGATTGTACCTGGTTTACAAAGAACTTGACCACGTTGGATTTCGTTTCTTTGAACACCACGAAGAAGTGCACCAATGTTGTCACCAGCTTCAGCTTGATCAAGAAGTTTACGGAACATTTCAACTCCTGTACAAACTACTTTACGAGTTTCTTCATGAATACCTACTAATTCAATTTCATCTTGAACTTTAAGTACACCTGATTCTACTCTACCAGTTGCAACTGTACCACGACCTGTGATAGAGAATACGTCTTCTACTGGCATTAAGAATGGTTTATCAACTGCACGTTCTGGAGTTGGGATATATTCATCGATGATTTCGAATAATTCAACGATTTTATCTCCCCATGGTCCCATTGGATCATTTAATGCTTCAAGAGCAGAACCACGAACGATTGGAGTATCATCTCCTGGGAAGTCATAAGAGCTTAATAAGTCTCTGATTTCCATTTCTACTAATTCTAATAATTCTTCGTCATCTACCATATCACATTTGTTTAAGAATACAACGATGTATGGTACACCTACTTGACGAGATAATAAGATGTGTTCACGAGTTTGAGCCATTGGACCATCTGTAGCAGCTACTACTAAGATTGTACCGTCCATTTGAGCAGCACCAGTGATCATGTTTTTAACGTAGTCAGCATGTCCTGGGCAGTCAACGTGAGCGTAGTGACGGTTTGGAGTTTCATATTCAACGTGAGCAGTAGAAATTGTAATACCACGTTCTCTTTCTTCTGGAGCTTTATCGATATTTTCGAAATCTACAGCTTCACCTAATTTATATCTTTCGTGAAGAGTCTTTGTAATTGCTGCTGTTAATGTAGTTTTACCGTGGTCAACGTGGCCGATTGTACCAATGTTAACGTGTGGTTTGCTTCTTTCAAATTTAGCTTTAGCCATTTGGTTTTTCCTCCTTTAAATAAGCCTGAGTTTACTCAGATAAATTGATTATATTCAATTTGCAGCTACTTTTCAAGTAGCTACAAACGATTATTAAACTAAAATAATATTATTAGAAATTTTTCACTTAATTTAGTAAGTTAATCACTTCTAATTAGTTACCTTTACGGTCTGCAATAACTTTGTCTTGGATGTTCTTTGGACATGGTTCGTAGTGATCAAATTGCATTGATGAGTTACCACGACCTTGTGTTCTAGAACGAAGATCTGTTGTATAACCGAACATTTCAGCAAGTGGAACAAATGCTCTGATTTCTTGTCCACCAGCGATAGCGTCCATACCTTCGATACGTCCACGACGTGAGTTAAGGCTTCCGATAACATCTCCCATGTAATCTTCAGGAGTTGTTACAACAACTTTCATGATGGGTTCAAGAAGAATACCACCTGCTTTTTTCATAGCATCTTTGAATGCCATAGAACCAGCAATCTTGAATGCCATTTCTGATGAATCGACATCGTGGTAAGAACCATCATAACAGTCTGCTTTAACACCAAGTACTTGGAATCCAGCAAGAGGACCTGCTGCCATAGCATCTTGGATACCTTTATCAACAGCTGGGATATATTCTTTTGGAATAGATCCACCAACTACTGAACTTACGAATTCATAAGTGTGTTCAGAGTTAGGGTCAAGTTGAGAGAAACGAACTTTACAGTGACCGTATTGACCACTACCACCAGATTGTTTAACATATTTAGATTCAATGTCAACATCTTTAGCGATTGTTTCTTTGTAAGCAACTTGAGGTGCACCTACGTTAGCTTCTACTTTGAATTCACGTAATAAACGGTCTACGATGATTTCAAGGTGAAGCTCACCCATACCAGCGATAATTGTTTGACCTGTTTCTTCATCTGTCCAAGTTTTGAATGTTGGATCTTCTTCAGCAAGTTTTGCAAGAGCAAGACCCATTTTTTCTTGACCAGCTTTAGTTTTAGGTTCGATAGCTACTTGGATAACTGGTTCTGGGAATTCCATTGATTCAAGGATTACTGGATGATCTTCATCACAAAGAGTATCCCCTGTTGTTGTTCCTTTTAAACCAACTGCAGCAGCGATATCGCCTGAGTATACTTTAGCAATTTCTTTACGTTCGTTAGCGTGCATTTGCACAATACGTCCGAAACGTTCTTTTTTGTTCTTTGTTGAGTTAAGAACATATGAGCCAGCTTCGATTGTACCAGAGTATACACGGAAGAATGCAAGTTTACCAACGAATGGGTCTGTCATGATTTTGAATGCAAGAGCAGCAAATGGCTCTTCATCAGAAGCATGTTTGTCTAATTCTTCTCCTGTTTCTGGGTTTGTACCTTTAATAGCTGGAATATCTGTTGGTGCTGGCATGAATTCTACTACAGCATCAAGTAATTTTTGAACCCCTTTGTTTTTGTAAGCTGAACCACAAAGTACAGGGATGATTTGTACGTTGATAACTGCTTTACGAAGTGCTTTACGCATTTCTTCTTCAGTTACTTCTTCACCTTCAAGATATTTCATCATTAATTCTTCATCTGATTCACAAATCGCTTCAACCATTTCTGAGTGATATTGATTTGCTTTTTCTACCATATCAGCTGGGATTTCTTGTTCTTCAATAACTTTACCTAAATCATCTTTGTAGATGAAGGCTTTCATTTTGAATAAGTCTACAACTCCAACGAAATCTTCTTCAGCTCCGATTGGTAATTCGATAGGCACTGCATTAGCACCTAAACGAGTTTTCATCATGCCTACTGCTCTATAGAAGTCAGCACCCATGATATCCATTTTATTAACAAATGCCATACGTGGTACGTGATATTTATCAGCTTGACGCCATACTGTTTCTGATTGTGGTTCTACACCACCTTTAGCACAGAATACGCCTACAGCACTATCAAGTACACGTAATGAACGTTCAACTTCTACAGTAAAGTCAACGTGTCCAGGAGTATCAATGATGTTAATACGGTTGTTATTCCAGAAACAAGTTGTTGCAGCAGATGTGATTGTGATACCACGTTCTTGCTCTTGTTCCATCCAGTCCATAGTAGCTCCACCCTCATGAGTTTCACCAATTTTATGGTTGATACCTGTATAGAAAAGGATACGTTCTGTAAGAGTTGTTTTACCTGCATCGATATGAGCCATGATACCAATATTTCTGGTACGCTCAAGTGGATATTCTCTTCCTGCCAAGGTATTTCCTCCTTTATTATAAGCAGACTACCATCTGTAGTGAGCGAATGCTCTGTTTGCTTCTGCCATTTTGTGTGTATCTTCTTTTTTCTTAACAGCTCCACCTGTGTTATTAAGTGCATCTAATAACTCAGCTGCAAGAGCTTCAGTAGTTGTTTTTTCTCCACGTTTACGTGTGAATGTTACTAACCATCTAAGTCCTAATGTTTGACGTCTTTCTGGACGAACTTCCATTGGTACTTGGTAAGTAGCACCTCCTACACGGCGTGCTTTTACTTCTAATACTGGCATAATGTTTTCTAAAGCTTCTTGGAAAACTTCTAATGCTTCTCTACCAGTTTTTTCTGCAATGATGTCAAACGCACCATATACAATCTTTTGTGCTTTTCCTCTTTTACCATCAAGCATTACTGTGTTGATTAACTTAGTAACTAGCTTGCTATTGTACATTGGATCAGCTAATACGTCTCTTTTTGCTACATGTCCTTTACGTGGCACGGTCTTCCCTCCTTAACTATTCTTTCGAAATATCATCGGTACTCGTCCCCAAAATGGGGGGATCGTGCGCGCCCACTCATCTATATAAACTGCTAACAGCTTCTTATCGTAAGTTGGGCACCAATTGTATTGATGATTTTAAATTATTTTTTTGCTTTTGGTCTTTTAGCTCCGTATTTAGAACGAGCTTGTTGTCTGTTTGCAACACCTGCTGTATCAAGTGTACCACGGATGATGTGGTAACGTGTACCTGGTAAGTCTTTTACCCTACCACCACGAATTAATACAACACTGTGCTCTTGAAGGTTGTGACCCTCACCTGGAATGTAAGCTGTTACTTCGATTCCGTTTGTAAGACGTACTCTGGCGATCTTACGAAGAGCTGAGTTTGGTTTCTTTGGTGTAGCTGTTTTAACTGCTGTACAAACACCTCTTTTTTGTGGTGCAGAGATATCTGTTGGGCGTTTTCTTAAAGAGTTGAATCCTTTTTGTAACGCTGGCGCAGTTGATTTTTTCTCGATTTCTTTTCTACCTTTACGCACTAACTGGTTAAATGTAGGCATTTTAGGCACCTCCTCCTTACACGATAATTGCTGCTACTGCAGTCTTTACTTCTACGTTACATTTTTTGCCAAGTTCTTTCATTGTTTCAATGAATTCGACTGTGACATTTTTAGCTTTTGCAAGCTCGATTACCTGACCTATAACACGGTCATCGGCATCCTTTGCAACAAATACAGTCTTTACGCTACCTTGTTCAAGTTGCTTTAAAGTCTGCTTTGTTCCCACAATAGAAATTGTGTCATTTGAGTCGTACAACATAAATCCCCCTTTAGGTTCATTTTTATGCATACTATTACACACTGTGCTAGTCTACCACTCGACTAATTAACTGTCAAGGTTTTTCTTAATAATTAATTTTATTTTTGTTACTATTCAGCGGTAAAATTAAGCGCAACACTTTTACACTGGCTATTCCATAGCCAGTGTACCTGTAAATAC
>CAKVCL010000004.1 GCA_934725855.1 uncultured Cellulosilyticum sp. | reverse complement strand
ATAGGCTTAGGCTGTAAGTGTAGTAATACATTAAGGTACTAAGTACTAACGGTTCGAGGGTTTGACCTAGTAAATGAGCTAAAGTTTAAAATGAACAAAAGACGTTCAAAATGAACACAAGATGTTCATAGAGCGAAAATGCTCAAACGGTTAAACAAACTTATGTAGTATTTGTTTTTTAAAGTATGATTAAGAACTTAATAATAATTTTTGATTATTTCATATTAATTACTATGACAGCCTCGGCTGTCTTTTTTTATTATAGATATTACATCTAGGTTTATAGATGGAGAATTTCTTAATGCCTTTAAAAAATATCCATTGCATTTTCAGTAACTGATTTATTGGTTATTAAAAATAAAATATTTAAATTAATAAAAATATAATCAAATAAAATAGACAAATTTGTAGAAAAAGTATATAATGTAATCAAATATAATTTATATAATAATAATTTAAATATATTTAAATATATTATACATTATTAACAAAATAACTCAAAGTAATGGTGTTAAAGTCTAAGTATTAATGTATTAATTTTGGGTACTAAAAATTTTATAAAATACTTATGCTGTAAAGCATGGAACGGAGGCAAATATGAATAGAGAAGGAAAGTGTAATAGCTTTGTGGCAAGACAAGGAACAGAAATTTTCAGTATATCTATGGTAGTTTGGGCATTTATAGAGTATTTTAATGGTGGAAAGCTATTTCCTGTTATTTGGTCTATAGGTGTTTTTATTTCAACGGTAATTTGTGTAGAGCTACTCTTTAAGACAAAGAAGTTTATAGATGCATATTGGGTTAGGTATTTAGTATGTTGCATTTCAGGAAGTATGTTTACTGGAATTTTCTTGTTTACACAATATCCAGTATTTATATGCTTTGTTTTGATTTCTAGTAGTATTATTGTTGTATATCATGATATGAAATTTACTAGATTCGCACTTTTTGCAATATTTTTATCAGTCGTATCTATTAGTATAGCAAGGTTATTTTTAGGAACTTGTGATGTTAAAGATATGATAATGAACATATACACAATATTTATGTATTTTATAATGTGTATATTAACTAATAAAAAGCAAAAAGAGTTTTCTGATGAAGATGAGGCAATCATTAACCATCATGAAGAAAAGCAAAAAAATAGAATTAAGTTCTTAAGTGATAAATCTGAGTATTTAAAAAATAAAATTGAAGATATAAATAAATTAACTCATAACTTAGAAAATCAAATGGAATGGACTAAAGAGGCAGGTAACGAAATTACTAGTAGTACATTAGATACCGCTAATAGTATTCAAAAGCAAATGGAATATACAAACAATATTCAAGGAGATGTTAAGGCAATACAAGTAACCTGTCAAGAATCTATTAAGAGTGTTTCAGATGCAGTGGAGGTTAGTAGAGAATGTGAAAAGAGCATTGCAAGTTTAAGTCAAGATAATGAGCAAATTGTAAAACAGAGCGAGCAAGTAGCTGCTAATATGGAAGTGTTAGGAAAGAAAACAGAGAACATTAGTAGTCTTACAGATGCAATTCGAGGTATATCAGCTCAAACAAATCTTTTGGCTTTAAATGCATCTATTGAAGCTGCAAGAGCTGGAGAAGCAGGAAAAGGCTTTTCTGTTGTTGCTGAAGAAATAAGAAAGTTATCTGAAGGAACCAATCAATTTACTGCACAAATTGAAGCTGTACTTGGAGAATTAATTACAGAAATAGCGGAAATGGTGAGAATTACTCAGGACACTTCTGATAGAGTACAAAATGAAGAAAAAATGATGAGAAGTGCAAAACAAAGTTTTGAAAAAATCTATGAGCATTTAGATAATACATATGAAAGTGTTGGTCGATTAGGAACGTGCTGTAAGAACTTAGGAGATGCTAATGAAGGGATTATGGACCATATTACTAATTTGTCTGCAGTGAGCGAGGAAGTACACTCTCAATCAGTAAAAACCGTAGAAATTCAGGATGAAAGTTATCAAACTTGCAAAGAAATATCTGTTGCAATGGATGGAATTTTGGAAACAGCACAAAGTATTACACAGTAGGCATTATAATTTGTCAAGGCTTAAAGAGGTTGATCTTTAAGCCTTTTAATGGTGTTTTAAGCAGAGGGGATTTAAATAAATAGTTACTCACCAATGGGATGGAATAGTTGGGACTGTTATGAAGCAAGTGTAAGGGAAGAAGAAGTACGTCGTAATGCAGACTATATGGCAAAAAATTTAAAACCATATGGATGGGAATATGTCGTTGTGGATATACAATGGTTTGAGCCAACTGCTACAAGTGCAGAATATAATTTAAATGCTAAGCTTGAGATGGATGAATACGGGAGCTGCTTAAGAAAATGTTTGATTATTGTAGAGATTGGTTTCCGTATGTTAAAGAAGGAAGTTGGCCAGACTGTGATATGTTACCACTAGGGAGAATAGGCATTCGTTCCAATGGTGGGGATCGAATGACCCGATTCACACATGATGAACAAAAAATGCTTATGTCATTATGGTGCATATTCCGTTCACCTTTGATATTTGGTGGGGATATGATTTATAATGATGAGTTTACACTTTCATTAATGACCCATAAAGAGCTTCTTGAAATCAATCAAAAAGGAGATTCAGGACGAGAAATTTACAGAAAGGGAAATGAAGTTGTCAGTTATGTGATACAACATAGTGTAAAGTTATTTAAGTTAAGTTGCAAATAATAAAGGTTAAAAAAGGATTTTCACCTTATTAGAGTGAAAGTCTTTTTTTTTGTCCAATTATAGAAGAATATATACTTTGATGTTATAAACGGTAAAACAATAAAGAAGATAGTGAAAATATAAAATAATAGATTTATAATAGTGATGTTGGACAGCAAAAAATGGAGGAAAATTATAATGAAAAAAAAGGGGATTAGTAGGAAACTTATTATTCCAACAATTATAGTGAATATATTTGTATATGTTACTATGAGTGTATGGTGTATAATAAGTATGGAACATGAGAGTATTAGTTTAGCTTCTAGGGAGGCATTGGATATTGCCCAAATAGCAGCAACGCAAGTAGATGGAGATATACTTGCTACATTTGGACCAGAATCTGGAAATAGTGATGAATATCTAACAATGTATAATAATGTAGATAAGATTACAGATCGTTCAATTATAGAGTATATTTACATTTTACGATTAGTTGACAATGAGATTAGATATGTTATGGATATTTGCCAAAAAGAAGAAGCCAATCCTATTTGGACACCTATAGATTTTAAGGATGAGGGATTAGAAGTCGCACTTAAGGGAGAGGCATATCGTCCAACTGAATTGAGTGAAGGGACTCATGAAAAAGTAGCTTCAGCATTCGTTCCCATTTTTAATAGTCAGAAGGAAGTGGTAGGAATTCTAGGGGTTGATTATGGAGCAGGTCATATACAAGTTGAATTAAGGCTTTTACGTATTAGACAAATCTGTTTAATCGTAATAGCTACGATTTTATCAAGTGTTGTGATGACTATAGTGGTTAATCGTATCTTGAAGAATTTGAAGAAAGTTAATACGAAACTAGAGGAAATGGTGAACGATAATGGTGATTTAACACAAAATCTTGAGATTAATTCTTATGATGAAGTTGCAGGCATAGCAGATAGTGTTAATCAACTTATAGCCTATATTCATGAAGTAGTAACTAATATTCACCATATTTCTGAGGAACTTTCAGAGTCGGCTCAGATTGTTTTAAAGGATGCGAATTTATCAAAAGTTGAAATGGGAAACATATCCAATATCATAGAAAAGATGAATTTAACAATGCAAGATACCTCAAATACTACGGAGGCAGTTTATAAGCTTACCAATGAGATAAGAGGAATTGTTTCAGCTATGCATGACCGAATAGGAAAAAGTACACATATAATTGAGGAAATAGGGATAGATGCAAAACAAACGGAAGAAAATGCAAATGAGCAAGCAACTCAAGTAAAACAAAAAGCTTATTTAATAGTTAGCGCTCTAAATGATAAGATAAAGAAATCTCAAGAAGTAGAAAAGATTAATGCACTTACTCAAGAGATACTAGCAATCACCAGTCAAACAAATTTACTTGCATTAAATGCCAGCATTGAGGCTGCCAGAGCAGGAGAAGCAGGAAAGGGATTTTCTGTTGTTGCAGATGAAATTTCAAAATTAGCAGCTCACTCAGCACATGCAGCTAATGAGATTGAAGGAATTGCAAAGAGTGTAAACGAAGCAGTCAATGAATTAGTGAGTGAAGCAGAAGAAATGATGGAGTTTGTAAATAATGAGGCAATAGTAGGCTATGATCAGTTGCAAGCAGCAGGGAAAAAATATAGTCAAAGTATTCAAGATATCAATGGTCTGGTTATAGCAATTGATAAGGAGGCCAATAGACTAGAAGATAATATGCAAGGTATTGTTGAATCAATGAATAATGTAGCTATTGCAGTTAGGGAAAGTACTCAAGGTATAGGGCAAGTTACAGATGCAACCACTCATTTAGTAGAGCTTATGGAGGAAAATGAGAAACAGGCGGATATTAATAAAGAGAGAGGCTATAGACTAGAAGGAGAAGTAAATAAATTTATTATCTAACGAAAAAATAGTGAGATAGAATAACAAGAAATTCTATCTCACTATTTTTTTATAACCTTTTAGAACAAAAGCTTATTTTAAGAGTGGTCGTACATATTTCTATATTCAGTGGGCGTACAGGATTTCATCATTTTAAACATTCTAATAAAGGCAGATTGATTGGAAAAACCAGAATTTAAAGCTACCTCAGTAATGGATAAATCAGGGTCAATAAGGAGTTGTTCAGCATGTTCAATACGTTTTTGAGTAAGATATTTATAAAAGGTGGTATTGGTATATTGTTTAAAGAGTCTTGTAAAATGATATTTGCTAAAACCCGCTATTTGGGCAATCTCATCTAAATTGAGGTCTTCTGTACAATGAGCGGAAATATAGGTGCAAATAGACATAAATTTATCCATATGCTCTTTAGAAATTTGATTTTTCGTATGAAAGTGCTCAACAAGCTCAGAAGTATTCCTTCCAATATAAACAAGCATATCCATAAAGATAGAGTAAATAGCTGTTTCATAGAAAGGATAAGACGCATTATATTCCTTAGCAATAGTCATCATATTAGAAAATAGAACCTTATGAAGTGTAGGAGAACTTTTAGGCGTTATCGTAATGGCAGGAGAAATAAGACTTAAGATAGCGTCAATGTCTTTAAGTTGTCTAAGAAGTGAGGTTTCTATTTGTAAAATAAGTCTTCTGCCAGTGGGCGGAGCATTAAGCGCATGAACGACACCAGGACCGATAAAGAGGATATCAGAAGGGGCAAGTTCAGTTATAGTGTCTCCAAGAATAATGGTATAACCATTTGTAATAGGCATAATGACTTCAATGGGGGTATGCCAGTGAGCAGGATAATTTTCATTCTTAACATTATCGTAAAGACGAATATTAGTATTTTCTTTATAATTTACTATTTCATGTATGCCATTTAATTGTTCAATCATATAGGTAAGCCTCCTTATAAATCTGACATAACTTGTTTGAACATAGAGTAATGCATTAAAGGAATAGAAAAAATAAACATAATATATAAATATGTATAAATTGCACATAAAAAAAGCAATTTTTTAAAATTAGTTGGCAATTTTTAAATAGTGAAGATGAAAGAATGTTGATACAATGATGCATATAAGTTATCAATCAATCTTGAAGTTAAAACTTTTAGGAGGTAATGCTATGAAAAAGAAACTTGTATTAGCTTTATTAAGTACTTCTATATTATCAACAATGTTGGCTGGGTGTAAAGTGTCTACTGATACAGGGGCAACTAATACATCAAGCACATCAGAAACAACAGATACAGCTAAGTCAGATGATTCAGCAGATACAGCATCTACTACAGAGGCTACAGGCAACGAAGAAGAAATTACTTGGATGTTCTGGGATGACTTAACTGCTACAGAAGATTTAATTACTAAAGGTTATAAGGAGGTTATTGATAGATTCAACGACCAATATAAAGGTCAATATCATGTTAATGTTATTACAACTAATCTTGAGGAATATGATACGAAGTTAAATGCCTTAATCGCTGCAGGAGATACACCAGATTTATTTATCTGTAATCCAGGGCCAAACTTAACACAATATGTAACCTCAGGCGTTGCAGCAGACTTAACAGATATCTTACAAAACCAAGAAAAAGACTGGTACGATACCTTTAGTGATGGTATTTTTGAAAAGATTACATACGATGGAAAAATCATGGCAGTGCCAACTTGCTTTGCAGCGGCTTGTGTATTCTACAATACAGAAATCTTTGATAAAGCAGGTATAGCAGCACCACCAGAAACCTTTACTGAATTACTAGAAGACTGTCAAAAGATTAAAGATGCTGGATTTGCACCTATTTCTTGTTCAGCTAATACCGCATGGTGTTTATCAATGGTAGCTGGTTACTTATGTGACCGTGAAGGTGGTCCAGATAACTTACAAGGCATTACGGATGGCACACTTGACTGGACAAGTGAATCATTTATTAAAGCAGGTTATGACCTTAAAGAATTATCTGCATACTTCCAAGAAACAGCAGTTGGTGATTCAAATGACCAAGCAACAGCGAACTTCTACAATGGAGAAGCTGGTATGTTGATTCAAGGTTCTTGGGCTATTGGTCAAATCAATGGTAACAATCCAGAATTTGAAGACAAATGTGGTGTATTTAGATTCCCTGGAATCGAAGGTGGAGCAGATCCTAACCGTATGATTGTTAAAACAGATAACCTTGTAATGAGTGCAACGACAGAGCACAAAGATGCTTGTATTGCTCTTATGAAACAATTTACAGATGATACAGCACAAAAATACATTGCTGAAGTTGGTGGAAAGATTCCTGTAACAGGTGTTGATTTTGATACAAATAAAGCACCTAAACAATTATCTTATGTTAAAGATATTTTAGCAACTACAACAGGTACATTTGGTTTCTATAATGAATCTCTTGCAAGTGTAGAAGCAGGTGATACATTTGATAACGCAATGGTAGAAATTTTCCTTGGTACTGCAACTCCAGAAGAAGCATTCCAGAAAGTTCAAGACTACTATGATAAAAATGTAAGAAATAAATAGGTGTTTGAGCTTAAGTAAAATAAATATGGGGCATAGTGCCCCGTATTTATTTTATCCATAAATTCTAGTAGATGATAAAGGAGGTCTCTTATGGATAAGCTTTTAAGAAACAAAAAGGCAATCGTGATATTTATTGCACCTGCCTTTATCTTATTCACCCTTGTACTATTCGTTCCTATTATTCAAGTAGTGTATTATTCACTTTGTAATTATGAATCATTAACTAAACCGCAATTTACTGGATTTGATAACTATATTAAATTATTTAGAGATGATCAAACCATGCGTATTGCATTAAAGAACTCATTTTTCTTTATGATTTTCTCAGTCGTTTCACAACAAATTGTGGGTATATTATTAGCAGTACTATTAACCAACATTAAAAAAGGAAGGAACTTCTTTAAAAACATTTACTATCTTCCTTCTGTCCTTTCCTCTGCAGCATTAGGTTTATTATGGGCGTTTTTATTTAACCCGAAAATGGGTATTAATCAAATTCTAGCTACGTTTGGAATTAAAGGGCCAATGTGGCTGTCAGATATATCTGGATTTATTTCTATGCCTATGTGGGTAATTGCCTTTGTCGCATTATGGCAATATGTTGGTCAAAATATGATGCTTTATATGGCACAAATTATGGGTATTTCTACAGATATGTATGAAGCCTCATATATAGATGGAGCATCAAAGGTAAAGGCATTTTTCTATATTACCTTACCACTTATTAAACCAATGATGATTACTTCTATATCATTAAATTGTATTGGTTCACTTAAATTCTTTGATTTAGTGTACAATATGACACAAGGTGGGCCTAATCATAACTCTGAAGTATTAGCGACTCATTTATATGATCAAGGCTTTAAGTATTTTAAATATGGATATTCCAGTGCAATCGCTGTTGTTTTACTTATATTATGTTTATTAGTAACACTTATTGTGAATAAGTGCATTAAGGTTGATAATTATGAGATGTAGGAGGAGATACAATGAGTCAGATGAAAACAATGCAAAATAAAGAATTAGCTCAACCAAAGACTATAAGAAAAGATAAAAAAGCTATTTCTCCTACTCAGATAATCATTTATATTTTCTTAAGTTTATTAGTAGTCGTTTATATATTTCCTTTATTATGGATGGTCAGTGTTTCTTTAAAAACCAATGCAGAAGTATTTAAATCACCTTTTGCACCACCTGAAGTGCTGCAGCTAGGCAACTATATTTTTGCTTGGACAGTCGGTAGATTAGGTAAGGCAACTGTCAACTCAATTATTGTTTGTGGTGCAGCCTTAGCAGTCAGTATGATTTTTGGGTCTATGGCAGCCTTTGCGATTGCCAGAATGAGATGGAAATTTTCAGGAGCAATGATGTCTTACTTCTTAGTTGGGATGATGGTGCCAGTACATTGTGTGTTAATTCCTCTATTTGTACGTTTTACAAAATTAAAATTAACTAATTCACTTTTGGGGCTAGTCATTCCTTATACAACGTTTGCGTTGCCAATGACGATATTCCTACTAGTAGGTTTCTTTAAGAGTATGCCCGGAGAGATATTTGAAGCGGCCTGTATCGATGGATGTAATATCTATCAATGCTTTGCTAAGATTGGGTTACCGCTTGCTAAAACAGGCTTTTTTGTTTCAGGTCTAATGACTTTTGTAGGAAACTGGAATGAATTATTGTTAGCTATGGTATTTATATCTGATGCAGAAAAGAAAACCTTACCAGTAACTTTAACATACTTTGTAGGACCTTATTCTACAAACTATGTTCAGATGTTTGCAGCAATTATTATAGCCATTGCACCAAGTATTTTAGTGTATTGTTTATTTAGTAATCAAATTGTTGAAGGTTTGACAGTTGGAGCGGTTAAAGGTTAGCACACAAAAAAACTGAGTATAAATTTAATACTCAGTTTTTTTGTGTGCTTAAATAATTGATTATGGAAAAGTCTATTTGAAGAAAATATAATTTTACACCAAAATAAAGACTCTCGCATATCATAAAGTGATAGATAGAGTATTTACTATACTCACGATATGATAAGGAGGCTTATAGATGAGTCGAGAATTCTATCAGGATGGTTGGGGAAGAAGAAAAAATAAATATAAGCAAGACAACTATCCATGCCAAAATCAAGTCGATGTAGAAGTAGATGAGGACTATAGTCAACATGACTATTCATACGATCATGATATGAAAAAAACAATTGATCAAAAAGCTCCATCTATAGTGGAAGGCAGAAGGCAGCAATCTAAATGCTGTCCATTTGATGCTTATGGGATTAATACAAATTGCAATACAAGTTATACCTTTACAAATGTAGTAAAAGACGACATAGAAGATATCAGTATCCCACTTAATATCAGTGTGACTATTCCAGCTGGATATATCCTTCCAGAAGGACGCAATTATGAATGGAATTTGAGCATTAATAAGTCCGCACTATCTGTTAATACAATGACACAATATTATGTATGTGCAGATATGGGTTACCATGATTGTGGATGTCCAGAAGTATCAAAGATGCAAGTTGCTGTTCTAAATGGTCCATTGTATTACAATTTAACTGTAAAAAACTTTACACCAGCACAACCATTGCAAACCATGCTACCAATTCAATCATCACTAAACTGTGATTATAGCTGTGAGTCAAATTGTGACGATAGAGACAAATGTATACAAATTATTCCAGCTTATTTTAATGAAAAAGGTTCACTCGTTATTGATAAAATTATTAGTTATATTCCTATGGGGGGTGAAAGCCTAACAGGTTATACAATTGATGTTACTTGTGAAAGGCAAAGTATTATGTTACAAGATGGTAGATGTTTGTCAAGATATGCCAATTTAGAAGAATATCAATGCGTATTGGTTAATCCAGACATTGAAAAAGTTTTGAATTTTGCTTATAAAGTTACCATTAAGTCAACTTGTTATGACAGGGAAAAAAACTAAAAGTATAATATCTTCATTGTTTAATACTATATTATAAGAAATTATTTATGTGGAGGAAGAAAATGAATAATGATTTTCAGAACTATGAACTACCACAACCTAATTTAAATTCATCTACAGAACAGTATGATTTACTTACAATGAATGCACAGGGTTTGGCATTTGAGATCATTCCTAATATTGAGATTATTCCAGGTTATAGATATAACAATACACCATTTTCATGGCTTGTTAATATAGATCAACACGCATTACGTTTCTATATTAGCGAACAAGTATCTACAACGGGAGTCGTTCAATATTTACTCAAATTAGTAGGACCTTTATATTATAATGTATCATTTCTAGGTTTAGAACCAATAGATGCAGTAAGTGATGATGATGGACCTATTGCTTTTTCAAGTAATGGTAGTTATATGATAGATTATGTAGTAGGCGTATTTAATAATATCGCTGACATTCAAAATATTATTTTATCAAAATTCTCAATTTCAAGTGTGGTTGGTCAGGTAGGAGTAGTAGGGCAAAATAATCAAATGATACTTTTTGATCCTACAAATCCACAGCCATTCTATAATGCGATTAAAGGAGATCAATCAATTACAGTAAGGATTAATTTAACGGTACTTATACAATTCGGTGACAAAACCATCTCATAGTTAGAAGAAGACTATGGGGACATCTATTGTACTCAGTATACAGTGGGTTACAATGTGCAAAGATTATTTCAGACCTTAATCCTAAAGTTAAAATAATCTTTGCAAGTTTAAGTGATATTGAAGTTAAATTTAAAGGCATCGATAAAGATGCCCTTATTACAGGTGAAAAATATGAGGAAATCAAAAATAGATTCCTATAAGCTAGAGGGCAACAAGCTCTTTTCTAAATTGTTTCGGAGAGATATGTTTATAGCTTTTAAAAAGCTTGATAAAATAGCTGGTGGTATTAAAACCGACCGCTGTTGAGATTTCTGTAATATTCATGGTGGTGGAGATTAAGAGTTTTTCAGCGGCGGAAATACGTATATAATTAATATATTCATTGACATTCATCCCCATCTGCAAATTAAAAGTCCTAGAGAAATAGTTAGGACTCATATTACATAGTGAGGCAAGTTCAGGAACGGTTAGAGGTTCATCATAATGAAGTTCAATATAGTTAAAGGCAGCTTGAAGGTGTTCAAGGGCAGAATCTGGCAAGGTGATAAAATCAGACCCTTTATGATGAAAATAACGAAGGAGCCATAAGAAAATACGCCCAATGTGGTTTTTAATGGCTAATTCATATCCATATTGCCTAGTGGAGAATTCTTCTAACATATCATAAAGTAGGTCAGGAATAAAGGTTTCACTAATTTCTGATGCAGGAATGACTTTTTGATGCTGAGAATTCTCAAGCATAAAAGAAAACACATATTTGAACTGAGAGTAATTGGCAAACATACTATTATAAATCACTTCTGGTTCAAAACGCAGGACAATATATTCACCTGCTGCATTGGAAAGGGAATCAATTTGATGAACTTCTTTAGAATTAATAATAACAAGGTCACCCGAACTAAAGTGGTGGCCTTTTCCATTTAAAAAAATCTCATAACTACCTACCACTCCATAAAGAATTTCTATGTAACTATGAAAATGAGCAGGGTAGACGTTACCAGCACCATTGACATACTGAATATGACATAAATAGTTATAGGATACACCATCAATAATTTCTTTTTTTTGTTCGGGATAAAGCATAAAAACCTCCAAGGACGACAGAATATTTCTATTTTTGCATAGAAGAATTATATCATACGATAGCTGCTTTCACTATAATAAAAACATCAATGATTAATGGAGGAAAGAAGATGAACACAAATAAAATGGGTGGCTCATTAGAAGGGTTTGCAGAATTTTCTAGAAAAGTTGCAGCAGAAGGTGCTGTTTTAATAAAAAATGAAGGACAAGTTTTACCACTCACAAAAGATGATAAAATTTCTATTTTCGGAAGAACACAAATTAACTACTATAGAAATGGAACAGGTTCAGGTGGTAGTGTCAATGTTGAGTATACAACCAACATTTTAGAAGGCTTTAGAAATAACAAAACCATGCACATCAACGAAGAGCTTGCAGCAATTTATGAAGCATGGGGGAAAGAAAATCCATTTGATAATGGTGGCGGTGGCTGGGCAGCAGAGCCTTGGTTTCAAAAAGAAATGCCATTAACAGATGAAATTGTAGAAGCAGCAAGCAAGAAATCCAATAAAGCCGTTGTTGTGATTGGTCGTACAGCTGGTGAAGATAAAGATAACTTAGTCGTAGAAGGTAGCTACTTACTCACACAAACAGAACAAGAAATGTTAGATAGGGTAACCAAATACTTTGATAAAGTGGTTGTGGTTCTTAATGTGTCGAATATCCTTGATATGAGCTGGATGGATAAGGCTTATAAAAATCCTATCCAAAGTGTTATCTATGTATGGCAAGGTGGTATGGAAGGCGGTAATGCCGTAGTTGATGTGCTTTCAGGAGCAGTGACACCTAGCGGTAAATTAACAGATACGATTGCTTATGCGATTGAAGATTATTCTTCTACAGCAAACTATGGAGATTTAAAGAAAAATCAGTACCAAGAAGATATTTATGTAGGGTATCGTTACTTTGAAACGTTTTGCCCAGATAAAGTAAGATATGAATTTGGTTATGGCTTATCTTATACAAACTTTGAAATGAGCAATGAAGCAGCAACGGTAGTGACTAAAGAAGGTAAAGCTTATATTAAAGTTACAGCAGATATTAAAAATATTGGAAATACTTATGCAGGAAAAGAAGTTTGTGAGGTTTACTTTAGTGCCCCACAAGGCAAGTTAGGAAAACCAGCAAAAGTATTAGCAGGTTTTACAAAGACAAATGCTTTAAAACCAAGTGAAACACAAGCCGTTACAGTAGAATTTCCAGTCAGTCAAATGGCTTCTTATGATGACTCAGGGGTTACAGGACATCGTTTTGCTTATGTATTAGAACAAGGTGAGTATGTTATTTATGTAGGAAACAGCATAAGAAACGCAAAAGCGGTTAATGTGGACACAAAAGCGGCTTATGTAGTGGAAAATACTGAAGTAGTAGAACAATTAGAGCAAGCATTAGCACCTAAAGAAGCGTTTAAACGTATGAAACCAGGTGAGAAAAAAGCAGATGGTACATATGAATTAATTTATGAAGACGTACCTGTTAGAGAATATTCTATTAAGGAACGTATCGAAGCAAGATTACCTAAGAATCTTGAGGTAACTGGAGATAAAGGTTACAAATTAAGAGATGTTTATGATAAGAAAGTGAGCATGGAAGCATTCATTAGCCAGTTAACAGCTAAGGAACTTGCTACAATCGTTAGAGGAGAAGGGATGAGTAGCCCACTTGCAACACCTGGTACAGCTTCTGCATTTGGTGGTGTCAGTGAAAAATTAGTAGAGTATGGTATTCCAGTAGCGGCTACAGCTGATGGGCCATCTGGTATTCGTATGGAAAGTGGATGCAGTGCGACTCAAATTCCAATCGGAACCCTTCTTGCAGCTACATGGGATGCACCATTAGTTGAAGCCCTTTACGAAATGGAAGGAAAAGAGCTTGCGAAAAATGAAATCGACCTTTTACTTGGACCAGGAATGAACATTAGACGTAATCCATTAAATGGACGTAACTTCGAGTATTATTCAGAAGACCCACTTATTACAGGTGTATTTGCAGTAGCAGCTACTGTAGGAATTCATAAAGGCGGGGCACATGCAACGCTTAAACACTTTGCTTCTAACAATCAAGAAACGAACCGTTTCCATGTAGAATCTGTGGTTTCAGAAAGAGCTTTAAGAGAAATCTATCTAAAAGGGTTTGAAATGGCAGTTAAAGAAGGTCATGCAAGGTCTGTTATGACGACTTATAATCCACTAAATGGTTACTGGACCTCTTCAAACTATGATTTATGTACCACCATTTTACGTAAAGAATGGGGCTTTGATGGTTTTGTCATGTCTGACTGGTGGGCACTCATTAATAATGTAATCGATGGTGGGAAGCCAGATAACCGTTATATGGCATCTATGGTACGTGCACAAAATGATGTTTACATGGTCGTGAATAACTTTGGTGCAGAAGTGAACGTATATGGAGATAACACGCTCGATGAATTAGAAAAAGGGAATTTACAAATCGGTGAACTTCAAAGAGCAGGGGCAAACATTTGCAATTTCTTAATGGAAGCACCAGTATTCTTTAGAAAACAAACCTTTAAAAAGGGTGTAAGAAGCTTTAAAGCATTAGATGAAATGTGTGAAAATGCACATGAATTAGGTGCCAAAACAAAAATTGAAATCATAAACATGGCAGAAGACCTTGTGCTTCATGTGACTAAAGCGGGTATCTATACATTAATGGCAGAAATCTTTGTACCTGGTACAGAAGCAGCACAAGTAGCTTGCAATATGAATTTAAATGATGAACTTGTTTTAACCATTCAAAGAAATGGAACTTGTGGTAAAAACGTACTTCATAAATTAATTAAGATGCAATTAGAAGAAGGATGCTATCATTTAAGATTTAAAGAAGTTAAACCAACCGTTATTGTGAATTGGTTAGAATTTATTGCAGAATAATAAGATAGAGGGATTAGTGATGGAGAAGATGGAAAATCAATATCAAGTAAAAAGTACAGAACGTATTCAGCAAAAACAAGGGATTATAGTAGAGGCAGATACGCTTACAGCCAATGGGAAAAAAGTACCCATAAGCTGTAAGATGAATTTGGTAGACTCTAAAGCCAACCTTTCAGTTAAAAAATTATATGCCTATCTTGAAGCAGTAAGCAAAACAGATTGCGTGCTTTATGGTCATCAAAATGATACATGGTATAAAGTAGGACCTACCTATTTATCAAACTCAGACACCAAGGATGTCACAGGTTCTATTGCAGCAGTTGTGGGAATAGATGCCCTAGCCCTTATGGGAAATGAGTATCCTTCAAATCAAGGTGGAGAAAAGATAGCCGATAATAAGGAGCGTATTAAAGCCTGTGCTGCCTTAACAAGACAGGCGGTTGATGAAGGGGCGGAGATTACTTTATCTGCCCATATGCCAAACTATAGAATCATGGCACTAAGAAGTGAAAATCAAAAAAATAGTGAAGGCTATTTAGACTGGAAGAGCGCTAACTTCTTAAGTGAAGGCAATGAAATAGATGGTTCATGGGTAACTGAGAAAGGACTTGTTACTAAAGTGATGCCAAAAGGAGAACTGAATTACATCTTTACCGCTTATCTCGATATGATTGCAGCTTACGTTGAGGAAGTTGGAGAAGACGTCCCTATTTTATTTAGACCCCTTCATGAAAATACAGGAAGCTGGTTCTGGTGGGGAGAAGCATTTTGTAGTGAAGAAGAATACAAACAGTTATATCAGTATATCGTGAAATACTTACGAGATGAAAAAGGGCTTCATAACTTACTTTATGTGTATAGCCCAGGTTCTGAAAATCAAAGCGTCAGTGAATTTGAAGAGCGTTATCCGGGAGATGCTTACGTGGATATGGTGGGCTTTGATATGTATCACCCAATGCCAAAGATGGGTGACCACTTTATAGAAGATTTTACAAAACAGCTTGATATTGTAGGTAGCTTTGCTAAAACCCATCACAAGCTCTTTGCAGTAACTGAAACAGGTGTATCCAATGGAGATGTGGTACTTTTTGAAACAGGAAACGAAAGAAAAGATTGGTATAATGAAATTTTAGAAGCCGTTTCACAGACTAATGCAAGTTATTTCTTACTATGGGCGAATTTCCGTAAGAGGCAGCACTATACACCTTATGTAACTGAGAAAAACAATGATACCCTTATTGGTCATGAAATGCTGGACGGCTTTATTAGATTTTACAATAACCCGAAATCCATCTTTGCTGCGCAGCAAGGAGATTTTAACAAGCTAGAAATTAAAGAACCCAACTAGAGATAAAAAATTAAAACTAATGTTTCATAAGGCGTTTACCAGAAATTTGTTTAACTTCTAGTTTCATAATAGCTACAGCTTTTAATTTATTTTTACAATTATGGATTCAAAAGGAGTATAGTAATGGTCTTAGTCACTAGAATAAAGAAATACCAAGAAAAAGCAGGAATGAAGCAGAGTGGTAGAACAGCTATTTGAGTTTACTGAGGAATAGAAGTTCCAGAAAGGATGTAATCTAAAACGTATATAAATAAGCCCTATAATTATTGAAAAGGATAGTTATAGGGTGTCAATTAAAAAAGAAACAAAAATAGTTGACATGTAGCAATTTATCATGTATGATTACTTATGTAGTCAAGACGACTACGATAATTTTTGGTGACGATGCGCTTAGGGGAAACACCCGTTTCCATCCCGAACACGTAGGTTAAGACCTAAGCGGCTGATGGTACTTGTCGGGAGACTGGCTGGGAGAGTAAGTGGTTGCCAAATTTATGCGCGAATGGCTCAGTTGGTAGAGCATCTCCTTGCCAAGGAGAGGGTCGCGGGTTCGAGTCCCGTTTCGCGCTCTCTTAGAAAGGGGCAAAACTAAACCGTTTAGTTTTGCCCCTTTTTCGTCGTTTAAAATTAAAATACAGATGTAGAAGATAAAAATGTGGATATAGAGAAAATAGATGATAGGAATAAAATTATAGACATGATATACAGAGTCGATATATAAATTAAAGTTACTCAAAGGGGGAAATAGAGTGAAATCTATTTTAAATTTAGCAGTCGTCAATTTTAGAGCAGAGTGGGGAGATAAGTCTCAAAACTTTGAACGGATTAAAGGATATATCGAATGTGCTTGTAAAAGAGGCGTAGAGTTTATTGTTTTCCCAGAAATGAGCCTAACAGGTTATGATGATGACAATGATGAAACCACCTCTAAGATTCAAAAGATGCAAGTCATTAATGCAGAAAGTCAAAAAGGATATGTAGCAGAAGAATTAATGAAGCTAGCTAGCTTGTATCAAATGTTTATAGTAGTAGGGCTACCAGAGCAAGAAGGGGAAAATGTTTATAACTCAGCATTTATTGCAAAACCTGACGGTAAAATAGAGAGTTATAGAAAAATTCATTTAGCATTAGATGAGCCTAATTGGGCAACATCTGAGGATAAACCTTGCTTATTAGACACGCCTTGGGGAAAAGTTGGGGTATGTATTTGCTATGATATTTATTCTTTCCCAGAGCTAGCAAGGTATTATGTTGCTAAAGGGGCTAGACTCATCATTAATCCAACGGCTTATGCCAAAAGCAGAGGATTTAAGAAAGGAAAAACTACATTAGAAAGTACCGTGCTGATGAATGGAATTTATATAGCTACGGCTAATTTATGTGGGAAAGATTTACTGAATGACTTTTGGGGAGGAAGTAATATTATAGGACCTTCTCAAAAAATGCAAGATATACATTATTATGCAGGATATCCTTTTGGGGATGAAAATGGTCAGGAGCAAGAGCTGTATATGGCAACGATTGATTTAACGTTAGCACATAGAGGTGTGTTTGAACAAAATCCACTATTAGGAAGAGCAGATTTTAGACCAGAGATCTATAACAGATTATATAGGGAACTAAGTGAATAGATAAAATTAAGATACTTCATAAATTAGAAAGGGCTAGTTTATGAAGTATTTTTATGTGCTGAAATAATGTTGTAAAAAATGTGATATAGCTACTGATACTTTAGATATATAGTGCAACTATTGAAAATATGATAATAAAGTTTTAAAACATTATGTATAAAAATTGATAGAAGAAGTATAAAAAATTATATATTATGACTTGGTAAAATGTATATAATTAAGTTACAAAAAGCAAAAATGCTATAAGAAAATATATATGCGGGGGGATATTATGAACAAAAAGATTAGGTTAATATTATTAGGCGCAATTATGTGTACGGGGTTATTAAGTGGATGTGGAGGAAACAAGCAAAACACCAATACGTCAGGAGCCAGTAATAGTTCTAATGCCAGTGCTAGTGCTGATAATGAAGTTGCTGCAACGCCAGAAGGTGATAGTGAGAAATTTATTGATGATGGTGGGATTGTATGGGATGTAGAAAATCAAATGTATGTCATGGAAGACGATGTATTAAATGGAACTGCGCCACTTAAGTTATGGGTTGATAATGAAAAGTTTGGTGATGAAATTGTTGCTAACTTCCAACAAAAGTATCCTAATGTACAAGTTGAAGTACAAGTAGTTGCTACAGGAGATGCAGTAGGTAAGATGTCTCTTGAGGGCGAAGCTGGAAACGGTGCCGATGTATTCTTAATCAATAGTGATGCAATGGGGAATGCGATGAATGCTTCAGTATTAGGAATGCTGGGTAGATATGGAGATATTGTTCGTGACAAAATGTTAGAGTCTACTGTTAACACTGTAGAAGTAGATGGTGAACTTTATGGAGTACCTTATTTAACTGAAAGCATTGCAATGATCTATAACAAGACTCTACTTGAAAAAGCTTGTGCCGATGGTCTTATTGATTCAGCAGAACCAGCTAAAGACTTTAATGATATTGCTGAATTTGCTAAGAAATATAATGATGAAGCAAACAATAAATGGGCAATTCGTTGGCAGGCAAATGATTCATATGTAAATGAATTTTTCTTAACATCATTTGGGTATCAATTATTTGGACCGGATGGAACCGATGCCGAAGCAATCAACTTTGATACAGATGCTGTTAAACAAGGTCTTGATTATTATAAATCATTAAGACCAATATGGAATGTAAATTCAGCAGATACTTCTTGGGACTCTACAGTTGTAGAATTCCAAAAAGGTACAACACCATATTTAATAAGTGGACCTTGGGCAATGGAAACTGTAGAAGAAGGTTCTGATGGTGTAATTATTTCAGAAGATGTAGAGACAGTAGTGGGAGATGGATATGAATATGGCGTTGTTCCACTTCCTATGGTAAATGGAAATCAACCTTATACTTTCTCTGGTGTACAAATTGCTTGTGTTTCTTCTTATACAAAATATCCAGCAGCAGCAAGAGCATTATTAATGGAGATAATTTCTAATGAAACATTAGAGTATGCTTATAAAGAAATGGGCAAAGTACCAGCTGTAAAAGATACCACACAAATTGAAGGTTTAGCTGAAGATGCAAATATTCAAGCGTTCTTAAAACAAGCTGAATTCTCTTATCCAATGCCTTCTATTCCTGAAGTAAGTTATTTCTGGACTGTAGCAAAAGATATGGAATGTAGTGTATGGGATGGTGTCAGCTCAGTTGAGGAAGCTACTTCTAAAGCAATGAAAGATTATGCTGACTTAAGAGCAACAGGACAACAATAATGAGGTAAACATAACAGGTGGAGGAGCATAATTATGAGCAAAGCATCAAATAAAAAAATGACTCCTTTAATCCCAGGGGTAGCTTCGGCTGCCATCTGGGGTTTAGGACAATTTATTAATAAGCAATACTTAAAAGCCGTTTTCTTTTTTGCATTTCAGCTATTGATTGTTCTGGTTGAAGTTATTTCTGGAAATTATTTTACAGGGAGTTTTGTAATAAGAGAAAATGGTGGTTTTTTTGTAAAAGGAATATGGGGACTTATTACTCTAGGTACGACACCTAGAAAGATGACTTTAGTAGGTGTAACAGATGGCGACCATTCTATCATACTAATGGTAAAAGGAATTATTGTCGTACTTGTTACACTTATTTTTATTGCAATTTACATATGGAATATTAGAGATGCTTATAATACCTGCAAAAAATATAATGAAACAGGTTTAGTTCAATCTACAAAATCATATATTAAAGATTTATGGGAATCTACATTTCACTATATTATTTTGCTCCCAGCAATTATTTTATTAATGTTTTTAGCTGTAATGCCAATTATCTTCTCTGCATTAACAGCCTTTACAAGTTATACAAAGACCAATATGCCGCCTACACATTTAGTAGATTGGGTAGGACTTAAAAACTTTTATAACTTAATCAATATTCCCGTTTGGAGCAAGACATTCTTTGGAATATTTGGATGGACCCTTGTTTGGGCAGTTATTTCTACTTTTACTTGTTTTGCATTCGGACTTATTCAAGCAACAATCTTAAATAGTAAAAGAATTAAATTTAAAAAGCTATGGCGTGGAATTTATATTTTACCATGGGCTATTCCAGGAATGGTTAGTTTATTAGTATTTAGAACAATGTTTAATGGACAATTCGGCCCAGTAAGTCAGTTTTTATTAGACATGGGTATTACCTCAGAACGTATTTCATGGTTTTCAGATCCAAGCAATCCTAATTTAGCACGTATTACCTTGTTAGTTATTAATTTGTGGTTGGGATTTCCTTATTTTATGGCATTGATGACAGGGGTTATGACGGGAATATCTGCTGACTTATATGAAGCAGCAAGAATAGATGGTGCATCACCTTTTGATGAATTTAAAAAGATCACATTACCTATTGTATTACATTCAGCTGCACCATTAATTATTATGAGTTTTGCATCTAACTTCAATAACTTCAATGTTATTTACTTCTTAACAGATGGGGGGCCAACAAATGTTAACTATCAATTTGCAGGCTCAACAGATATATTGATTACCTGGGTATATAAACTAACACTAGATAATCAGTTATATAATATGGCATCAGTTATGTCTATTTTAATCTTTATATTAGTTGGAAGTATCTCAATATGGAATTTAAAACGTACAAATGGCTTTAAGGAGGATTAGTATGGTAAGTAGTGAGACATTAAATACACAGTCTGCCATTAAAGAAAATAAAAGGCATAAAATAAAAAATAACATTGTAACAGCACTGATGTATATTGAAATCATAGCAGTTGCTATTATTGTACTAGTTCCAGTGTTATGGATTGTTGGTACTTCGTTTGATAATTCTAGTTCATTAGCTACTAGTACGATCATACCTAAACATCCTACTTTAAATAATTATAGAAAATTATTTATTAATACAGATTTTATTCTTTGGTATGGAAATACACTTAAAATTGCTATAGTTAATATGGTTTGTTCTGTACTGATTACCACCTTAACAGCTTATGTATATTCACGCTTTAAATTTAAAGGTAAAAAAGTAAGTTTGATGGGAATTATGGTGTTACAAATGTTTCCATCCTTTATGGCAATGACAGCAATTTATATTCTGTTTTTAAACTTTGGGTTACTAGATAATTTATATGGATTAGCTTTAACTTATATTGCTGGACAGATTCCATATAATGTCTGGCTAATGAAAGGGTACTTAAATGGTATTCCTATGAGTCTAGATGAAGCAGCGATGATTGACGGGGCAACCAGACTACAGATATTTAGAAAGATTATCATTCCATTAGCTTTTCCAATGATTACATTTTTAGCTGTAAGTACCTTTATGGCGCCTTGGATGGATTATGTATTACCACGTTTATTAATTAGTTCAGATTCAAAGAAGACATTGGCTGTAGGGTTATATGATTTGATTAGTTCAGATGCAAATAATCAGTATACTCAATTTGCAGCTGGAGCGGTATTAGTAGCTGTACCAATTACTATCTTATATATTGCATTACAAAAACATTTGATTTATGGAATTACTGCAGGTTCTACAAAAGAATAAAGTGAATATTTAAAATAGCAGGTGGTAAGTAATGCCTTTATATAGTAAGATATATAAAATAAAGGCTAACTATGAATAGAGGATACATATGAAACTGATAAAGATGATTATAGTTGATGATGAACCTATTATTTTAAGGGGACTAATTGAAACTTATCCATGGGCTGAAATGGGATTTGTCGTTGTAGGCTCTGCTACCAATGCTGAAGAGGCATTACAATTAGTGCAAAATATGGAACCTCAGGTAGTATTGACAGATATTAGGATGAAGCAAGCGTCAGGATTAACTTTAGTAAGTCAAATCAAAGAATTAAACAAGCAGATTGTTTGTGTGGTGATGAGCGCATATAAGGAGTTTGACTATGCTAAAAAAGCTTGTGATATGGGTGTTTATGCCTATTTATTAAAGCCCATAGAAGAAGTGACATTAAAAGAAACTATGTGTTCAGTATATGATTATTGTATAAGCACAATAGCAAGAGAAGTAGAGTATGACTACTTAAAGGAAATGTTACGAGAAAACAAAGACAGCTTTTTAAATGGAATCGTTGAACGATATGTAAAAGAGGAAATAGATCAAAAGGTATTTATAAAATCATTAGAAATGGCAGGAGATCATATTCTACAAGAAGGACATTTCGTTGGAATTTGTATCGGATTAGATATTTCCTATTTTATATTAAACCAAGAAGAGTTTGAAACGCAGGGGTTTGCCATTTTTAACTTTTTTGAAAAGGCAATTAAGAAACAATATGATTGCTGGTATTTTAAAGAAGGTACTAATAAGGTATTTTTTATATTAAATATGAAAGAGAAAAATAACTTAAGTGAGCTAAGAAAATTAGTAAGTGACTTAGTTAATGAGAGCAAAAAATTTACCAATATGAAAATATCAGCAATTGCATCTGGGGTAGTTACAGCAATTCAGGAGATTAACACCCTATATAAGCAACTACAATATATGTATAATCTGGCATGTGAATCTGGTACAAATATGTTGATGGATGGAATTGAAGTAGAAGTTGAGCATGATGATAGAATTCATTCAACAAATGATGAAACATTTATTATTAATAGTATTCGAAAAGGTGATGAACAAGGACTTAAAGAAGCTTATATACAGTTTTTAATAGATATAAAAAATTCATCTAGAAATGAATATATAAAAAGATATCTTTCTAAAGTGGCATTAAGCGTAGAATTTTTTGTTTATGAGACGTATGGAAGAATACAGGATATTAAGAGCAGCTTCGATAATTTCTATACTTTATTACAGTCATTAAGTGATGAACAGGCAAAAGAGGTATTGTTTCAGCTTTTAAATAAGGTTATTTCAATTAAAAATGAATATTCTATGGAGAAAAGTAAAAAGTATTTTAGTGACTATGTTTCAAAGGCATTAGAGTTTATTGATGAAAACTTGGTGGATGAAGAGCTTAATATAACAAATGTAGCAGAACATGTGTATTTAAGTCCTGTTTATTTTGGAAGGTTATTTAAAAGTACAATGAATATATCTTTTAAGCAATATGTATTAAATAAAAGAATTAAGTTAGCAGAGAAAAAGATTCTAGAAGGAAATAGTAACATTATTACTATCGGAAATGAAGTTGGAATACCAAATTCTTCTTACTTTACACAGGTATTTAAAAAAACTACAGGTTACTTGCCTAGTGAGTATAAAAAGGAAATGACTAATGAAGGATATTAGTATAAGTAAAAGATTATTTTATGGCATACGCAAAAAAATGTTAATTTATTCTTTAGTGGTATTTGTTGTTATTATTACATTAACAGTAGGATTGATTAGTAATATAGTGGAAAAAAATATAGAGAAATTAACGATAGAAAAGTACCAATATTTATGTGAGAAGATAGTGAATGAATTTGAAAATAATTATAAGACAAGTGATGAGTTATTTAAAAAGTACATTGATAATTCTTCGATTCAAACGACTCTTGAAAATAGTGTGATAGAAGAAAAAAATAGAAAAGAAGTTACACAAATGCTAGCCTATGTAGATTTTGATGATATGAATAGGGCGGTTTATATTGACAATAAAGGTAATGTATATGGAGCTAGGCTTATTTGCTTTAACTATAAACAATTTTTAGAAAGTGATTTGTATAAAGTGCTTGAAGGAAGTTATTCAACAACTAAGTGGAGTTGGCAAAAGGATACGCTCTTTGGTACGAAAGATGAGTCACTTTTTATTATGCGTTATATTAGGCATATGGAATATCTTGTATCACCAGGGGTAATGGTGTTAAAAATGAATGACAATTATTTTTCGGATATGATCAAAGACATGGATGATGGTGTAAATTATATGTTTTGGGATGAAGAGTATCATTTATGTTATAGGCAAGATGTAGTAAATGAGGAATTATCCGAACAAACTTATAAAGAGATCTTAGAACAAGTAAAGAAGAATGAGTCCAAACAAATTATTGAGTTAAAAGAAGGCATATTATTTGTAAGGCAAGAAAAAGGCTCAAAAATATCGGTTGCTATTTTAGTGCCTAGAAGTAAAATAAAAGCTGTATTTAATGAGATAAAGGATATCATTATTGGGGTGTGGCTGATCTTTTGTTTGTTTTCAATTTGCCTGATTAACATTTTTTCAAAAAAATATACCGAAGCAGTACAAGCTATTAATACTTCTATGAAAAATTTTGATGGAAGTGAGTATTCAAGTAAGTTAGTAGTTCATACAGATACAGAACTAGATGAGATTGCGATTTCTTATCATCAAATGTTAGAAAGAATTCAGCAGCTTATGTTAGAAGTAGAATTAAGAGAAAAAGCACTTCGTAAAAGTGAATTAAACTTATTGATGCATCAGATTAATCCTCATTTTTTGTATAATACTTTAGATAATATTTATATGCTGGCTAGAATCAACCATGATGAGCAAACGAAGAAAATGATAGAAGAACTATCTAGCTTTTTAAGAATCGGACTTAGTAATGGCAAGCAAGAGATAACTATTGAGGAAGAATTACAACATATCAAAAGTTATATGGAAATTATGAAGATGAGAGGAAGCACAGAATTTAGTTATCATATTACTTGTGAAGAATCGCTAAAGGAGCAAAAAATTATCAAATTAATCTTACAACCTATTGTTGAAAATAGCATAAAGCATGGATTTAATACCGTGAAGGTTGGAGTTATAGAAATTGAAATAAGACAGCAAGCAAATAATATTATTTTTAGCATTAAGGACAATGGAGGTTCCATGCCACAGGAAGTAGTAGATAAATACAATAAGTTGATGTATGAAGCTTATGATGGAGAGGCTGTGGTGATAGAGGCTAAAAAAGGTGGTTACGGTATAAGAAATGTAATTAATCGTTTAAAATTAAAATACGGTAATGAATTTTCGTTTAAGTATGAGTCCAATGAGAAAGTTGGTACGATATGCTGGATTAGTTTACCAAATGGGAGATCTAACACATAAGAAATGAGGTATATAGATGAAAGCAAAATATATAAAGCGAATAATTTATGTATTAGGTATAGGAGTTATAAGTGTGGCACTATTTGTGAAATATATGGATACTTATAAAAAAGCTGTTTTCCATGAGGAAAAAAATACGGAAGTTACAATTATACCAGTTATGTTTTTATGCGATGAAGCAACTCAAAATAAGAGTAATCTTCAATTAGTTGAAGAATTTAATGAAATATACAAGGACAAATATCATGTGAAAGTAGAATGGTTCACTGGTAATGCAACTAGCTATAGAGCACGTTTAAAGATGCTTAATTCAGTAAATGAACTACCAGCTATTGTTACAGATGTTGGATTTGATCCTGCATTTTACAAATTACTCGTGAAAAACAATCAAATCATAGATCTTGCACCTTATTTTAATGAGGATGAGGAGTGGAAAAAATGTCTTACAGAAGATATTATTAATGACATTACTCAAGATGATGGAAAGATATATATCATGCCGCTTAATACCATTTATTACTCGGGAATTTTTTGGAATAAGGAACTATTTAATGAAGCTGGAATCAAACATTTTCCCACCACGTGGAAGGAATTTTGGGAAGTATGTGATCAGCTTAAAAGTGCAGGAATAACACCTCTTTCATTACATACAGAAGGAACATCGTGGGCACCTATGTTACTTGCAACTTCATATATGGGAACAAGTGAAGAGGGGCGTGAGTTTATGAAAAAGGTTTTTCCAGATACATATGATAGCAAGTCATTTTATGAGCTTATTGATGTCTATAAAAAAGCATTTACCTATACAACAAATGATGCTATAGGTAAAGACTTTGATATAGCTGAAAAGCATTTTTATCTAGAAGAAACAGCTATGATTCCTAATGGAAGATGGATGATAGAGGGATTATCTAAGAATGACTATTCAACAGAAGGATTTGAGAAAAAAATAAGTTTTTCAGCTTTTCCAGAAAATGTTCTTATTGGCTCACCAGCTATGTCAGGCTGGGTTGTAAGCTCTAAGTATGATAAGAAAGTACAGGAGGGGGCAGTTGCCTTCTTAAAATATAGAAACCAAAAGGATTATATAGATTCTAAGGCAATTAGTGATCCTGAAGTATATGAGGAATATGGACAGGTTCTAAAGGATTATTTTGAAGTGGTTAATAAGCCGTTTAAACTAGTGCCTAATTATCAATTAAAGTGGAATAGCTCTATCCAAAATGAGGTGTTTAGTGAAAATTTACCCAAGTTATTAAATAATGAAATAACACCAGAAGAATTTGTTAAAAAGCTAGATGAGAAAGTAAAAATTTATAATGAGGAGATGAGAGTAGAAAAATAGCAGATAAATAAAAAAGGTATAAGCTTAGGCAAGGGGAGTATAATGGAAAAGGGCATGGATTAAAGTCTATGTCTTTTTTTGTGCATAGAAAAAATGAGATTAAAGGGGATTGATGGAGTTATTTTAAAAAGAAGCTTAAGAAAAAATTAAATCCTAAATGCAAAATAAGGCATGCTATATAATAAGAAATATTAAGATAAATTAATAATGTTCAAGGCATAATTAATTGTTGAAGCTAAAGCTACACGTTATAATAAAGGTAATTATATGAAATTGAGGTGTAAAATGTCGAGGGCATTCATGTTGATAATTGGTGGAATAGGTGTTATAGGTGTGGTGCGATATTTAATGATTGGATTACGATGTAAAAAACAAGGAAAAACTAAAAAAGAAATAAGTGATGAATTGATAGAGGCATTAAAGGAGTCTACAAATGGAAAATAAATTAATTGTTCATTTTAATGAAATGCCTGTACTAGCTCATAACATAGATTATTTGTTTTATTGCAAGCATTGTGGAACGTATAATCTAGGTCAGAAAGCCTGTGTAAATTGCAATGAGGAGGAAGAAATAAGTATAGATACAGTGGCTTCTTATACAGTCAAAAAGCATTTTATCATTAGAGAGCTGATGAATATAGCAATTTGCGTAGCATTATTTATTTTGGCTAAAGATGCAAAAGACATTTTTATAGCCATACTTTTTTCATTAATAGGGACAGGCGCTACGGGTTATATTTTTTATAAGTTTAAAAATGAGCTGATTTTAAATGAAATGAGAGAGCATCTAATGGCAAATAAAGATAAGATTAAAGCAGATCTTAGCAAACAAATGAATATTGCTATACAAGATATAGAAAAAGGTCATCCTGTAGAGGCGTATGACCGATTTAGATATTTAGCAAAGCTTATAGATAATGATGAGGTGCGCACCTATAAGCTGGTTTGCCTTAGAAGCTTTAGCTTAAGAAGTGATATGCCTTTAGAGTTAAAGGAAATGTTGCAGCAAGAATATAATGCATACTTAGTGGATTACATTTACGAAGTATCCAAAATCAAGAAGGATTTAGTAGACGATGCCACACTGACTTATATTTTAACTTATAAGGAAGAGGTTTTAATGAAACACAAAGGGGATAGAATATTGGCGAGTGTTTTAGAAGGAGCTTTAAAATCTAAGTTTTTATTAAATAAGTATGCAGCAGAAATGAAAGGGTATATTAAGTTCTTTTCAAGAGAAAGACTTCTTAGATTGTGTAAGATGAGTAAAGGGATAAAGGATGAGCGTGTTAGAAGGGAGCTATTACAGGAAGTAAAAGAAGTGGTAGGAGAAGATGAGGCCTTCAAAGGTTATTTGAGCCATTAGAGGAGGCAGAGGATGAAGAAAAGAATTGATCGATATAAGAGAAGTCAGTGGCTTGAAACGATTGTAGTAGGTGTGTTAGCGATTGAGTGTATAGCTGGTTTATATAAAGGTTACTATATGTATGAAAAAATTTCACTGGTTAAATCAGGATTTAAATTATTTAATGAGGGAAAATGGATAGAAGCTGAAGAAAAACTAACAGAAGCTACTGAGTTAACACATTATGAGTACAAGCAGAGAAAAGTAGAAAATAGACTAGACACATTAAGCTGGATTACGGAATATAATGAAACCCTTCAAGAAATCTACAATAATTTGTGCTTAAGTAAGGAACAGGTGGATTATGAATTATTTCAGACAACTTTATCTACCTATCATGCTTTAGATTTAAGCAAACTAGAAGCTTATCAAACAGAGTATTTTGAGAAAATTTATCCCATTACTGAGGCAAGCCAAAAAGCATGGGTACAATTTAAAGGGAATATGCAGTACATCCTTCAAAATGCTAAAGACGGGTATTTGTGGGCGAAAGAACATATAAACGAAGTACCAGATACCTGTTTTGCATCGGATAAAAAGACAGTTATTGCAAAGCTTTTTGAAGCATGTGATATAAGGCTCTTTAAAAAGATTACGAGCAAAGAAGCAGCATTAAAAGATCAGATGCTAGCGTTTGATGAAATTTATGAAACCAATAGGCATTATGGCTATGAAACCGAGTGGCTTACAGAAAAGATTAAATCGTACATAAGAGATAAAATAGCGAGCAGCATACCGCTAGCAGATGCACAAAGGTTGAATGAGCTAAGAAATTGTCCTAAAACGGTTTTAAGAACACTCACAGAAGGAGGAGAGGAAACCCGCATAGCGTTTCAAAACTTCTTTGATGAGACAAAACTTCAAATGAATACATTTGTAGAAATGATACAAGATTATAAAAAAGCAAATAATCCTTACTATTATGATGAAACAATTGAAGAACTTGTAAGCCAATATATTAATCAAAAAGAAGTTGAGATACAAGTTTTGGTAGATGCCCAGTACTATGATGAAGCAATTAGCTGGTATCAAACGATGGGAAGCTTAAAAGACTTTTCCCAGGAAATACAAGCCATTGATAGTCAAAAGTACTTTAATGATCCAGTACTTTTGATTGAAAATCAAATAGGCAATTATGCGTTTTATGAGGTGGGCAGTGGCGCGTTAGGAGCAGAAAAATATTTAGCTGCAATTAATAAAGAGACTCAAGAACTTGAAATCTATCGATTCAATTCTTATTCAGAATTAGGACAAGAAACAAGACTAACTTGTTCTTTAAAAGGCACTTATCTAGATCGGCTAGGTGCATCACAGGATGGTGGTACATTAAATAATGGTCAAACCATCCAAATGATGGCTAGTGGAGAGTTACTTGCCATAGTTTATTCTAATGAAGATGGACAAGATATTAATGTGCTTCGAGTTGGAGAAACAGAAATTCAAAATATCTTTGCTAGGCAGGGCATAAGTGTCATTGTAACGCCTGATATAAATGGCATTACAATTAATCGAAGAGGAGAGATATCGGATACATATATTTGGAATGGTGAAGGCTATATCAAACAGGAACTTGAAGCTCAAATGGTAAGTTTAGAAGAAATAAACCAAAATGATTATGAAGGAGGTCACAATGAAACCTATATTAAAAAAGATGAGTTTATTAGCATTATTAATAGCACTAATAAGTATACCAATGAGTCTACTTGCAGCTACCGATAATGGGCAATTAGATGCGATACTAGTGATTGATGCGAGTGGTTCAATGAAGGAAACCGATCCTAATAAATTAGGACTTGAAGGCGTTAAGTTATTTATCGATATGATGGCAGCCACAGGCAATCAAGTGGGTCTTGTGACCTATGGCTCCGAAGTGGATGCGACTTATCCGATGGTGGCAGTAAACACTCAGGAAGATAAAGAAAAGATTAAAACGTTTGTAGATGGTTTATCTAGAGACTTAGAGTATACCGATATTACATCAGGCCTTTCTAAAGCCGTAGAGATGGAAAATCAAAGAGATACTTCCCTTGGGAACAAGCCACTTATTATTGTTTTTACGGATGGAAATAATGCGATAGCAGGTGTAAAAGGGCGAAACTATCAGCAAATAGATGCGAAGCTTGCTCAGATTTTGGATGAAGCCAAAGGAGCAGGATACCCTATTTATACAATTGGACTTAATGATAATGGAAAGCTTAATGAAGCTTACCTTAAAAATATCTCTGATGAAACAGGCGCGATAGCTTTTGCAACCAAAGATCCAAATGAATTACCTGATATCTTAACACAGATTTTTGCGGCACACTCTAATTTGAAGGTTCAAAATTTAGGGCCGTTTCAGGGAACAGGAGATTTTGAAGAAGTAGCCATTAATATTCCAAATGACAATGTACTAGAAGCCAATATTTCAGCTACTGCAAGTGGGGCAGTAGAATTTAAGCTAGCTGATCCTAATGGACAAGACATTTCTATACCTTCTAGCAATGTGAGTTTACATGAATCACAAAGTTATCATTTACTAAAGCTTTCAAAGCCAATGGCTGGAGATTGGAAACTTTATGTGAAAGGAACACAAGGAGATCAAATTAATATAGACCTTGTTTACAATTATGATATTGAAGTAATGCTAGACCAAATAGCCACTAGCTTTAATAAAGGGGATGCCTTGGAGGTGAGTGCCTATTTAAGTGTACAAGGCAGTCCAATAAGCGACGATGCGCTTTATCAAAATGGCAAAGGGACACTTATTGTTAAAGAGATGAAGTCAGGGACTGAAACAAGAGTAGATATGAAGGTCAATGGTCAGCGTTTTGAAGGAAGTTATGACTTAAAAGACGAAGGCGAATTTGAAATTTCTGTATTGGTAGAAGACGCAAGTTATCAAAGGATGAGCAGCAGCGTAACCATTCAAGTAGGAAAGGCAGTAGGCGGTGCAAGTAACACTACGAATAAAAATGAGGAAGAAAAGCCAAATTCAATATCTCCTTTAGTATGGGTAGGATTAGGAATAGGCGTACTTGTTTTAGCAGCCATATTATTTGCTCTTAAAAAACTTCAAGCAGCACGTCGCCCATTAGTGGGTCAAATGGTGGTGGAACTTAGAGATAATACCACAGGAAAACTTACACCACCACAATATAAAAAGCTTAGCGTATTTCAAGGAAAAGTGAGTTTACATGCGCTTTTACAATTTGCCCCAGAGCTTAAAGCAGCGGAGCAGATTATTTTTAAAGCGGAAGCAGGGGATAAAGTGCTACTAATCAATCACTCCAATTATGCCATAGAAAAATCAGGTCGCGCTGTGAAAGCAGAAGGCGGCATTGAACTAAAAAAAGGTGACCGCTTTACGATTAACATGGCAGATTGCGGTCAAACTGTACAAATAGAATACTTATTATAGGAGGAACATATGAAACCGATTATTAGAGATCATATTCAGCAATTAGATATCCAGCAAGGCGGAGGCATTGTTAGTAAGAAAATCAGAGTAGACACTATTGATAATCCGATGTTAGTGATTGGTCTTGGAGGGACAGGTATTGATGCGCTTTTACGTTTAAAATATCAAATCAATAGGCGTTTTAATCTGCCAGTAGACCCAATGACTAAAAAACGTATGGATAAACCAGCTAATGTTGATTTCTTAGCCTTTGAAACCAATGAACAAGACAAAAATAAAAAATATAAAGGGGTAGGCTTAGACCCGCTTAATGAATTAGTATTGCTTTCAGAAGCAGGAATAGGCAGTATGCTTCAAAATCGTGGCAGACTGCATCCAAGCATTTCTTCTTGGCTTTCACCCGAATTACATATTGCAGATGGGATTAATGGGGCATCAGGGGTAAGACAAGGGGGACGTTTATTACTTTTTACAAAAATTAATCAAGTCGTGGATGCCATTCAAAAGAAAATTAAAGAGCTTCAAAAAGGAACAGACCGTAAGATTTATATTTTCCTCCTTTCAGGACTTTCAGGGGGAACAGGAAGTGGTTGCTTTTTAGATATAGCGTATATTACAAGAGCGATTCTTGACCTTGAAGCAGGTGGAAATGGCATTGACCGTTCAGATATTATGGGGTATTTGTTTACACCAGATGTCAACCTTGCCAATCCATCTCTTAGTATTCATACCCAAGAATATATTAAGAAAAATGGTTATGCTGCTTTAAAGGAACTAGATTATTGGATGAATGTTGAAGAACGTGGCGAGCACTTTAAACAAGATTATGGCACACGTCTTAGTGTGGATACCCAAGTGCCACCATTTGACCTTTGCCACTTGATATCTGCTACTGACACAGAAGGCAAGACCGTACATAATGCTTATGACTACTGCATGAATGTAACCGCTGAAAACATTACAAACTTTATGGCAAGTGAAGACAAACAATCTGGTGAAGAATTTGCTATCCACGATTATATTAGCAACATTGAAACCAATATCAAACAAATGCGTGAAGCCACTTTGCCAGCTAACTATAAATACAATATTATCGGGGCATCTGCTTCTATTTTACCCATTGAAGAAATGACCACTTATATGGCATTTCGCGTGTTTAAACATATTAATGGAATGTTTAAAGTCATTCCAACGGAAGAGCAAGTGGGAGAGACAGCTAGAAGACTTGGATTGGATATTGATAGCGTAAGTAGACGTTTTGAGCAAAATGTACCCGAAGCACTCCCTGGCTTTGAATCTAGAGAAGCTTATGCTTACAATAATGTTATTAAAACACAAGCGGTTAATATGGATGCGGAACTTGAAAATAACTTTTTAATGAAGGCAAGAGAAGCCTTTAACAATGCAACGAACCAACTGCCTAATGAACTCAAGGAAAATGTATTTGAGGAAGTAAAAAGGTTATTTACGAATCCGGAGTTTGGCCCAGTTTATGCCTCTAATCTGCTAGTGAATAAAGAAGGCTTTTGCTTAGTTAAGATGATTGAAGCGAATATCGTGACCTTAAAAGAACAACTTGCAAAGCTTCCACAGCAAATTCAAAATCAAATCGATAACTCTATTGAGAAGATGCAAGATGCAAGGTCTGCCTTTATTTCAAAAGAGAAAAAGAAAAATGAGTATATTGAAAGCAAGATTACTGAGTATTTCTTAAGAGCCGATGTAGAGAAGTTTACAAAGATGATTGCAGCTTATGAAGACTTAAGAATGCTGCTCATTGAAAGAAACAATAAGTTCTATGCGGTCTTTACTGAAATTTTAAATACGTTAAATGGGATTTTTGAAAAGGATGGCAAGATTTTAATCGAAGCCAATGAGTCATTAGACGAAAAAGGTAATGCCACTTATCACTGGAATGTGGTCAGTGTAAAAGATGTGGCAAGCTATATTGATAAAATGGTAGATGGTTATGATGCCAATATTTTAGTATCTGAGTTTACTAAGATGCTTTTAGATGAAGCGGACAAGTGGATTAATGAAGCTGAGATTGATATTATTTCTTCCATTTCAGACTTTATTACCGATAAATTTTCCGATTTAATTTCTAAGAGTATGGAAGAATTTTTAGCGATGAAATATGGGGATGAAGAATCCCTTTCTGAGCTTGTAGAAAAGCAAATTGCAGCTAAGCTTTCTAGGGATGCGGTGCCATTATTCTACTTAACCAATGGTTCAGAATTTAACTTCCCATACTATGCGATGGTATCTGTACCAGCGAATACCCCAAGTATTTATAAGGGACTTAAAAATTTCCAAGAAAAATACCCTAACTCAGCTGCTAAGTTTTCACTTAGACAAAGCAAGCTGACCAATCGTATTTTCTGGGTAACCACACGTAATGGGGTGCCATTATATGCTTATGGTCCACTGAAAGCTTATGAAAAACTCTACGAAGAAACGATTAATACAAGAGAAGGTGTGGGTCGCCACCTTGTCATGACAGATAAAAAAAGCTGGGTAAATTTACCTTCCCCTATTCCAAAGGAAGCATGGGGAGATACTTATACCAATGAACGTATAGCAGAGCTGATGAAAGAAGGAAAAACTCTCTTTGAAAAAGGCATGCGTTATCATATTATTGAGAAAAGAGAAGACTCAGGACTCAATAACCAATATGTGCTTGTGCAAGTGAAAAATGAGGATCTTAAAGTGCAAATCGCAAGCTATGAGCTTGACCTTGCAAGACCAAACTTTACTCAGATTAAAAAAGCCCTTGCAGACTTTGAAAACCAAGTTCAAAATGGTTTAACAGGCGAAAAACAGGTTTCTTCTATTATGAACAGCTATACCGAGGAATTAGCTTTTGCTGGCATTATGCGCTATCCAGCTCAAAAACAAATTTTAAAGGAAGAAATCAAGAAATACGAGGAACTAGAAGCTTATATTGAAGAATTAAAGAAGGTTATTGAAACCGCTAAAGAAGCCGAGAAGCAAATTGAAGACTTTGTTAAAGCCATTTACACCCACACGATTTATAAGAAAGGGGCTTTATATCTTTATGATAAAGATGAAGACGAAGAACTATATGACCCACTTCTTAATGTGATGGATGTTAATAAGTATACAGAATTTGAATTATACAAGCGTTTTACAGCTTTAAAGGGTAAACTTAAAGAAGTCATTTTGAGAAAGTCTGAAAAACGTGTGAGAAGACTGACACAAAGTGAAGATGTTTCAGAGCTTATGGCAAGCTTAGACCACATTCTAGAAGTGTATGGGAATGCACGTGAAGAAATTGAAGATGAAGTCCATGAAGTGGTAGATGGTAGAGAAATCTATGATTTTTACAAGAGCATTTTAAGTTATACCAAGGAACTTAAAAAGAAATTAAGCTAGAAAAATGCCATAAATTCATTTATAAAAGCGAGGATGTAAGTGCTAAGATTTAAATAAGGCAGAGGGGGCATATAGATTGTGGAGAATATAAGAAATGAAATATTTCAAAGAGCAGAGCATTTTGCACTGAAATATGATGAAGACGCACTAAAAAGTAATGGTATTCGCATGAAAGCCCCCATGCTTTTTGTGTTACTAGGTGATAAAGTAAGTGAAGGTGTCACAGAAATTAAACGAGCAGTTGAAAGAAGCATGAGTAATAGTGAGGGCATCATTTACTTATCGATTGGAAGTAATAAAGAAGCGATTGGAAATGAAGAATTTCACATCGACTTAAAGGTAGAAGAAGAGGACAGAGGAGCGGTTAGTAAGCACATAGAAGAAGATAGCTTTTTACAAGCACTTAATGAAGAAGTTAGTAAGGTATCACAATGTATTTTAGAAAAAAATAAAGTGTTTAGCTACTGGGAACAAATCCATGTGTCAGTGATTACAGCAGCTAGTGATAAAGCGAATGTCCTTTTAAGTGATGTGGTGGTTTTAATTAAAAGTAAGCTGGAGCAGAGCTTTAAGCAGGTTTTTACAGATTTATTTGTGCTTTTAGAAGAAAGCGGCGAAGATGCAGTGCCACTTAATAAGGCACTTAGCTTTGCTTTGTTTAAAGAATTGGATGAGTATGAAAGTGACCAGTATCATTACGCTAAGCAGGTTGAATTAGTGGATGAAGATATGAAGCTCATGACGGAGTATCATGGACCTTTATTTCATCTGGTATATTTACTTTCTGATAAAAAGGAAAATGGACAGATGGTAAATAACGCCAAGAAGTCACATTATGAAAGTATTGTGGCAGTTAATCTGCTTAAAAACAGAGAGCAAAAAGCAGTAGAGTTAGAAGAAGCCAGAGAGCAGTACAACTATAACACGTTTATAAACAATATTAGAGAAAGTATGGAAAACCGATATTGTACAGCGCGTCTAGCTAAGGTAAGAAAGCCAGGACAAGGCATATACTTAACGGTTGCCTATCATTTATTTAAAGCATATGAAAAAACACTAAGCTATGAGGGGCATGATTATAAAGTGCTTTTAGACCAGATCGGCTTAAGTGAAAGACAGCTGGAGGCGCTTATCAATAATTTCATGCCAAGTGAGCAGCAAGTAGAAGAGATTAGAAGCCTCATTTCTAATGGGGTAAGCTTTAAAGACTTAAAAAATCAGGCATTTAGCGAAGCCGAAACGATGCTGTATGGTAATTTAGCTAAGGATTTTTTTGAGGCAAACTTTATAAAAGCAGCTAGTAGAAAGATGACGGATTACATAGAGAAAGAAAAATTTAAAGAAAGGCTTTTAAGTGCAGTGGTACGCCATCCAGACTATGGCCCATTTGCATTAGGAGAGCTTTTAAAATCAGAAAGCTATAGTGAGCTTGAAAGACAAAAAGATAAATATCTTTATCAAATGAAACAATATGAACTAGAAGCACAAGAAAAGGAAAATAAGCTAGTAGGGGAATGTATAGGGGGCAATTTTGGACTCTTTGATAAAAAGTATGTTCAAAAAGTAAAGGATTATCTGATTGAAGAAGTTTATAAAGCAAGATATCACTATGAAAGAGAAAGTTTAAAGCTAAGGCTTTTACAATCCCTACAAGAAGAAATAGAGAATTTTTATAAAGTATTAAAAAATGAACTGATTAAGCTTGAAAATGTAGGAAACTTCTTTATGGAAATGATTAATGAAGCCAATCGCTATGAGGAAGAATACTTGGTTCAAAATGTTAAAGAGTATTATGAAAGAGTAGTATCAGAAAGATTAGAAACGCTTAAAAAAGCAAAGGGAGAACATTTCCTGCAAGATGATAAGTATATGGGAACTTCTGATAAAGTGTTAAATGAAAGCGATGAACAGATTATCCAAAAGGTATGTAGAATTGCTGAGGAAGAATTTTTAAAGGAAGAAAAGTATTTTAATGTATCATTTGAAGAAGAGCTTTTGGCAAGAGCCAATATGCTCGTTGAGTATGAAGAAACAGATGTAGCTGCTAAAAGTGAATTATATGAACTCCTTTATGAAAGCTTAGAAGAAAATTCAAAGCCTTGTGTGCACATAGATACAGCACTTGCTGCACATCGTTATGTGGAAAAATACTTTTTTGGAAACAGACAAAGTGAGTTTATTGAATATGCATATAAGAGGGACCAAAGCAATAGGAATTATAAAATTGGAACCATTAATGATAAGAGAAAAAGTGTGATTGAAAAATTACAACTTATGGGTGGATTTAAACTAAGTGACTTAGTCTTTACAAGGTCTGCCGAGCGTTATTATGAGGCGTATAAAGAAAAGGATTATAAGTTTTCATAAAGAAAGGGTTGAAAGAAGATGGGAACAAGACGCTTTAGTGGAATAGCAGTCTTATTTAGTATCATAGGAGCCATTCTAGCTTGTGCAGTAGGAGAAGGCATTTTAACGCTAGGAGAAAATTGGTCTGATTTTTTACGAGTGGGCTTATATTTTGGAATAGGGGCAATGTGTTTTTGTATCATGATTATAGCCTCACAAAGAGTTTCACCCCAATTAATCGGCTATAGGTGGAAGGAGATGTACTTTAAAACCTCTCTTAAACTATTTGTACCAGTGACTTTAGTGATGATAGGACTCACAGCAGGCATTTTTCAAGTCATCTATGGACTAGAAATCAATAAGCCAAAAACGATAGATAACATTGTGATAGCGGTAGACCGTTCAAGCAGTATGGATGCTACAGACCCAGAGGCAGAAAGATTTAAGGCGATTAGTCAGTTTATTGATAACTTGAAGGGTGATAAAAAAGTAGCGCTTATGACCTTTAATGAAAATGCCTCATTAGCCCTTGAGTTTACAAGTGTTCAAAGTAAAGAGGAAAAAGAAGCCTTTAAAACCCAGATTCAGAACCTAAATATTAAAAATGATGGACAAACAGGCATTGCCAATGTGGTTCATGAGGCTTACAGACTGATTGAAGGTGAGAACAAAGGAGCCAGTTTAATTCTAATATCTGATGGGGCACCTACCGATGGTTCAGATGCAGATATTGCTGGACTGGTAGCAGAATATGTTAATCACAATATTCCTATTTATACGATTGGGATGATGTATACCGACCCTTCAGCAGAAACATATTTACAAGAAATAGCTACCCTTACAGGTGGGACCTATTATAGCACTTCAGACACCACCATGCTTAATGAGGTATTTGGAAAGATACGATACAATGAAGAAAAAGGAACTATTATTACAGCAAGAACAGGAGCATATGCAGGCTCTTCATTACATAAAGGCCTTAGAGTTTTATTTTTACTTATCATAGCCCTTTTATTTGCTCTTGCATTAGGGATTATGTTTGACAACAAGTATTTAGTTAAAGGCATGCTAATTGGCGCTTTCATAGGTGGACTTACAGGGAGCTTATTAGCAGAAAAGTTATTTATTAATGGCTGGATGGGCATTTTAGTGAGGCTGACTTACTGGGTATGTTTAGGCGTGGGTTTAATGAGTTTTACATGGTGTGTTATTTTTAAAGACCATTATCATGGTAACCGAACCGTATAACATCATTGCAGTACAGCATTACAAATTTACTTAGAAAAGTATTTGTTTATCAGTATCAATAACATATAGCAAGTAATGGATATCAATAACTAAGTATAAATAAGGAGGTGGAAAACTTATGGAAATAAGATGGTACGATGGCATAGACCCTAAAATTTCAGATATAAAAGCACATATAAAGGATGGGCAAGTGGTATTAAATTTTAAGTGGCCTAATGCTTTAGAAAACCTCTATATTTATAAGCAAAATGTATTAGATAAAGAAGAAATTGATTGGGAGAAGCCTTATCGTAAATATACAAAAAGCGAATATAGTTCATTTGGCGGCTTTATTGACCAAAATGCAGGCAGTGCTATGAGCAAATACATTCTATGCCCCTATATACAAGATGGGTTTGAAACGTATTTGGTGCGCTTTGAAGATGGGTGTAATGAAATAGAAGTTATCAGCCAAAGAATAGAGATTCGTTATGAAATCAAAGAAAAAAAGAAGCTTTTTAGTTCAAGGAAGCTTGTTCAAATGCAGGTATTTTGTGAAGTTGGGGTGCCTAAAGAATATTTATGCTATGTAAAGAAGAAAGGCAATATACCAGTAGGGTTAGAGGACGGCATGCAGTTTCAATTCATATCTGATTTTCTAGCAGGTGATAATAAAATGCCAGAAATAGAAGTAGATAAGGATGAATTTGTAAGGATTTATTTAACGGATAAGGTGCCTTACAAAGAAGCTTATCGAATTGTTAAGAACTAAAGCGACTTAGAAGTTAGTGCCTAAAAGATTAATAATTAGAACTGACAGCCGAGTAAAGGTTAACAATTAAAAGTTAGTGCCGAGTAAAGGTTAATAAAAAAGGATGAGTGGAAGAGTAAAGATTAGGGAAGGAGAAACACGATGTCATTTTTCAAAAATTTATTAGCAGGTTTTAAGCAGGAAGAAGAACCTGTGGTTAAGAAATTTCCAATTGTATGTCCACATTGTTTTAATAAATTTGAAACGGATTCGGTTGTGTTTAGAGCAGCTCATTATAAGGAAGAAGACGAAGAGTATTGTTTGCAAGAAGATAAGAAACTGAATGACTACCTTGAAAAGTTTGGACTTGAAGGCAGTGAAGAGATGGAAGCGATTATTTATCCTAAGCTTTTTCCAGAAGAAAGCAAGTCTTATACGGATGGGGTATTAATGAGTATTAGAGATAAATACAATATTGAATCCAAGAAAAGACTATGTCCATTTTGCCATAATGAATTGCCTTACTCAGCGGGGCGTGCGCCAAGCAATATCATTGCGATTATCGGAGCTTCTCAAGTTGGAAAGTCTGTTTACATGGCATCGCTTATACATACCCTAGAAACCGTTACAGCGCATAATTTTGAGGCAGCTTGCCTGCCTATTAGCAGTGAAACCAGTAGAAGATTTCGCGCTCAGTATCAAGACCCTCTTTTTGTGCAAAATATTTTGATTGAATCCACACAAAAGGAAAGAAAACAAGAACCTTTTATTTTTCAATTTAAATTTAAAGATACCAATAAAGCACCTCTTAGCCTAGTCTTTTTTGACGTAGCAGGAGAAGGCATGGTGGAAGAAGACTATCTAGAACTTTATGCAAATCATATTAAAAATGCAGAGGGCATATTGTTCCTTGTAGACCCACTTCAATTAGCAACGATACGTCATAAGATTTTCCTAAGTCAAGGCAATAATGGTGGAGATTTCACTTCTCAATACCAAGAAGCAAGAGATGTGGTCGTTTCATTAGGGGAGAACTTTATAGGGCGACGTGAAGATGGCAGAACTTCTATACCAACAGCGGTCGTTGTGACCAAAAGCGATATGTTAGAAAAATTGGCTTATGAAGATGACGCTTATCTTAAAGAAAACAGTAATGTATTTCAAAATTATGTCCATAAAGGACGATTTAACCTGAATGAATATGAAAATATCAATGGGGAAGTGAAACGATTCATTGAGCAAGTCGACCTAGCCTTCTTAGATGCGATAGAAGTTCATTTTAATAATGTGGGTTATTTTGCGGTATCCTCACTTGGACAAAATCCAGTAGATGGCAGGTTAGAAGGGGTAATAGAACCGGTGCGTGTCGATGAGCCATTTTTATGGCTGCTTTATAAGTTAGGTTATATTAAGGGTGAGAAGGTGAATTAAGATGATAGAGCAACAATATTATACGAGGGAACGTGGGGGTTTGTTTACTCAAACAGATGGTTATGATACCGTTGCGAAGTCACCTATGCTGAAATTAGACTTTATCAAGAAAAATTTGCACCCTATTTGTAGCTATGATATTCCAAGTGAACTTCATAAAATAGGGGAAACCGATGAAGCCAAATACCCACCTAACTTTATGATTATTCCAAGTGGCTCTGGGGAATTAATAGTAGGACAAGCCATTTATAAAGCAAAAGATTTCACAGGGCTTCGTTCAACATTCTTTATGCACAATTATGTTTTATCCGAAACCGAGAAAAGACGCTATATCAAAGAACCCGAAAAGCTTTTTGGAATTACCAGCTTTGCAAGAGGCTATGATATAGAACAAGGAAGAGAACTCCCTACCCTAGCAGCTATTCCTTATGATGGGAATAAACCTTACTTTTTAGACCGAGAAAAGTTATTTAATAAGCTAGAGATCACCGATGAGATTTTTCATAAATTAATCTTTGAAGCATTTAGCGCAGCTTATTCTAAAAAGAAAATCTTTATTGCATTAAATGTGGAGATTGAAGAACTAGGGGAAATGGCAAAAGCGCTTTTATATCACCTTTATACCGTTTTGCCATGGGATATTACAGAAGGCTTAGGCGTATCAACTTATGCCAGTAAAGCAGAACCCAAGAAGAATATTCAAATTACCTTTTTAGATAAGAATACACTTCGATATGATGGCAAAAGCAAAGACTATATTTTTGATTTTGTAAATAAGAAATTTATGAATGTAGAGGGAGATATAGAAGGAGAACCCTTTATCAAGCTCGCTGGCATTTATTCAAGAATCAAGACAGCTTGGGAGAAAATCAACTATTGGGCAAGCGCATTAGGCAAAACACTTAAGGACAAAAGTGAATGGAACATAGAGTTTTATAGTAGAGTAATGGTTTTATTTGAACTGCATTTATCCTTAAAATCAGGAAAACCATTTGATTTATCAGAACCTAAAATTAGAAAAGGTCTTCTTAAACAAATATTAGCTTATTTACAAAGTGATGTTGGAGACGATGTCAGAAAAGATCTATTTGATATTTTAGATTATGTCATTGATTTAATTAAAGAAGAAATCAATGCGGGAAAACTTCCAGAAAGAGAAGAAGTTAAAACGATATTAGATTTTAAATTAGGGTTTTGTAAAAATAGGGAGCAAGAAGCACACTGCATTCAGATTGTACTGCAGCTTCTAACCTTATCAAGTCGAAAGAAAGATTATGCTTATGTGTCTATGGTATTAGAGAAGGCACATGTTTATCCTAAAGCGTATGTTTCTTTATTTGAAGAGATTTTCCAAAGTGATGAACTTAGGAAACAAGTGGCTTATTATCTCATTAATGAGAGTTTTAAGGAAGTAAAAACATTAGAAGAGCTGATTGAGCAAATGGCAAAATTTGAAGAGATTGAGTCTGTCTTAGTAAGAGACCACTATTATGTTCAGCTTGTCTATGATACATTTTGCACCTGCATGAAAAATGCCAAAGGTCTTTTAAGCTTTTTAGACAAGCTTCAAAAATGGTGTGCACGCCATAAAAGCGAATTATATACCAACCTATTAGAAGGTGGGGAACATTATTTCTTAGAACGCATGGCATTAAGTGATATAGAAAATGAACAAACGCTTTGTAATTTAAAGTTTAGTAGAAGCTATGCATTATCAAACTATGAAGTGATTAAAGATTACCAAAACTTAAAAACCGATTTAAGTTATATGAGCCCAAGAAAAATACAGGTTAATACAAAGGTTCAAGAGCTTATTAAGAAATTCAACCAGAAACAAGTTAAAAAAGAAGATTTTTATATGCTGGTGTATGCCTTTTTAGAAAGAAGTTCAGGTAGCTATGATTATAAATTGAATCTAAAAAAAGTACTAGTTTATTTAAATCAAGTCAATAAAGAAACCTTACTGGATTTTATCATTTGGGCTAAAGGTCAAGAAATGTACATAGATAAGGAAAAGTTTGATAAAGAAGTCGTACAGTTTTTCATGACTTGTAAGCAAAAAGGTGAGAAGCCTGATAAAGAAATGATTAAAAATAAATTAGGGATGCAAGCCAAAACAAAAGCATTAGGTGAAAAAGTAATCGATGCATTAAAACCAGCAGGCATAAAATGGCTAAGTAAACATTTGGCACTAGTGTTTGGTATGATTATTCTTACAGGTGCCATAATAGGAGGCGGTTTAAGCGTTTACTTCTATCAGCAAAACCACAAGCTCCAGCAAACCTTTTCTACTCAAACTGTAAATCCAGAAGTGATTAAGAAGCTTATGCCTGATTTTAAGATGAATGAAGACAAGGTTAATAAGCTCATTGAAGAAAATTTTAAAGAAGTCGCCGAAAGCAAAGAAGAGCGAGAAGATAAAGATAACAAAAAGGATAACCAAGAAGATAAGGAAAACAAAGAAAACAACAAGGAAGATAATAAACAAGATAATAAACAAGACAGTAAAGCAAATAAGAAAGAAGTTAGTAATTAGGCAAGATGCGAGCGAAAATAGCGTTCTAGAATAAATTTCTAGCATTTTTTCAAAAAAACACTAGACGAGCCTGATACTTTCTGGTATTATAATCAAGTGTCAGGCGGGCGTGGCGGAATTGGCAGACGCACTAGACTTAGGATCTAGCGCCGCGAGGTGTAAGGGTTCGACTCCCTTCGCCCGCATAACAAAAATACACCGGTATGTAATTTATTACATGCCGGTGTATTTTTATATAAGCTAATTATTTCATAGCTTTCTTTTTGGCAGAAAAATCATCAGAAACTATTTTAAATACGCATACGCTATCTGCTTGCTTTTCATGAAATTCAACATCTTGACCTGATTGATGCTTAAACATAATTTTTAATGCTTTTTTCTTTTCTTCACTCTCATTAATCCATTCCACTTTTCCGTTTCCAATAATGCTAGAGAAATAATAACCTGAGTTGCAAGGTATTTCTGCATAGATAGGTGTTCCTTCATTAAAAATGGTAAAGCATACATTATTGTTGATATTTAATATATCAATTTTTCTTCCTTCTTTTGCACAATGTAAATATAAGATGAGCTCATTATTAACTAATTCATAGCCATAACTCATAGGAAGCACATAAGGCATATCTTGATCTATCATTGCGATACATACTGTTTTATTCATATCAATAATTTCTTTTATTTCATGTAAACCCGTCACTTCTCTATCTTTTCTTCTCATGTTCAATTGTCCTTTCATTTTTTATTGGTATAATACAATGAAAATTGGAATAATTCAATATAAAAAATATTTCTCGCCACCTGTAAGGCAGATTATAAAAATACAGGGAAAAATTCCTAAGTCATTAGGAACTTTTTTGGAGATACTGATGACAAAAGGAAACGACCTGTTACTAGTACATACATTACAGAAGAGTATATTGATTGTATGACAAATGCTCCAGTTTCTACCCCAAATGACTTAAAACGTAAATAAAAAAAGATAAGACTGTTGTAACTGGCAAATTTATAGTATAATGATAAGCGTACCATTAAGCGTTAAGCATATGTGTACTAGCAAAGTGACAACCGCAAAATCCCCATTACTGGGTTAACTCAGTAATGGGGATTTTGCGTTGTACAGAATTGTTTGAATTTGCTTAAAGTATAAAACCTATGTTATAGAGATTATTGTGTTATAATAGGTAATAATTATGAGATATAAGACTTTTTTCTGTTCATTAAAAAGGGAGAGAGGAATAAGTATGAAGAAAATTACAAGTAGGGTGTATTTATTAGAAGCTACAAAAGGTGCTTACTGCTATCTTGTAAAGATTAGAGAAAAAGAAATGGTACTTATTGACACGGGATTAATATTTATGAGGCGAGCAATACTGAATGAATTAACTGAGGAAAAAATACCACTAGAATATATTAAACATATTGTGCTCACTCATGGAGATATAGACCATATAGGAAACTTACAGTTTTTTCAAAAGTTAACGGGTGCGACGGTATGGGCTGGAATTGAAGAGATTCCTTACATATTAGGCCAGAAGGAAAGACAAGGCATTAAAAAATACTTATCCAAGCTCGTAAGTGTAAAAAATATAAAGGAAATGAAACCGCTAAGAGACGGAAATACAGTAGATGGATTAGAAGTGGTAGAAACACCAGGACATACCGAGGGGCATATATGTCTTATTTATGATGAGGTGCTTTTTGCAGGGGATTTAGTTGAGGAAAAAGACGGACTATGTATTCCTTATCCAGTGAAGATGAATTGGGATACCGCTAAGCTTTTTAAATCGATAGAAAAGCTAAATGCTTATCCTTTTAAATGGGTGTGCATGGCACATGGAACGCCCGTTATGAGAGATGAATTATTTGGGGATTCATAAGGTGCATAGTAAAGGGGATAACATATGCAAATTAATCGTTTATTTGAGATTGTATACATACTATTAAATAAGAAGCAAATCACAGCTAAAGAACTTGCACAGCGGTTTGAGGTGTCTACTAGGACAATTTATAGAGATATTGAAAGTTTATGCGAAGCAGGAGTGCCTATTTACACCAATAAAGGCAAAGGGGGAGGGATTAGTCTATTAGATAACTTCATCCTTAATAAATCTTATCTAAGCAGTAGTGAAAAAAAAGAAATTATTGCTGCCCTGCAAGGAATCGAAGCGACTCCTTATATGCCTCAAAACGAAGTCTTAGGTAAGTTAAATGCTTTATTTGGAGAAGAAGAGATTGAATGGATTAATGTGGATTTTGGAAGCTGGGATGATGGGGAAAAAGAAAAGTTTGAAAGGATTAAAGGGGCTATATTAAGCAGCAAATTGATTGAGTTTGATTACTATAATGCCAATATGGAAAAAGTAAGTAGAATAGTTGACCCTTTGCAGCTTTGTTTTAAAGCAAGAAATTGGTATGTTAAAGGCTATTGTCATGTTAGAAAACAAATGAGATTTTTTAAGCTAAAACGCATTCGAAATTTGATCTGTTTAGAGGAAAGTTTTGAGCGATTTAAATATCAAGAAGAGGTAGAAAAAGAGACTATAAAATCATCTATAGAGGAAACTGACATCAAGGAAAGTGTAGCAAGTGATGGGCTTAAAAATAATAATCAGGCTAATGATAGACGTTGGTTATATGAGCCGATTAAGTTATGGATTGAGGCGTCACAAGCCTACAGGGTATTTGATGAATTCGAAGAAACTCAGGTGATAAAAAGAGAAGATGGAAGCTTTATAGTCAGCATGAATTATCCAAAAGATGAGTGGTTATATGGGTATCTTTTATCCTATGGGCCTTATGCCAAAGTACTTGAACCTGTAGAAATAAAAGAAGTTATAAAAGAGCGATTGAAAAGGGCAATTGAAAAATATAATTTAGAAGAATAATTTTAATGATATCGTATAGAATTAATCTAAAGTGGAGAAAATATATGGTAAATAATAGATAAAATACCCAAGGGATATAGGTAAAACTATATCTTTTTTTTCACTAATAATAAGGTGCAGAAGTTGGAGAAAAAAACGTATTTACTAGCAATAGGAACAATTTACAGGTTGTGATTTTATGGAATTTGTAGTATCATTCAATATAGTGTGTAAGGAAATTAATTAAAATCGGATTTCACTTATAAATTTATATAGATTGTAGAGGTAATGGTCATAGAAAGTATATTATTTAGTCAACTAGAAGTATCGGAAGAAATTATTAGAGCGGCTGGAGATATGGGGTTTGAGGAAACAACACCTATTCAAGCCAAAGCAATTCCAGTTATTTTAGAAGGAAAAGATATCATTGCTCAAGCGCCAACGGGAACGGGTAAAACTTGTGCATTTGGTATTCCAGCAGTAGAAGGCATTGATACAAAAGACAGCAGAGTTCAAGTACTCATTCTTTGTCCTACGCGTGAACTGGTTATTCAAGTAGCAGAAGAACTGTCTGCCCTTGCAAAATATAAAAAGGACGTACGTATTTTACCAATATATGGTGGTCAGCAAATTGATAGACAGCTTAGAGCACTTAAAAAGAAGCCTCAAATTATTGTAGGGACTCCAGGAAGAATCATGGATCACTTAAGAAGAGAAACCCTTAAGTTAGAAGGTCTTAAGAAGATTATCCTAGATGAAGCAGATGAAATGCTCAACATGGGCTTTAGAGAAGATATTGACGTTATATTAGAGAGCGTACCAGAAAAACGTCAATTTGTATTATTTTCAGCAACACTTGCACCAGCAATCTTAGACATTGCGAATAAATATCAAAACGACCCTGTTACAATTAATGTGGTACACAAAGCTTTAACGGTACCAACTATTGAGCAATACTATCTTGAAGTAAGAGAAAGTAATAAAGTAGAAGTTTTATCACGTTTAATTGATGCGAATAACTTCAAGTTATCTGTTGTATTCTGCAATACAAAGAAACGTGTAGATGATTTATGCAAAGACCTTCAAGCAAGAGGCTATAGTGCAGAATCATTACATGGTGATATGAAACAACTCCAAAGAGATAATGTCATGTCTCGTTTTAGACATGGTTTAATTGATATCCTAATCGCAACAGACGTTGCAGCGCGTGGAATTGACGTAGATGATGTAGATGCAGTATTTAACTATGATGTACCAAGTGATGAAGAATACTATGTTCACCGTATTGGAAGAACAGGTCGTGCAAATCGTCAAGGGGTATCTTATACTTTTGCAGCAGGTAAAGAACTGATTAAACTTCGTGACATTCAACGTTATACAAAATCAAAAATCAAATGTATTAAACCACCTTCAATTGAAGACATTCAAGAAAACAAACTTTCAGGCATTATTGACGAAGTCAAAGAAGTGCTTCACCAAGGAAAATTAAATCCTTATGTAAGCCACATTGAAAGAATTCTTGAAGAAGTTGGTGATGTAGAAAGTGAAGAATTCTCAAATTCATTAGATGTTGCAGCAGCCTTCCTTAAAATCGCGATGGATAAAATGGTAATGGGCGCTTCTACAGATATTTCGGATGAAGAGTTAACAAGAAACGGTCACTTTGACATAAATAAAATGGATGGGGATATGGTTAGATTATTCATCAACCTTGGTCGTAAAGACAACATTCAAGTATCTGACCTTGTTAAATTCATTGCTTCAACATCTGGTATTAAAGGAAAAGAAATTGGTAGAGTAGATATGCTAGATAAATTCTCATTCTTTGAAGTACCAAAAAATCAATTAGATGATGTGATGACAAGCCTAGTAGGTGAATCACTTAAAGGTCGTCGTGTAAATATTGAAGTCGCTAATAAAAAGCAAGATGGTAGAGCAAGACAAGTAGGACGTAAACAATCAAGACGTCAAGAAGGCTCAAGACGCCACGAAGGTCGTTCAAATTATAGACAAAGTAAATCTAGAGAAGAAAGATAGTCTGTTTTACCCCTCATAAGAAAACTAAAAAATTATCTTTAATAAATAGAAGAAACAGTAAACCTATACAATCCGTTGATAGGGACTGTTTCTTTTTTTATGGTTAAAAATGAGCAAATTGGTTTTGCTAAATTTTTGTCGCTATATTTGTGGATCAATACGTGCATACTAAAAATAAAAAGCGAAAGGAGAATTCTTATGAAGTCAGGTATGAAATGGCTAATTGGCATTGGGATAGTTGTTTTAATTTTTATTATCTGGATAGCAGGCATTTATAATGGACTTGTAGAAAGTCAGCAAAATGTAGATGTTGCTAGAGCCAATATTGAAACACAACTTCAAAGACGCTTGGATTTAATTCCAAACCTTGTAAATACCGTTCAAGGTTATGCATCGCAGGAAAAAGAGATTTTTACAGATATAGCAAATGCAAGGGCTCGTTTATCAGGGGCTAATAATATAAAAGAAGAAGCAGCGGCGGATAGTGATTTGTCTAGTGCAATTTCTCGCTTGTTAGTAGTCGTTGAAAATTATCCAGAGCTAAAGTCTAATCAAAACTTTCAAGATTTATCCGTTCAATTAGAAGGAACAGAAAACAGATTAGCTATTGCAAGACAAGATTATAATGGGGCAGTAACCAGATATAACACCAAGAGAAGAAGATTTCCAACAAGTATCATAAGTAATGCGTTTGGATTTGAACCAGCTGAATTTTTTGAAGCAAGTCCAAATGCAGCCACAGCCCCAGTAGTGGATTTTGGGAATAAATAATGAATAAGCGATGTGTTTCTCTTGGTAAGTTAAAAAAATGTATAGGGATATTAGGCATCATTTGCTTGCTCTTATGCCTAAATCTAAGTCATGTTCTAGCACAAATTAGTGTACCTAGACCTACCTCGTATAAATACCTTAATGATTATGCAAAAATAGTGGATCAAAATAGTGCTACTGGGATTATTAATTTAGGGAGAGAGTTAGAACAAAAAACAGGAGCTGAGGCAGTTATTGTGACAATCAATACGACTAATGGCGTGCCCATAGAAGATTATGCCAATACGCTTTTTAGAAAATGGGGCATTGGGCAAGGGAGTAAAGATAATGGACTACTTGTTTTATTGTCGGTTCAAGATAAAAGGTGGAGGGTGGAAGTAGGAAGAGGATTAGAAGGAGCCATTCCTGATGCCCTAAGTAATCGGATTATGCAAGAACTAGGGAGCTTTGCGTTTAGTAGGGGTTACTATGGACAAGGATTGGCACAGGTATACAGTCAATTTTGTGATGAGATTGCAGGAGAATATAATGTGACGCTAACGCATTCTTTACAAACGACCTTAACCGTCAATGTCAATCAAACCTCACAGTCAGCCATAAGTCCTGTGTTATATCTTTTTATTTTGGGTATTTTGTTTTTTGATCTATTTTTTAATGGAGGACGACTTTGGAGAATTCTATTTTGGAGCAATTTATTTAGTGGAGGCAGAAATAATAGAGGGGGAGGTGGATATGGTGGATTTGGAGGAGGCTCTTCAAAGGGAGGAGGTTCTTCAGGAGGTTGGTAGAAATCAAGTAAAAGGGTTAGTTAAAACATTAAGCTTTAATTAATAATAGAGAAATTGGACTGTTGCGCTAAAAGCATATATCTGATAAATGTACAATTTATTAAGCAAAATCAAATGGATTGACTTTAATGATTGTATATTTATAAGTTGAAATGCTTAATGCGACAGTCCTATTTTTAACATAATCAATTTATTTTCTTGTCCAAATAGTAAAGGCAAAGCTATGACCGTCTTCGGTAGTTGTTTCGCCTGGAGTAGACCTAATACATTCAAAATCAGCTTTGAAGGCTGGAAAATCAGTATCTCCCTCAATTTCTTTATCTACCAGTGTAAGATACAATTCATCTGCATAGGGTAAGAAAGCAGTATAAATCTCACCCCCGCCAATGATAAAGACTTGGTCTAAAGTTTTGCATAAGGCAAGGGCTTCTTCAAACGTGTGAACAACCTCTATGCTTCCAGTATTGTTTTTGGCATTACTCTCAACATTAAAGTCAGTATTTCTAGTAAGCACGATATTTCGTCTATTAGGTAATGGTTTGCCAATACTTTCAAAAGTTCTGCGTCCCATGAGAACCGCTTGCCCACTTGTTACTTTTCTAAAATACTTAAGGTCTTCAGAAATATGCCAAGGCAGCTGATTATCTTTTCCAATTTGAAGATTTTTACTAACGGCAGCAATTATTTTAATCATAGTTTAATCCTCCCACAAAATATTATACAGCAACAGGTGCTTTAATGGCTGGATGTGGATCATATCCAACAAGTTCAAAATCAGAAAGCTCAAAATCAAAGATACTTGCTTTATTAGGATTAATTTTAAGCGTAGGAAGTGGGCGAGGCTCTCTAGAGAGCTGCTCTTTGACTTGTTCTATATGGTTAGAGTAGATGTGAACATCTGCCCCCGTATAAACTAAGTCGCCTACTTCTAATCCACATTCATGTGCAATTAAGTGAGTGAGTAATGCATAAGAGGCAATATTAAATGGTAGCCCTAAGAAAACATCATTAGAACGCATATTAAACATACAGCTTAATTTGCCATCTAATACATAAAATTGGAAACAAAAATGACAAGGAGGTAATTCCATTAACCCTTCATAAACAGATGCTACATCCCAAGCATTAACAAGGAGTCTTCTTGAAGATGGATTGGTTTTAATTTCATGAATAACCCATTTAATCTGGTCATAGACTTTACCATTTGGACCTTCCCACTGACGCCATTGTTTACCGTATACATTTCCTAAATCACCATAAGTTTCATTAAACGCATCATCATTTAATACTTTTTCTTGATAAATGGCAAGTTGCTTTTGATAAGCTTCATTAAAGGCTTCATCCACAAGACAACGACGACCAAAGTCTGTCATATCGGGACCTGTGTAGTCTTTAGAAGAAATCCATTTTTTAAATCCCCACTCATCCCAAATGTGATTATTATTTTGAAGTAAATAACGAAGACGTGTATCTCCTTTTAAGAACCATAGAAGTTCAGAAGCAATTAAGCGAAAAGGCACGCGTTTGGTTGTGAGCAGCGGAAAACCTTTTGAAAGATTAAAACGTAACTGTTGACCAAAGACGCTATAGGTTCCCGTTCCAGTGCGGTCTTCTTTGAAAGTGCCATGCTCTAATATATATTGACACATAGCTAAATAATCTTTATCTACTTGATTCATAAATTAAACTCCTTACCTGTTTATTTCTAACACATATTTATAAATTATAGCCTATTTAAATAAAAAGAGATACCCTGATAGTTTATGACAAAAATTTAAAAATAATAAAAGAGATTTGAGAAAAATATAGGAAAATTAGACAAACAATCTACAGGCAATTAAAAATTTAGAATATGCTAATTAATTAAAATATCTAAATAACCTTGATTTTTTTTAGAATTTATGATAAACTCACAAAGTAAGTTAAAATATTGAAACAAAAACGAAGGTAGGCCTCTTGTAACAAAATTAGCAAGACCGAAGAGCGTTTTGCGTAGCAGTGTTTTAGCAATATTATTTATAAGGAGGCCGCTTAACATGACAGGTAAAGTTAAATGGTTCAATGCAGAAAAAGGTTTTGGATTTATTGAAAGAGAAGAAGGAGACGATATCTTCGTACACTTCACAGCTATCCAAGGCGAAGGTTTTAAAACATTAGAAGAAGGTCAAGAAGTTGAATTCGACATCGTTGAAGGAAACAGAGGACCACAAGCAGCTAACGTTGTAAAACACTAAGAACCAGTTATGGTAAATATCAGGGTGATACTTTTAAGTATCACCCTTTTATAATGCATTTATTACTAAGTAAATAGTATTTGTAAAAATAGATAGAATCTATTACTACAATATGTCTATAAATGATATTTGATAATAATATCAAGTAGTGAAAATGTTACTAATAGACATCATTAATTGTTAGATTATTCATTGAAATTTAAGACTTTAACTGCTAAAATAAGAGTGTTGATGGTTAAAATTAACCTAAAACAGAAAAATATATGGATATAAGGGATAAGGGGGATGCTTCATGGCACGTTTTACATTACCAAGAGATATTTATTTCGGAAAAGATGCAATTAGTGAGCTTAAAAATTTAAAAGGTTATAAAAAAGCTATTGTTGTAACTGGTGGTAGCTCTATGAAAAAGGGTGGATTTTTACAAAGAGTTGAAGATGTCTTAAAAGAAACTGGAATTGAAACCTTATTATTTGAAGGGGTAGAACCAGATCCATCTATAGAAACTGTTTTTCGTGGTGCAAAAGCGATGCAAGAATTTGAGCCAGATGTTATTGTAGCCATTGGTGGTGGTTCACCTATTGATGCTGCAAAAGCCATGTGGGTATTTTATGAATATCCAAACTTAACATTTGATGATATCAAAGAACCATTCTCTATGCCAAAACTTAGAAAGAAAGCCATTTTCGTAGCGATTCCATCTACTAGTGGTACAGCAACAGAAGTAACAGCTTTTTCTGTTATTACAGATTACAGTACACATATTAAGTATCCATTAGCTGATTTTGAAATTACACCAGATATTGCAATTCTTGATGATAATATTCCACTTACAATGCCTAAGAAATTAACAGCACATACTGGAATGGATGCGATGACACATGCCATCGAAGCTTATGTTGCTACAGCACGTTCACCATTTAGCGATCCATTGGCATTAAAAGCAATTTCTGATATTTATGATAGTATTGTGGCTTCATATAATGAAGATGCCGAGGCAAGAGGCAAAATGCATACCGCACAATGTCTTGCTGGTATGGCATTTTCTAATGCTCTACTTGGTATTGTACATAGCCTAGCTCATAAAGTAGGGGCACAATATGGTATTCCTCATGGATGCTGTAATGCAATCATGCTTCCATATGTTATCCAGTACAATTCAAGAGTTTGTATGGAACGCTTTGCAGATATTGCAAGAATCATGGGGCTTCCAGGTAGAACCAATGAGCAACTTACAAATTCTTTAGTACAAGCCATTAAAGACTTAAATAAACAATTAAATATTCCATTATCTTATAAAGAGTATGGTGTAACAGAAGAAAAATTCAATGAAACAGTAGATTTCATTGCAGAAAATGCAGTGCTTGACCCATGTACAGGTTCTAATCCAAGAAAAACAGACGTAGAAAACATGAAGAAAGTATTTACATGCACCTATTATGGAACAGATGTAAACTTCTAGTAAGAGTATATATTTATACAGATTATTAAAGGTTATATTAATTTAGATAGGAGATGCTAATGACAAGTATCTCCTATTTTTCCTATGCATAAATGCAAATTTGGGTAAAATAAAAAATTTATATTTATTCATCACAAAAATTCAAGAAATTGTAAAAAATATTAAATCCTGTTTTGTTAAGTTCTCTAAGTGGTGGCATAATGAAAGAGGAGTATATACAGGAAGTACAATGACTTCTTACCGATAACAATGATAAACAAGAGGGGGATTATATGTATAAGATTGTAAAGAAAAAAGTCTTAAATCCTACAGTAATGCTAATGGATATTGAAGCACCTTTTATTGCTAAAAAAGCAGAACCAGGACAATTCATTATTTTAAGAGTAGATGAAAATGGTGAACGTATTCCATTAACAATTGCAGATTTTGATCGTGAAAAAGGCACTGTAACTATTATTTTCCAAATCGTTGGGAAAACAACAAAAGCTTTAAGTGGATTAGAAGAAGGCGAATATTTACAAGATTTCGTTGGACCACTTGGTGTAGCATCTCATGTAGAAGGACTTAAAAAAGTTGCTGTAGTAGGTGGTGGTGTAGGATCAGCGATCGCTTATCCAATTGCTAAAAAATTACATAACCTAGGCGCTGACGTAGACGTTATCGTTGGTTTTAGAAATAAAGATTTAGTCATTCTTGAAGATGAATTTAAAGTAGCAAGCTCAAGATTATTTATGATGACAGATGATGGTAGCTACGGTGAAAAAGGGCTTGTAACCAATGCTCTTGAAAAACTTATCAAAGAAGGCAATGAATATGATGAAGTTATTGCTATCGGACCAATTGTAATGATGAAATTTGTTTGTGCATTAACTAAACAATATAATGTAAAAACAATGGTTAGTATGAACCCTATTATGATTGATGGTACAGGTATGTGTGGTGGTTGTCGTCTTACAGTAGGTGGAAAAGTTAAATTCGCTTGTGTAGATGGACCTGACTTCGATGGTCATGAAGTAGATTTCGATGAAGCGATTTCTAGATCAAGTATGTATAAAGACTTCGAAAGACAAGCATATGAACATCAATGTAATTTAATGAAGAAGGGGGAAAACTAAGATGGCTGCAAATATGAGTCCTAAAAAGTTAGAAATGCCAGTACAAGACCCAATGGTAAGAAATTCAAACTTCAAAGAAGTTGCTTTAGGGTATACAGTAGAAATGGCACAAGAAGAGGCAAGTCGCTGTTTAAATTGTAAAAATATGCCTTGTGTAAGTGGCTGCCCAGTTAATGTTAAAATTCCTAATTTCATAACAGAAATCAAAAATGGTGATTTCGAAAAAGCTTATGAAATTATCAAAGAAACAAGTAGCCTTCCAGCTGTTTGTGGTCGTGTTTGTCCACAAGAAAGCCAATGTGAATCTAAATGTGTACGTGGGATCAAAACAGAAAGCGTTGGAATCGGTCGTCTTGAACGTTTTGTAGCAGATTATCATATGGAGCACAGCAAAGAAGAAGTGGTTGTACCAGAAAGCAATGGACACAAAGTTGCCATCATTGGTGCAGGTCCTGCTGGCCTTACATGTGCTGGAGACCTTGCTAAAAAAGGTTACAAAGTCACTGTATTTGAAGCCCTTCACTTAGCAGGTGGTGTACTTGTATATGGTATCCCTGAATTCAGACTTCCAAAAGCAATCGTACAAAAAGAAATTGAGACCCTTAAAGCTATGGGCGTAGAAGTGATGACGAACATGGTAATCGGTAAGGTTATTTCTATTGATGAACTTTTTGAACAAGGTTATGAATCTATTTTCGTAGGTTCTGGAGCTGGTCTTCCAAACTTCATGAACATTCCAGGTGAAAACCTTAAAGGCGTTTACTCAGCAAATGAGTTCTTAACTAGAGTAAACTTAATGAAAGCTTATAGAGAAGGTAGTGACACACCAATCAAAAATAGCAAGAGCGTAGCAGTTGTTGGTGGTGGTAACGTAGCAATGGATGCTGCAAGATGTGCAAAACGTCTTGGTGCTGAAAACGTATATATCGTATACCGTCGTAGTGAAGAAGAAATGCCAGCTAGACGTGAAGAAGTAGAACACGCTAAAGAAGAAGGGATTATCTTCAAAAACCTTAACAATCCAATTCAAATCGTTGGTGAAGATGGATGGGTTAAAGGAATGGAATGTGTTGAAATGGAACTTGGTGAACCAGATGAATCAGGAAGAAGAAGACCAATTGCTAAAGAAGATTCTAACTTCATCCTTGATGTAGATTGTGTAATCATGGCAATCGGTACAAGTCCAAACCCACTCATTAGAAGCACAACTAAAGGATTAGAAACCAACAAACGTGGTTGTATTGTAACAGAAGAAGAAACTGGTCTTACAACTAGAGAAGGTGTTTATGCTGGTGGAGATGCTGTAACAGGTGCAGCAACCGTTATCTTAGCGATGGGTGCTGGTAAAAAAGCAGCAGCTGCTATGGATGAATACATTCAATCAAAAGCAAAATAGGTCATCCTAAGTATTTTAAATATAGAAATGGTTTCGCTAATATACGACACTCAAAAAGAAGAGGTTCTAACTTTAATCTGAAGTTAGAGCCTCTTCTTTTTGAGGTTATCTGTATTTAAAGAAAATGAAACAAAATCTATTTAAAATAACAAGGAAACCTTGTAATCTTAAACCTAATTTATAATCTATCGGAAGTAGATTAAACCACATAGTTTAGTATAGCCCAATAATGGCAGAAGCTTCCCAGCATGACAAAGATATGAAAAATCTCATGAAAACCAAAATCAGGAGAAAAGTTTGGTTTCTTTGTACCATAGATAATGCCACCGATAGTATACATTACGCCACCTAATATAAGATAACAAAAACCACCTAATGATAAAGAATTATATAAAGGCTTTAAAGCAAACAATGCAATCCAACCCATACCAATATAAAAACCAGTAGAAAGCCATCTAGGCATATTCATCCATACCATTTTTAAAATAATTCCAATGAGTGCAAGGCTCCATACGGTAATAATAATAAACCATTTCCAAAAGCCATCTAATGCAAGTAAGCAAAATGGGGTATAAGAACCAGCAATTAAAATAAAGATCATGGAATGGTCCAGCTTACGTAGGCGTAGTAATATAGCATCTGTTGTATAAACAAGATGATAAATACCACTTGCCGTATAGAGTAGCACCAAACTAATGCCAAAAATTAGTATAGAAGCGATGACTACTGGAGTAAGTGGCAAGGTAGTGTGATTGAGTAAAACAATCGTGCCTATGATAGAAAGAAACGCACCCAATAAATGAGTAATAGAATTAATCGGTTCTCTTAGATAATGTTTCATATAATCATCTCCTAAAAACAATATGTAGTTTTTAAAACTACTTAATGATATATAAATAAAATATCATAATCTTATAATATAAGTCAATGGGGTTTTTATAAATAAACTATGTTGATTTAGAAAAGAGCATTGTGTATGATAAAATAAGCTAAATGGGCATATAAAATCTATATGCAACTAAAATAGATGAATATCCATGAAATAATTAAAAGAGTACAAATGAAATAACCTTAAATAGAAGTAGGAGTAGATTATGCAAAAAGAAACTTTAAGTCAAATGATAGAAGAACTTAAGCTAGATGAAAAAATAGACCAAGATATGATTCCAAATTTAGATTTATATATGGATCAAGTGATTACTTTATTTGAGGATAAACTAACGCATACAAAGCGTTATAAGGAAGATAAATTGTTAACCAAGACAATGATTAATAACTATATCAAAGATAAAGTGTTGATGCCTGCAGTTAAGAAAAAATATACTAAAGAACATATACTACTCATGATTTTGCTTTATGACCTCAAACAAGTCTTAGCTATTGGGGACATTAAGCATTTATTTGGTATTTTGATTAATAATGGAGAAATAGGTAGTGAGGTGCTATCCGAACTCTATCAAATTGTATTAGATTTGAAATTAGAAGAAGCAAATGCTTTTCGAAAGGAAATAAGTCATATAGAAGAGTCTATCAAAGTTCAAGAGGAGCGCCTTAGCTTAGAAGGCATAGATGAGGAAAAGATAATAAGTATGCTGCAAGTCATCTTATTAACAGAAAAGGCCAATTATTATAAGCGTCTAGCAGAAAAAATTGTAGATGAAAAAATAGTCAATAACCCAACAAAAAGTAACTTACTGTAGAATAAATTTTATTTAGGTTGGGAATAAATGCAAATTGATGCCGATAAAGTTTGTTTTTGAAATTATATTTCAAAATAAGAATATTTTTTATTGATTTATTGACCTTAATTATATATACTTTTTAAGTAAGGGTGGAATATTCCATTTCCATGTAAAGATAAACTGGTATCTATGTATTTAGACCGTTATCTGATTGGTATATTATAATAAAAGAAAGAGGTAGAATAAAGATGGCAAATGTTGATTTAACTAAATATGGCATTACAGGAACAACAGAAGTTGTATATAATCCTTCTTATGAATTATTATTTGAAGAAGAAACAAAAGCTGGTCTTGAAGGCTTTGAAGTAGGTCAAGAAAGTGAACTTGGTGCAGTTAATGTAATGACTGGTATTTACACAGGCCGTTCACCTAAAGATAAATTTATTGTTATGGATGAAAACTCTAAAGACACTGTATGGTGGACATCTGATGAGTACAAAAATGATAACCATCCAATGACAGAAGAAGCTTGGGCAGCAGTTAAAGAACTTGCTAAAAAAGAACTTTCTAACAAAAGATTATTTGTTGTAGATGCATTCTGTGGTGCTAACAAAGATACATGTATGTCAGTACGTTTCATCGTAGAAGTTGCTTGGCAAGCACACTTTATCAAAAATATGTTTATTCAACCAACAGAAGAAGAACTTGCAAACTTTAAGCCAGACTTCGTAGTATACAATGCTTCTAAAGCAAAAGTTGAAAACTACAAAGAATTAGGTCTTAACTCTGAAACATGTGTTGCTTTCAATATCACAAGTCGTGAACAAGTTATCATCAATACATGGTACGGCGGAGAAATGAAAAAAGGTATGTTCTCAATGATGAACTACTACTTACCATTAAAAGGTATTGCTTCAATGCACTGTTCAGCAAATGCTGATATGAACGGTGAAAATACAGCTATTTTCTTCGGTCTTTCAGGAACAGGTAAAACTACATTATCAACAGATCCAAAACGTCTTCTTATCGGTGATGACGAACACGGTTGGGATGACAACGGTGTATTCAACTTCGAAGGTGGTTGCTACGCTAAAGTTATTGACCTTGATAAAGAATCAGAACCAGACATTTACAACGCAATCAAGAGAAACGCTCTTCTTGAAAACGTTACATTAGATAAAGATGGTAAAATTGATTTCAAAGATAAGAGTGTTACAGAAAATACACGTGTATCTTACCCAATCAACCACATTCAAAACATTGTACGCCCAGTATCTTCAGCTCCAGCAGCTAAAAATGTAATCTTCTTATCTGCTGATGCTTTCGGTGTACTTCCACCAGTATCAATCCTTACACCAGAACAAACACAATACTACTTCTTATCAGGTTTCACAGCTAAACTTGCTGGTACAGAACGTGGTATCACAGAACCAACACCAACATTCTCAGCTTGCTTCGGACAAGCATTCCTTGAACTTCATCCAACAAAATATGCTGAAGAACTCGTTAAGAAAATGCAAAAGAGCGGTGCTAAAGCATACCTTGTAAACACAGGATGGAATGGAACAGGAAAACGTATCTCTATCAAAGATACTCGTGGAATCATTGATGCAATCCTTAACGGAGACATCAACAACGTTCCAACAAAGAAAATCCCAATGTTCGATTTCGAAGTTCCTACAGAACTTCCAGGTGTTGATACAAACATCCTTGACCCTCGTAATACATATGCAGATGCTTCTGAATGGGAAACTAAAGCTAAAGACTTAGCTGATAGATTTATTAAGAACTTTGCTAAATACGAAGGAAACGAAGCTGGTAAAGCATTAGTAGCAGCTGGTCCAAGAAAATAATTAAATCATAATGATATAAAAAAGCGAGTGTGAAATTTTCACACTCGCTTTTTGATGTTATTAAAAAATAATTGGATTAGGCACCAGCTTAAGCATTTAGGAAGAATGTCTTACCAGGAGGCTGGTTTTAAAAAGTCTAAGCTGCCTTTTAAGCCAACTTAAATCTTCTATACTTAAGGTTTGAATTAAGAAAAGAAGAGGAATATACAAAATAACTGTAAAAGAGATTCCTAAAAATACCTTGGTGGTTAATCCAAAGCTATAGCGAAATAATTTATAAATAATCAGTCTAGAGTAACTAGCAGAAAAGGCAGCTGCAACAGCCGGTTTAACGAGCCAATTCATCAGTTTAAATTTTAAATGTGTCGTTTCAAGAAGTTTATTAAAGCTTAAAGTAGAAGTTAGAATACAACTCATAATGGTTATACCCACAAAAGCATAAATGCCTTTAATAGGGAGCAAAAAGTAAATTAGAGTGATACGTAAAATCGAATCAATCATACTATATTTTAGACAACTGACTTGTTCATTTAACCCTTTTAAAATACCATCTGCAATCACTTCAGTATAGACAAAAGGGACAATGATTGAAAGACTGCGAAGTAAAGGACCAATTTCTTCACTTTTATACAGGACAAAGCCTAACTCATCACTATAATTCATAAAAACTGCAACGACTAGTATACTTAGGATAAAAGTAAGCTGCAGAACTCTGCTGGTAGTGTAGGTGACCCGTTTATGCAGTTTTAGAACATTGGCTTTTGCAATTTCAGGCATCAGAGTGGTGGAAAATGCAGTCAAAAAAGCAGAGGGGAAAAATAATATCGGCATAATCATTCCCTTAATCATGCCAAAGACACTCATAGAAGCGGAAAGCTCTTCATTGTATTTTTTTAAGCTTAAGGGAATCAAAGAATTCTCTAGTGAAAAGAATAAACAGCTTAGGTAAGAGATGCAAGCAATAGGAAGCATAATGGAAAGCATTTTATGTAGAAGGCTTCTAAAGGCTAAGAAAGTCAATTTAAGAGAATGAGGCTGGCGTGAATAGGAGCCTATAGAGCCATTAACTGAAGCAGAATAAGGGGAACACTTCTTAAAATGTTTAGCTTCATGAATATAAAGTGAAAGCATATAACTCCAAGAAACGATTTCACCAATTGTTAGTCCTAGACCCACAGCACTATAAAGAGAAAGGGTATGGCTAGGGGTGTAAAGTTTAATTAGGGTCATAACAAGCCCGAGCTTGACGACTTGCTCTAAAATCTCTGCACTAGCTGGATAGATGGTTTTCTTTGTGGCATAGAAGTAGCCTTTAAAGCATGAGGAACAGGCCATAAAAGGGATGCTAAGAGATAGAAAGCGGAGGCCAGATGCAGCTAATGGATGATGGATTAAATGAGTTGCTAAGAAAGGTGCAAAGCTAAAAAGCAAGAGTGCCACCATAAAACTTAATGGAAGCCCAATAGAAAAGGCTACTCCCATAATATGTGGTAAAGAAGTGATTTGATTTTGACCGAGTGCTTCAGCAACCATACGAGATACGGTAACACATAAACCAGCGGAAGCGAATATAACGGCAGTCATATATAAAGACATGGTTAACTCATAAATACCCATCCCCTGAGCACCTAATATTTGAGCTAAATAGATAGAAGAAATCATCCCAATTGTTCGGGTAAATAAAGAAGTTGCAGTTAATAGAATAGTGCTTGTCACTAGATTTTGCTCTTTCAAGTTTATCACTCCTTCAAATTATTGCCTTAATATATTTATTGTTTATAGTATAAATTTACTTATTATGGGTATCATCATATATAACTATATTGTATGTGAGAAATAAAAAATTAGGACTAGATGGTTTGAAGACAGTATAAGTATAGGTGGTTATATAGAAATAAATGCTATAATGGTAAAAGCTAATTTGGGAGGAATGAATATGAGAGATAAAAGACAGAAGGTGCCAAATACAATTAATACAAATCCAGCCAGCATGGCAGAAAAGAATTATGCAAAGAAGATGGGCATTACATTGCCAGAGGACGCAACGGAAAGTGATGCAAAAGCGATTATTGCTAGAGTATTAGATGATGATGAAAAGGCATCAGATGGGTTATTAAATTATGCAAGAAGTAAAGGGATGCTTTGCTCTCAATATATAGGAAATAAAGCATTACACAACCAACTATTTGATAACCTAGAATTAGAAGATAAAACGGCTTTCTTTTGTTTTTGTATTTATAAATTTTATAAGGATGGAAGCTATGAAGACCTATCGACTCATCCTAAAAAAGCATTATTTGAGAAATTTGGAGAAGAATATGCCAAGGATGTTTATTTTAAAGCTTCTTTAGAAGAGTATTTAGGAGAAGAACTTGTGGCTTTTGGAAAAAGTAAGCAGATAGTAAACGGCAAGGAAAAGAATGTATATGGTGGAAGCATTTATACAAGAGCACATAAAGTGGCTTATGCTTATATAGAAGATAATATTTATTAAAAAAAATTAAGAAATCGCCTAAGAGAAATATTTTTGGGCTATAATATGGAATGAATTAAATCAAGATATTTATGTATTGTAGGGAGGCAATGAGTATGCCAACAATTAATATGTTATCTTCTGCGGATAAAGTTAAAGGGCAAGGCGTAGGCTCTGCCTATCTAGAACAATTAGATTTAGTAACAAACGGTTTAGATGACCGATATGTTGTAGAAGTTAATAAGAAAGAATGTGCAGATATTATGCACTATCATACAATAAACCCAGAATTTTACGTAACCTTACCTTATGTCAAAGCAAGAGGATGTGTTACCGTAGGTGCTGTCCACTTTTTACCAGAAACAGTAGATGGCAGTTTGCAATTACCTAAGGTAGTTACAAAGGCATTTTATAAATATATTATTTCTTTTTATAAGAGTATGGATTATCTTGTAACGGTAAACCCTTATTTTATTGATAAGCTTGAAGAGTATGGTATACCTAGAAGCAAGGTGACGTATATTCCTAACTATGTATCTAAAGAGAAATTTTATAAAATGGATGATTTGGCAAAGAAAGCTGTTAGGGCAAAGCATGGCATTGATGAAAATAAATTTGTTGTTTTATGTGCTGGTCAGCTTCAAATGAGGAAGGGCATTTTTGATTTTATTGAGATTGCTAAGGCAATGCCAGATGTGCAGTTTATCTGGGCAGGAGGCTTTTCTTTTGGAAATATTACCTCAGGCTATAAAGAGGTCAAAAACATTTTAGACAATCCACCTAAAAATGTGAAATTTACAGGCATTGTAGACAGACAAGTAATGAATGAACTCTATAATATTGCTAATGTCATGTTTTTGCCTTCATACAATGAACTCTTTCCAATGATTATTTTAGAAGCCATGAATTGCAATACGCCTATTTTATTAAGAGATTTAGACATTTATCCAAAAATCTTATTTGATTTTTATTTAAAGGGAAATACAAATGAAGAATTTATAGGCTATATTAATCGCTTAAAAAATGATGCAGAGTTTAATAAGGAGAGAATGAATAAATCCTTAGAAGGAAGTAACTTTTATTCTAAAGAGAATGTTTTAAGAATGTGGCAAGACTTTTATAATGAAGTACTCACCACTCGTAAACATTCAGTAATTGCTGGTGGTGAAGCAACAGTATGAAAAAATATTTAGCAAATATTGGACTAATCCTTGGTGTGGGGTTATTAACATTAAAGATTTTAATTGGCAATGAGAATCCAACGATGATTTTAGAGCATTTTACTAACTTATCCATTAGATGGACACTCATTGGGTTTGCTTGTATAGGACTTTACTGGGGAATAGAGACCATCATTCAATATTTATTGGTAGAAAGAATTCATAAAGGAAATAAATTGTGGAATTCTTTTAAAGTAGTGATGTCAGGACACTTTTTTAATGCCATTACCCCTTTTGCTTCAGGCGGACAGCCAATGCAGGCGTTCATGATGATGAAGCAAGGGGTACCCCTTGGCAGTTCTGCAAGTGTATTATTATCTAAATTTATTATTTATCAGCTGACATTAACCTTATATTCCATGATTGTACTCATTGTGCAACTTAAGTTTTTTGTCGTTAAGGTGAAAGGAATTGCTTACTTGTCACTAGTGGGATTTACAGTTAATTTGGGCGTTGTTATTGTACTAGTTATGGCAGCTTTTATGAGAAAAAGAACAAAGAAAATAGGCTTTTGGGGAATAAACTTATTACATAAGTTTCATCTTATAAAAGATGTCTACAGCGAAAAGAAAAAACTAATTAAACAGGTGGATTTATTTGGCAATAATATAGATGAGATGAAAAAGAATAAAATGCTCATTGCTAGAATTGGGGTTTTAACAGCTTCGCAGCTTACTGCATACTTTTTAATTCCTTATGCAGTTTATAGAGCCTTTGGATTAAAGGGAGCACAAGTTTTAGTGATTGTATCAGCCGCAGCGTTTATTGTGATGTTTTCATCATTTGTACCTATTCCAGGTAGTTCAGGGGTGGCTGAAGGGAGCTTTTTCTTGTTGTTTCAATTATTTTTCCCACAAGCTATACTTCCCACAGCTGTTTTATGCTGGAGGATTATTACTTTCTATGTGCCACTTTGTTTAGGCGGAATCATTACGGCTTTGCCTAATCAAAAAAATGAAGTAAATAGAATGAGAATATAATCGGCAATTTTTGGATACACTCCGTGAGAGGAGTGATAATATGAATATACAAGCTAAGTTAATGGAGAAGTTCCTCAAAAATTTTGATGGGACTTCTTTTGACGTGATGTTTGAAACAGGAGAAGAGATTCATATCGGAAATGAGCCTTCAAAGTTTAAGGTAGTTGTACATGAACCTGTGTCTTATAAGAAGCTCTTACAAAGCACCACACTAGCATTAGGTGAAGCCTATATGAATGGTGACTTAGAGATTGAAGGTGACATAGAGATTGCACTGAATGAGATTTTTAAATGTCAAAGTGAATTTAAGACGAATAAAAATGCACTTAAGAAAATCTTATTTACATCTACCTCTAAGAAAAATCAAAAGAAGGAAGTTTGCTCTCACTATAATATAGGCAATGATTTTTATAGTTTATGGCTTGACCCCACTTTAAGCTATTCCTGTGCGTATTTTGAAACGGGAGATGAAACATTAGAACAGGCGCAACATAAGAAAGTATGCCATATACTTAAAAAACTAAACCTAAAACAAGGCATGAGTCTTTTGGATATAGGGTGTGGATGGGGCTTTCTATTAATTGAAGCAGCCAAAAAATATAAAATACATGGGGTAGGCATTACATTAAGTGAAGCGCAGCAAAAAGCTTTTAATGAACGCATTAAAGAAGAAGGACTTGAAGCGTATTTACGGGTTGAATTAATGGACTACAGGGATTTAAGCGAGTCCAAATTAAAATTTGACCGTGTGGTAAGTGTGGGCATGCTTGAACATGTTGGCAGAGAAAACTATGATTTATTTTTTAAGAATGTAGATAGTGTCTTAAATGACAAAGGATTATTTTTACTACATTTTATTAGTGGTTATGGTGAATACCCAGGAGATGCTTGGATTAAGAAATATATTTTCCCAGGAGGCGTTATTCCGAGTTTAAGAGAAATTATTAGTTTATCTGCAGATTTTAAATATTATGTTTTAGATGTAGAAAGCTTAAGAAGACATTATGTGAGGACATTACTGTGTTGGCATGAGGGCTTTGAGAAGCATTTACCAGAAATTGAAAAGATGTTTGATGAGAAATTTATTCGCATGTGGCGAATGTATTTATGTTCTTGTGCAGCAAGCTTTAATAATGGTGTGATTGATTTGCATCAGATTTTATTTAGCAAAGGTGTGAATAATGAATTGCCTATGACGAGAAGTTATCAATATGAAAGTGAGCAGCATAATTAACCAGCATCAAAAATTCAATACTTAGGCATAATCTACAGTCAAATGGATAATAATAGCAAGGTAAATTTGTGAGACATCATGTTCAAGTTAGGAGAGTAGAAATGCCTAGAATAAACTGTAGTGTTGAAAACTGTTCGTATAACCATGGTAAATATTGTTGTGCCAGCGTTGTCAATGTTAATGGAAGCGGTGCAGATATTACAGAGTCTACTTGTTGTAGTACTTTCTTAGATTGTATGGGGTATTGTAATGTGCAAGCTGAGCAAGCACCTGCTTCAATTGAAGTAGATGCCATTATGTGTAAAGTAAATACTTGTGCCTATAACAAAAGTGAGCACTGCTCATTACAGGAGATTGAAGTAGGAAGTTTGACTAAGCCAGAATTATATACTCAAACAGATTGTTTAAGCTTTGAGAGAAGAAATGACTAGAAGTGGAGAGCATCATAGGTGCTCTCTATTTCTATTTCATCATCATGTGAGTCATTTATGCTATAGATTAGTAGAGTGCGATAAGTAAGAAATGGGCTAAATATGGAAACAAGTACAAAGCACTAAAATATATATATTATGTAATTATTTTAGTGAGGTAATGAATATGGACAAAATGGAAGCTTCTTTATTAGGAATAGGTGCACTTGCTGCTGCCCAAATTTTAAATGGTTTTAGAAATAAAGAGATTTGCCATATGAGAGAATTAATGAGAACAGAAGCAGTGGATATAGAGAATATATCAGGAAACACACAAAGTTCAAATGAGAGTATTGTGCCAGGTATTGCACTAAATGAGTTTGTAAGCAGCAAATATAAGATTAGTTTTAAGTATCCAAAAAACTGGAGTAAAAACCCTAGATACGAAGACAAATACGAAGGGGAAAATGGTTTTTTTGAAATAGGCGATTTCACTGGTACGGGTGAAAATATTGATGAAGCAGTTAAAGCAGAAGTGAATGAAGACTATAAACCTTATGGCAACAATCCAACCATAAGAAAGTTTATCGTAGATGGACAGCCGGCTCGGGTAATCTATCCTTCTGGAGACCAAGCTCAATTTTACAAGGATAGAGAAACGGCTATAGTGGTGGAGTATCCACAGCCTATTGTAATAGAGGGCAAGAAGTATGATTATGTTGTAATCTGGGCAAATAGAGAATTTGTACCACTTATTATTAGTACTTTTAAGTTTGTGAAATAGAGCTTATAATTAAGGTCACTATAAAGTCTTAATGGAGGAAGCTCATGGATTATTTTGACTTACACTGCGATACGATTTCAGAATGTTATAACAATAATGAGGCACTAGAGCATAATAAAATGCAGCTTAGTTTAGAAAAAGGAAAAGAAATGAATAGGTGGGTTCAAACCTATGCCATTTGGATGGATGATGAGCTGAGTGATGAGGAAGCTTATGACTATTTTAATCATGTTTATAGCTACTTCTTAAATGAGCTAGACAAATCTAAAGAAAAAATAGCGTTTTGTAAAAGTATAGAAGAAGTAGGTAAAGCATTTTTAGAACACAAAAATGCAGCATTTTTATCTATTGAAGGAAGCCGAGCAGTTGGAAGAGAACTTAATAGAATACAAGAGTTTTACAATAAAGGGGTTCGCATGATGACCCTTACATGGAATGGTAAAACCGATGTGGCAGATGGCTGTATGGTAGAAAATGCAGGCGGACTAAGTGATTTTGGGGTAAAAGTAGTAAAGAAAATGGAACAAGTGGGGATGCTAGTGGATGTTTCGCATCTTGCTGAAAAAGGTTTTTGGGATGTGGCACGTCTAACTAAGAAACCATTTATAGCCACGCATTCTAATAGTAAAGCCATATGTAACCATCCAAGAAATTTAACAGATGAGCAATTTGAGGTGTTTGTAAAGAGAAAAGGCTTGGTAGGCATGAACTTTTATCCTCTTTTTATAAATGGCACTATGGAAGGGGATATTAAAGAACTGATTGCTCACATCGACCATTTTCTAGAATTAGGTGGAGAAGATATAATTGCCATGGGATCTGATTTTGATGGTGCCAAGATGCCACAACATATGAGAGGCATTGAAGACGTAGGCTATCTATATAACCTCCTAGTAACAAGATATGGCAAAGAAAAAGCAGATAAGTTTTTCTTTGAAAATGCATATCACTTTTTTAAAGTAAACCTCTAATCTGTTTTACATTGAATAATTATAAGCGAATAAGGCTAGACTAGAGTTATATAGTTGTATTAAGTATTGAAAAAAGTTATAACCAGTTATTGATTTAGCATTGAAAAACAAGAAAAATTGTGCTAGAATGACAAAAGTTAAAACTAAATCAATCCTATTTGACAAACATAGTGAAGAGGAGAGTAAGTTTAAAAATCTTTTAAAGAGAGCTTCGGGAGCTGAAAAGAAGCAAAGAGGATTAAGCTGAAGATGGCCTTGGAATGGTGCACCGAATCTACTTAAGTAGTTTAGGCTGCAACGGGTTCGCCTGTTATAGCGATAAAGTATACACAGATTGCAGCTTGTAAGAGTAGTATAGATGCTATTTACAAACTTGATAATTTGTAAGTACTTGATGAGGTTTATATCGTGAGGTATAAACGAAATAGAGTGGTAACGCGGGTAAATAGTCCTCGCCTCTATAACGTATCAGTTGTAGGGGCGGGGTTTTTTGATGTAAAAAACAAAAGCTTCTATAATGATACAAAGACTGGCTGGAAGATGACGACAATCGTATAACTTGCAGTGATAAAGGCTCTTGTAGAGTAAAAAAATTAAAGGAGAGAGAGAAAATGAGTAAGCCAACTTATTACATTACGACACCAATTTATTATCCAAGTAACAAACTTCATATCGGACATTCTTATACAACTGTTGCAGCTGATGCAATGGCAAGATACAAACGTCTTCGTGGTTATGATGTAATGTTCCTAACAGGAACAGATGAACATGGACAAAAAATTGAAAGAAGAGCAGCAGAAGAAGGGGTTACTCCTCAAAAGTTTGTAGATGACATCGTTGATTGGATTAAAGCATTATGGAAAACTATGGATGTAAGCTACGATAAATTCATCCGTACCACAGATAAAGAACATGAAAAAACCGTTCAAAAAATCTTTAAGAAATTATATGACCAAGGAGATATTTATAAAGGTGTTTACGAAGGACTTTATTGTACACCATGTGAAAGCTTCTTTACAGAAGTACAATTAAAAGATGGAAAATGTCCAGACTGTGGTAGACCAGTAGAAATGGTTAAAGAAGAAGCTTATTTCTTTAAACTTTCTAAATACCAAGATAGACTCATTGAATACATTGAATCTCATCCAGACTTTATCCAACCACAAGCTAGACAAAATGAAATGATTAATAATTTCTTAAAACCAGGTCTTGAAGACTTATGTGTTTCTCGTACATCATTCAAATGGGGTATTCCAGTAGAATTTGATAACAAACATGTGGTATATGTATGGCTTGATGCTTTATCAAACTATATTTCAGCACTTGGTTATTTACAAGAAGATGACGAGCGCTTCAAGAAATACTGGCCTGCAGATGTACACTTAGTAGGTAAAGAAATTGTTCGTTTCCATACCATCATTTGGCCAGCAATGCTTATGGCACTTGATTTACCACTTCCAAAACAAGTCTTTGGTCATGGATGGCTTGTTATCAATGGTGGTAAAATGAGTAAATCTCAAGGAACTGTTGTAGACCCATCTGTACTTGTAGAACGTTATGGTAGTGATGCCATCCGTTATTTCTTACTTCGTGAAATTGCATTCGGACAAGATGGTAACTTCTCAAATGAAGCATTAATTTCAAGAATTAACTCAGACCTTGCTAACGACCTTGGTAACTTAACCTCAAGAACAGTTGCTATGATTGAAAAATACTTTGGTACGCTTCCAGCTGAGCAAGAAGGTAATGAATTTGATGCAGATGTTCAAAAAGTGATTGAGGAGCAAATTGCAAAAGTAGAAGCTAACATGGAAAAATTATTCTTCAATAACGCCCTTGAAGATATCTGGGTAATTATTAGAAGAATGAACAAATATATTGATGAAACCATGCCATGGGTACTTGCTAAAGAGGAAGCAAACAAACCTAAACTTGCAGGTGTACTTTATACATTAGCTGAAGCCATTCGTATCGTCAGCATCATGATTGAGCCATTTATGCCAAGAACACCAGAAAAAATCTGGGCACAATTTGGAATTGAAAGAGGCGATGTAACAACTTGGGATTCTATTCACACATTTGGAACATTACCAAAAGAAGTAACTGCTAAAAAAGGTGAAAATATGTTCCCACGTATTGATAAAGAAAAAGAACTTGCTATTTTAGAATCTCATGCAAAAACCATTGCTACACCACAAGAGGCTAAAAAAGAAGAGAAAAAACCAGCTAAAGCTGAAAAATCAGAAGCCGAGCAAGTAAATGACGTATCTGAGATTACAATTGATGATTTCTCAAAAGTACAACTTAAAGTTGGAGAAGTCATTGAATGTGAGAAAGTACCAAAAGCAGATAAACTCTTAGTTTCTAAAATTAAAATTGGTGATGAAGTAAGACAAATCGTATCAGGAATTGCTGTTTACTACAAACCAGAAGAATTCGTCGGTAAAAAAGTAGTAGTTGTAACGAACCTTAAACCAGTTAAACTTCGTGGTATTTTATCTCAAGGCATGGTACTTTGTGCATCAGATGATAATGGCAACTTAGTTGCTGTAGGGCCACTTGGTGAAATGGTAAGTGGTGCAGAAGTAAGATAGAAGGTTTACAAATAAAATAAAGTCATAGAATAAGTATTGACATTTCTCTTAAGCTGTAAGACAATAGTGTAGCAAAATAAAAAGAGTAGAATAAATCATAGATTAAATAAGAGGAAGCAGATGGGCGGCTAGACAACCCATTGGCTTCCTCTTATTTCTATGAAAATTTTTTTGGAGTCTATGTGATTAAGAGGAGGAAGCGATGAAAAAGGTTTTTAAAGACAAGGCTTTCTTGAAGACGATGTTTATGTTAGCACTACCTATCACCTTACAAAGCTTTATTACATCATCATTAAATTTAGTAGATACCATGATGGTAGGGAGCCTTCAAGAAGCAGCCATATCAGCAGTTGGATTGGCTAATAAGTATATGTTTATTTTTACACTATGCTTAATGGGCGTTAATGCAGGAGCAAATGTATTTATGTCTCAGCTTTGGGGAAAAAGAGACGTAGAAGGTATCAAGACATTTCTTGGAGTAGACATTACCGTTTCATTTATTGCAGTAGCTTTATTTGGAGGATTAGCCTTTTGGGGACCAGAAATCATTATGAAGATTATGTCAAAAGACCCAGAGGTAATGAAATTGGGGGAAGCGTATCTTAAAATAGTAGCCCCAAGCTGTCTTTTCATGGGAATGACACAAGCTTATTCAACCGCACTAAGAAGTACAGAACAAACGAAACTGCCTATGTATGGTAGTTTAATAGGAGTAGGGCTTAATATTGTACTCAATTGGATTTTTATTTTTGGTAAATTCGGTATGCCAGCAATGGGGGTACAAGGTGCAGCACTAGCCACTATGATTGCTAGATTGATTGAGATGATATTTGTAGTAGGGATGGTTTATCTTACAAAGAACAAAATATCAGCCCATATCAAAGAAATGTTTAATTATAATTTAGAACATATGAAGGCATACTTTGTAACGTCTTGGTCTGTTATTTTAAATGAACTGATTTTCTCCAGTGGTTCAGCAGCTTATTCAGTAGCTTATGCGAGAATTAGTACCAGTGCATCAGCTACGATGCAAATTTCAGGAACGATTATTGATATGTTTTTTATTTTCCTTACAGGAGTAGGAACGGCATCAGCCATTATGATTGGTAATAAAATAGGCGCTAAAGAAGAGAAAAGAGCAAGAGAATATGCAAGCCATGTTGGGATGCTCACTCCAATTATAGGTATTTCACTTGGAATTGGATTATGGTTTTTAGCACCTATTGTACCAACTTGGTTTAAGATTCAGCCGGAGACTTATCAAGATACTGTTAGAGTATTACGTATTATGGCACTTTTCATGCCACTACGTGCCTTCAATACCATTATGATTATTGGTGTATTTCGTGGAGGCGCAGATACGGCGTATTCTATGTTTGTTCAAGCAGGCACGATTATTCTTTACTCAGTTCCAATGGCGTTTATAGGAGCTATTGGACTAAAATGGCCAGTATATTTAGTATTTATGCTGGTGTGTATTGAAGAGATGCTTAAATTGCCATTTGAATTTGTAAGACTTAAATCTGGAAAGTGGCTTCATAGCGTTGTAAGCTAATAAAAAATAGAAGGATCATATTCATGTAAAGACATTAAATATGATCCTTCTATTTTTTTACCATTTATATAGAAGAAACTCCTTCCATCTTATCAGAATGGGTGTTGTTTTCTTCATTTTTACTTTTAGAATCAACCCACAGATTATAACTTAAACCAACTACAACGAGTAAGCCACCGATCACTTTTTGAAGAGAAAAGTCACCATCGACAAAGTAGTCAAGTAACATACCACCAAATAGTTGCCCCACAAAAAGTAGAAGCGTTAAATAGAAGGCAGAGATTTTAGATGAAAGGATAGATGAGATAGAAATCGTTGCTATACCAATAAGCCCTCCTAAATAAGCCCACCATGTTCCCTGATAAGAAGAAAGAGAAAATAAATCCATTGCACTTCCACTTATCAATAAAAGAATGAAGGAACCTAAGAAACCTAATAAATAATTAAAGAAGGTTCCTTGGAAAAGACCAATCTTTTGGGCTAAAACATAATTGACGATTCTAGAAAGAACGATGGATACGCCTGCCAAAATAGCTAACATAATAGACATATACTTATACCTCCAACTTAAAATGACATCATAATAATGCCACATAAAATAATGATAAAACCAAAAACTTTCTTTTGATCAAAGCGAGATACAGGTAAACCAAACAGTCCAAAATGGTCAATAACAATAGAAGTAAGTGATTGACCAAGTAAGCCTAGAGCAACTGTTAATGAAACCCCTAAAGTTGTATAAGTTAAGTTGTTAAATAGAACCGTGATGATACCAATGAGTCCAGCGCTGTACATCCATAAAGGAATTTGGCGAAGTCCTTTAAATTTACTTTTTGAAAACAATAAGACCCCGATAACTCCTACAAGTCCAATAAAGTGGATGATAACACTAGAGGCATAAGTCCCAGCAGCTTCTCCAACAATTCCATTACTTGAAATCATAAATGAAAGAAGTCCGCCTACCAATAGCGAAAGTAAATAATACATGATTTGCCTCCTTTATCTTTCAAACTAAATATAGTATAAGTTATCATAGATGACTTGAATTAGTGTATGACATATGTCATAGTAGATAAAAATAATAGATGAAAGTTTATTATAATAAAATGTATTACTAATTGCAATAGACAGAAAATGGAAGATACAATATAATAGGGGTATGAAGTATTGATGAAAATAGACTATAGCTTTTAAATAAGCTAATAAGGAGCGAGGGATAAAAGTGAGGTATATTGACCTAACACTTCAAGTAAAAAAGACCAATAGAGTTTATAAACAAGCAGAAGTACAAACCAAGAAAAATATTGTTATGGGACATGTAGGAACCCACTTTGATATTTATGGAGATATTGAGGTGCCTCTAAGCTATATGCAAACAAGAGGAATTTTATTTGATGTCAGTCATATAAGAGGAAGAGAAGTGACACTAGATGATATTGACTTAGATTATGTAAGACCTGGAGATTTTGTAATGTTTCATACAGGTTCTATTGAAAGACATCCATATGGTAGCAACTTGTACTTTAGTGATAGTACACAATTTTCATGGGAGCTTATTGAAGGATTGTCTATGGAACGTGTTAAATTCATTGGAATAGATGCACCTGATTTAAGAAAAGGGCATGAGCATATAGATGCAGATAAGATTTGCCTCAAGTTTGGAGCATTTGTTTTAGAGAACCTAGTTAATCTAGATAAGATTGAGCCTAATGAGCCATGTAAAGTGATGACCATGTGGTTTGAAGACCCAGAAGCAACTGGAATCAAATGTCGTGTGGTAGCCATGCAGCCAGAAAAAGATGAAGATTTATCTGTTCAGGAGTAACAAAAACGGATTAAATCAATGTAAATAGAATGAATGAGAGAGAAAGTCAAAATAGCACTTAAATGATTAAAGTTTAAGTGCTATTTTTGATGAAAGCATATAAAAACAACATATAAAATGAGGAAAAAGGGTGGCATCTAGGGAATGACTGTAATAAACTAATAAAAAGTGTTTATTTTGCAAAGGAGGCAGCTATGGAATCTAAGAAATATACTTTGCTGATTGATCAAGATGATGTTTTAGCCGAATATATTCAAGGTGTAGCAGAAGCATATAATGAAAAATATCATACTCATATCACAGCTGAGGACTGCATATGTTGGAACTTACATGAAGTATTTGGCCCAGAAATAGAAACGATCATGCATGAGCCAGACTTATTTAGAAACTTAAAGCCTGTTAAAAATGCGCTTGAAGTATTTGAGCGTTTATATAAAAGTGAATTATTTGAGATGTATATTGTGACAGCTGCCAATCCAAGCTGTGTGCCTGCTAAGATGGATTGGATAAAAAAATATTTGCCATTCTTTCCGACAGATCGGGTGATTTTTTGCCAAAGAAAAAATATGATCAAAGGAGACTTTCTTTTAGATGATGGAATGCACAATATAGAAAGTTTCTTAGAAGCAGGTGGAAAACCAATTATTTTTAATAGACCACATAATAGGTTATGCGGAGAAGGCATTCCCAGAGTGAAAAACTGGCTTGAATTTGAAGTGTTAATAAATAACTTGTGTAGACAGGAAGAAAATGAGGACAGCATCAAAAAAGAAGTTATTTAAATGATACTCAATCAAAAACAACAAAATATCACAGTATGTATGTGGATTCTGAGGATAAAAAGAAAAGACAATGAACAAACTGTGAATAAAAATGACAAGGAGAAGAAAAAATGTATTTTGATTCACATGCTCACTATGATGATGAGCGATTTGATGAAGACAGAGAAGCTTTAATTGAAAGTTTAAAAGAAAAAGGTGTAGAGTTTGTAGTTAACGCAGCAGCAGATATGAAATCTTGTCATACAAGTTTACAACTTGCTGAAAAATATCCATTTATTTATAGTAGTGTAGGGGTACACCCACATGATGTTAAAGATTTGACAGAAGCAGATATAGAAGAAATGAGAAAATTAGCAGGACATAAGAAAGTAGTGGCGATTGGCGAGATTGGTCTTGACTATTATTATGATAATTCTCCAAGAGAAGAGCAACGCATATGGTTTAAAAGACAATTACAACTTGCAAAAGAATTAGATTTACCAGTCATTATTCATAGTAGAGAGGCTTCCAAGGAAACTTTTGATATCATTATGGAAAGTGGTGTCAAAGAAGGGGTCATTCACTGCTTTTCAGGAAGCTATGAGCTTGCCAAAGAATATGTAAAAAAAGGTTTTTATATTGGAGTTGGCGGTTCATTAACTTTTAAAAATGCGAAAAAAACAGTAGAAGTCGTAGAAGGCATAGGGCTAGAACATATTGTCATAGAAACAGACTGTCCTTATCTTACACCCGTACCACATAGGGGAGAAAGAAATGACTCTACTTATTTAAAATTTGTGGTTGAAAAAATAGCCGAAATCAAAGGTATATCAGAGGCAGAAGTAGAAAGAATTAGTAGTCAGAACGCAAAAAAACTATTCCATATTATGGAATAAAATTAAGGAAAAATAAATAAGCAAGAAAATAAAAAGCAACCTTATTTAGGTTGCTTTTTATTTTCTTGTAAAGTATTACTAAACTTTTTACTTATAAAAATTAAAAGGGGATAATGAATAAAAAAGGGATTATATGGAATAAATAGATGATTTTATATAAAAAATAAGAGCATAAAAATATAAAATAGGATATAGGCAAATTTAATAATAAAATATAGAGATTTTTGTTGTTAATTAATTGTTACAAAAATGTTAAGGACGTTTTTAGAGAAAATAAAAATTGATATGCTATAAAGCTTGAAAATACGTTGAACTTTAAATGGAAATAAGTATTTTTACAAATCTAACCATTTAAATTTATTACAAAACACTTGAAAAAGTAATTAAGATATATTACAATCGTATCTGTAGTTGTAATAAAACAAAAAAATTATTTATTAAAAAATCGTTGTAGTAAAGCCCGATTCACCAGATGAAGTGAGAAAAACTAAGTACTCTAAAAAGTAAAGAAAAACTAAACTTTTAAGAGAACAAACTTAAGGAGGATATCATGAAGAATCGAAGTAGAATCGCTTTATTAGTAGTAGCGTTGTTTATGCTATTTACTGTTAGCATAGCAGCAACACAATCATCAGCTAAATTAATCACTATAGTTGATGATCATGAGGTATCACAGTATGAAACAGAAGCACAAAATGTACAAGAACTTTTGCAGCAGTTAGAAGTTACATTAGGTGAGAAAGATACAGTTGAACCAGTATTAGACACAGAGATTACTGACAATATGGAAATTACTATAGAAAGATGGAAACCTACAGTTAGTCTTAATGTTGATGGAGAAATTAAAACTCAGGAAACAAAAGCTCAGACAGTAGATGAATTCCTAAAATCTTTAGGGATTAACCTTCAAGAAGGAGATGAAGTTACTCCTAGTAGTGAAACATCTATTACAGATGGTCTTCAAATTGAAGTGAGAACTAAAGAAATTAAAACTGAAGTTGAAGATAGACCAATGGGATATTCAACAAAAGTTGTTGAAACGGCAGATATGGCCTATGGTGAAACAAAGGTATCTCAACAAGGTAAAAATGGATTGAAAACAGTAACAATCCAAAGAGAATACCTTGGTGGGGAATTAATTAATGAAGACGTCTTAGACGTAGTCGTTAAGGAAGAACCTGTGGATGAGATTGTGCTTAAAGGAACCTATAAGGCAAACTCAGTTACAGATGTTTTTACGGGTGAAAGTTACACGTATACAAAGGTATACGAAATGGAAGCTACAGCGTACACGATTAGTGATGATGGATGGAGTAATAAGACGGCAAGTGGTATGACTACTTTTGTAGGAATGGTAGCAGTTGATCCAAATGTTATTCCATTAGGAACAAAACTATACATTGAAGGATATGGTGTTGCTATTGCAGGTGATACTGGAGGGGCAATACGTGGAAACATTGTTGATTTATTCTTCAATTCGAATAGTGAATGTTATGAGTTTGGACGTAAGCATGGCCTAAAAGTTTACATCTTAGAAGATCAGAAGATCGATGTAAAAGCAGAGCGAACAAATTATTAAATTAAAAATACTAGTAGGGAATGCACCTTACTAGTATTTTTTTATGAAACAATAAAATTGGGAAATATTTAATTTGCCCCTATCTATAGTTTTATGATATAACAGTATAATATGAGAAAAGTAGGTGATAGAAAAGTATGAAAACAATGAAAGCATTTATTAAGTATTATAAGCCGTATAAAAAATTATTTTTTACAGATATGTTCTGCGCATTAACTCTTTCAGGGATAGATCTTATTTTCCCATTATTAGTGGGATATTTAATGGATGAAGTGTACATTCTTCAAGATACTACAACTATTTTTAAGTATATAGGGATAGTAGGTGGCGTGCTATTTGCCCTATATGTTATCAAGTACTTTTGTCAGTATTATATTACTTCATGGGGACACATTATGGGAACCTATATGGAAGCAGATATGCGTAAGGAGCTTTTTAGCCATTTAGAGAAATTATCATTTTCTTATTATGATGAAGTTAATACTGGAAAACTTATGTCTTGTATCGTTAATGACCTTTTTGATATTTCAGAGTTTGCTCATCATGGACCAGAAGATATATTTATTTCAATTATTAAGGTGGTAGGGACATTTACTATTTTAAGTTTTGTTAATATTAAAATGACATTGATCTTAGTATTCTTTACAGTAATCATGTTCTATTTTTCATTACACTATAATCGCAAGATGAAACGTGTATTTGCTGCTAATAGAGAAAAGATTGCTGGCGTTAATGCTATTACGCAAGATTCACTAGGTGGCATTCGTGTGGTTAAGTCATTTGCAAATGAAGCCATTGAAATGGATAAATTTACTGAGGGTAATGAGGCATTTGTTAAGACTAAAATAAGCAGTTACTTAATTATGGGAAAATATCATAGTGGCAATAGCTTTTTCCAAAGTTTATTATATCTTTCTGCTGTTTTAGTAGGGGGATTATTTATTACTAAAGGGGAAATGAGTCTTTCAGAGCTTACAGTGTACATTTTGTATATTAATACCTTCTTAGCCCCTGTACAAAAGTTAGTTGATTTTACAGAGCAGTTACAAAAGGGAATGACAGGCTTTGAAAGATTTCTTAAAATCATGAACACGAAGCCAGAGATTGAAGATGCAAAAGACGCTACTGAGATGGGAAAAGTACATGGAGATATTGAATTTAGAGATGTTTCATTTGGATATGATGATGAAACCATATTAAGTAACATTAATATGAGTATTCCAGCAGGTAAGACGGTAGCATTAGTAGGTCCATCAGGAAGTGGAAAAACAACCTTCTGTTCATTAATCCCTAGATTTTATGAAGTGAGCTTGGGAAGCATTTTAATTGATGGGAAAGATGTTAGGAAGGTAACCCAAAGTTCTTTAAGAGATGCGATAGGGATTGTTCAACAAGATGTCTATCTTTTTGGTGGCAGCATAAAAGATAATATCAGTTATGGTAATCCACTTGCTAGTGATGAAGAAATTATTGAAGCAGCTAAAAAGGCGAATATACATGAGTTTATTATGAGTTTACCTCAAGGATATGACACCTATGTAGGAGAACGTGGCGTACGCCTTTCAGGCGGACAAAAACAACGTATTTCTATTGCAAGGGTATTTCTAAAGAATCCTCCTATTCTAATTTTGGATGAAGCTACGTCTGCATTAGATAATGAAAGCGAAAGATACATTCAAAAGTCTTTAGATATACTGGCTAAAGATCGTACGACTATAGTGATAGCCCATCGATTAAGTACAATTAAAAATGCTGATGAAATATTAGTCTTAACCCCTCAGGGAATTGCAGAAAGAGGCGCTCATGAGCAGCTTTTAAATCAAGAGGGAATCTATGCACATCTTTATAATATGCAGTTTGAAGCAGTATAAAAAATAGTGATAAATTGAAAGAAATAGTAGAAAAATATCTTGTATTTCAATATATTCAGTGATAAAATAAACTCAATTAAGTATGTGAAAGGCAGTTTACAATGGCGTAAATCCCCCATAGTAGATTGCCTTTTTTATTTGAACTTATGTAAAGTTTTAACTTGGAGTGAAAAGGGAAAATAGAGTAGGAGGAGTATAACAATGAAAGGGAAATTAGCTTTAGTATTAAGTATGGTAGTAATGGGAGCTGCATTATTTACAGGATGTGGGTCTAAGAGTGTAGGAGCTGATGGAAAAGCTGCTTTGGAGAAATCAGAAGGTGAAACATTTAAAGTAGGCCTTGAATGTGGTTATGCACCATTTAACTGGACTCAATCAGATGACTCTAATGGCGGTGTTCCTATTGAAGGAAGCAGTGAATATGCAGGAGGTTATGATATTCAAATTGCTAAGAAAATTGCTGATGGCTTAGGAAAAGAATTGGTGGTTGTTAAAACAGAATGGGATGGTCTTGTACCTGCATTAGTATCAGGAAAGATTGATGCCATTATTGCGGGTATGTCACCTACAGAAGAACGTAAACAAACCATTGATTTCTCTGACAACTATTACAAATCAGATTTAGTTATGGTGGTTAAAAAAGGTGGGGCTTATGAAAACGCTACTAAATTAGCAGATTTCTCAGGTGCAAAGATTACAGCACAACTTAATACGTTCCACTATACGGTCATTGACCAAATTGATGGGGTACTTAAGCAAACTGCAATGGATAATTTCCCAGCTATGCGTGTTGCCCTTGAATCAGGAGTCATTGATGGGTATGTATCTGAAAGACCTGAAGGGATTAGTGCAACTTCTGCAAATCCAAACTTTACTATGGTTCAATTTGAAGATGGTTTCCAAACCGATGATAGTGATACAGCAATAGCTGTAGGTTTACAAAAAGATAGCGACCTTACAAGCAAAATTAACGAGATTTTAGCAGGAATCTCAGAAGAAGACCGTACAGTACTTATGGACTCAGCTATTAAACAGCAACCAGCTGCAAACTAAGCGTAGGTATTTAGGAGGGCAAAATGAGTTTAGAGTGGATTATAAAAATAGTTTCAGATAATGGCCCCATGTTTCTTAGAGGAGCAGGCATTACACTGCTAATTGCCATGATAGGAACCGTATTAGGTTCAATCATTGGCTTATTAATAGGTGTGGTTCGTACCATTCCTATGCCAGAAAAGGGCGTAATGAAAGGTTTATTAAAAGTAATCAATGTTATTTTATCAGCATATGTAGAGTTCTTTCGTGGAACACCCATGATTGTACAAGCTATGGTTATTTACTATGGCTCAGCATTAGCCTTTAATGTAGATATGAACGTATTAGGAGCTGCTATTTTCATTGTCTCTATTAATACGGGTGCTTATATGGCAGAGATTGTTCGTGGGGGGATTATTTCGGTTGATAAAGGCCAATTTGAAGCAGCAGAAGCATTGGGCATGAATCATATTCAAACCATGATGAATGTGGTGCTCCCTCAAGTGGTTAGAAATATATTACCAGCAACAGGTAACGAATTTGTTGTTAACATTAAAGATACATCTGTCTTAAATGTCATTAGTGTCAATGAGTTGTTCTTTGCTACAAAATCAGTAGCTGGAAATAACTTTAGATATTTTGAATCCTTCTTTGTAGCTTGTATTTTATATTTTATCATGACTTTTATAGTCACCAGAATTTTACGATACATAGAAAAGAAATTAGATGGACCTGAGAATTATACGATGAATCAAATGCAAGTCTTAACACCAGAAGAAGCCTTAAAACATGAAAAAAATGTGGGAAGAATGTAGGAGGATAGGAAAATGGAGAAAGTCATTGAAATTAAACATTTAAATAAATCCTTCGGAACGCATGAAGTTTTAAAGGATATTGATTTCTCAGTTAATAAAGGGGAAGTTGTATGTATTATTGGTTCTTCAGGTTCAGGAAAATCTACCTTGCTTCGTTGTGTGAATTTACTTGAAAAACCAAGTGGTGGAGAAATCATTTATAATGGTACGAATATTTTAGAGGGTAAGCATAATATTCACGAGTATAGAACCAAGCTCGGCATGGTATTTCAACAATTTAACTTATTTAATAACCATGATGTATTAAAAAACTGTACAGTAGCGCAAGTAAAAGTACTAAAGCGTTCTCAAAAAGAAGCAGAAGAAATTGCACTACGCTATCTAAGAACGGTTGGTATGGAGCAATATATTCATGCTAAGCCAAAACAACTTTCGGGTGGACAAAAGCAGCGTGTAGCCATAGCGAGAGCACTTTCTATGGAGCCAGAAGTTCTTTTGTTTGATGAACCTACTTCTGCCTTAGACCCAGAAATGGTGGGTGAGGTGCTTAAAGTAATGAAGGAGTTAGCAGAATCTGGCCTTACAATGCTTGTGGTAACTCATGAAATGGGATTTGCACGAGAAGTATCTGACCGTGTGGTATTTATGGATAAAGGGGTTATTGCAGAAGAAGGCACACCAGAAGAAATATTTGAAGCGCCAAAACAAGAGCGTACTCGTGAATTTTTAAAACGTGTCTTAGAAGGTTAAATAAGGTTAAATAAAAAGTTAGAGGCGAAAGCAGACCAAGAAGCGGCTTTTCACCTAGGAATTAGTAGCGCTCTATGATATGATAGAGGCATAAACTAATAAGGAGCGTATACTTATGCAAAAGATAGCAACAGTGGAAGGCACCAAGGCAGTGATTAGTAAATACCCTTTTGCTTTTCAAAAGAAATTTGGACAAAACTTTTTAATTGACCCACATGTGTTAGATAAAATCATTCGTTCGGCAGATATTACAGAGGAAGACTGTGTGATAGAAATTGGACCTGGTATCGGAAGTGTCACACAGGCATTAATTGAAAATGCAGGTAAAGTAATTTCCATAGAGATTGATGACCAATTAATTCCTATTCTTACAGAACAATTTGGAGCTTGTTCAAACTTTAAACTGATTCATAAAGATGTCTTAAAGGTAGACCTAAAAAAATTAATCGAAGAAGAGTCACCGAATAGAAAAGTAAAAGTTGTAGCCAACCTGCCTTATTATATTACTACCCCAATTATTATGGCACTTTTAGAAAATGAGCTAAACATTGAAAGTATTACAGTTATGGTACAAAAAGAGGTCGCAGATCGCTTGGCTTCTAAACCAGGAAGCAAGCAATATGGGGCGATTACGGTTTCTGTTAACTATTTCTCAGAAACGTACCTTGTGGCTAATGTGCCAAGAAATTGCTTTATTCCAAGGCCAAATGTGGACTCTGCTGTTATTCAGCTTAAATTACATGATGAGCCACCTGTACAAGTGGGAAACACCAAACAGCTGTTTAGAATCATCAAGGCTGCCTTTTTACTTCGTAGAAAAACACTTCTTAATACTTTAGCCGCCCATGGTGAGCTTGGAATTGAAAAAGAGAAATTAAAGGAGCTTCTAGATGAAAGTGGTATTGGTGCGCAAACTAGGGGAGAAACATTATCTATAGAAGATTTTGCAAGGCTATCTGATTTTATTGATGCCAATAGATAAGCCATAAAAGATAAAAGCCAAGTAAGTTAGCGAAAGCTAATAATACTTGGTTTTTTCTTTTATCAATCATTAAGCACACTGTTTAGGATAATAGATGATTCGAAAGAAAATAAAAAGTATTTGACAAGAGTTTGTAAAAAAACTATAATGTACATAATTTAATTGAAATCATGAAATTTGTAGGATAATGTGAGGAAGGAGATAGATGATGAAAGCTTTATTAAAATGGGTTACGGCAAAATTTAATACTTTTTTCTTTAGCTGGGGCTACTTTTATTTTAGCGCTAGCTATTTTTGCTGCAAACAAAATTATATAGAGCTTTTAAGCATAGCTTAACTTAGTCGTATATCTCTTGTAAAAAAGAAAAGGTCTTATGCTTGAAAGAAGCGTAAGACCTTTTTTAGTGAATAAATTGTTAATAGATAAAATACTAACGGATGAAAGTCCACATAGGAGGAAATCAAATGGTTATTGTAATGAAAAATAATGTCTCACAGGAAGAAACACAAAGATTAATTGGGGAATTAACAGCAAGCTATCCTATTCAAATTCAAGAAATCAATGGAAGTGCTTGCACAGTACTTGGCATTATTGGAGATGCTTCAGCTATAGAAATTGATGATATTCAAAGAGATTCACGTATTGAAAAAGTTATGCGTGTCAAGGAGCCATTTAAAAAGGCAAATAGAGCATTTCATCCAGATGATAGTATTTTTGAAATCGGAGGAAGAAAAGTTGGTGGGGGCGATTTGGCTGTTATTGCAGGGCCTTGCTCTGTAGAAAGTGAAGCACAAATTGTAGAAGTGGCTAAGGCAGTAAAGGAGGCAGGTGCCACTTTCCTTAGAGGAGGTGCATACAAACCTCGTACTTCACCTTATTCTTTCCAAGGATTAGAGGCTCAGGGATTAGAGTTATTAAAGATTGCGAGAAAAGAAACAGGGCTTCCAATTGTTACAGAGATTATGGATCCCTATACATTAGATAAATTTGTTCAGGATGTAGATATTATTCAAGTAGGCGCTAGAAACATGCAAAACTTTGCCCTTCTAAAGCAACTTGGACAAATCAGAAAGCCTATTTTGTTAAAGAGAGGCCTATCAGCGACAATTGAAGAATGGATTATGTCAGCTGAATACATTATGGCGGGTGGTAATAGTGAAGTCATATTATGTGAAAGAGGTATTCGTACATTTGAGACTTATACGCGTAATATTTTAGATTTATCAGCTATACCAGCAATCAAGAAACTTAGCCATTTACCAATCATCATTGACCCAAGTCACGCAACGGGACGTAGAGAAATGGTGAAACCAATGTGTATGGCAGCTATTGCCGCTGGAGCTGATGGATTAATTATTGAAGTACATAATGATCCTGCAAAAGCACTTTGCGATGGACCACAATCCGTGACACCAGAGCAATTTACTGATATTATGAAAAAGGCCGAAAAATATGCAGCAGTTGAAGGACGAAAAATTAGTGGGGTGAAATAATGGAAAACGAAGAGCAATATACGGGTATAACAAGAAAGCTAAACATATCTATTGAAAATTTATATGAGCATAATCAGCACATACTATGCCAAATAGAAGAAGGCATTAATACGGAGGCAGTGAAAAATCCAGTAGTAGGTTTCCAAGGGGTACCAGGAGCTTATGGTGAACAAGCAACCGATACATATTTCAATGGAAAATGGTCAAAAATCGTAGCACATGATGCTTTTGAAGATGTTATTGAAGCACTACTAGAAGGAAAAATTGACTATGGCGTACTTCCTATTGAAAATTCTAGTGCGGGAGAAGTATTTGACACCTATGACTTGATTAAGAACAATGAACTTTATATTGTGGGCGAACAAAGTATAAAAATTGAGCATAATTTATTAGCAGTACCTGGAACAAAAATAGAGGATATTGAAGAGGTATATTCTCACCCACAAGGATTAAATCAAAGTAAAGTCTTTTTAAAAGAACATAGTAAGATGAAACCTTGTCCATTTGTTAATACAGCAACAGCTTGCAAGTATGTAGCAGATATGAAAGATAAGACAAAAGCTGCAATAGGAAGTAAAAGAGCTGCCAAATTATATGGATTAGAAATATTAGAGTCTAGTATCAATTTTAATAAAAATAATTATACCCGATTTATTGTTTTAGCTAACAAAATGAATATCACCGAAAGCTGTGATAAAATCAGCATTGTTTTTAGCACAGAACACTGTAGTGGAGCACTTTATAATATATTAGGTCATTTTGCTCATAATGGATTAAATCTCCTTAAAATTCAATCTAGACCACTATTAGACCAGAAATGGAATTATTACTTCTTTGCTGATTTTGAAGGAAACTTACAACAAGCTAATGTACTCATTGCTTTAAGTCAGATTATGAATCAATGCAGCTATTTTAAGATTTTAGGAAATTATAAGCAATGTGATGAGGATTAATTAAATGTTTGGGAAATTATAACGCATAAGCTTGAAGTTCAAAGAAGGATTACATATAATAAAAGAAATTCAAGTATTGGAGGAAATGAAGATGAAAGTAAGCGTATATACAGATAAAGCACCAGAAGCCATAGGACCATATTCACAAGCAATTGTTGCAAATGGAATGGTTTATACATCAGGACAACTTGGCATGAATGCACAAGGTGTTCTTCAAGGTGAAACAGCAGCCGAGCAAGCTGAACAATCTATTCAAAACCTTAAGGCAGTACTAGAAGAAGCTGGTTCAAGCATTGACAATGTGGTTAAAACAACCGTTTTCCTTGCAGATATTAATGATTTTGTAGCAGTTAATGAAGTATATGGTAAACACTTTACAAAACCATATCCAGCAAGAAGTGCTGTAGAAGTAGCAAATTTACCAAAAGGCGCAAAAGTAGAAATTGAAGTGATTGCAACTTTATAGTAAAAAAAAGAAGTGTACAAGCTTAGTGCCTATACACTTCTTTTTTTTGAAGTGTTACTAAAAAATAGTATATCTAATTGGTAATAAAATATGCATATTTAAAATAAAAAGTTATAAGCAAAAGAAGCATGTAAAATACAGTTATGGAGGAAAAGCATGAAAATAGATAGTAAAACGCAATTAGCTTGTTTAATAGGGCATCCAGTTGCCCATAGTTTTTCACCTTATATTCATAACTTTTTAGCCGAAGAGTATGATGTTAATTTAAGATATGTAAGTCTTGATGTGTCACCTGATAGGGTGAAAGAAGCTGTAGAAGGCATAAGAGCGTTAGGCATAGTAGGAAGTAATGTCACCATTCCTCATAAAATAGAAGTGATGGCGCATTTAGATGAAATTGAAAAAAACGCAAAAATCATTGGTGCTGTTAATACGATTAAAAATGATCATGGCAAATTAATTGGTTATAATACGGATGCTCTAGGTTTTGTAAATTCTGTATTAAATGAAGGGCATAGCCTTCTAAATAAACATGTAATGGTACTAGGTGCAGGAGGGGCTAGCAGGGCTATCGTTGTAGAATTAGCCGCACATGGCGTAAGAAAGATTACAATTTGCAATCATACAGTGCAAAAAGCAGAGGCAATAGCCCAGAAGATTAGAAGTCACTTTGAAGAAGTAGAAGTAGTTGTAAGAGGGTTGGAGGTAAAGGAAGAAGATTTACAAGGGGTTGATTTTCTAATCAATACAACGCCATTAGGTATGAGCAGTCAAAAAGATTTATGCCCAATAGATGAGAAGATTACACCACCTAAAGAACTTGTGGTGTGTGATATTGTTTATACCCCACATGATACGAAACTATTAAAGTGGGCGAGAAAGCATGATTTAAAAATTGTACATGGCATCGGTATGCTGATTAATCAAGCGATTTCTAGTTTTGAAATATGGACAGGATTAAAAATAGATGCTTATGAAAAGGTTTATCAGCTATTAAAACAAGAAGGCATTATTGTAGAGTAGACAGGGTGTGTTATTGCAAAGGCATATGTCAAAATAATCCCTCATATATATAGTATAGAATGTCAAAATGGACAACGGAGGGGTAATTATGTATGTTGATACATTAATCACATTACAAGAAAATCTTACTACATATGCAGTAGATGGTAAAAAGGTAAGTGGTCATGTCACAATAAATTCACCAGGAATGATTAAATGCTATGTTCAAAACTTAAAAGGATTTGGGAGTGAACATGAATATATGTGCTATGCGTTTAGTAAGGCACATAATAAAGGGGTTAGAATAGGGGCTTTAAGTACACAAAAAGAATCCAGATGGAGAGTTAACGAAAAAGATGTAGCAGGAAGTGGACTGAGTCTATCCGATTTAGATGCAGTGGCAATTGTAGCAGAAAATGGGATGAGGGGTACGGATACTGTATTAATGGGCTTTAAAAATAATCGCTATATGATTATTCCACTTATTGATGATATGGTAAAAGCAGGGCAAAAAGCAAAACCACAAGAAAAGAAACAAGTGGAATGTAAAGAAAGTAAGCTCGTTAATCATAAAAACATTGTACAGCCAGATGCAGTAGTAGAAGGAGAAAATCCAGTATCTAAAATAAATACACCAAGTAATATTTGGACACCTATATATCATTCTAATCAACCCCCCATGCAGTCAGCAAATGGGGAAAATAATATGCCTTTACAGAATGAAAATATGAATAATGGCAACATGACAAGCCAATATCAAGAGCAGCCCATAGACCAAGGTGAAATTATGTCCTTGCAAAATGGAAATGCGAATTATAATAATATGGCAAATCAAAGCCAACAGCAGCAACCAACAGACCAAGGCACCATCATGTCCGTACAAAATGGAAATACGAATTATAATAACATGTTAAATCAAAATCAAGAAGAGCAACCTGTAGACCAGGGCATCATCATGTCTGCACAAAATGGAAATGTGAATCATAGCATGATAAATCAAAGTCAACAACAGCAATCCATAAACCAAGGCAATCTAAGTAAGATGAATTATAAAGCTTCCAAGACGCCTATATTGGGAGAATATGAATTTGACGCGATTGTAGCTACAGAAGGGTTGGAGGATAATACTTCCACACTCACTAAACAAGCAGAAAACTTACCAGAAGTTGAAAAAGCTCCAGCAGTTAGTACGTCTGTGAAATCTGGAGAAGGTTATGCAACCAGTATTAATGAGGGCGCATCAGTCGTTAGAAAAGGACAGAATATGGATGAGATGGAGCGAATCGCTGATGAATTAGCCCAAGAGCTAGAAGATATTATTGCAAAACTTAAAGGTGAAGGGACAGCTACAGAAAAATTACTCGAAGTTGAGAAACAGATTGAAGCCATAGGGAATACAGCTAGATCATATAATATGGAGCAAACCTTAGAAAATAGATACACGTCTCAGCAAACTAGAGAGAGTAATGAAAACATAGAAGATAATTTAGCTAATCATGAAGAGAAAGTTATAGGGGATACTTCCCCTAAAAATGCGATTACCTATATAAAAAGCTGTATGAGTACTGGAGATACCAAGCAAGTATTTAGCAAATCACCTATTACAGACAATGAATGTGATATTTCTGAAGAAATTGATTATCTAAGTGAAATGGAGAGAAAAATTCAAGAAATTGAGCAAAGAAGGAAAAATGAAGATAGAGATTAATGAAAACGGAAGCTTTGGCTTCCGTTTTTGCATGTTAAATGTAAGGAGTAAATGAAGTGATTTATGTCAAAGATAAATAAACAATAAATTTAGTTTACCAATGACATTAAGTAACAAAATTTTCAAGAATTAAGTTTTATAATGTCATTAAGGTATATTTTTACTTGGGGGGGAAAACATGAATATAGATATATTAGAGGAACTAAAAGAAGGTATTATCGTAATAGATAAAAATTATAGGATTAAATATTGTAATAATAGTGTTTTAAATTATTTAGAATATCGGCTTCAGGAATTAGTAGAAGAGAGTATACATAAAATAGTAATGTTTTTAAACGGTAATGATGTCTGCCTTGAAGAAAGAAAAGATGAAAATTGGCAATTAATTAATAGACAAGATGAACTCTGTGATGTAAAAGGGAAGGTTGCTATCCAAAAGTGGAATGATGAAAGTGCTTATTGGCTGATTATCACTGAATATAGACCCTATACAATAGAAACCTTAGAAAAGATTCTTGAGAACTTACCTTATGGAATTTGGATTAATAAATATAAAGGGGAATATAAATATATAAACCAAAATTTTATTAATATGAGTAATAAGTCAACTGGTAAAAACACAACGATTAAAGATTATGTTAATCGAACAACGAGGCAAATATGGAAGAATGTTATTTGGGATCATGACATGGATCATGACGATAAAATACTTGAGGAAAATGGAATAATCAATGAAGAAAGACAAACGATAGATGAGTGTGGTGGGACTAAATATAGCCTTATTAAAATTCCTGTTTATAATGAAATGCAGGAAATAGAATATGTTATTGGTATTATAAGATATGCAATTCATCAAAGTGATATAGATCACATTTTATTAAATGATTTAAGAAATAATTATGAAGCAACCAAGATCACTGAGAGGTTTGGGGAAAGTGTGATTAAACAATTAGGGGTTGAAAGTATATTAATATGTGAATACAGTGAAGAAACAAATACACTAAATGGATTGTATAGAATCAGTAATTTATCACGTAAAGGAATAACTCATTTTAATATTACTATTAGTAAGGAGAAAATGAAAAGTATAGTTAATGGCAAAATAGAATGGGAAATAGACGAATTTTGCAAGTATATTAATATTGATATAAGGCAAGATTTGGTGAAACAAGGCATAGGGTATCTGTATGTTTATCCTATTATCTATAATGGTGAAATAATGGGAATTATTATTGCTTGTTATAGATGCCGACCAGTGTATTCAACTATGGAAAGAAGAATAATAGATAATTTATGTGGTTATACAGCTTCTACGATTAAAAACAATAAATTATCTAGAAATTTAAGAGATGAGCTTCAAAAGAGGCTGGAAGCTGAAGAAGAGTTAAAAACATTTTTAGAAGTAGCAACTGATTTTATGTGCATCAATGATGAAAATGGAAATTTTGTGGATGGCAATCTTGAGTGGTGGAGAAATCTTGGATGGGAACCAAATGAATTAATTAGAACAACAGAAAATGGAAAGAAAAGAATTTTATATACAGAACTCTTAATAGAAGAAGACAAGCTTCCTACTCAACAAGCATTAGATGATATGCTCAAAAACCAAAAAGGTATACGAGTGACTAATAGGTGGAAATGCAAAGATAGTGGCTATAGATGGCTGAACTGGGAAGTGACGTATTCTGAGAAAAAGAAATATTTCTATACAGTAGCCAAAGATATTACCCCCATTATGCAAATAAAGCAAGAACGATTAGTTTATAAAGAGAAGGTTATTTTAGAAAACCTAAAAAATGAGTTTTTAATGAATATATCTCATGAGCTCAAAACACCAATCAATGCCATGTATAGTACTTTACAGTTAATTGATAATGAAAAGATAGCACCTGATAGTAAGCACAATGTTGAAAGGCTAGAAAGGTATCGTGGGATTGTAAGACAGAATATATTTAGACTCATTAGGCTGATTAATAATGTAACAGATGTTTCTAAAATCAGTTCAGGAAGTGAGCAAAGAAAAAAGGAAAATTATGACATTGTTGAAATAATTGAGAATATATCCATGTCAGCAGTAGAATATACAAGAAAAAGAGATATAGAGTTTATCTTTGATACGCAGATTGAAGAGTTAGTGATTGCCTGTAATCCAGATATGATTGAACGTATTATGCTAAATTTATTGTCTAATGCGATTAAGTATACTGAAAGTGGAAAGATACAGGTTAATGTAGATGTAGTAAATGAGAAGCTTTATATAACTGTAGAGGATACAGGAATAGGTATTCCAAAAGAGAGAATGCAAGAAATATTTGAACCTTTTGTTCAAGTAGATACAAGTTTTAGAAGAAGATGTGAAGGAACGGGCATAGGACTTGCACTTGTTAAAGTGTTTGTAGAGGCACATGATGGAGAGATTTATGTTGAAAGTGAAGTAGGAAAAGGCAGTAAATTTACAGTGGAAATGCCGATATATGTCATAGAAGGAGAGAAAGTAAGAGAGCATCCTTATAGTGAAGTTGGGTATGATAAGATTAAGGTAGAATTTTCCGACATATATTAGTTTATAAGTTTAAATATTAACTTTAAAATTAATATTAAAAAATACTTGAATATTTATTTGATTCAGTGTATATTATTTTTAACTTAATAAAACCTTATAAACCTATGAGGGAGAGATAAAACTAATCACGAACTTCCAGAGAGCTAGGGAGGATGGGAACCTAGTAGTAAACGAATTAGATAAATGGACTCCTGAGGGCATAATGAAAAAAGGAAAAGCATTATGAAGTATTGCTTAGTACTTTTAGTATTTTATGACGATACGTCTCCGTTACGGACGAGGAATGTGATGGCATTCTGCGTAAAGTGCATATGATTAAATCATATGAAACAAGGTGGTACCGTGGGCAGATTATAGAGATTATAGCGCTCACCCTTGATAAATTGTATCAAGGGTGAGCGCTTTTTGATTTGTACAAAAAAATTTGTAGGGGGATTAGAAATGTTTAAACCAAGTCTAGAAGAGGTTAAGAATTTAGTTAAGAAATATAATAAAATTCCACTCTGTATTGAGATGTATATGGATTTTCAAACACCTATAGCAGTGCTTAGTCGTATAAAAGATGAATATGACCGTTACTTTTTATTAGAAAGTATTGAAGGAGGAGAGAAGCTTGCACGTTATACCTTTATTGGAGCGAATCCATCTGCTAGCTTTTATGTGAAAGATGGCAAAAGCTTTTTTGCTACAAGAGAAACCATTAAACGATTTGAGGGAAATCCTCTAGATGTTTTAAAAGAATTGATGGCAGGTTATAGTGCACCAAAGTTAAAAGATTTGCCGCCACTGACGGGAGGGGCTGTTGGTTATTTTGGATATGACATGGTACGTTATGCGGAAAAGATTTCAATAAGTAATAAAGATGAATTAAATGCAGCAGATATTAAACTGATGTTTTTTAATGACATTATTGCTTTTGATCATCTCAAACAAAAGATCTTTTTGATTACGAATATTGATGGAAAAGTAGAGGACTTAGAAGAGGCATATGATGAAGCCAAGATGCACTTAAAAGAATTAATGGAGTTTATTAGCCGTCCTACTAAAAGAAGAGTGGTGCAATTTGAAGAAGAGATCCAATTTGAAAGCAATACGACGAAAGAAGCTTTTATGGAAAAAGTGGAAAAAGCAAAAGCCTATATTGCAAACGGGGATATCTTTCAAGTTGTCCCATCTCAGATTTTTAAAGCAAAGCTTTCTAGTAATTTATTTGATGTTTATAGGGTACTTAGAACCATTAACCCATCTCCTTATATGTATTTAATGCAATTTGATGATTTACAACTAGCAGGGGCTTCTCCTGAAACACTTGTAAAAGTTCAAGATAGAGTGGTAACAACCATGCCAATAGCTGGAACACATCCAAGAGGAAAGACAGAGGAGGAAGATATAAGACTAGATAAAGAACTTCTTAGTAACCCTAAAGAGCTTGCGGAGCACAATATGCTTGTAGATTTAGCTAGAAATGATATTGGAAAGATTAGTGAGATAGATAGTGTAGAGGTAACAGAATATAAAGCACTTCAAAGATTTTCTCATGTTACCCATATTACAAGTACGGTAAAAGGCAAATTAAGAAGCGATTTAAATAGTGTGGATGCCATTCGCTCCATACTTCCAGCAGGAACGTTATCAGGAGCACCTAAAATAAGAGCGATGGAAATCATTGAAGAACTTGAAGAGGAAAGAAGAGGCATATATGGCGGGGGAATAGGCTATATCGGATATGATGGGAATTTAGATACATGTATTGCCATTCGAACAGTTGTAAAGAAGGATGGTATAGCTTATGTGCAAGCAGGAGCGGGCATCGTGCTAGATTCAGACCCAGCTTCTGAATACCAAGAATGTGTGAATAAGGCAACGGCATTATTTGAATCTATGAAGAAAGTGAGGGAAATTTTATGATTGTAATGATTGATAACTATGATAGCTTTACCTATAACCTTTATCAGTACATCGGGCATTTTAACTCAGATATTAAAGTTTTTAGAAATGATGAAATAACCATACAGGAAATTGAAAAACTTAACCCCACCCATTTGATTATTTCACCGGGTCCTAAATATCCAAAGGATGCAGGAATCTCTATAGAGGCAATTAAATATTTTACAGGAAAAATCCCTATCCTAGGCGTATGTCTAGGGCACCAATCTATAGGAGAAGCATTTGGGGCAAAGGTGGTTAAAGCCAGTCATATTCTTCATGGTAAAACCAGTGAGATTACCGTAAACACAGAATCACCAATATTTAAAAACCTACCTAAGCGAGTAGTAGTAGGGCGATATCATTCGCTTATTGTAGATAAGAAAACACTGACGGATGAATTAGTGGTGACAGGGGAGGATGACGCAGGTGAAATTATGGCATTACAACATAGAGAGTATCCGACCTTTGGCTTGCAGTTTCATCCAGAGTCCATTTTAACAACTGAAGGCAGGCAAATGATTAAAAACTTTTTGGAGGTGTCATTATAATGAAGGAATATATCAATAAAGTAATTGAAGGAAAGAATTTAACTACAGAAGAGGCAGCAGCAGCAATGGATATTATCATGAGTGGTGAGGCGACACCAGCTCAAATCGGAAGTTATCTTACAGCACTTCGTATGAAGGGTGAAACCATTGAAGAAATTACAGGCTGTGCAAAAGGTATGAGAGAAAAATGCTTACAATTTGTAGGTAAAGGAGATTTAATGGATATCGTAGGAACGGGTGGAGACTGCACCAATACCTTTAATGTATCTACAGTTTCTTCTTTTGTGGTAGCAGCAGGTGGGGTTAAAGTTGCTAAACATGGTAATCGAAGTGTATCAAGTAAATGTGGGAGTGCAGATGTTTTAGAAGCACTTGGTGTTAAATTAGATATTACGAAAGAGCAAAATGAAGCAGTTTTAGAAGAAACAGGTATGTGCTTTATGTTTGCTCCTGTTTACCATAGTGCGATGAAGTATGTGGCAGCACCAAGAAGAGAATTAGGGACTAGAACGATTTTCAATATTCTAGGACCACTTGCTAACCCAGCTTATGCCAATCTTCAAGTAATGGGTGTTTATTCAGATCAACTAGTTGATTCTATGGCTCAAGTATTAAGTAATCTAGGTGTAAAAAGAGCCATGGTCGTTCATGGAGAGGATGGTGTAGATGAAGTTTCAATCTGTGGTAAGACTAAAGTATGTGAAGTAAGAGACGGAAAGGTAAAAAGTTATACCATTGATCCCGAGGAGCTGGGATTAAGCACAGCTCAGCCAGAAGATATTAAAGGAGGACTAGCAGAAGAAAATAAAGAAATTGCACTTTCTATTCTAAAAGGTGAAAAAGGAGCTAAAAGAGATATGGTACTCATTAATAGTGCAGTAGCTCTTTATACTGCATTTGATAATAAATCATTAAAAGAATGTGTGCAAATGGCAGCAGATTTAATTGATAGTGGCAAAGCACTTGATAAAATGCAAGAATTTATAAAAGCCACTCAAAGGTTTGCTTAAGATATTAAAGAACATGGTAGTGAGAAATACGATGTAACAAATGAAAAATATATAAGCAAAAAGAGAAAGGCAGGAAAGTAAGTGATATTAGATCAAATTATAGCAGATCGAAAAATAGCAGTAGAAGCTTTAAAACAAACAATGAGCATAAATGATTTTGAAAAACAAATACAGGCTTCTAAAATCAAACAGTATTCTTTTAAAGAAGCATTAAGCAATAAAGAAAAGCCACTTAACATGATTGCAGAAGTAAAAAAAGCTTCTCCTTCAAAAGGACTAATTTGTAAAGATTTTCGCTACATAGAGATTGCTAAAGCTTATGAAGAAGGTGGCGCGGCAGCACTATCTGTACTTACAGAACCAAAGTATTTTCAAGGAAGCAATGAGTATTTAACGGAAATCAAGAAAGTAGTAAATTTACCTGTGTTAAGAAAGGATTTTATTATTGATCCAATTCAAATCTACGAGGCTAAGGCGATAGGGGCAGATGCTATACTTTTAATTGTAGCGGCATTAAGTGAAAAAGAGCTTGGTAGTTATCTAGAAATTGCTAGAGAATTAGGATTAGATGCTTTAGTAGAAACGCATAATGAGGAAGAAGTTAAAACAGCATTAACCGTTGGAGCAGAAATTATAGGGGTAAATAATAGAGATTTACAAACGTTTCATGTCACTTTAGAAACTTCGGAAAGATTAAGGAAGCTCATTCCAGAGGATAAGATATTTGTATCAGAAAGCGGTATTCATACAGAAGAAGATATTAGAAGACTAAAAGCATTAAAAGTAGATGCGGTATTAATCGGTGAAAGCGTTGTAAAAGAAAAAGACCCAGTAAGTAAAATTAAAAGTTTGATAACAGCTTAAAAATCAAAACAAAGGGGGATAAAGTAGTGACTAAAGTAAAAATCTGTGGATTAAAAAGGACTCAAGATGTTGAAATTGTGAATAAATATCAGCCAGATTACATTGGTTTTGTATTTGCTAAAAGTAAAAGGCAAATTTCGTTAGAAAAAGCTAAAAAGCTAAAGGCGCTACTTAATCCAGATATAAAATCCGTAGGAGTATTTGTAAATGAACCCATTCAAAGCATCTTAGAATGTGAAAGTCATAAGGTGATTGATATGATACAACTTCATGGAGATGAAGATTTAACATATATCAATCAATTAAAAGAAGTAAGCAGTTTGCCTATTGTGAAAGCCTTTAGGATAAAAGATGAAGAAAGTTTGATAAAGCAAAAATGGTTAATAGAACATCCTATTTTAGATGGCATTTTATTAGATGCGTATCATCCCACAAGCTACGGGGGAATAGGAGAAAGCTTTGATTGGAAAGTATTAAATCAAATCGATAGACCCTATTTTTTAGCTGGTGGGATTGGAAAGGATAACATTGAAGAAGCACTTTTACATCAACCTTATGCTATTGATGTAAGTAGTAAAGTTGAAATAGATGGTTGTAAAGACGAAGAAAAAGTTAAAAGTTTGATAGAAGCTGTAAGGCAATATAAAATGTTACTATAAAATGATTAAATTTTATAAACAGATAATAGAAAGTTAGTTCCAAAAAATAATATGAGGTGAGAGAAATATGAATGAAAAAGGAAGATATGGCATCCATGGCGGGCAGTACATACCAGAAACATTAATGAATGCAGTAGTAGAATTAGAAAAAGCTTATGAGTTTTATAAAAATGACCCTGAATTTAATGCAGAGCTTAATAAGCTCTTTAAAGAATATACAGGAAGACCTTCCTTATTATATTATGCAGAAAAAATGACTAAGGATTTAGGAGGGGCAAAAATTTATTTAAAACGTGAAGATCTCAATCATACAGGTTCTCATAAAATTAATAATGTACTTGGTCAGCTTCTTCTAGCAAAACGTATGGGAAAAACACGTATCATTGCTGAAACAGGAGCAGGTCAACATGGCGTTGCAACAGCTACAGCAGCCGCTTTAATGGGAATGCAATGCGAAGTTTATATGGGAGAAGAAGATACCATTAGGCAAGCCTTAAATGTCTATCGTATGGAGCTTTTAGGAGCTAAAGTGAATGCAGTAAAAACAGGAACTAGAACACTAAAAGATGCGGTTAATGCTGCGCTTCAAGATTGGACACGTACGGTGGAAAACACATTTTATTGCATAGGGTCTGTTATGGGACCACATCCTTATCCTGAGATGGTAAGAGATTTCCAAAGTGTCATTGGAAAAGAAATAAAAGCACAGCTCCTTAAAAAAGAAGGCAGACTCCCTGATGTGGTTATGGCGTGTGTGGGGGGAGGAAGTAATGCAATGGGCGCTTTTTATGACTTTATTCCCGATAAAGAGGTACAGCTAATAGGGGTAGAAGCCGCAGGATTAGGGGTGGAAACAGCACAAAATGCAGCAACTATAGCAGCTGGGACAGAAGGCATCTTCCATGGTATGAAATCTTATTTCCTACAAACAGATGATGGAAGCATTGCACCCGTTTACTCTATATCAGCAGGATTGGACTATCCAGGAATTGGGCCAGAACATGCTTATTTGCATGATACTAAAAGAGCACAGTATGTACCAATCACAGATGATGAAGCGGTAGAAGCTTTTGAATACTTATCACGAACAGAAGGAATTATTCCAGCTATTGAAAGTGCTCATGCGGTAGCACATGCTATGAAAATAGCAGGCTCTATGGATAAAGAACAAATCATAGTGGTTAACCTTTCAGGTAGAGGAGATAAAGATGTGGCAGCTATTGCAAGATATAAGGGGGTAGATCTTCATGAGTAACATTAAAGCAGCATTTGATAAAGTAAAAAGAGAGGGACATAAGGCATTTATTCCATTTATTACAGCAGGGGACCCTCATATTGAGGCAACAGAAGAATTTATTTATGCACTTGAAAAAGCAGGCAGTACCATTATTGAACTAGGTGTACCTTTTTCAGATCCAGTAGCAGATGGACCTGTGATTCAAGCAGCGAATATTAGAGCAATGAAAAACGGCATCCATATTGATAAAATTTTCAATGTGGTAGAACGGGTTAGAAAAAATACACAAATCCCACTAGTCTATTTAATGTATGCCAATACAATTTATCATTATGGCATTGAGCGATTCTTTGAAAAATGTAAGACAGTAGGCATTGATGGAGTGATCGTACCTGATGTTCCAATTGAAGAAAAAGAAGAATTTGATGAATATGCACGTGAAAATGGTGTAGATTTTATTGCACTCGTTGCACCAACTTCAAAAGGGCGTACTAAAGAAATTTGTGAGAAAGCATCAGGTTTCTTATACTGTGTATCTTCATTAGGAGTAACTGGAACAAGAGAAAGTATTCAAACTAATCTTACGCCTATGTTTGAGGAAATTAAGAAGTATACACAAATTCCTACAGCATTAGGCTTTGGCATTTCTAACAAAGAACAAGCAGCAAGCTTAAAAGAGTATGCAGACGGGATTATTGTAGGAAGTGCCATGGTTAAAATTATTGAGAAATATGGTGAAGAAAGTGCGCAGCCATTAATGAAATTTGCTAGAGATTTTGTAGAAGTACTATAGAAGATATTTTTAGAGTTTTTCAACAGATAAAGTAAATCAAAATTGCTTATAAGGCATCTTACATCAGATATGTAGGATGTCTTTTATTGTCCTATTTAAAGGACTAATTTGTAATACGAAAGAAATATTCATAAAAATTTAGAATATTAATATTTATATAAAGTGGTATACACTAATGTTATAATTATTCTAAAATATAGTTTTAACTTCTTAAGTGTTAGTGACTAATGAATTAAAATGCTTATTGACCTATATAAGATAAAAAGAGAATAAAGTTATATGGAGGGATTTTATGCAAAAAACAATTAGAGGTAAATTAACATCTGGAGTCATTATTGTAGTTATTACAGCAGTTATCATTACAACTTTAAGTATTACAACAATAGCAGGAAGAAAACTCATCAATATCCAGAAAGATGAACTACAACTACAAGCGAATTACTATGCACAGCAAATTGATGATTGGATTAAGGTAGAGATGATATTAACACAAGATGTTGCAAAAAGTATTGCGGCTAATAAAGCTACTACATTAAAACAAATTGAACCTATAATTGATGAATATTTTAATGGTAGAGAAGAGCTATTAAATTTATATATCGGATTTGAGGATTCTCAGTTTTACCAAGCTATTAAAGGCGAAGAACTTCCAAAAGGATATGACCCTGTAGAGCGTGACTGGTATAAAATGGCTAAAGAAACTCAACAAACTATTGTTACAGAACCTTATTTGGATTTATTAACGAATCAGATGTGTGCAGCTATTGCTACACCTGTTTATATAGAAGGAAAGCTATTGGGCGTTGTTGCGTTAGATATGACTTTAAAAACTGTAACGGATCTTATGAGTAATATTAATTATGATACAGGAGTATATGGATTTTTAGTAGATAATAATAAAAACTTTGTAACCCATAAAAATAAAGACTATGAGCCTAATGAAGAACATCTAACAGCTGTTATGGATGTACAACCAGCATTAGAACCATTGATGCAAGAGGCAGGAAGTACTATTGTTAAAACGCTAGGATATGATGGTGTGCAGACTTATTTTGCCACAGCACTTATAAAAAATTGTGACTGGCAAGTAGGAGTAACAATACCTTCTAGAAATATCCAAAAAGATCTTGCAACAATGATTATGGCAGCGTTTGTTATTATCATTGCAGCAATTATTTTAGTGGCTATTATCATGTCTAGCATGATTGGAAAAATGTTAGCACCAATACAAACATTAAAACAATTTGCTACAGGGGATTTCTCTGATAATATGCAGATTGATACGACTGTTTCAAATGAATATAAAGATGAAACGGAGCAAATTACAAAAGCAACCGCTCGTGTAAAAAAACAGATTAGAGAAATTATTTTGTCTACCAAGGGTGAAGCAGATCATATAGGACATATCAGTGAAGAAACATTATCTAGGATGGATTTACTAAATGAAAATGTAATAGGTATTAATGGGGCAGTAGATGAAGTAATTACTCAAACAAAGTCTGCGAGTGAATTAGCAGGAAATATTAATTTGACTAGTATGGAGCTATCACAAGCAATTAATGAAATTGCAGAAAAGGCATCAGGTACAGCACATCAATCAGAAGCCATTATGGAACGTGCCAGGTTATTACATAGTGATTCTGAAAAGTCTAGCAAAATGGCTAACGAAATTTATTCCAAAGCTAAGAAAGAATTGATAGAAGCTATTGAAGGCAGTAAAAAAGTTGAAGAAGTAAAAGTATTAGCAGAAGATATTCTTGCAATTAGTGCTCAGACTAATCTTTTGGCACTTAATGCCTCTATTGAAGCAGCACGTGCAGGGGAATCAGGAAAGGGGTTTGCTGTTGTAGCCAATGAAATTCGTACATTTGCAGATAATACAAAAGAAGCCGTTGATAAGATTCAAGAGATGACACAGTCTATTATTGTTAGTGTAAATAACTTATCAGATAGCTCTCAGGGAATTCTTAGTTTTATGAATGAAAAAGTAGTAGTTGATTATAAACGTATGATGAATCTTGCAAAGCAGTATGAAGATGATGCCGTATTTTTTAATGAAGTGTCTTCAGATTTAGGAGCGTCTTCAGAGGAAATGAGTGCAAGTATGGAAAACATTCAAGAGTCAATAAATTCTATTGCTGAGATTACAAGGGAAATTGCTGAATACGTAGAAAAAATAGGAGATGCAGCTGTTAAGTCACAAAATAATTCTACAGAAGTTTTGGGGCAGATTCGTGAGTTGGCATTACTTAGTGAGTCACTTAATAAAACAGTTGCAGCATTTAGAGTTTAGTTGGAAAAGTAGAGTGTATGAAAAGATAGTTTCATCAAAGCATATAAAAAAACGACAAAACATAATTCAAAATGTCAGGAATATGAGAAGTTGTTTTGATAGAATAAAGTAAGAAAAATAGTAGCCGATTGGTAATCCATTAAGGTTTATTATGAAAGGGTTGGAAATAAGGGGATTTAGTTGATAAAAATCATTAGGAAGGCTATAATGATAAAGCATGAAAATTAAAAACACGTTAATTGAGATAAATGATAAAAAAGATAGAGAGGATCCCTTATGCGTTTAAGAAGAGATAATAGAGCTCCTGAATACTTGGCACAAGATAAAAAAGTAATTTTAAATCCAGAAGACTTTAAAGGAAAATGGAATGAGTGCTTTGGAAACAATCATCCAATCCATGTTGAATTTGGGTGTGGTAAAGGTGGATTTATCACAGAACTTGCAAGAAGAAATCCAGAGATTAACTATATTGCTGTAGAGCGTGCTGAAACGGTTGTATATAAAGCTTGTAAAAAAGCCAATGCAGCAGAAGAAGTACCAAGCAATCTTAGATTTTTGTTTTTTGATGTAAACAACTGTAAAGAAATTTTTGAAGAGGGGGAAGTAGGACGTATTTACTTAAACTTCTCTGACCCATGGCCAAAGAAAAGACATGCTAACCGTCGTCTCACCTATAGAGAATTCCTAGAGAAATATTCACATGTTCTTGCCAAAGGTGGAGAAATTCACTTTAAGACAGATAATAAAGGCTTATTTGCTTCTTCAATTGAAGAATTCTCACTTTGCAAATGGCAAATGAAAAATGTGACTTTAGACTTACACAATAGTGGCATGGAAGATAACATTATGACAGAGTATGAAAAGAAATTTTCAGAGATGGGCTTTACCATTAATCGTTTAGAAGCCGTTAATCCAAGAGTATAGTAAGCACGTTTAAAAGCTCTATGCTCAAAAGAACACATAAAGAAATAAAAAAGACGAAGATAAGAGTAAAATAAACTCCTGTCTTCGTCTTTTTTATGATTTCATAGATAGTTTTTCCTCAGCATATTTTCTTAACATCACAAGGTCAAGTTTTTTGTTAGCTAATAAAGGAAAAGCATCAAATACTAAAAAGTTTGCAGGAATTTTGTAGGGGGATAAAAGGTTATGCAGCAAGCTAACAAGCTCATTTTGGTCGTAACAATCATTGACAATCAGACAAGCAGTAATATCTTCTTGAAGAATAGGGTTAGTGGTGCCAATAACTTTTACATTTATAACAGGAGCATACTCCGATATCGCATTTTCGATTTCTAAAGGAGAGATATTTTCACCCCCACGAATAATCATCTCTTTTTTTCTGCCAGTAATATGAAGGTAGCCTTCATGATCTAAAAAGCCTAAGTCCTCAGTATATAACCAACCTGCACAAATACTGTTAGCTGTAGTGGATTCAAAATAGCCAGCCATTAAATTATAACCTCTTGCAATAATTTCACCTATTGTATTAGGAGGACAGAGTGAGCGGGTATTAGGATCTACAATTTTTATTTCTACATAAGGTAAAGGCTTACCGACACTGTTAAATTGCTCAAAGTAAAGGTCATTAAATGTGGTCATTGAAATGCAAGGAGAAGCTTCTGTTTGACCATAAGCTAATAAAAAATGGGCATTTTTAAATTGAGCAGCAACGCTTTTTAACTGTTGGGGCAAGATACTAGAACCTGCGATAAGTCCTGTTCGGATGGTTGAAACAAGGTGTGGCTCAAAGTTAGCATTATGAATCATGGCTAAAAAATTAGTAGGAACGCCATTTATAACCGTACATTTTTCCTTGGTAATACAAGATAAAATATGTGAGGTTCTATAATTCTGGAGAATATGGAGCGTAGAACCACTCTGTAATGAAGCTAGTGTGCAGGCAAAAATACCAAAACAATGGAACAAAGGTAAAGGCATACAAATTCTATCCTCTTTAGTAAGCTTTAAATTAGTAGCTATAGCATAAGAATTGTTCACCACATTGTAATGGGTAAGCATCACACCTTTATAGCCTGAGGTGCTACCAGAAGTAAATAAAATGGCAGCCACTTTATGATAGTCATCACCTGTGCTCTTTTTACTTTTGAAAGAAATATTATCATAAGTAGAAATAAGAGACTTTAGTTTAAGTGTATTTGAGCGAATATCAATAATTTTAACAGAGTGAGTAGAGATAGAAGCAGTGTTAAAGGCCTCATATTCTGGGTTAGGAAGTTCACCTATTAATAAGTGATGAAGATGAAAGCGAGAAATAAGCTCATGGATTTCCTTTGGCATATAGTTGTAATTCATAAGAACAGGAATAGCACCAATTTTAGTAAGTGCTAGAAAAGAGATAATCCAGTTAACAGAATTCATCCCCCATAATCCAACATAATCATTTTCGAGGATGCCCTCTTTTAGAAATTGGTCTGCTAGAATATCGGATAGAATATGAACTTCTGTATAAGAAAAGTACTTATTATTAAATGCTAATGCATAGGAAGTTTTAAATTTTTGTGCGCAGTGAATAATGCAGTCTCCTATGGTTTCTTTTTTTAAGTGCACTTTGATTGCCCTCCCTAAAATAGTATTACGTAGGCTATATGTAAATAGAAGTTGAATGATTCAATTATAGTATTTTAATGATTCATCTTATAAGAGTTTTTAATAAAATACAAATTCTAACAGGATAGTATTATATACTTATACATTATATATGAATATAAATTACAAATAAACAAAAAAATACAATTAAATTATATTGAAAAAATGCGATATAAAATTTAAACTATATATAATACTTGTTAAGTTGTAAAATATGATTTATAGATAAGCAGGTGTTTTATGTAATGCTCGGTATTGTTCTATTGCTAGAAACATAGGAGATGAAATATGCTAAGCTCATTAAAGCAAATAAAGAAAAATCAAGTAGTAAGTAAACAATCTAAAGGGATAGAAGAGTTAATTAAAAAACAGTTAAATGTAGCTAGTGGCATAAGAGAGGATAGAAATGCAGATCCCATATCCTGTATTACAGACAATTTTAAACAGAGTTTTGAAGAAAATTTATTACAAAAAAAGGGTGCCTTAAACGAAAACAAGGAGAGTGGGCATGAGATAAGACTTGGAGAATCATTAAAACGTCCTTCAGACAATGATTTTTATAACAGGTTTATTGAAAACTCATTAAATAATGGAAACTTAGTTTCGGGAATATTAAATGAGAATAGTAAAAACATATTCGTATCGATATTAAAACGTTCATTGAATAATGAATCCTATAGTAATGATGAAACTAAGAAGTTATTTTCAAAGTCTGAAAAGAGCTACCCAGTAGATAACTTACCAATGCATTTAGAACTTAATCGCTATACTAATGAAACAATAGGAATTGTGTTAGATACTTTAATGAGTGCCAATAAAGTGGTGAGTTCATTTAGTGAATTAATAAACGGAAAAGCAGACGGTACTTTAGGCAAAGAACAAAAAGAAAATCTTTTCAAAATGTATCCTTTTCTATGTACAGATAAAGAAGAAGCCTTATTAGAAGGCTATAAACAAAAATTAGAAGAGGTAAAGGAAAATGCATTAGAAACCAAAGAACGTTTAGAGACACAGAATGTATTAGCACATGGCATTAATAAAACAACAGCACTCATTCATAAAAAGCATCAAATGAAGATTGATTTTATGACGGTTGTAAATGAAATTTTAGATAAAAGTGAAAAAGCTAAGAAAGTATTTAGCGAGGTTAACTTTGCATCAGAAGTTGTGCAGGAATTGGAAGAATTTATAGAAGAGCATAACTCAGAGGATGATAGTAAAACAAATAATGAAGAAAACAATAAAGCAAACAATAAAGAAAAACAATGAAGCAAATAGTCAGATTAATAATTTTGGGGGATTAATATAGCTTTTTATGCAAAATAATTGCTTTTCGTGCAGATTAGGTTGAAATATTTTTTGAAAACAGTACAATGCGGCTAGAAGTAGGTTAAATAGAATGATGGAAGTTAAGGAATGAAAAATACAGACATAGCATTAAAAAAGTATTTGATAAGTATTTTAAATCGTGAAGGCTGGGAATATAAGCAGGAAGAGGAAAGTATTATATGTACTGTGGTTTATAAGACGAGAAAGTGGCAAATGATATTTTATTGCAAACAAAATGTATGTAGCTGCCATAGTATTTTTCCTTGGCGTATAGCTCAAAATCAAAGGGAAGCAATATTAGCTGTTTGTAATGAGTTAAATATCGCTCAGATAAGAGGGACTTTTTTAGTTAAGCGTTATATTGAAGGGGACTATATAGAACTAAAAACGAGTTCGATTGTATTAGATGAGTTTATTGCGATGCAAACTTTAAAAGAACTTATTTTAACACAGGTATCCATCACCTTACATTATTGGAAAACCATATATGAAAAAATAGAGAAGGCTAAAATAAATTAAGAATGGGGGTGGTGAAGTGGATGGTATGGATTTTGGGATAGATCTAACAAAAATCAATGAGCCGTATGATAATCAGTGGGCTTTAGTGAGTGACTTTACAGCATTATTAGACCTTAGGATATATTATTTATATAAGTATCATATGTGGGTAGGACCCGAAAATCATATGAATAAAATGCTAGGAATGGTTGTTACTAGACAAGAGTTTGAACAAAATTTAGTCAAGGCAAATGATTTTATTGTAGGGATAAACCTTGAAGAGGAAGAAATTGAGGATATCGATGCCATAGATAGGTATTTCAGGTCTAGGATGAAGGCAACACAAGAAAAAGATGTTCATATTCCATTATGTCAATTGATTAAGGTATTTAAGTTAAACACATTTTTGACCAATTGTCTTTTGCTAGGCTTAGTAAGCTTAGTGGATAAGAAATATGAGAAGATATTTATCTATTTACAAGATAACATGACTAAGTCTATACCTACTGCTGAAAGTGCGATAAAGTTATTTGCACCACCTTATGATAAAGTAGTAGATTATATGGATTATTTTAATGAGCAAAGCTTTTTTACCAAATTTATACTAGAGGCAGAAGCTGAGAAGACATTTTTAGAAATGCCATTAAGATTAAAGAAGAAGATTGTGGAGTTCCTTTTATCTAGTGAGGAAAAGGATGAGGATTTAGAAAGTAAAAACCAAACAACTGAGGTAAATGGCGTTTTTACTCAAATTTATAGTGATCAAGAACCATTACAAACTCCTTATATGAATGAAAATAATATACAGGGCATATGTAAAATTATTGAAAATAGTTCAGATGATGTTACAAACATTATCTATTTAAATGGGGAGACAGGTAATGGCAAGAAGTTTATTGTAAAACAAGTTATGCACGAGATAAGTTCTAGGGTTATTTTTGTAAATGTAGAGTATATGCTAGAAGAAAATCTTAAAGAGAAGATGCTCGAAGTAATAGGAGAAGCAATATTAGAGGAAGCTTACTTATGTTTTACAAGTTTTGAATATCTGTTAGAAGAAGAAAATAAAAAGGAATTGTTTTTGTTTTTAGATTTATTAAATGAAAATATAATCTATATTAAGAAGTATATATTTATCACATCTAATAAAAGTTGGAATGATACAAAGCTTCCAAGAAGCTTTGTGAAAATAAATATTCCTTTGGAAATGCCAACAGAAAATGAAAGGTTGGTTTTGTGGAAGGAGTTTTCAAAAGAGGCATCTTTTCAAGATAAAGTTAATATTGAGGAATTAGCCACAAAATTTAGATTTACTATTGGCCAGATTAAATCAAGCATAGAGCAGGCCGAAGGGCTAAGAAAGGCTTATTCTTTACAGTCTATAGATACAGAACTTATACATAAGTGTTGTTATGAACAAGTTGTAACATCACTTAGCACTTTAGGAAGTAAAATCGAGCCGAGTTATAACTGGGAAGATATTGTTTTACCACAAGACCAGCTTGAAATATTAAAGCAAGCCTGTATGAGGGTAAAATACAAACATACCGTTTATTATAAATGGGGATTTGACAAAAGAGTAACTTATGGAAAAGGACTTTCAATGCTTTTTGCAGGTCCACCAGGGACAGGTAAGACTATGGGGGCCCAAGTGATTGCTCATGAACTACATATGCAGTCTTACAAGATACAGCTATCACAAGTCATTAGTAAATATATAGGTGAAACAGAAAAAAACTTAGAAAAAATCTTTAGGGAAGCAAAGAATGCAAATTGTATTTTGTTTTTTGATGAGATGGATGCTTTATTTGGTAAACGTTCAGAAGTAAAAGACTCTAATGACCGACATGCCAACATAGAAGTGGCGTATTTACTGCAACAAATGGAAGAGTATGATGGCATTATTATTATGGCAACCAACTTATTACAAAATATTGATGATGCATTTATGAGACGTATTAATTATATTATTAATTTCCCATTCCCAGATGAAAATATTAGATTGAATTTATGGAAAAAGTTATTAGATGTGAATGCACCAGTTGCGGATGATTTGGATTTGAAATTCATGGCGAATCAGTTTAAAGTGGCTGGAGGTAACATTAAAAATATAGTAATTGGAGCAGCATTTTTAGCCGCTTCAGAGGGAAATAGCATTTCCATGAAACATTTGTTAAAAAGTGCAGTACAGGAACAAAGAAAGCATAACATTATTATTGTAAAAGAGGATTTAAAACAGTATGCAGATTTGATTTTCTAATATGTGCTAACGCATATATTATTAAATAAAACATTATGAAAGGAGGCAACTGATTTAATAGGATAAAGATACTAATATTTTAAATTAAATCAGGTACAAGCTTATGCCAGAATATTTATCTCCAGGTGTGTATGTTGAAGAATATGAATCAGGTTCTGTCCCTATGGAGGGTGTAGGAACAAGTACAGCAGGTTTTATAGGGTTGGCTGAAAAAGGTGCTACAGTTGGAAAGCCAGAATTCTTAACCAGTTTTAGTGATTATAAAAGAATATTTGGAGGTTATCTTACAGAATCAAAATATGGGGAATATAGATATCTTCCAAGTGCTGTAGAGCATTTCTTTATTAATGGGGGGGCTAAATGTTATGTGATGAGAGTCGCTCCAAGTGATGCCAAGGAAGCAGTAGGGAAAGCACCACAAATTCTTACTTTTAAAGCAGCAAGTGTAGGAGAATGGGGAAATAGAATTAAAGTAACCATTATGCCAACGAGTAAACAAAAAGTACCTGTTTATGAAGTAAAGGGTAATGAATGTGTGGTAAAAAATGCAGAAGGTTTCTTTGTTGGTGATACGGTCATGTTTGATGAGGGTAGAACCAAAACTTATGGCAAGATTACAGCAATTCAAGAAAATACGATAAGCTTTAATGTGCCAGTACCAGCAAGCATTGTAGACCAATCACTTGTTCCTAGCAAATTTATCAGAAGTTCAGAACTTAGTGTTGTGATTAAATGTGATGATGCCAAAGAAGAGTATAGCTTTGTATCTTTAAATCCAGATTCACCAGATTTTATTGCAACTCGTTTATCAAAAAGTGATTTAGTAAGAGTTGAGGTATCAAAACCAACTGCTAAACCAGCACCAGTTAAAGTAGAAAATGATAAAAAACAAGATAAAAAGTCTGAGGGAGTGGAAAATGCGCCAGCTGCTCCAGTAGCACAGCAAAATGATGCACCATTTACAATGGTAGGTGGTGTAGGTGAAAGTTTACTTGTTACTTTTGAAAATGGTTCTGATGGAAGCATTGCAAATATTAATGCAGGAGATTTCATTGGAACAGATGCAGGTCCTAGCAAAAGGACTGGTATTCAGGCATTTATTGAAGTAAGTGATGTGAGCATGATGGCAGTTCCAGGAGTTACTTTACCAGATGTTCAATTGTCATTAGTTGCACATTGTGAAAATCTAAAGAGCAGATTTGCTATTTTAGATATTCCAAGAAATAGAAAGAAAGTAGATGAAATCCTGGAATATAAGGATATGTTTGATTCTTCTTATGCAGCTATGTATCATCCTTGGTTACAAGTATTTGATCCAGTTGCTAAAAAGAATATGTATTTGCCACCTTCAGCTTCAATGGCAGGTATTTATGCAAGATGCGATTTAGCAATAGGTGTACATAAAGCACCTGCAAATGAAGTAGTTAGAGCATGTACAGGACTTGAATTTAATTATAATACAGGAGAACAAGACCGCTTAAATCCAGCAGGTGTAAACCTTGTAAGAGCATTCCCAGGAAGAGGTGTACGTGTATGGGGTGCTAGAACCTGTTCTTCTAATGGAAATTGGAAGTATGTCAATGTACGTAGATTATTCATATACTTAGAAGAATCTATCAAAGCCAATACAAACTGGGTCGTATTTGAACCTAATACAGAAGCATTATGGGCAAGAGTACAACGTTCAATTGAACTTTATTTATCTTCAGTATGGCGTTCTGGTGCATTAGCAGGAACTTCTCCAGAACAAGCATTCTTTGTAAATATTGGAAGAGAAACGATGACCCAAGATGACATTGATAATGGTAGATTAATCTGTGTAATTGGTGTTGCACCAGTTAAACCAGCAGAGTTTGTAATCTTCAAGATTGGTCAATATACAGCTTCAAATTAATAGAATTGGTGAGAATAAGTTTACATAGAAAGGATTGAATAAGAATGCCAGAAATTAGATACCCTTTTAAGACCATGCGATTTAAAGTTGAATTTGATGGCGTGGAAAGTGCTGGATTTTCAGAGGTTTCAGGTGGAGATATTTCAGTTGATGTAGTGGAATATAGAGAAGGAAATGACCTTAGAACTACCCCTAGAAAACTAGCTGGATTAACAAAATATAGTAATATTACTTTAAAATGGGGCGTAATTGGCTCTATGGAAATGATGGAATGGTTAAATACTGTATCTTCTAATAATACAGCAGGTCCTACAGGAATTGCTAGAAAGAATCTTACGATAAAGCTATTAGATGATACAGGAGCAGAAGGTCCTTCTTGGGAAGTTATTAATGCATGGCCTACTCATTATACAGGTCCAAGTTTGAATGCACTTGGTTCTGAGGTAGCTATAGAATCTCTAGAAATTGCTCATGAAGGGATTTGGAGAGTAGACGGTGGTGCTATTGACTCAGCAACACCATCAGAAATTTAAAAATATTATAGATAAACAACAAGAAAGGCTACATATAACGTGTAGCCTTTCTATAAATATAATAGAGAAATATAATAGAGGTGATAGAAAATGGCTTTTCAAATAGAATATGAATTTACTTTACCAAGGGGTTATGTGGATGCAAGTGGAGAAGTACATAAAAAAGGGGTTATGAGATTAGCAACTGCAGCAGATGAAATTTTACCTATGAGAGATCCAAGAGTACAGCAAAATCCAGGTTATTTAACCATTGTACTACTTTCAAGGGTAGTTACTAAATTAGGAACTTTGCCAACTATAAATACAAAGATTATTGAAAACCTATTTACAGTGGATATGGCTTATTTACAAGATTTATATCAGAGAATCAATTTATTAGATGTGCCTGCACATCATGTAACTTGTCCAAAATGCCAACATGAATTCGAGCTGCCTTTGGATTTTTTAGAGGAGTAGAGCTTTCCTTATATCCTGAGGAAATGCTCTATGAAGAAACCGCTTTTTTAGCATACTATTTGCATTGGTCACATGAACAAGTAATGGAACTTGACCATAAAGAAAGAAGAAGATGGTGTAAGCAAGTATCTAAAATAAATAAGAAGATTAGTGATGCGCCAGAAAGTATATTTGATATTAAATCTTAAGAGTGGATGAGGGGAGGATGTTATGAAGAAGAGGAATATAGATATGGATGTAAATGACTATTACAACACAATGTCTGGAAGAACAAAAGAGGATCTTTGGGATATGCCTAAATATAATACTCCCTATTATACGCCTATAACAGGTGTAGGACGTCCCTCTACAACTAAAACTAACCAGCTAGATAGAACGTTAGATGTTAATGAGTATTATGCCAATATGGGAAATCGAACTCGGGAAGAACTGTGGAAAATGCCTAGATATAATGATGATTACAATAGACCTATAACGGGTAAGGCCAGGCCAGCAGTTCATAAAACAGGGAATTTCAGCAGTAGGAATTGGAAAGATGCACAGGGGAAAGCAATTGTAAGTGAAGTAAAAGGAAATCATATTTATCGGCCACAAGTAAAGAAATCAAGTGGAAAATTTAAAATCAATACAGGAAGAGAAGAAAAAGTAATTGGTTTAGGCGAAGAAAGAAAAGTATATTTGAATAATCGATTTGGCATACAAATTTCTGGAACGGGAAATCCAGAAATTGATACCATAATGGGAAGCTTTAGAAGTATATCAGGCTTAGAAAGTGAATGGGAAGTTGAAGAATATAATGAGGGCGGAGATAATGGCGGCGCTCATTTCTTCCCAAGTAAGACAAAAAACTCTAGATTGGTTTTAGAAACAGGAGTGGGAACATTAAGTCCCCTTCTTGCATGGCATATGTTGACCATGACAGGAAGCATTATAAAGGGTTATTTACTCATTAATCTATTAAGCCCTACAACAGGTGTACCAGTAAAAATGTGGCTGGTCGTTAATGCTTTTCCAATAAGATATGTTGCACCAGAATTTAATGCCTTAAATTCAGAAGTCGCAATAGAAAGAATTGAATTTATGCACAATGGAATTATCACCATTTAAATAAAAGAAGGAGGGGTAAAGAAGTGCAAACAGTTGTTGCGCGATTAAAAACAGTCACTAGACTTAATCCTAAGATGAAATCTGAAAACAAAATAGCCAGTATCCCTTTACTCACTCCACAAAATCGTTTATCAGATTTTATCCTTCAAAAAAGTTCTATATTAGATGACAGAAGATGGAGCTTTATTGAACTATTTTATAAAAAAGAATATGACGAGGATTTAGAACCTCCTATATATAGAAATCAATACATTAACAACGAATTATATTTAAACTTTCATATAGATAACAAATCAAATCGTGAAGTTTATAGCCCAAATAATATACAAGCTATAAAAAAGATTAATCATATAAATAATCAGGTAATTACTCCTTTGTCAAAGCATATCCTATACGGTAATTCACAAAGCAATAAGCTGTCCAAGATAAGAACGCTTAATTTAAAGCAAAACACATCAATGAGTCTGTTTTATCATGAGGATATTAAACAAAGCATTGAAGAATTTGAAAACAATAATAAGGGCAGAAAAAGTGACCCTACGATATTAATTAATCAGATAAAAAGAATACAAAGTAGTATTATTGAGGAAATTATTAGTCAAAAAAACAGTACAAAAGTTAATAGTAGTTTAGAAACCAATCAACTAATCGTAGAAATTAATCAGTTAAGCGAAAACTTTATAAGTCAGCTCCAAAGAGAGATATCCAATAAAATCATTATCAATAGTAAAAATATAAATGATAAAAATCAGTTGATTAGTAAGGAACAATTATTTAATAGTTATGAAGCATATTTAGTAAAAGTACAGAGGGTTTATAATACTTTTGTAAAAAATAACGCAGAGTCAAAAGCAGTATTAAGGCAAAATACAATCACATCGTTTAGTAAGGAAAATATAAGGAATAGGATTAGTAATACGATTAGTAATAAAAATGCGTTAAGCCTCTTTTACCCCGAAGCGCTTAAAGATAGTGTTTTAGAGCTTGAAAAAAGCAAAAAGGACGTATTACAAGATACGTTAGAACTGATTAGTGAGATAAAAAATATACAAAGCAATATAATTGAAGAAGTTATTAAGGAAAATAAGAACACCAAATTTAATACAAGCAAGAGTTTGGAGATTAATAAATTTATAGTAGCAGTGAATCAGTTAAGTAATAGCCTCATTAGCCAGTTAGAAAAACAAACCACAGATCATCATACAGTAGTAAATAGCAAAGAGAAAATTAATATTGCAAGTAATAAAGAGATAAATGGCAATCAACCCTTCATTCAAAATGAAGAGTTGATAAATAACTATGAGGCGTATTTAGTAAAAGTACAGAGGCTTTATAGCATTTTTGTAAAAAATAACGTAGGGTCAAAAGCACTATTAAAACAGAATACAATCACATCGTTTAATAGGAAAAATGTAAGGAATAGTATTAATAATACAATGAGTCTCTTTTACCCTGAAGCACTTAAAGATAGTGTTTTAGAACTTGAAAAAAGTAAAAAGGATGTATCAAAAGATGCGTTAGAACTGATTAATCAAATAAAAAATATACAAAGTGATATGATTGAAGAGGTTATTAAAGAAAATAAGGATACTAAATTTAATACAAGCAAAAGCTTAGAAATTAATAAATTTATAGTAGGAGTGAAGCAGTTAAGTAATAGCCTCATTAGACAGTTAGAAAAACAAACAACAGATCATAATAGAGAGAGAATTAATATCCAAAGTAATAAAGAGATAAGCAATAAGCAGATAAATAATAAAGAGATAAACAATAAAGGAATAAATAACAATCAAATTGATCATAGAGAAACAATAAATTATGAAACAATAGATAGTGAAAAACTCATAGAGAACAACCAACGATTCATTAAAAATGAGGAGCTGATAAATAACTATGAGGCGTATTTATTAAAAGTACAGAGGCTTTATAACACTTTTGTACAAAATAATGGAGTAGCAGAAGAAGCATTAAAGCAAAATGCAATGATATGGTTTAATACAAGAAATAAAATTAGTAATAGACATGAATTGAGCGTATTTGGAAGCGAAGAAAATATAAGTAGTTATGATATTTATAAAAATGCTCCAATAAGTCTTTTTTACTATGAAGAGCTTAACGATAGTGTGTTGGAGTTTGAAAAAAGTAAGAAGGACATATCAAAAGATGCGTTAGAACTAATTAGCGAGATAAAAAATATACAAGGCAATGTTATTGAAGAAATTATTAAAGCAAATAAGAATGTCAAAGTTGATAGAAGCAAAAGTTTAGAAATTAATAAATTTATAGTAGAAGTGAATCAGCTAAGTAATCAGTTCATTAGGCAGTTAGAAAAACAAGTAGCAGATAATAACACAGAGAGAACAAATACTGCAAGCAATAAAAAAGTAGATGACAATCAACCATTTACTAAAAATGAAGAACTAGTAAATAACTATGAGGAATATTTATTAAAAATATATAGGGTTTATAGTACTTTTATTGCAAGTGATAAAAGCATAAAAATGTTATCTAGTAGAAATATAATGAGTTTATTTAATAACCAACGTAATAAGCTCAAAATTAGTCATATAAATAGCTCAAACGTATTAAATAGTGGAGAGAATATAAGCGGTTATGCCATTTATAATGGTCGTCCAATCAGTTTATTTTATCATGAAGACATTAAAGAAAGTGATGCTGTAGGACGCAACTCAGAAGGTGTTCATAGCAGTATGTTAAATAAGATGCTTCTTACTAAAAAAGTGTATCAAGCGATTCAAATTTATGAGCAGAATTTAACGGTTGCAGAAAGAGAAAATACACGTTTAGAAAAGAATAAGATACTGAAAGAGAAGATAGGGGTTAATCATCAAAGCTTTTTTGAAGGGGTTAGAAACACGCCAATTAATTTAACACAAGGTCAGATTAATAAGCTAGATGTAAAAGAAGGTAAAATGGTTGTGGTGCTTCCAAAACTTAATTTTGAGAAGCATTCGGAATCTGAAATGATGATATTAGTGCCACCAGGTTATTCAAATCAGCCAGCTTATCCTAATGCGTCAAATCAGTTATTTAATGGGAACATGAACAATCAAGCCAATTACAATGCGCCAATCAATAAGGCATCAACGGACTATGTTACAGACTTTAAAGCGAATAAAGCCAGTAAAGCACAAAATGAAGTAAAATCCATTAATGAACAGATGAAAACCAATATGCAGAAATTAAAACAAACGGTTAATTATGATATAGGACAATTGGAACGAGGACAGATGACTAAGCTAGTAGATACAGTTTATAAGCAGATTGAAGAGCGACTAATCAGAGAAAGAAGACGTTCTGGATTATAAATAGTTGGAGGAAGTGAAATAAGATGGTTATTTCTAAAGCCTATATAACAGTGCAAGAGGGTGGAAACGTAGTAAGTTCAGCATTAGGTAAAACCTGTAAATGTTTATTTAACCCCTCTGAGTTTTCTATACAAAGAGAATCGAGTTATGCAGAGATAAAAGTACCAGGGTTAGACCGCCCAGTTATTCAATATGTAGGCGGAGGGGCCGAGATATTAAACTTTTCTTTGTTTTTTGATACTTATGCAGCAGGGCTGGAAACACATAACGCCAAGCTATTTGCGACAAGTAAATTACCTACACTACTAAAGACAGATGTAAGAGAATATACGGAGGGCTTTTATAAGTTATTAAATGTCAATGAAGATAAGCATAGACCAGATGAAGTAACATTTGTTTGGGGAAAAATAAAGTTTAAGGGCTATGTAACAGATATACAAGAAAAATTCACCATGTTTTCTGGAACAGGCGTCCCATTAAGAGCCACTTTAAACATTACCATTAAGTCCAATCAAGTAGATAATAATATCAGAAATTCACCAGATAGAACGAAATATAGAACGGTAACACAAGGTGATAAGTTGTGTAGTTTTGCAGAAATAGAGTATGGCAGCTGCAGTGAATGGCGACGAATTGCAAAGGCAAATCATATGACGAACCCCAGATTATTGAAATCAGGACAAGATATTGTTATTCCACCTATTTTATAGAAGGGAGAAATAAACAATGGCTATTTATTCAATAGCACTTGATAAAAAATATGACAATTACTCGGTATTTGCTTACGACATTATCATAGGTGGCAGTAAGCTTTCTAAGAGTGAATATCCAGTAATTGAAATCAATACACATTCTACCCTAGAAACGAGTACGATGAATGACTGTGAGTTTACTGTATTTGTAGGATATGATTATGAAAAACATGGATTTGACAAAGATATTTACTCTATATTTCAAATGGGTAAACAAGTTGAAGTAAAGTTAGGGTATGGCAGCACTTTAAAAGGTGTATTTAATGGTTACATCAATTCTGTAGGATGTAATTTTTCAGAATCAGGTATTGTCGTAAGAGTACAATGCTTAGATGCAAAAGGAGTATTGAAAAATAAATATGAATGGTCAGCTAAAGAGGACCCAAACGATATTGATTTAATCAAGGGCGTATTACAAAGATGTTGTAGTATGTATGGTGCTATAGATATGTCAGGAGTTGATGAAAGTCAGAAAAAGAAAGTGAAGGTAGATAGAATCGTTCAAAAACAAGATGCCCTTTCTTATCTGATTAAGTATGCAAAGAGCTATGGCTATACATTTTGTACTTTCTATAAAAAAATCTATTTTGGAAAGTTTACGGTAGCTGAAGCAAAGTCAATCCCAGGAGTTAGCTTAAGCTGGGGAAAGAATTTACTGAGTTTTCAGCATGAAGCAGATTTGACTAATCAAATAGGAACCGTAAAGGTAATAGGCTACAATAAAAAAAGAGAAAAAGTAGAGGGTAAGTGTTCAAAGCTAAGTGGCAAAGGTAAAAGTGGCTCAGAACTAGCAACAGTGGCAAAGGATAAAACAATTATTTTAGAGGAAATCGAAGCTGAGAATGCAAGTATAGCCAATCAACTTGCAAGAGGCGTTTTAAGCAGAAGTGCAGGAAAGTTTGTCCATTGTCAAGGAAGAATCATTGGCTTACCAGAAGTATGTATAGGCTCTAAGATTACAATAGAGCAGACATTAAAGGGGATTAATGGAGATTATATACTCAGTGAGGTGACACATAGCTTTAGTGGTCAAGGTTACATAACGGAATTTAAAGCGACTTCAAGCAAATTATTTTTATAAAGCGCATAATAGGAGGCAGCCATGTCAATATTTGATGAGTTAAATTCTTTTGATGATATGGGGACAAGTTCTAATGAAATTAGGCAAGGACTTACACTCGCAAAAGTAGTAAATATAGATGACCCAGATAAATTAGGAAGAGTAAGGTGCCAATACTTTACCTTTGATAACAATCAAGGACAGTTGGAATGGGCATATGTCATGACCCCTTTTGGAGGGAAAGACTATGGCATTTTCTTTAGACCTAATGTAAATGACATCGTACTTCTAGGTTTTGAAGGAAATAATGTTTCTAGACCCTTTGTTTTAGGATGCGTATGGCATGAAGATATCACACCTCCTGTACCTCATCCTGCACCCATTGATGAAGCTAAGAAAGCTCATGAAGTTTATCAAATTACAACTCCACAAAAAAATAATATCATTCTCTCAGATAAAGATAAGAAAGAAAGCATTACAGTAAAAACACCTAAAGAAGCTCAAATGGTAATAGATGATGAAAAAGAATTTATTAATATTACAGACAAACAAGGAAAGAATTTTATTAAAATAGATATTAAGGGTGGAGAAATTACAGTAAAATGTGAAAAAAAGCTTTCGCTAGAGGTGGGTGGAGATACAAAAATTATTATGGATGGCACTTCAAAGACGATAGAAATAGAAACTAAAAATAAGATCTCAACTAAAAGTGCGAATTTATCAGAGCAAGCAACAAGTGGAACAGCAGAAATGAAAGCGGTGCAAGTTGATATACAAGCCACAGGTATTACGCAAGTAAAAGGCCAAATTGTAAAGATTAACTAATAGGAGGGCGAAAAAAGATGAGTGAATATACCAAGCAGTTTTTAGGAACAGGTTTTGCTTTTCCTTTTTCAGTTAATAAACAAACTGGAAAAATTAAAATGGTTAGTCATGAAGAAGATATCTCAGAAGCCATTCAAATTATTTTAAGAACCAATATAAATGAGCGTGTGATGAGACCTAATTTTGGCTCAAATGTAGAAGACTTCTTGTTTACAGTAAATAGACTAGAAAATATATCAAGTTTAGAAGAAAGTATAAGAACAGCATTAGAAACGTATGAACCTCGAATTAAGGATATAAATGTAGAAGTGAATACAGACCACGGTGATACAAGTAAGGTGATTGTTAACATCGGGTATGTAGTCCGCTCCACGAATAACTTATTTAACAAAGTATATCCATTCTACTTATTAGAGGGGGCTGGAATATGATAGAACTACCTCAGATAGATGGACGTAAAGAAGAAGACATCTTATTAGAAATTTATAAAAAATCCAAGTTATATACACCAGAGTGGAAGTTTAATCGAGAAGAAATGGATGGCGGCTCTGCACTTGTTAAACTATTTGCACAGATGTTTGAAGAAACCATAGATAGGTTTGATCAAGTACCTTATAAATACTACTTAGAATTTCTCAATTTATTAGGGGTAGGTTCAGATGATATTAATGCAGCCACAGGCACTATAAAGTTTAATATGGTAGGAAACTTGGATGAAAATGTATTTATACCAGCAGGTACCCAGATTTATTATGAAGAAACCACTGAAGATGAAAATACAGATGGTAGGGTGCTATTTGAAACACAAACAGATTTTGTAGCAACGCCTAGTTCTTTAAGAAATATATTTAGTGTTGATCCTAAAAAAGACATTATTGAACGTGTAGATAAAAATGAATGGATTAACTTCTTTAATCCTAATGCTAAAAATAATATACAAAGTCACTTTTTTGCCATTGCAGCAGAAGATGTGCTTTTTTTTAGTGGAAAGATGGAGGTTACATTAAAAATAAAAAATACTAAACTCATGTATCTTAATAAAGAAATTAACGAGGTACTAGCAAATAAAGATTTAGTAACATGGTTCTTTTATGATGAAAGCGGAGAAGAAGTAGTTTTTGAGGAAGTGTATTTGAAACAAGATGAAATTCATCTCATTAAAAATAATGATAAAGAGATTTCTAAAGCTAGTTTAAATAGTAATGCTTTAAATGAAACGGAGAATTTAGAAAGCAGTATAAATGCTAGATGGATTGTATGCCGTTTTAAATCGGATAGTATTCAGCAAGAAGAGCTTATTTCAGATAGCCTATTTATAGGAAGTTCAAGCATTGTAAATGAAAAGCAAGCTGAGTTATCACTAGACTTAGCTTATGCAAATGACAGTACAGTAGATATAAAAGAGGGAGGCTATTGTTTTGGTAAACAGTTAATGCCTTATGACTGCTTTTATATGGCATCTAGTGAGTTTTTTTCTAAAAGAGGGGCAACGATTCATATAAAGTTAGATTTAGGAATTGTGCCAAAAGAAATAGGCGTAGAAGACTTGGGAATACAATACGATTTTGCTAAGAAATACATCATAGAAAAGAAGTCAGAGGATATTCGAAGAAGAGAAGAAATAACGGTTTCAAATGTGGTATGGGAATATTGGAATGGTTTAGGGTGGACGGCACTTCCGCTTAAAGGACTGACCAATCCATTTAATGGAACCTTTCAAGGAGATATAGAATTTGTATGCCCCAAAGACTTGCAGCCAAGTATGCAAAATGCAATAGAAAACTATTGGATAAGAGTTAGAATACTGGATATACAAAATGAATTTTCAACTTATGCGAACATGATGCTGCCTATTGTTAAGCGCATTTCACTTGACTTTGACTATGGTAATGAACTTAGAGAAGCAGAAATTGTTTTTACTGAAAATAATTGCAATAAAAAGGTGTACCACCCAAAAGGAGAAAATCAAGTACTGACTTTATACAAAACATTGCAAGAAACAGAGCATGCGATGTATATGAATTTTGATACAAAACCTAATGGGTATCCAGTTAATTTATATTTTGATGTAGAAGGCAATACATATGATGACAGGGTAATTATTTTCCAGTATCTAGGTCAAGATATAGAGAAAAAATATGCTTGGCGAGATATTAAAGTGATTGATCAAACCAATGCCTTAACTAATAGTGGCATTGTATCTTTGTATATCCCATCAGATTTTAAAGAAATGAATTTGTTTGGTGAAGAAGGCTATTGGCTTAGAATCATTTCTAAAGACTTAAAATATAAGCATCAAGAAAGCTTGCCTGTTGTCAAAGGCATTTACATGAATGCCGTGAATATTACTCAAAAGGAGACTATAGGAGAGGTATATTTTGCTTCAGCCATTCACGAGGCAAATAAAAAGATTATCCTTCCGAGAGGACCTGTTTTAGAAGCTGAGGTATGGATTAATGAAATTGCAGAAATTTCTAAGTTTGAAATGAATCAGCTATTAAAAGAGCATCCAGACCAGGTTACCATAGAATATGATGGGGCCCAAAATATATCTGAGTTTTGGGTAAGATGGAACCCGATAGATAGTATTGAAGAAGCAAAAAGTAATGATAGAGTTTATGTGCTCAGCCATTATGAAAATAGTATTACCTTTGGTGACGATCATAAAGGAAAAGTAGTACCTTATAATGAAAATGCCAATATAAAAGTGCAATATAGCTGTGGTGGCGGAAAAAGAGGTAATCTAGAAAAACAGCGTGAGCCTAATTTGGTAACGAGTATATCTTACGTGAGCAGCATTGAGAATATACAGCCGACTTGTGGCGGCAGCGATAAGCATGATATGGCGATTCTTGAAAAGATTGGCTCATATAAGCTAAAGAGCAGAAATCGTGCAGTGACTAAGGAAGACTTCGAGAATATTATCCTAGAAAAATTTGCGGTTATTAAGGATGTTAAATGCTTTTCAAACTTTGACCAAGATGGAAATATAAAATATGGCAATGTAACAATTGTTATTAGGCCTGACAACGTAGAAAATAGAACGTATTGCCTTTTACTCTGTCAGGAGGTTTATGAATACCTAAAAGGGGTCACAAGTTGTGAGCTTATAGAAAGTGGAAGACTGCATATTATTCCAGCTGTCATTATTCAAATTAATGCAGAAGTGAAAGTAAAAGTGGAAGACTACGAATATGCTGCATCCTTAGAAAAAGAGATTATAAACGTTCTAGATAAATACTTTAATAATGGAGAAGGCACACAAAGTCGCAAGATAGGCGAAATAGTTAATAGAGCTGAGTTATTTGATTTAATTAATCAAGTAAAATATGTAAGTTATGTGGAAGAGATTAGTCTTGAAGGCATTTATTACGAGGGCAATATCAGAAGGATGATTCCGTTAGATGAGAAAACAAATTTGAAATACAATGTGATGGTGAGTGGAAAGCATATCGTAAAAATGTAGCCAGAAGAAAGAGGTGAAATAGCTTGATAAATCTGCCTAATTATGATGATCAGGTATTTGAGGATATTGTTAAGAAAGCTATAAATAAAATAAAAACCATTTATCCAGAGTGGACCGATTATAATGAGCATGATCCAGGAATCACAATATTAGAGCTTTTTGCATGGCTTAAAGAAATGCAGCAATATCATTTAAATGAGCTGACATCAGAGGGCTATGAAAGCATTTTAAAGTTACTCCATACAAAACTTTTAAAAGAAGTACCAGCTAGACTAGAGGTGGCTGTAGATACTAAGGCTCAAGGTATAACATTAAAGCCCTATACACCTTTTTATGCAGGAGAGATACCCTATGAAAATCAAGAGTCAGCTGAGCTTGGAAAGTATAAGCTAAGAAATGTTTATTTCAAGGAAGAGGATGGCTACATATGTGCTAATGAAATTCTTGACCAAGAAGGCATGTATATTGTGTTAAATAAGCAAAGTAATCCTAATGAGGCAAGCTTATATTTAGAAATCGAGTGTGATTTAAAGGGGTTATCTAATAAATTATCATTATACTGGGAGATAGAAGATGATTATCCAATAAAGCGCATAAAAAATGTGACGAATGAAAACCCACCAAGAGATATTATTTGGGAATATTCATCTGTAAATGGAAACTTTAAAGAAGCTAAAGTAATAAGAGATGATACATATGCCTTATCTTTTTCAGGTTTTTTAGGTTTAAACATAGGAAAGGATGTAGCCAGTCACCTAGTTAATGGAGGAGAAAGATTGCTTATTAGAGCAAGAATCTTAAGAAATGGTTGCGAGGAGCAGCCAAAGATTGCACATATATATGAAAATGTTGTAGAACTTGTGCAAGAGAGAACGTACACGATAGGCACTTCAAAAGAAGCTACCTTTAGAGCAGGAAAAGCTTCAGTTAAAGTAGTGGATGATTTTAGTAATGAAGTGGAGCATTTACTTTTTATTAAAGATGAGTACGGATACTATATTCAAAATGAATATGAAGAAAAAGAAAGAATAGATGAAGGAATAAGTTATAAAGAATTACACTTTAGTCCCATAAAAACGAGTCTAAGTAAAGAAAGTTCCGAGGTTTATGCCATATCCTATGTCAAAGCATTTAGAAGAAATATGATTTTGGGAAGTTCTAATGGATTGCCTTATCAAAGCTTTAAGCTTGATATTAATGAAAGTGTTATTCCAGAGAAAATGTGTATCATGGTAGAAGAAACTGTAGAAGATGATATAAAGCGCTGGGGAAAATGGTATTATGTTGATAAGCTAAGTCAATTAGGACCTTATGATAAATGTTTTACCTATGATGCAGCTAACCATGAAGTAGTTTTTGGAGATAATGAGATGGGTGCAGTGCCTGAAGCAGGGGAAAATAATTTGATAATCACAGAGCTTACTACCACACAAGGTAGAGCAGGCAATATTGGAAAGCAGACATTAAGCCCCATTTATTATTTAGGTGAAGAGATTACTCCAGTTAAAATCATGAAAATGTTTTCGGGTGAGGATGCAGAAACGATACAAGATGCGATAGGCAGATTAAAAATAGATTTAAAAAGGACGGTAAAGGCAGTTACAGCACAAGACTATGAAAATATAGTTAGAAATATGCCAGGAATTAGGCTGTTAGGTATAAAGGTTATTCCAGGATACAATTCAGAAGAAATTCTTACCAATCGATTTAATGACCCAACTACCGTAACGGTTGTGGTTGTGCCTTACAATTCAGAAGAGCATCCTATGCCAGATGAAGTTTTTCTAAATAAAATTAAAAGATACCTAGAGGAATACAGAATTTTAACGACTAGAATTAAAGTGATTGCACCATGTTATGTAGGCATGAAGGTATATATAGAAGCTGAACTTCAAGACATAGGGATTCGGTCCACACAATATGAGATTAAAGAGAGCATCCTCCATCATTTTGATTTTAAAGACAAAATGGAGAAAAAGGAAGAAATCATAGGTATGTCTATGAATGAAGAAAAGATTATTCAAGATATATGTAAACTTCCTAATGTAATCAGGGTAAAGCAAATGGAAATTAGCTGTGAGGAGCGTTTGTGCTATAGAAATAAGCAAGGAAAAGTGACCATTTTAAAGCATGCGATACCTTATTTGCAAGATATAGAACTGGTAGTATCTGAAATATAGGGAGGATAGAGGATGGAGCTAAAAAAATATATTACTCTAAATAGAAAATCCGAATGGCAAAAAGGTTTTAGATACAATCTAAAAATAGACGAGCATAAACTTAAGTATTCCAGCAGTTTAGAAGAAAACAGTTTAGTCGTTAAAAAAAGCTGCTTTATATCAGCGAGTATTGATAGTACGAATCTTGATTATAGATGGACAAAGGTGATAATAGATGCCAAGCTGCCACCTAATGCCATTTTAAAAGTCAGTTGGTTTGCCTCTAATTCAAAAGAGGTATTTATTGAAGAAAGACTTGTTTCCTTAGACCAATACATTAAGAGTTTAAATATGAGCAGTGCAGTACAAACAGAGGAACTATCTAAACTACAAAAGTTATTTGACAAGGAAAAAACAGGAACAGAAATCTTGATTGATACAGTAGGAAGATACTTGTGGCTTAAGATAGAGTGCTTCTTTAATAGGGACACACAGTTTATTTTAAACAAAATAAAGGTAAGTATGTTAGAGGAGCATATTATAGATTATTTACCTCAACTTTATAGGGACAGCTTAATGCAAGATGACTTCTTGGCACGTTTTATGATGCTCTTTGAAGATGTTTTCTTTAGCATAGAAACCAATATTGACCAGCTTGCTGACCGGCTGGATTATACAATCACAGATAAGGCGATGCTGGATTTTCTAGCTAAGTGGCTTTGTATTACAGATAGTAACAATTATGATGCACAAACCTTAAGGCAAATGATTGATAATATTGGCGCAGAATACTCTCTTATAGGCACTAAAAAGGGCCTTGAGATGTTTATAGAAAGAGAAATAGGCATAACCCCTAGGATTATTGAGTATTTTGAATTAAAGGATTTGATTACAAGAGGAGAGAATATAGAATTATATCAGAGACTTTTTACAGAGAATCCTTATAAGTTTTTTATTTTGTTGCCGCATACGATTTTTTCACAGGGCATAGATATGAGGCGCTTTATGAAAAAATTAAAAGCGAATATTCCAGCTTATTCTGAGGTTGAGATTGTGCCATTAAAAGAGGGTATTATTTTAGATGAACATACTTATATTGGGGTGAATACCGCATTAAATGAGTACAATCATGCAGCAATGGATAGAGGAAATATGATATCTTATGATACGGTAATAGGAGGAGACAACTATGCAGAGTAATAATTTATTTCCACTAGATAGAAACCGATATTTTCAAGGCAAGATGCTGACATCTAGAGATTTTGAAATAGAACAGAAGTATTATAATAGTAAAAGAAGAATATTAAATCGATGTATATTAGGTGCAGGTGTGGTATGTGGACTTGGGGTATATAAAAATGATGATACATCGATATGTGTAGAAACAGGACTAGCATTAGATTATACAGGAAGAGAAATTGTAATCGACCAACCGATTATAAGAAAGCTCCAGATGATAGAGGGAGAAGAAAAACTAGAAAATTACAGCAAAGCTTATTTATGCTTGAGATATGATGAAGAATTAAAAGAACCTGTTAATAACTTAGGTATTTCAGATATTACCAGTCAGCAGTTTAATAAAGTAAGAGAAACTTATAAGATTTATCTAGATACAGAAGAACCAGACTATGAGGTTTTATATTCTGAAGATGGCAAGAATGATATCAAAGTCATTTATTATAGAAAAGATATATCAATTATTCAAATTACACCTAAGAATTTAAGGTCAGGAAATACTTTTGAAATAAAATATTTAATCGTAAAAGATAAAGGATTGCCACCTCTTTCATTAGATATATTATTTCAATCAGAATACATCTATGATGATGGAAAGAACATCATCAATATCCATTTTGAAGAAGATAAATATCAGACTAGAAATGTGATTATGCTAAAGCATTATTTAAAAGTTGCTAAAGTGTCTAATATTAAAGTGGACTTAGTGAGAGACAATATGCAGGTTAAAGTCAATATGGGTGACTTTAGAGAAGAACTTAATCTGCCCGTTAATAATGAAATTTATGTTTGCAGTGATGAAAAAACCTACGAAGACATTATGAATATCTATACGAGCAATTTAGAAAGAAGCATGATGGGAAAAAATGCGCCGATTTATCTTGCAAAGATTGATTATGTCAGTGCAGGAAATATGCATATTATTACGGATATTGATTCTTTACCTTTTGAACAAAGAATAGCAAGAGATTATGATAAAGAAGAAACTGTAAGAGAAGTAAGTGCCGAGACAGGGATAGAAAATAGTGAGATTATTTCAGAAGTAGAGATGTTAAATTATTGGCAAAAGCCAGAAGTGAATGCAACATACAATAAAAGGAATAATCAGCTGAAGTTCCATTTTGGACTACCTTCTTTGGAAGCTTATGATTATGCGACATCCTCAGGCATATTGGAAATTCCACTTACAGGAGCCATAAGAGTCAATTCAAGATATGTGTCTGAAGAAATTCCTCATAACTTAGGACTTGGGGATGTGAGTTTAACATTAGCCGTAGAGTATGGAGAACTAAACGATAGAAAAGTTTTATTTGGCAATGGAGAAGTCTTTGCTACAAAAGAAAATAAGGAAGTCCCTAAAGTAGATGTGGCTGCCATTTTATATCCTAATAGAGGGACTTTCTGTGTAGGGGTATGGTGTTCAGACTATGTAGAGGGGAACAATATACATATAAGATGGTTCGCTAGTAAACCAACCAGAGATACAGCAAGTTTAAAGACGAAGGAAATCATAACAGTCAAAGTGATACCAGAAATATATAAAATGAAAGTTAGAGAAAGAATGCACTTTAAAGCTGAAGTAATAGGAACGGAAGATAAAAAAGTGCAGTGGCTTTTAAAAGAAGAGGAAAGTGGAAATATAGATGCGCAAGGTCTTTATCAAGCACCTAGTGTACCTGGAACCTATGAAATTATTGCGACTAGTAATGTAGATGAAACGGTTAAAGCAAGTGCTTTTGTGATTGTAGAAGAATGAGACAGTGTTATAGCCTAACATAAGGAGGATGAGTCATGCAGGCTTTGGTTCAAGATGGAAAATATCAAGTGCATAAAATTTTAGTAGCTCAAGACGGATATGAAGCTGCTGTATGCATTAATGTGGAATGTCAAAACTACTATGAACCGATATTACTGAACATTTATAAAGATAGTCAGTATATTAGGCAATATCTCAAGTTATTTTATGAACTTGATAAGACTTTTCACTCTGATTTTATAGAAATCATGACTCATCCCGAAGGTATTTGTGTTGCTTTTAAATATTATGAAGGAATACCTATAAGAAGTTATTGCAAACAAATAAGTGAGCATGAATTGAATAAAAGGATACAAACGTTAGAAATGATTTTTGAAGGACTATTAGTAGCTGAGCAGTTGGATTTAAGTTTGATGAGATTGGTTTATAAGGTAGATCATTTGATGATGTTTGAAAAAGAAAATAAAGTTAAAGTGAATTATATATTAGAGCCAGATTCTGCAATTGAAGATGATTTTAGAATTAAGGAAATAAGTGAGGTTTTAGATAGCCTTTTTAAACCAGATAGATATATGCCAGAAGCGATAAAACAATATATAGAAGAGTTAAAACACAATAAATATAAAAATACCATAAGTATGTATGCAAGACTCAGAGAAATAAAAGAGGATGTCTTAAAAGAATATGACGACTTAAAGAAAGAATCTTTTCTGACATATTTAAAAAGAAAAATTAAGAGCAGATTTAAAAGGAAATCACCGAAAAAATAACTAATATTCTTTGGAGGCAAAAATGATAAAGAAAATAATTAGTTTTATTGTAATTATTGTATCAATCAGTATGATGGCATTTATAGGATTTGCTAAAGATACATTTTCAATACTGTTTGACAAAGAAAATACATATGTTATGGAGGAAGCATGTGCCATAGATAGGAGTGGAAATAGCTATATCATAAAGACAGAAAGAGAAGAAAATCGTGCGCAGTCCAAACAGTATATGGTTTGCTTTGATTCCACGGGCAGACAGTCTTTTAAAAAAGAAATAACAGATATATTAGGCAAAGACTGTTTTGTAGAAGAGATGTACTGCGATTATGATAAGAATATCATTTTAACAGCCTATTATATGGCACCCAATAATATTCAGCTTAACAAAGTTGCACTTTATATGTTTAGAGAGGATGGCTCATTTGTAGATTGCATTTTCAAATCTGATATTAATAAGTATTATTATGATAATTATTCAGTGATTACGCGATTAAGTGATAACGACAAGAGCATTTTCTTTGGCTTTTTGGATGGAACTAAATTACAAGTGTTTTCTACTTTAAAGGAGGAGCCTGATAAATTACAGCGCTTATATGAGTATGAAATAGGAGAAGTCGCTGAGTATATTAATGCCTTTTGTACCTTGCCAACAGGAGAAATTTTAATTAGCGCAGATCAAGGAAATATAATAAGAGGGGAAGCAGGGGAACTAAAAGATATACTGAAGATTAGAGAAAACACCATTATAGAAGATTTTTGGTATGGTGCGAACCAAGTCTGGTGTAGAGATGTAATGAGTGGAGATGTATTTGTTGCCGAACAAGGCATATTTAATTTTAACAAGGCGCAGTCAGGAGATTTTTTAATATCCTCAGAGGAAGGATTAGAATTTAAGGACTTTAAGAAAATATCCATTAGTAGTGTAGGAAATGTGCTAGGCATGATTTATGATGAAGATGCTACACAAGGCGGTAGGGCATTTTTAGGTGGATTTTCTTATTTATCAGAAGTGACCAGCAAACAAGATGATGTCAATTCAAGATTTAACTTATGGCTTTTCTTTGTGGCATTAATAGTAGGAATTATCATTGCCTCTTTATTACTATGGGAATTTTACTGCGACTACATGAATATGAGACTATCTATCTTTTTTAGACAAGCCATATTAGCAACCCTTGTGATTGTGGTGGCAATGTACATATTAAACAATCAGATTATCATTCCGAACTATCTACAGCTTGAGTATAAAGCTAAGGTCAATAATGAAGTCAAGTTAGGTCAGACAATACAAGCGATAGCAGAAGAACAATTTATAAATAGTAGTCAGGATGGCAACTTACTAAGAAAATATGATGACTTTTTTTCAGGTTATCACCAGAAGCAAAATGATATATTGTCTAATAATATCGAGCTTTTTAGTAGCAGATTATATAATGAATTAGAAAAAAGCGGAGTAGATAAAAATATTCTTAACTTATCTAGAATATATTTGATAGGAAAGCAAGAAGATAGATATATGGTATTAAGCTCTAATACTTATTGTGAACAAGGGTATCCATTAGACTTTTTAATTGCTAATACAAAGGTTGAAGAGTGGGCTCAGGAGGTATGTGAAAGGACACCTGTTTTATTAAAGGAGAATCTAGGACACACAGGCAAAGAATTAATCTGTTTAATAAAGACCAATTTGGAATTTGAAGGAACCCCTATTTTTATTTATATGAATTTAGGAATAGGAAGTTTGGTAAGTGATGTAGAAGAAGTTTCTAAAAATGCAATTAACTTTTTGAATCTAGTGGCACTCATGTTGGTACTGGCATTTGTCATTATTGAAAGCATCACAGCGATTAATCTTAGAAAATTAAAGAAGCATGTGCATACGATTACAGCAGGAGATTATGACCATGAATTTAAAATCACGTCTGGAGATGAGATAGAAGAGTTAGGTGAAGAAATAAAGTTACTAGGAAAAGATATAAGAGAAAAACAAAAGTCATTAGATATATTAAGCTACTTATATCACCGATTTGTGCCAGAGAGATTTATGAATATGTTAGGTGAAAATAAGATTGAGCGCTTAAGTAAGCAATTACAAGCTTATCGAGAAGATGCCGTTATATTAATTATTAAGTTTAAATTTACAATAGATGTTAATAAGGCAAATACAGAAGAGGTGTTTAATAATATTAATACACTATTAGAAACCATTGTGCCAATTATCAATGAATATGAAGGAACGGTATATAACTTTAGTTATGATGGATTTAGAGCGATTTTCGAAGAAAATGAAGCAGCAGTTCAATCAGCACTAAAAATGAGAGAAACGATAGCAATCTATAACGAAAGCCATACACAAGAAGAAAAAGTGGATGTGCGTATTATGATTACTAATGGAGATATTAAGCTTGGCTTTATTGGTGATGAAACCAGAATGGAGCCTACTGCCATATCTGATGAAGCGAATATTGGGCTAGAAGTATTAGACATTTGTTTTGATAGTGACATCTACATAGCTTGTACGAAAGAATATATGAGCAAACTGCCAAAGGATACCTATAGAAATAGAGTAGTCGGTCATGTCATGATTTGGGATAAAGATGTGCAGATTGTTGATTTATTTGATGGTGACCCATATACCCTTATAAAAGATAAAGAAGCCTATCAGATGAAATTTGAATTAGGTGTGAACTTATTTAATAAAGGCGATTATGAAAATGCAAGAAGTGTCTTTATGGATATTATTAAGTATTCAAGAGGGGATAGAACAGTTTCTAACTACTTGTATCTATCAGAGTATAATATACACTCAGAGGATAAGATTGTAACTTACTTAACGGTTAAGCAGTTAGACAAGATGAAGAGGAGGCATAAAATATGATATTAAAACTTATTTTACGTAGTATAGAAATGATACGTAGAAGCCTAAAGAACTTAATCTTTAGGCCTATATATATTATAAAAAATAAGTTTTTTACAATCTTTAATGTCAGCAGATATATTGGTAAGCTTCAGCAAAGCATTATGAAATTGCCTTTAAAGCTTAAAGTCAAGCCAGAAAAAAGGGAAGATTATGTGGATGCAGGTCCATTTTACTTGGCAAAGTCTATTCTTGCGTTATGCATCATTGGCATCATTGCTATCCCCCTTTTAATTTATTTTATCATTTGGCCGTTATTAGTTACTTTTTTTTTCACAGCTGACTTTTACATAAGAGATCCTAAGTTAGAAACTTACTCTGGAAAAGTAAGAGTATACTATGAAAAAGAGTTTGAAAACTTAGCGTTTAAAGGAAAGCTAAAAAAAGGGGTTAAGCTGGATTACGGAGAAGAATATTATGAAGATGGTGTAGCCAGTTACAGAGGAAATTTCAAGGATGACCTTTATGATAAGAAGGGTGTAACCTATGATAAGCAAGGGGTTGTTATCTATGATGGAGAGTTTTTGGAAGGGTTATATGATGGAGATGGCATACTATATTTAGACAACTATCTTAGATATGAAGGTGAATTTGAAAAAGGCAATATCAATGGAAGAGGAAAGTATTACAGTCAGGACACTTTGATATTTGAAGGCTCTTTTCTAATGGGAAAGAAGGATGGAAGAGGAAAAGAATATAGCAGTGAAGATGGTCAGCTGGTGTATGAAGGAATGTTTTTAGATGACCAGTATGACGGAGAAGGAACAGCATATTATAGCAATGGAAATGTCCTTTATAGTGGAAATTTTAAGAAGGGGCAATATAGTGGTCAAGGTATTCTTAAAAGGGAAGATGGCACTAAAATCTATGAAGGAGATTTTGAAGAAGATTTATATAATGGAGAAGGAACTACCTTTGATGAGGACCAAAGTATTATTTATAAAGGAAGTTTTGTAAATGGATTATATGAGGGAACAGGCATCTTAAATGTCAAGGATGAAAAATTAAGATATGAAGGAACCTTTGTAGAAGGCAAGTTATCAGGACAAGGCAAATTATATAAAGAAGGAAAACTTTATTATGAAGGCAGCTTTAGCGAAGGCATGTTAGGTGGAAGTGGTAAGCTAACAGATAGTGATGCTGATTTTATATATGAAGGAAACTTTAAATATAATGATATAGATATGGAAAATTTATTTGCTATTTCTACAGAAGAAATCTATCCACTATTTACAAAAGGATTAGAAGAAATAGACAAGGAAGACCATTTTTATTTATATAACAAGAAGCAAGGCATTGTACTAGATGTATTATTTGCAAAAGAAGATGTGCCATCGAAGCTCTCAGTGGTATATCGTCTGCCTGTGCAGAGTATGGTAAAAGAAATAAAAGGAAAACAAAATATTTTGCCTTATCCCTATACATACAAAAACAAGAGTGAAGTACCTATTCCAAATGAGATTAAAAAGCTATTGAATTTATCTTCTGGTAAAGTCATCTGTCATCAGCTTAAGGTAGATGGCATGCTTGTGAATTATTGGGTAGAGGAAAAGACAGGAAAAGTAGAGCTGATTGGCTATATAAGTGATTTAGAAAGTCAAACGGATGAGTCTTCAAAATCAGACCAAGCGGAACCTGAAGAGATAGAAGAGCTATTAAAAGCATTAGGAATAGAGCAAGAAGAAGCAGTTAAGATGGGGATTATAGAGCCTAGTGAAGCAATAGCATCTAACCAGTCACAGGAAAAAGCTAAAGTAGATATGGCTTTTCTAGAAACGCTTTCAAAAGCAGTTAATAGAAATAAAGAATTGAATGATATAAATAGCCAGCTGCAACAATTAAGCCCAAAATTAGATGACGTAAAAAATAGTAAAGAAGATGCATCTAAAGAAATTGCCACTACTGCATCAGAAATCAATGCACTTAAAAATCAATATATTGATAAGAAAAATGACATTGTATGTCAGCTTAATACTTTATTATTAGATTGTAATTATATGAATCAGAAGATACAAAATGATGAAACAGAGATTGTTAAGTTAAATGATAAAGTGACTGCAGCTGAAGAAGCATTTAAAAAAGGTAAGATGACGCTTAGTGATAAGAAACAGCTGGAAAAAGAGCTCAAAGATGCTATATCTGACTTAAGATTGAGTCATGAAAAGTTAGCAGAGTACAAAAAAAGTTATCTTAATTTGACAGGAGAAGCATTAACAGATGAAAAGATTACCCCTATCGAATTAGTGACTGATCCAACGGCTATTAAGTGGCCTGCTAAAAAGTTAATTCAGCCAACGATGGTCTTTTCATCCGTAAAAGACGTTACGCCAAATGAAGTAAGTAGTGAACTAGATTTTACAAAGGATGTCATTTATTTACTTGATGACTATAAAGCAATTGGGGATTTAACAAATGAGTATATTGAGCTAGTAGGCGATGAAAAAACAATGTCAGATGAGGTGAATAAAGGACAGAAAAAATTAGAGGATTTAGAGGCACTACAAGCTGACATGAAGCAGATACAGTTTAAGCTCAGTGAGAAAAAGGCTGAATATACTAAGAAGCTTTTTGAGATGGAAAAAGAATCTAAATCTGATAAAGTTAATGACTTATTAAGTCATCAGATATTCTCTAATCCTATGAATACAGAGTTTAATTTGGAAAGTAGTGAAGAATTCAATCATAAAGGTGGAAAATGGATTCTTTACAATAAGGAAGGCAAGAACCTATTAAAAGTAACACAGGCGCCAGAAGGAATAGGCAGATCCAAATACTTTGTAATGACTTGTGAGAATAAGGTTTTAGGAGAAGGGAAGATTGGACAAGAAATTAAGCTCAATAAGTGTAGTGTATCAGATAATATGTATATTACCTGTTCGTTTTATGGCACAGACAAGAACATTGTAGCGACTTTATTAATAGATGGCACAAGTAATAGTGGTGAGTTTTATAGTGAAGGAGACAATTAGATGGCAGATTATAATGTGATTTATGAGATTGGGCAGTCAATTATAGAACTTTTAAAAAGAGAAATTACACCAGAACCTATACAAAATAAAGAAGCCATAGGGCTTGCTATGCCACATGAACCAGAAGACTATCAACTAACTGTATGGACTTATAATATAGAAGAAATTAATGAAACGGGTCTTTCAGAAGGTTATAGGAAGGACCAAAATAATCCCAATATAGAAGTTTATACCCCTATGCAAATAAAGTGCCATATTTTAATTACGGCACATTCAAAAGCCCCTATTCAAGTTAGGTTAAGTGATGAATATAGAATCATTGGAAGGGCGATTCAAATTATAAAGGACCATCCATTAATACAAACGAAAGATTTAGTTGGCTCATTAAAGACGGATGATAGACCATTACAATTACAACTTCAAAAGCTGAGTATCGAAGAAATTGCAAAGGTATGGAATAATGCTAATAAACCTATCAAACCCTCTTTTGGGTTAACGGTAAATATTTCAATGGAATCAAAACGTACGAGAGTAATTGGCAGTCGGGTTAAGGATGCAGAAATCTCAGTTATTCAGAAATAGAAAAGAGGAAGCCTATGAAAATTCATGTATCAGCAGTATTTCGAGTAATGGATTGTTATAAAAAACAGCCTGTTAATGGGCAAGAGCTTCATTTCTATATTAATGGCAATCAAACGATGCCTATATATAAAGAAGGGGGATATTTTGTCTTTACTAATTTGAAGGAAGGGCAATATAAGTTTCTCATAAGTTCATATCGTTATCAGAGTCAAGAAATGGAGTGCTTCATAGAAGAACAGGCAGATTATAAAATGCATTATATATTTTTGATGCCTAGTCAAACATCTGTACTGTCTAATGAAGATCACATTGTCCCTATAGAGTGTTTAGATAAGGAAGAAAACTTAATAGGGCAAAAAATATATATAGCTTATGAAGAAAAAGAGTACTTTAAAATAGCACAAGAATATGTTGATGCAGGTGAGGAAAAGATAAAGCTGTTCTTTTCTCAAGGAATGGGAAAAAAAGCGATTATAGGCAAGTATCTTATTAAAGACAGGGACACTGATAAAAATGAAATCTGTACAGTGCTAGGTCAAGAAGGAGAAAAAGACGTTTATCGACTAGAAAATAAATTAAGATATAGTCATGCGAGAAGTACTTCATTAATAGAGGTTATGGAAAATGAGATAGACTGTAATGGAAGAAGCTATATGATTGTTAAAGCTGGTAATGAAAAGAAAAATGATAACATTCATATATTTATAGAAGCAAAGGAAGGGCTAAAAGAAATCAATATTCAAATGCTAGAGTAGAAGGGGGAAATGAAAGATGGCATTAATGGTTGTAACATCAGCTCAGTGCAGGTGTCCATTTGGAACGGCATTATCGCCAGTAGTAGCTGCCTCAGTAAATGGATTTGGAGTGAACTATCCTATTGCCACGATTATGGATGTACCTAAGTTACCATTTGGACTGTGCAGTTCTTTAACAAATCCTGGTGTAGCAGCTGCAACTGCCGCAGCAGGTGGCGCATTAACGCCAATAGCTTGTACGCCAGTTGTTCCAGCGCCATGGGCACCAGGCAGCCCCACTGTGTTACATGGTGGTAAGCCTGTGCTTAATAATACGAGTAAGTGCGTTTGCGTACTAGGACAAGGCGTTATTGAAATCGCAAGCACGCCTGCAACGACTATTAGGATTCCTTGATTTAAGATAAGCATATGCTTTAGAAAAGGAGCGGAAAATGAAGAAGGTAAAAATAGCCTTTATAGGTATACTATTGATATGCATTACGATAGCCAGCAGCTGGTGTTGTAGTTTAAAAAACAAATCTATAGAAACACTCTATAAAGATGTTACCTTTATGCAGATTGTAGCTGAGGTAAGGCAACAGGTTAATGAAATAGAGTATGGTATAAAAAATGGAAAAGATTTAAAGAGCTTTTATAATATTTCTCCGATTTTAAATAATATTCTTCAAGCTTATTCATATATGGAAGGGGTATATATTGTATCTGATAAAAATGAATTATTGTATAGTAAAGGAAAAAGTTCAAATGAACTGACCTTGGGTATAGCAGATGCTAAAGCACTCATCAAAGGAGAAAGGCTGTATACAGATTACGAAGATACAAATTATTTCTATTTGGTTAGCAAAATCAGTAATCCAGATGAAAGTATTGCAGGATATGTGATTAATTGTATTAATAAAGAAGCCATCAGTAATATTATATCGGACTATATCAAACAAAATCAGTGGCAGTCTATACTGATTGCTATAGAATTATCTGGCATATTAATCTGGCTTGTTTGTAGAATCAAGGACAAAACAAAGCGAATGATTAAAAAATTTGTATACATCCTTTTTATAGGGGTGATGTCTGTATTAGTTATAGATACTGGGATTGCCACCGTTAAGTTTTATCTTTTAACGGACAATATTTGCAGGCAGTCAGCCAATAAAATAGCACAATCCTTGCAGTTTAGTGTGAATCAAATTCTTGATAAAGAAGTGCCAGCAAGTAAGATATATGATATTAACGCATGGTTAAGTAAAAATAATAATGATTTAGAGATTATATCCAATCTAAGTGTAGATAAAAACTTAAAGATTAAGGCAGATGTAAAACAAGGTTATATTAATGAAGTACTGAGAAAATTTATATTTAGAATGATTAGGTTGATTATGGCTTGTGCAGTGGGAATAGGGATTATGTATGGGGCTATGTTGACTTATAAATATATAACGTTGTATAGGGGGGATAAAAAGAAAATGATTAGTAAAAAGGAGACGTACTCTGGAGAGAAAAAGAGCGCACTAGATCTACTAGAATCAGACTTTGAAAGTAATATACTGCTTATAAGCTTATTAGAAGAGGAAAAATATGATGATTTAAAGATAGTAGGTCAATCCGTAAGAGTAAGAAATAAAGAAGAAGGGTATTACATATTTTCATTAGCTAAGGAAGAGGATTTCTTAGAACTGGTTAAGGATATTGAGTCTAGTTTAAGAACATTTTTTGTGACTAAAGAAAGATTTGAAGGCATGCTTCAAAAAACTTATGAGCAAGCAAAAATAGAAAAATACTGTAGTTATGTGCTCACTAAGGGAATGTATCAGCAAAGAGAAGATTTAATGCTTCCAGAAGGCTACCGATTTGTAACAATTGATTTAAGCTGGGTAGATTATATACTAGAGCATTATGATAATAAGGAGTTTAATAATAGAGAGTATATTGAAGATAGGATTAAGAATGCCCAAGCCCTGGGGGTAATGTATCAAGATAGAAAAGTTGCTTTTATGCTTCAACATAAAAATGGAGAAAGTGGACCATTGTTTGTTGAAAAAGAGTTTAGAAATTACAATTTAGCCACTATTATCATTCACGAATATGATAGAAGACTTTTGCAAGAGAAGGAGGTACTTTATGCCTTAATAAGACCGGACAATATCCCATCTTGTAAAGTAGCCGTTAAAAATGGTTATAAGAAAGCAAAAGAGCAAGTATTATGGGTAGAGATTTAAGGCGTGAGACATAAGTAGGGAGGTTAGTATATGAAAAGACCGATTAAGTTAATACAAAGTATATGGCTGGTTATCGCTATAGCAATAATGATTTGTGGATGTCAAAGAGGGGAAATAGGTGTAAAATCCACTTTTCAAGAGTTAAACTTAGATGTTTCTAATTCAGGGGGAGAAAGCTATAATTCAATGCCAACTGTTAAATCAGATGGCACTAAGTTTAGAATAGCATACATAGATATTGACCCCTATCCAGTTACAGGAGAAGCTCTATATTATGTTATTGAAAGTTTAAAAGAAGACGGCTGGATTGAATATGATACATTACCTTTTGAAATAGAAAATGTAGATGCAAAGAAACTTATATTATGGCTTGCTGATAGAGATTTAGGACCATACATAGAGTTTGTAAAAGAGGCAACCTACTATACAAAATACGATAGCGAAGAAACCATCAAAAAAAGTCTTACAAAGCAGTGTGAGGAAGGAAAGATTGATTTAATCCTTGCAATGGGAACGCAGCCAGCACTTTTAGTAAAGAGTTTCGGCTTAGAGGTGCCTATGATTGTATATGGTTGTGTAGATCCTGTTAGGGCAGGAATTGTAAAAGATAATGCCTACTCAGGTGAGCCTTATGTATGGGCACAAGTAGATACAAAAGGTGCCAACAGGCAGCTTCAATTTTATTATGATACCATACCGTTTAAAAATATTGGGATGGTTTACAATGATGAGGTAACAGCATCTATTGCAGATTATGAACAAGTGGCAAAGGAAAACCATTTTGATATCACCAAGGTTAAAATTGATAAATTGGTGAGTGATGAATCAAAAGACATAGAAGCTTATTATAATCAGCTTGCTCAAATATATGATGACTTAGTGGTTAATCAAAAAATAGATGCTTATTTATTAAATACAGATGTCATTATCGATGAAGAAAGAACACAAGAACTTCTTAAGGTTTTTACAGAAAATAAGATTCCTGTATTTGTACAAATTGGAGAAGGGTATGTAAAAAACGGTGCGCTAATGCAGGTTTCACCTAGGGAATATAAAGGCTTAGGATACTTTATATCTAATAGAATAGGATGCATTTTAAATGGTGCAAAGCCAGATGAACTATTACAAGAATATGCTAATTCACCTTTCCTGAGTATTAATTTAGATACGGCTGAAAAAATAGGCTTTATTCCTAGCTTTGAAATGATGCTGTCAAGTGAAAATATATATGTGGCAGAGGATAGTGAAAGAGAGGAGAAATAACTATGAAGAAAAAATTTCTGGGTCTACTGTACATATTTAGTATTTTAATGATAGCCTCTTTTAGCTTTGTCAATTGGATGAGTAATTCTCAGTTTAAGCAAAATTATAAAGAAATTAAAGAACAGTATTACACCGTTATTTCTAATCAAATGATTAATAAAATACAAGAATCATTAAAATATGGGAAGACAATCGAATCATTTTATGGAATCAATGACATATTTAATCAATTTATTGGCGTCTTAGGAGAAGAAAACAAGGTTTATATTATGAGCAAAGAGGGAAAGGTGCTTTATAAATCGGATAATGAACCTATTTCTAGCCAAGATTATGAACTAATGACCTTTGACATTATGAATGAAGAAGATAAAGTAGGTTCGCTAGTTCTAGCCTATCCTAGTTATGTGATTAATAAAGAGGTTTCAAAACAAAATCATGAAGGCATAAAACTTCTTATAATGATTACCTTGTTATGTCTGATGGCTTTATTTGGCTGTATTTATTTTGTTGGTCAAATGAAAAAAGAAGATAAGCGATTAGTTTTTTTAATGCCCATGCTGATTATTGTGCTTGGAACCATTACTCAAAGTAGCTTAACTTATATGCGATATCAACAAAAGTATACAAGCAGTATGTTAGAGGGAGCCAATTCTATTTTAAAAAGTGTATCAAGTGATTTAGAACTCTTACATGATAAGGGACTAGAATATAATCAGATGCAAGGCTTAGCAGAATACTTAGCGCAAAAGGTAAATGAAACTCCTATTCTATGGAGCATGAGAGTTAACAAAACCATTTATGATACAGATAATGTTTTGAATAGGCAAAGCGATATGATTATACAGCAACAGCTTGGGGAAAATGAAGATGACACAGAAAATATATTCCTTCAGATGGAAATCTCAGAAGAGTATCTAAAAGATAAATTGATGATGTTGTTACTAGTATTTTTAGCTACCATGCTAGTCGTTATTATTATTGTCTGGGAAATGATGAGACTGCCAGAGCAATTATTATTTAGAAAAAGTGAAATGTTTAATCAAAATAAGTCCAATCAATATGAGATTTTAACAGATAATATAAGAAGTATTAATTTCTTGATGTTTACAGCGATTTATGTCAGTATGCCGTATTCGGCTGTGCTCATTAGAAAATGGGGTATAGGAATAGGAAATATGTCAGCGGATATGCTAGCTTCTGTCCCTATGACAATCGAATTATTTGGGCTAATGATTTTCTCATTAGTGTTTGCTTCTTTACTAAAGAAAATAGATTTAAAAGTGGGAACGATTATATTTGGAGGATTGATTGTCGTAGGAAATCTGTGCTGTGCTTACGCTACTCATCCTATATTTATTATCATTAATAGAATAATATGTTCAGCAGGTCTTGCAGGAATGAAGTATCTAATAAATAACATCATTACATTAGGTTCAGAAAATAAAGAAAGAACTTCAAGACACATCGCGCAGATGAATGCAGGTACTTTAGGTGGCATCATGTGTGGGGGGTCATTAGGTGGTATTATTTCGGATTCCATAGGGGTCAATAATACATTTTTATTTAGTATGGTAACTGCACTGCTTGTCATCATTATGGCGATTTATACAGTGCCATGGAAACTCTTAAAAGCCAATAAACAAAATAGCCAAGAAAAAGGAGAGGTTTCTAAAGAGCAGCGCTCTGGTACTCACGAAGTTAAAGAAAAGTTACTATTTAATAAGGAAATAATAGGATATATGTTGTTTGTAGCATTTCCTCTATATTTGGGGCTAATGTTTTTGGTAGCCTTTATTCCAAGTTTTGTTCAGAAAAAAGAATTGCCTATTATATTAGTCAGCTATGCTTATCTAGTAAATGGGATGCTAGGAATATACGCAGGACCTTTTATTGGCAATGTATTAAATAAGAAAATAAGTCGAAAAGGAACTGTTACAATTACTTTACTCATTGGGGCAATCAGTATGTTTATTATAAAATTGCCATGGGTGGTTTCTATGATACTTGTTTCATCAGGATTGATGGGATTATTTGATGGATTTGGTACGCCAGAGGTGATGAATCAATTTATTGAATTAGACGTTGTTAAAAAGAAGATGAATTCGGCTAGTGCATTAGCTGTACTAGGGGTGTTTGGAAGTGCAGTAGGAATGGTCAGCCCTATGATTTATACGTGGGCTATTGATGGAACGTTGTTTAGTGTAAATGGAATTATCTGCATAGCAGCAGCCTATTTGCTATGTAGTGTATTGTTTTTATTAACGAGTAAGCAAAGCCGCATCAAAGCATAACTTATTACTTGCAAGTTATGGTTGTGTTTAATTGTCTAGTAGTGTATAAAGCAGGGAGTGAAAAGTGATATGAAAGAAAAACAGAAAGTTCCTGAGAAAGTAAAAACAAAGAAAAAGCAGACAGCAGTGGGAAAACAGAATCAAGACGTACAAATGAATAATCAAGGCATATTAAATGCTACCCATCAGGAAGTACCAGAAATGGCACGTACTTCTTTGACACAACTCTATAATGAACTTAAGACAAGCAAACGTGGGGGACTGTTTACAGGTAGTAATTCTAGGTTATATACAGCAGTTATGACAGATTTAAGTGATATCAATGCCGTTATGCAAAAGAGCTTTACAAAGAATACATTAGAGAATCAACAAATACTTATTAATATGGAACATATGTATCAAAAACTAATAAAATCTTGTGATGATTATATTGCTAGAGATCCTAGCACAAAGGCGGGTATTCATCGTAAAGATTTAGTGACTCAAATCCGAGGCCAAGCGAGCAGTGATCTTGTAGCACTAGATGCAGTGCGAACAGAATTTTGCAGCCTGTCACCTGAAGAGCAGAGTACAAAGAATTGGAATGATTTGCTAGATCAGGCTCGTACCATTCGACTATCCGTAAAAGATTTCTCAGGGCTATTCAATGAAAAGGGAGGGCAAGCCTCTGAGGTATATAATCTAAATGGTTCGAATACGGATGTGAAAAGTGCTGATGGGCACGTAGCGTCATTATCAGATACATACTTCTTCAAAAATGAGGATGAAATGGATATGACGAAAGAAACCTGTGCGGGTAAGGTTGTGGAAAATATACTTAAGAGGTATCCAAAGCTTTCCAAAAAAGAAAAGGGTATCATTCGTGAGTGGGCAAATACGATGACAACAGACATATCAACGACTAAAGAGGAAGATGTAAGTAAACTGGGAGATACGGTATCTTCTAAACTTTCTAGTGAAGGAAAAAAAGCTGTACGATCTGTTGTAAAAGTGTTAAAAGGTACCTCTACTACTCTAACTAATTTAGTGCCTGCGCTAAAGCTAGATGATCAGGAGAAAATCAACATGAGTAGACGTAATGTGGCTACTAGCCGTGTGGCAGCGCTGATGGGATTAGAAAATCTTGTAGCTAATTCACAAACAGCCGAGCTTTACGATGAAGCCAGTGGACAGACTTTCAAGGGAAATCTGATGGAAAAAGCCCAAGGAATGTCAGCAGCTAAGTTTTTAAATGACAAAAAAGAGGAAGGTAAAGAGGATAACTCATGGACTAAAACAGATATAAAAGTTAATGTTACTGGCGTTTTTCAGAGAGACATGTGTAATTTACAGGTACTAGATGTGATTTGTGGGCAATCAGATCGACATCAGAACAATTACTTTGTTTCCACTAATAAGGAAGGTGAACTAGCAGGAGTGCAAGGCATCGATAATGATGGTGCTTTCGGACTTAACGAAGAGGTTAGTTCAGCAAAGATGGGAAGCAGACATGATCGTGGGATTTATGATATGGATACAGGAGAAATGACGATTCCTTATATGGACAAAAATCTAGCTGAGCGTATCTTACAGATACAACCGGATATGTTTCGATTTGCCCTTCAAGATTTATTAAAGCAAGAGGAGATTGAGGCGGTCATTAAACGTCTAGACCGTACTAAGACTGCTATACTCAAGGCAAAACAAACTGAGCCAAATCGGTTGTTAAAGGATGATGAATGGAATGACGATACAGCTCAAGATATGATTAATCAGGCGTGGGATATGAAGGGTAAGTATATTAATCCCGAGGAATACTACCCAGCTGATAGTAAGGAAGAAAACAAGGGAAGTCAGGCAAAGACACTAGCCCAGCAGAATTATTTTGGTAGATTGATGAACAGTATGAGATTAACAAGTTTCAGTGATGCATTTGTTCAACATGGTAGTGCACCGCAGCTTGAACGTCGTAAGAAAAGAGCTTAACTTTGTACAAATTAGGAGAATGTTAATGAAGTGCGAGGAGTGAAAAGTGGTATGACAAGAAAAGCAGAGGAGACTTCTAAAAAAGTAAAAATAAAAAAAAGACAAACACCAGGAGGCAGGCACAATCAAGATGGACAGATAGGTAATCAAGAGATGCTGAATGCTGTTCATGATGAAGTGCCAGAAATGGCACGTACCTCGTTAGCACAACTCTACAATGAGCTTAAGACAAGTAAACGTGGAGGGCTCTTTACATGGACTAACTCGGGGTATTATAAAGCAGTTATGACAGATTTAAGTGATATCAATGCCGTTATGCAAAAGAGCTTTACAAAGAATACATTAGAGAATCAACAAATACTTATTAATATGGAACATATGTATCAAAAACTAATAAAATCTTGTGATGATTATATTGCTAGAGATCCTAGCACAAAGGCGGGTATTCATCGTAAAGATTTAGTGACTCAAATCCGAGGCCAAGCGAGCAGTGATCTTGTAGCACTAGATGCAGTGCGAACAGAATTTTGCAGCCTGTCACCTGAAGAGCAGAGTACAAAGAATTGGAATGATTTGCTAGATCAGGCTCGTACCATTCGACTATCCGTAAAAGATTTCTCAGGGCTATTCAATGAAAAGGGAGGGCAAGCCTCTGAGGTATATAATCTAAATGGTTCGAATACGGATGTGAAAAGTGCTGATGGGCACGTAGCGTCATTATCAGATACATACTTCTTCAAAAATGAGGATGAAATGGATATGACGAAAGAAACCTGTGCGGGTAAGGTTGTGGAAAATATACTTAAGAGGTATCCAAAGCTTTCCAAAAAAGAAAAGGGTATCATTCGTGAGTGGGCAAATGCGATGAAAATCAATATAAAAATAACAGGAGAAGCAACAGTAAGAAAACTAGGAGATGCGGTGTCTAGCAAACTTTCTAATGAAGGAAAGGAGGCTGTACAATCTGTTGTAAAAGTGCTAAAGGGGACTGCTGTTACTCTAGATGAATTAATACCTGCTCTAAAGTTAGATAATGAAGAGAAGGTCAATATGAGTAGACGTAATGTGGCTACCAGTCGTGTGGCAGCACTCATGGGATTAGAAAAACTTGTGGCTAAGTCACAGACCGCCGAACTTTATGACGAAAAGAGCCGCCAGACCTTCAAGGGAAATCTGATGGAAAAAGCCAAAGGAATGACAGTAGAGAAGTTCTGGGAAAATGAGCAAAAAGAGGAGCAAAAAAGGTTCAAAGATGCTCCGCTAGAAGCAAAAGATATAGGTGTTAATGTTACTGGGAGTTTTCAAAGAGATATGTGTAATTTACAGGTACTAGATGTGATTTGTGGGCAGGTAGACCGACATCAGGGCAATTACTTTGTTTCCACTAATGGGGTAGGTGAACTAGCAGGAGTTCAAGGTATAGATAATGATGGTGCTTTCGGACTTAATGAGGAAGTTAGTTCATCTAAGGATGCTTCAAGGTCTGATAGGGCAATTTATGATATGGATACAGGAGAAATGACACTTCCCTATATGGATGAGAATCTTGCTGAACGTATCTTACAGTTAGAACCAGATATGTTCCGATTTGCCTTGCAGGATTTATTAAAGCATGAAGAGATTGAAGCAGTCATTAAACGCCTAGATCGTACAAAGGCTGCTATACGCAAGACGAAACAAACCCAGCCGAACCGTTTGTTAAAGGATAACGAGTGGAATGATGATACAGCTCAGGATTTGATTAATCAGGCATGGGATATGGAGGGTAAGTTTTGGAATCCAGATGAATTTTATCCGGCTGACAGTCAGGAAAAATATCATATGAATAAAGGCAAGACAATAGCTAGGCAGAATTACTTTGGTGGATTGATGCGTGCTATGACATCAGGGAGTATTAGAAAGGTTAGTGGTAGTGCACCACAGCTCGTACGTCGTAAGAAAAAAGCTTAGCTCTGTAATCCTTGAAACTAAATAAAATGTTCTGGATAAAATAAGTTGTTACTGGAAACAGTTATCTCAGGGTTAATAGAGGATGATATTTCATTTACTGCATTTTCATTGGTGTATAGAATAGGATAAGATGGAATAAAAGCTAAAGGATTAACTGGCAGAGACTCATCTAACTTATCATTTGAAGGTGTAGATAAGTTGGCTAAATAAGCAGTATCTAAAATGTTTTGATTTAGCATAGTTTGTTCCAATTGTGAACAAAGCGCATAATTACTTATTGAGGCTAACTCAGAAAAATTACTTAGGTCAAAATTAGAGTTGGTTTCTGTAATAAAAACAGAATCATTTAAGAAAGAATAGAGCTGGGGAAGAAAAGCAGATAGATTATGATGAGATAGCTGCTTTTTTTCCTCGTTTTTTTGCGTAGAAGTTTCTTTAGTTAATTGTTCAGCTTTATTATTCAGAAGAATCCCTCCTTAATTTAATGGTGATCAAGCTGTATAAACATCCTGTAAAAAAGTACGGCTACTTCAGCTCTTGTAATCGGCAGAGTTGAATCATATTTAGTGTAATCATAGATTAAATCATAATAGATGGCTTCGGCTACAGTTGGTCTTGCCCAAGCACTAACTTTTTCGGGATGAGCTAGTTTAAACAAAAGTACAAAAACCTGATCGGTCGAAAGATTGAGTGAACCATTGGTATTGTCTAAAGCACGGACTGCTATAGTAAGCGCTTGTTCATTAGTAATATTGCCTAGTGGGTCAAAAGTTGTAGGCGTAGTCCCTTTAATTAAATGAGCATTAGCTGCTTTGGCTACAAAGTCCGTAGCCCAGCTACTAAGATGAAGATCTGTAAATGGCGTTTTAGAAGAGGCTTTAAGATCAAGCGCTCTAGTCATCATGGCACAAAATTCAGCTCTTGTGACAGGTGCGTCGGGCCTAAAAGTGTTATCTGGGTATCCTGTAATAATATTTTTATCCCTTAAGCTATAAATAATATCACTACACCAAGCATAAGTGCTGCTATTAATAGGTAAATCTATAAATTCATCTATTACATGATTAGAATTTGGGTCAATAATGGTAACCTTTAAAGTGGCATAACTAATTGTAGCTGTACCGTTTGGTTCATTATGAGATTTAATGGTATAGAGCAATCTAAGGGTTTTAGGTGAAAGAGAAGACGCATTTAAGTAAGGCGAAATCACTTCTAAATCGCAATCCTTATTATGTAGATAATGAGTCATGAGTCTTTGAGAAACAATATTGTATAGGGAGATTTGATTAAGAAGTTCATTTTGAGAAATGGTCGTTTCAATGGTGATATTACCTAGGTTAAATGATGGCAATAAGTCTTTGGTTGAAACATAATTGTCATTAGATAGAATCTGATCCACTAAGCGAGTAATTTCTACTTCATTTTGATGAATACTTTTTTCAGCGCAGAAAACAGGTGTAGATAGAAAAGTAAAAGCCAATAGCATAATGATAAGCTTATAGCATAAAATATGAGAAGACGAATGCTTCGGATTAAACGTAAATACTGGATACAACAAAAAAACCCCCTTTAAACTAAGTGTGTACATACTAAATGCGCATAAATCATAAATAAAGTGCTTGATGTAAAATTATTATATCATAATAAGTCAGATAATTATGGTATAAAATAGATTAGCTAAGTAAATTATTTTGGATAAAAACTTACTAGAAAAGTTAGTAGGAAGAAATTATGATGCAATCAAAAAGAATAGAAGTGATTTCTTTAGAAATACTAAAAGAGTAGTGCATATTGCAATAATCGTAAAGTTATAATAAACTTAGCATAGATTAACAAAGCTTAGATAAGCCTTGGTTAATAGAAGAAATGAAAATAAGGAGGATGCAGATATGGCATTTAAATTTACAGATAGTAACTTTCAAGAAGAAGCATTACAATCATCCGTTCCAGTAGTAGTGGATTTCTACGCTGACTGGTGTGGGCCATGTAAAATGATGTCTCCAGTTATTGAAGAGTTAGCAAGAGATTATGAAGGCAAAGTTAAAATTGGTAAAGTAAACACTGACGAAAATAGAGCAGTAGCATCTAAATACAATGTCATGAGTATTCCAACAATCATTTTAATTAAAGATGGTCAAGTGGTGGATCAAGTAGTTGGAGCAGTTCCAAAAACTGTACTAGAACAAAAAATCAATAATATGCTATAAATAGGGTAGAGGGAGAATAAATCTCTCGCCCCTCCCATTGAACCGTACGTACGGGTCACGTATACGGCTCTACAACCTATATTCCAACTTTAACTAAGTAATAGGATACGGGATTGAGCAGACCAGCTCCATCTTTTATCCTATTTTCAAGTAAATCTTTACTTATTATGAAATTCACTACGTTCATTCCACTTCTTCTATACCATCCAAGTCTTGAATTGGCAACTTTGAAGATTTCTTCGTGATTAAATCCATTTCTATACTTCCTATTCAAATAACTCAAATTTCTGTAGATTGTTTTTGGTCTTTTCCATTGTTTCATGATTATAACCCTAATTTTGTGTCTTAACCATTCTCCAAGCTCTTTCATAAACTGTTTCATCATTCCAATTCTGAAATAATTTATCCACCCTCTTACTATCTCATTGACTCGTTTGATTGTAACTACAAGTGGTCTTGCTACGGCTTTCCCTCTTTTGAGACATTCACTCAACTTCTTTTTCAATTTCTTCTTCTTTTCGTTGGTCGGTTTTACTTTCCATTTCGAACCATTCTTGAGAAATGTAAAGCCGAGATATTTACTTCTTGTCGGTCTAACTACTTTTGTTTTGGTTGCATTTACTTTTAAAAACAGCTTTCTTTCCAACCAACTACATATGGATTTCATCACTCGGTTTGCTGCCATTTCACTTTTTGTGAAAATCAGCACATCATCAGCGTATCTTGTAAAACGAAGTCCTCTTTGCTCCAATTCCTTGTCTAACTTATCAAGATACACATTAGAGCATACAACTGATAGAGGTCCACCTTGTGGCACTCCAGTGATAGTTGCTTTTTCCAGTCCTTTTTCCATTACCCCTGCTTTCAGATATTTTCGAATCAGATTTAATGTAGTACTGTCATTTACTTGTTCTCTTAGCACTTGGATTAATTTATCGTGGTTTACCTTATCAAAGAACTGTTCTATATCAATATCTATTACCCATTCATAACCATCATTCAGATATTCCAATGCCTGCCTAATGGCATCGTGACAACTTCTTCCTGGTCTGAATCCGTAGCTGTATTCACTGAATACTTCTTCATAGATATCGGATATAGGCTGTGCAATTGCCTGTTGAATGGTTCTATCAAGTGCTGTTGGTATTCCTAATGGTCGTTGTTTTCCATTGTCCTTCGGAATATATACTCTTCGTACTGGTTTTGGCATATAAGTTCTATTCCTAAGAGAGGTGATAATCACATCCCTATTCTCTCTTATATAATCTCCCAATTCCTCTACAGTAACTCCGTCTACACCACTTGCTCCTTTGTTGCATACCACTTTTTTATAGGCTCTGTTCAAATTTTCTTTCGATAAAATCACTTCAATCAATTCCATAGTTGTTACTCCTCTGACTTATCCTAAGATTCATACATATCACCCCTCTAGGTATAGATAGTATTCATCGGTTACGTTCCTACTTTTCCTATCCACCTGATTTCTGACTCATGCACTATTTTAAACATAACGATTTGTACTATAAATCGTTTCAGTCCTTCAGCTTTTACACCTACTATGACATCATCTGACTCCCTCTCCAAACCTTTTTCGACCATACCTCTCGGTATGTGAGTAGGGCCTCCCGAGGTAAGACATTAATCTTTCGTTCCACAACCTCTTGATTTACAACTTCGGTTTACGTTTACCTTTCGGGCTTTGGTTTGTATGGCAACCTTACCCACCTAATCGCCTTATCAAGTTTCTGTTCGTAGGCTCAAGAACTTTGCTACACCACTTCCTCCATCCATACCATTACTGATACCGACTTGTGGTTCGCTACACTTGGCGGTAAATACCCGTGACTGGACTTTCACCAGTAAGACTAGTGTCATGCTCGGCACACAATAAAAAGGTACCTTAAGACTTTTGTCCGAGGTACCTTTTCACGTTATTTTGAGGAATGTGATACGTTTTGATTATTTTTCTTTTGTTTTTTACCTTTTGATGGAATAAGTTTATTATCGTTAGGGGAGAAAATACTGTAAGGATGAGGAGTTTCGATAAACTCATCTGAAATATTACGTGCCCTAAGACGTTTAGTGACGGAGCGTTCAATATTATTAAGGATAACGGCTACAATAGGAGAAGCAAAGAACATTCCTAAAGGTCCCCAAAGAGCGCCACCAATGATAATACCTGAAATAATCCAAAAAGGACTAAGCCCAATAGAATCTCCTAGGATTTTTGGACCAAGGACTAAACCATCAAATTGTTGTAAGGCAAAGATAAAGATGCCTACAAAAACAGCTGGCATAAAACCTGTAAATAAGGTGATGATAACAGAAGGAACTGCACCTAATATTGGGCCAAAGTATGGAATCATATTAAATACACCTACAATGACAGAAAGTAATAGGGCATATGGGTTTTTCATAATAGATAAACCAATAAAGCATAGGATTCCAATAATAGTTGAATCTATAAATTTACCAACGAAGAATTGAACAAAGATTGAGTGGCCTTCAGCAAAGATGGCAATGATTTTTTCTGATGCATTTTTGCTAAAAGTAGAATAGATAAGCCTTTTTGTTCCGCGAGAAAAGTCTTCTTTTTGAGTAAGCATATAGAAAGCAATAACAAGTCCCATAATCCAATTATATAAAGAAGAAGTAATAGAAAATGCACTATTCATTAGTTTAGTAACGACATTATTAATCAGCTCGGGATTAAAAATCTTTTCAGGATTAATCATATCAAAAATCTTAGTGGTATCTAACTGATAAGGTAGTGTTGCTATATTTGAGTTGATAGCCTCCTCCATTTCAGTAATCTTACTACTAAGCTCATTAACAGAGTCTGGAAGTACCATCAGTAATTCTTTGATATTTTCAGAAATCTGAGGAACAAGATAACGAACCATAATAATAAGCGTACCTACAATACAAACATAAACAGAAAGAATAGAAAGTGTTCTAATAAATTTTTTTAACTTAGGGTTTTGTGGCTTAAGCCAGAGCTTATAGTATTTCTCAAAAAACATCATAATTGGATTAAATAGATAAGCAATGAGAAAACCATAAAGTATAGGCAGAATAATGTTAATGACTTTACCGAAAAATGTCATAATAGAAGGCGCGATGTTATCTGTATTTGAAGAAAAACGATAAAACAAAATAGTAACAACGGCAACAAAAATAGCATATAACGAAATTTTAAAATAGGAATTGTCTTTCCAAAATCCTTTCACTGACACACCTCCAGTAGTGAATTAAATATTTAGTTTAGATTAAGTTTAGTATACATCATTTTTAAAAACAAGAAATAAAGATAAATAAATCTTAATGATATTTTAATGTTATGATAGAAAGAATAATGTTTAATAGAAGCATAAAAAGTATAACAAAACAAAAAATAAGTATAAATTTGAAGGTCAGGTTAAAATAGGGTAAAAAATAAAAGTTGAAAAAAGTAGTTGACATATGGCAGTACCTTATATATAATAAATCTTGTCCTTGAGGGAAACAAAATAAAGAAACGAAACAAAAGGATATTAGAATATGCGGGAATGCTGGAATTGGCAGACAGGCTAGACTAAGGATCTAGTGATTGTATGATCGTGAGGGTTCAAGTCCCTTTTCCCGCATCGAGTAAAGACCTTGTAACAGATGTTGCAAGGTCTTTTGCGTTATGCAAAATAAAAATAAAGAGGGAAGAAACATGCAGGATGAAAGAAATGAAAATAATGAGATAGTATTTGATGAAGAATATGATTTAGATGGACTGATTCGTTATTTGGATGGTGAAGAGGCTGCTATGGAGCTAATGTACTTTGACGAAGAGGATGATAGGCATTATAGAAATCGATATGAAGCTTTTGAGTGTGATAGAGGGATTAACTATATTCTTGCTAAAGTGGATCGTTATTTAGAGGAAGAAGATAATAGTTTATTTATTGCGATTGCAGCAACCTTTGAAGGCAGACTTTCTCTTTACAATGGTATGGCTATAAAAGAAGAAGAGGTAAACCTTGGAGAATTAGAATTAGGAAAAGATTTAGTCTATGGCATGCTGATTAAGAAAAGAGAAGGGGAGATTACCTTTACAGAAGTGGTTTATCATGATGGAGGCCAAATTAGCGCTTCATGGGCAGGGCAGATTGATGATGCGGGCATTTTAACTAGAGAGTTAGAAAGACTTATTATGCAATTTGGGGATTAAGGATAGTGTGATTTTACATCATCAAATTTAATGAAGTGCTAAGCGTTATAGATGTGAAATTTATAAATAGCTTGTAAGGAATAAATATTTAGAATTATAATGGAACTATAAATTTTTATGGGGGACGATATGAAGGCACTATTTATTATTAATCCAGTAGCAGGAAAAGGAAAAAGTGAGCAAATTATAAGAAGTTTTGAACCTATTATTGAGGGCAAAATGCCTTATATTATTGAAACGACAAAAGCTAAAGGAGAAGCTGCTGAAATTGTAAAGCGTTATACATCCGAAGAAGATTATCTAGTATTTGCAGTAGGTGGGGACGGTACTGTGAATGAGGTCGTGAATGGAATGGCAGGAACGAGCAGTAGCTTGGCTATTTTACCTACAGGCAGTGGAAATGACTTTGTAAGGAGTCTATATGGAAAATATACGATTGAAGAGCTGTTAAGTGATTTATTAGAAGGAAAAGATGAAGCGATTGATTTAGTTAAAATAGGGAAAAAATACTTTTTAAATATATCTTCTGTAGGTTTAGATGCAGAAGTGGTTTATAATGCCAACCGATATAAAAAAATAAAATTTATTAAAAAAGATATGGCTTATGTAATCAGTTTGTTTAAAACAGTCTTTGGGCCAAAAGGCACTAGGGTAAGAGTGATTATGGATGGAAAAGAAATATGTGATGAACCGATTTTACTTTTGGCTGTAGCAAATGGCTCCTTTTATGGTGGAGGTATTCCAATGGTGCCTACAGCAAAAATCAATGACGAGTTACTTGAAGTATGCTTAGTAAGAGAAACGAGATTAAGAAAGATTATTAAAGTGTTACCTAAAGTATTTAAGGCAGAGCACATTAAGGCACCAGAGGTTGAACTCTATAAGGCAAAAGAAATAGAAGTTGAAGCAATAGATGGGTGCAAGTTAAACATTGATGGAGAGATTGTTAAGGCACATAAAGTAAAGATGAATATAGTGCCTAAAGGAATTAAAATGAGAATACCTTCTAAAAATCAATTAGGCATTTAGCATGAAGTATAAGTTATAACAAAGCTTTTAAATTTTAAGTAAAAAAATATTCATAAAGTATGGTTTTATTAAAAGACTGTTTACAAACTAGCAGTAAAATAGAAAATAATGCGTGTTACTATAATATACGAACGGAATGGTAATCGACAATTGATAAAATTGGTGTATCGCAAGATACCGATTACATAGGAGGTTATGTTACTTTATTCCCCTAAACTCGAAACTCCCCTAAACACATATAAAGTAGCATAACTTCTGATAGCAAACCCTTACAAAACTCTATTTTTTACACCATATCCCCCATATGGTGTATTTTTTTTGTTTAAAAATAGGTGGCAATTCTTAAAATGAATACATACTTATATTTGCCTAAGAGGAAGTCTTTATCATTGTATAAAGGCTTTTTTCGTTTTATTGCCAATAATTTATAGACATACGGATACACTAAGCTATAAAGCCACCTAAATATAAGCAAAAGGAGAAGGAAAGATGGTTAGGCAATCTTTTAATATTTATAAGAGAGATTTAAAAGCAATTTTTACAAATTATGCAGTGCTGATTACAGTGATTGCGTTATGTATTTTACCGTCATTATATGCCTGGATTAATATTAGGGCTTCGTGGGACCCTTATTCATCAGAGGCTACAAGTAGAATTAAGGTTGCAGTGGTTAATAACGATACAGGAACTACCTTAAATGATAAGGAGATTAATGTAGGCAATGAGGTTGTAGAAGGACTTAAAGAAAATACATTACTAGGCTGGCAATTTTGGAATGAAAAGAAAGCCATGAAGGCACTAGAAGAAGGAGAAATATATGCAGTCATTATTATTCCAGCTGATTTCTCAACTAAATTAACTTCTGTGGTGACTGAGTCTATAGAAAAGCCAGAGATTAAGTATATTGTAAATGAAAAAATCAATGCGATTGCGCCAAAGATTACGATAAAAGGTGCCACAGGAATTCAATCGACAATTGGGGAGGAAGTGGTTTCTACAGTCAGTAATATCGTATTAGGCAAGGCAAAAGAATTAGGGATTGAAGTAGAAGATGTATATTTACCAAGACTAATGAGAGTAGAAGATGCCCTTGTAGCCATACAAGGAAAGTTTACAGAGGTTAATAATTTATTAAACACCACCCAAGATGGCATGCAGAAGTTTAGTACATTTTTAAACGATATGATAGACTATATGCCTCAAATGGAGAAGCTTTTAATTGGAGCAAAGGATGTTGTTTCAAGTATTCAAGAGTTTGTGAACACGCTGGAAGTAGGCACGAGTACGATTGCACCTACTATAAAAAAGGATTTAGGACTGGTTAGAGACATTAGTAGTGAGATTTATTCTACCGTAGAAGGACTAGAGGATTTAATAGCTTCTGGAAGTGAGAAAGCACCTGAAGTGATAGACAATATCTATCCTAAAGTAGATGCACTTGAAAAAATAACAAGTGCCATACTCAAAGTCCTAACAGGAATAGACAAAATTGTTGAAAGTAGCAGACTAGATGCGGCGATTACTAAGCTTGAAGCCGTTCAAACAAAAGCACAAACGGTCAAAGAGCTGTTAGTTACATTAAAAGAAAAATTACAAAATGGGGAAACACCTAATACAGAAACACTTACTCAGATTAAAGGGGTTTTAGAAGATGTTCAAGGGATCGCTTCAGGATTATATGACAATTTTGATACAGAGATTCTTGGCGCGATCAATAGTATTTTTGGAAAAATAGATATTGCACTAGGTGACACAGATACTGCCATTACGGATGTTCAAAATGCTTTACCTGAAGTATTAGATCTTATGCTGAAGGCCCAAGATATTTTAGGCAAAGGCAATAATGCACTAACTGAAATTAAAGAAGCCATGCCTCAATTAGAAGAAAAAGTGATAGAGCTTACAGATAAAATTAGTAAAGTAAATAAGGATGCAAGACTCAAGGATTTATTATCTTTACTCAAAGATAATGTAGAAACAAGAACTGAATTTTTAGCAAATGCAACGAATATTGTGGAAGAAACTATCTTCCCTATGGGCAACTATGGTAGTCAAATGGCCCCATTTTATAGCGCACTAGCGGCTTGGGTCGGTTTAACGATATTGGTTTCTATGATTTCAGTGGAAGTAGAAGGGGAATATAAAAGCCATGAAGTTTACTTTGGAAAACTTATGACCTATTTAACGATTACTTTAGTACAAGGCTTAGTGATTGCACTAGGGGATTTGTATTTACTCAAGATTTATTGTCAAAATCCAATGCTATTTATACTAGGCATGTTATATATAGCCCTATGTTTTACATTTGTAGTGTATTCACTGGTTTCTGTATTTGGAAACGTGGGAAAAGTAGTGGCGATTATATTGATGATTATTCAAGTGGCAGGTTCAGGTGGAACATTCCCTGTGCAGCTTACTTCAAATTTCTTTATTTCTGTTAATCCTTATTTACCTTTTACCTATGCCATTTCTTTCTTAAGAGAAAGCATTGGTGGGGTCGTGCAAAGCGTTCTATGGAAGGATATTACAGCCCTTGGCATATTTATTGCAATCGCTCTCGTATTTTCTCTTATCTTTAAAAAGTATATTAATAAAGCAATAGCAGGATTTACGCATAAATATCATGAAGGAGGTTTATAAACAAGTCGTTTAAGTAATTTTAAGTAATCATCTAGAAATGCTGAGTAAAGTGAATAAACCCAAAAGCCTATGCAGATAATACTATAAGATGCAAAAAAAGATATTAAGCTTATAGAAGGGATGCAAGTTATGAAGAAATATATTTGTACGGTATGTGGCTATATCTATGAAGGGGAGTGCCCACCAGAAAAATGTCCAATTTGTAATGCAGGGGCTGATAAATTTGAGGAGCAAAAAGGTGCACTTCAGTGGGCAGATGAACATAGAATTGGTTCAGCTCAAGGGGTAGCTCCTGAAATTATTGAAGAACTTCGAGCAGGTTTCCTAGGGGAATGTACAGAAGTAGGCATGTACATTGCGATGGGCAGACAAGCAGACAGGGAAGGTTATCCAGAGGTGGCAGAGGCCTATAAACGTATTGCCTATGAAGAAGCAGACCATGCTTCAAGATATGCGGAGCTTTTAGGTGAAGTGGTACGTTCTTCAACCAAAGAAAATTTACAGCTTAGAGTAGATGCAGAATATGGTGCTTGTCAAGGCAAGAAGAAGCTCGCAACGCTTGCAAAAGAGCAAAATCTAGATGCAGTTCATGATACCATTCATGAAATGGCTAAAGATGAAGCAAGACATGGTTGTGCCTTTAAAGGGTTATTAGATAGATACTTTAGTTAATGGAGGTAAATGTAATGCACAATATTCAATGTAGCGTAGTGAATTGTTCATATAATAGAAATAATGAATGTAATGCTCATACCATTCAAGTAGGTGGAAAAGGCGCCAAGGAGTGCAAGGAAACTTGCTGTGGAACGTTCTTAAATTCTGCTAGTTATACTAATTTGGCTCAGTATACAAATAGTCGTGAAACCGTAGAAGCAATTATGTGTCGTGTAGATACTTGCAAATATTATGAAAACGACCATTGTAAATTAGATAGTATTAAAGTGGGTTGTTCAGAAAGGGCAGATGTGTATACAGAAACAGAATGTGAATCTTTTGAGAGAAATCATTAGGATGATTTACAAAAAGTTCATAATGGGTATTGAAAAAATTTACATTTTGTGTAAAAATGTACTAGAGTGTATTTCTGTTTAGGGTATAAATCAATACACTCTAGCTCATTTAAGAGTACGTATGGTATGGTGTAAAGTATAGAGTAAATAGGGTGAGGGACTACTTAGAGATGAGTAGTCCCTTTTGCGTTGGGATAAAAAATGTAAGAGATTAGTAAATAACATTTATGATATATACATATTTTAACAGTATAATGCATTCAGCTAAAACGGATTAACAGCTTTTCATTAGAATATTTGTGAGGAGGATTTTATGATGAATAGCAAATGGGAACACTGGTATGAAAAGATTGGAAAGAAGATTTTAATGATTTTAGTGGTACTATTCGTTTTGTATATGGTGGTGAGATTTCGTATTATTAGGTTATTTGCACCCTTTATTTTAGCCTGGATTTTTGCCATGATGCTCAATCCAATTGTGACTTGGGCAAATAAGAAAATTAAGATTCCAAGAGGGATTGGAACCATATTCAGTATGCTCTTTATATTAAGTGGCATTTTGTCACTTATTTTATTGATTATGCGAAAGCTATGGGAGCAAATCATTAATTTTAAGGATATGTTTCCTCAGATGAGTGCGGAGCTGATTTATCAGTTTGAAACAATTAGTGAAGTATGGGCTAAGAAATTGCAGATGCTACCAGGTTCAGAAAGTATAACCAATATTGATGGCATCATAGAACAGGTAATGGAGAGCTTAGGAAGTACTTTATCTTCTGCTATTCCTACCATTTATGGTGGCATTTCAAAAGTGCCTGATGTCATTATTTTTATTGTGATGATGCTGCTTGCCACATTTTTTATGACAAAGGATTATTATTCGATTAAGGACTTTGTAAAAGCACAATTTTCTGATACTATAGTAGATAAGATTGTTATTATGCAACGTGGTGTGATTGATGCCATAGGAGGATATGTTCGTACACAACTGATTTTGATGAGTATTACCTTTACCGTTTGTTTAATAGGACTATTCATATTTAATGTGGAATATGCGTTATTACTTAGTGTCATTATTGCTATTGTAGATGCTTTGCCTGTTTTTGGAAGTGGAACCGTCTTAATTCCATGGGCACTTTACAATATGCTGATTGGTCATTACTCATTAGGAATAGGATTATTAGGCATATATGCTGTGATATTTGTGACAAGACAAGTTATGGAGCCACGAATTTTATCCTCTCAAATAGGTGTTTATGCACTTGTTACCATAATGGCAGTATACATTGGATATAAAACCATAGGTTTCTTAGGACTTATAGTAGGACCAGCTTTAGTGGTTATTTTGCAAATGCTTCAAAATGTAGGAGCGATACCAAACTTTAAACCCGTTAAGAAATCAGAGTATAAGGGAGATTATAATGAAGAACATACCAGTAACCCAAATCATTAGTGCGGTTAAAAAGCTTTGTATGGAGGCAAATTATGATTTGCCAAAAGACATTTTTGATGCCTTGGAAGAAGGGAAAAAAAGAGAAGTAAGTCCAGTAGGAGAAGCGATTTTAGAAGATATATGTCATAATGCGAATCTTGCTCATGATGAACAAATGCCTATTTGCCAAGACACTGGTACAGCAGTCGTTTTTGTGAAATTAGGGCAAGAGGTACATATCGAAGGTGGCTTATTAAAAGAAGCTATTAACGAGGGTGTACGACAAGGTTATACAGAGGGGTATCTAAGAAAATCCATTGTTGAAAATCCGCTTTATCGTAAAAATACAGGAGATAATACCCCTGCCGTGATCCATTATGAAATCGTTGAAGGAGAAAATTTGGAGATTATGGTTTGTCCTAAAGGAGGCGGCAGTGAGAATATGAGCCGTATTTATATGCTCAAGCCTTCTCAAGGTATCCAAGGGGTGAAAGACGCAGTCATGGAAACTGTTCATCTTGCAGGACCTAATGCTTGCTTACCTATGGTGGTAGGAATTGGACTGGGTGGTAATTTTGAGATGTCTACGCTACTTGCAAAAAAGGCATTAACAAGAGAAGTAGGAAGTCATAATCCAGATGAAAGAATGCATAAACTAGAAGAAGAATTATATGAAATGATTAATAAAACAGGCATTGGACCACAAGGCTTAGGAGGAAAAGTAACCGCTCTTGCTGTGCATATTGAAGACTATCCCTGCCATATTGCCTCTATGCCACTTGCTATTAATATAGGGTGTCATGTGAATAGACATAAGAGTGTTAGATTATAGGAGGGTTAGTCAATGAGTAAACAGATTCAATTACCAATTAATAGAGAACAAGCTAGGCAGTTAGTAGCAGGAGAAAAAGTATTACTAAGTGGAAGAATGTATACTTCTAGAGATGCAGCACATAAGCGTATGCTTGAAAATAAAGAAGCAGGCATAGATTTTCCAATGCCAATTGAGAATGTAGCCATTTACTATGCAGGACCAGCGCCTGCTAAACCGGGTGAAGTGATTGGAAGCTGCGGGCCTACAACGAGTGGCAGAATGGATGCTTATGCGCCTAAAATGATGGCTTATGGGCAAACCGTTATGATTGGAAAAGGGCTTCGTAATGAGGCAGTTATTGAAGCGATGAAGAAAGAAGGCGCAGTCTATCTAACAGCTATCGGGGGAGCAGGTGCGTTACTTGCAAAATGCATAAAAAAAGCCACCTGTATAGCGTATGAGGATTTAGGAGCAGAAGCAATTTATGAACTAGATGTGGAAGATTTCCCAGCTATCGTTACTATCGATAGTAAAGGCAATAACCTTTATGAAACAGGGAAAGCAGCTTACGAGGAGAATTAAAAAATAAAGCCAATAGGTTAAAGTGAGGAAGTGCACAATGCAAGAAGAAAATCAAAATTTTGAGGAGAAAAAATTACCTCAGGAGCAAAAAAGTCAGCCTAGAAAACCAATGAGCGCAGGACTTGTGGCAGTATGCGTTATTTGTGGAACAATCATGTTTTTAGGCTTTTGGGGGATATTCTTTGGACAGTTATTTGGCAATCTATTTAAAGGATTTACAGATAATAATGTTACATATAATGAAAGAGTAGCTTTAGGAAATACCATTAATGTCCTTTATGTAAAAGGAACGATTTCAAGTGACAGCGCCACTTATAATCATCAATGGACACTTGATGAGATTGATAACCTGATAGATGATGATTATAATAAAGGTATTTTTCTTTATATCGATTCACCTGGAGGTGGGGTCTATGAATCAGATGAGCTTTATTTAAAACTAAAAGAGTATAATGAGGAAACAGGAAGACCTATTTATGCATATATGGCAGGGACAGCTGCTTCAGGTGGACTCTATGTTTCAATGGCAGCAGATAAGATTTATGCGAACCGTATGTCTATGACTGGCTCTATTGGCGTCATCATGTCAACGATGGATACAACTGGCTTACAAGAACTCATTGGCATTAAAGAAGATAATATTACATCAGGGCCTAATAAAGCAATGGGAAACCCATTAACAGAGGAACAAAGACAGATTTTACAATCCCTTGTAGATGAGTCTTATGATATATTTGTAAGTATTGTAGCTGAAAATAGAGGGCTAGATGAAGCCGAAGTACGTAAGATTGCCGATGGTCGTGTTTACTCTCCAAAACAAGCTAAAGAAGTGGGGATTATTGATGAAATTGGTACTTATGATGAAGCGATGCAAGACTTTGTAGAAACTTATGAGTTACAAGATTGTACAATCTATACCCCAGAGCCACCAAAGAGTGTTTGGGAAGAATTAATGAGTGCATCAACTAGCCTTGATGGCACCAAAGCAAGTAGTTTACTGGCTATTAAACAATACATTGAAGCACATCAATCACCTAAATTAATGTACTATATGGGAAATTAGTGAGTTGACGTAGTGATAGAAACTTCAACTATAAAAATGAATAAAGGAAGGGAATGTAGTCAAGCTAGCATTCCCTTTTTTCTTACAATAAAAAGTTGTGAATGATAGAGTTTTCAGTGTAAATATACAATTTATTTCTAGGAGTAGGGAGAAAATGGTGTGAAGTATTGGCAAAAAGAAGAAACACTTGGAATAGAGGAAAAGCGTTAGTTACAAAGCGAAAGGTGAATTTGAATCATTAAAATCTCATCGGATGAAATTATTAAATGCAAGTGAAATTTATCAGATTTAAGTGAATGAAGGGTTTACAAGAATACACCTAATATCGAAAAAATAAATACGATATTAGGTGTATTTGTTTTAATATTGAGAAAATATAAAAATATGGAAGAGTATTTAAAAATTTCTTATAGATGGTATAATATAGCTAATTAAAATGACTAATTTGGGGGCTAATTATATGACATTTTTTAAAGAAGGCAAGAGGTTTAAGTATGAAGAAGTAGTAAAAATGCTAAATACTTTAATTGAAGAGAAGATTATTTTGCAGTTAGAGGAAGAAGAATTATGTAGATTTTTCACGAGGCTTTTTGATTTTTCTAGTGAACTAGTAGAAGACTATTTAGCTAAGTTAGATTATAAAGTAGTAAATGCAAGGCAGTCTTATCATACCTTAGAAAAATTAAAGAAGGTGTCTGAAGTAGGCATATGGGAAAAGGGTATAGATATTTATGAAGCGATTAAAGCAGGCAAACCGAATAAAGATGATGTCATACGTTATATGACGGATGAATTATATGGCGCAATGAAAGAATTAAATAGTAATTTATAAGAAGAAAATAGGCATAAAAGAGAGGATGCTTAAGATAGATATAGAATGGACATAGTGCATTGAAAAAACAGGGATAAGCATCCTCTTTTTTGGTTATTTAGGGTTGTTTATAGTGGTAGAAAGTTTGTCGATTGTGTTTAATAGATTACCGCTAAGTGCATTTAGAAGTTCTGGACTTTCACTCATTTTACTTACTTTCCAATTGGTGTCTTCTAAAGTGAGGGAAACAGGGATATGGGAAAGTGTTGTCTTAGAACTTTGATCAAGTGCTTCAGTAACAATGGTATCTGCTTTTTTGCTTATATCATCATCTTTCTTACCATCATAAGTCATGGAAATATTATTTCTCATATATTCCAAGAGTGTGACTTCAAAAGCATTGCCTATATCATGGTAAGTCATAGTGACATAAGCTGTTGCTTGGGAGGGCGTATTAGAATCAATGGTTGTTCTTTCAACCGTATAGGTAAAGTCAGCGAGTTTGCTAAAAAATTGATTAGCAACTGTTGGAGAGATGTCTTCTAGCTGATTACGAAAGTTAGCCATATTATCAAAGTTTTCTACATAATATTGTTTAGCTTTAGAGAAATTTTGTTGTTGTAATGCTTTTAATAAACCTTCTATAGCTTCTTCTGGGGTAGTGTCAATAGAAGCTATATTTTCAGTTTGGTTTTGGGAGCTATTTGAGCTAGGGTTAGAAGTACATCCGGTTAATAGAAAGAGTGACTGACATATTATTAGGATAACGAGTAACTTTTTCATAAATTACCTCCTGTATGATAATCTTTAAAATTAATATTTACCAATATACAAGAACTTATGAATTAATATAGAAAAAAACAATTTATTGATTAAAATGCACAAAACAATATGACATAATAATAAAAAAAATAAGAATAGTATAAAAAAGTACATACTAATTTAAGGTAAATATAGTATAATTAGAATAAGAAGTGTAAAGCTGACCTTTGAAAAAATGCTTTACGAGGAGGAAATAGCATGAATAGGGTATTTTCAAATATAAAACCTAAAAAAATAAATACTGGCCAATATAAGACGAATGTAAAAAAGAGTAAGGAGGAGGAAAACTTTAATTTGCCTAAGTTAAATCTCAATAAAATGAGTCAAAAAACGAAAGATCAGGTAACAAAAGAACAAATGCTTAACAAGCATAAGTCTGATTCAACAAAGGGGAGATTTAGAATTACGATTAAATCTAGAATGGTAATCTCTTACTTTCTTTGTGTAGCTATACCACTTATTTTGGTTAATATTTTTTCCTTACGTACCTCTAGGCAAACTTTAAAAAAGACAAGTGGTCAATTAGCGACGGAAATGGTACAACAAGCTTGTACAAATGTTTCCTCATTTCATACGCAACTAGATAAACTGGCGAATCGAATTGTTATTAATGAGTTAAATGCGACATCAACGAATCTACTTTCTGAATACATGATTGCATCAAGAGGAAAAAAACCAGAGGCTACATTAGATCGATTTAATATTATTAAAGATATTACGAGTCAACTCCGCTATTCTGTTGGCTTTGATGAAAATGTTTCAAATGTTGCTTTAGTGATTGATGAAAATGTTATTACGACCTATAAAAATGACTCTCATAATACAGCTAATACAGATTTATCTGTGGAAGCTATATTAAAATTTGGAGATTACGAAACGAGTGGCAATATTTCATGGATTACTGATTTTCCAGGATATGAGGATAGAATTTTCATTATTAGAAATCTTAATAATATGCAAACTGCGAAGGCAATTGGTAAATTTGTAATGGAAGTCAATATAGAACCTTTGGTTGAGCAAGTTCAGAAAATTCAGCTATTTGATGGTGCAGAAGTTTTCTTACTTGATACAAATGGAAAAGTTCTTACTTCCACAGAAGGTGCAACGATCAATAGTGATATTGAAAGAGTTATTTCTATGCAAGAAGAAAGTGGAGAAGAAGAAGTTAATGGTAAACTAATTTCTTATGCTCGAAGCAGTAATAACTGGACAATTGTAGCAAGTATTCCAGTTGCGACCCTAACACGAGATATTAATGAGGCAAATCATATGGTATGGGTTATCATCATTATTAGTGTACTGATTGCAACAGTTGCAGGATTTTTAATTTCTAGAGGAATTGTACAAGCTATTTTACAAATTCGTGCTTCAATGAAACAAGCAGAAACTGGTGATTTAAGTGCTGTAGTTAAGATTAGTAGTAATGATGAGCTGGGTGAATTAGGCATAAGTTTTAATAATATGCTATTTAATATCAGAGGATTAATAGAAGAAACACAAAATACCATCAATAAAATCTTTGATGCAAGTAATATGTTAAAACGTAATGCAAATCAATCTATACAGTCATTTAATCAATTATCTAGTTCGATTGAGAATATATCAGAAGGTGCCACAGCTCAAGCTACAGATACACAAGATGGCGCCATAATGATGGAGAACTTAGCAGATAGTATCAAGGTTGTTATGAATGGAACTCAAGATGTATCTTCTCAATCTGAGAGAACCAAGAAAAAGATTGAAGCAGCAAGTAATAATATAAAACAATTAACAGAGGTTATGAACTCTACAACAGCTATATCAGTAGAAATTAGAGAAAGTGTTATTGCATTAAATGATTTGACAAAAACCATCAGTACAGTTATGAAGCTTTTAGATGGAATTAGTGAACAGACCAATCTTTTAGCTCTTAATGCAAGCATTGAAGCAGCAAGAGCGGGAGAGGTAGGTAAAGGATTTGCAGTTGTGGCAAATGAAGTTAGAAATCTTTCTGAGCAATCCAAGGCTTCAACGAATAATGTTAAAGATACTTTGAAACAAATAGAAGAGAGAGCAAGTCAAGCTGTTGAACTAGTTAATGAATCAAGAAATTATTTTGGAGAGCAAGAAAAGGTTGCTGTAGAAACTCAAGATTCTTTAAGGGAAATGATACAAGAGATTGAAGTGATTAATAAAGGAATTGATGAAGTAAGTTCAAGAAGTCAATCTATGAATGAGCTTAAAAATAATGTATCAGAAAAAATGGAAAGTATTACAACCGTTACAGAAGAAACAGCAGCTTCTACCGAAGAATTGAATGCATTAGGTGAGCAGCAAAAAGCAGTTATGGAAGAACTTAATCATTTAGCAGATGAACTTAACGAGCAGTTAGAAGGACTAAAAGTTGTGATTAATAAATTTACTCTTTAAAAGTTGCCCATATAAAAAACGGATGCCCTATAGTTAGAGCATCCGTTTTTTATATGGGCAACTAGTTAAACTAAACAATACATTTGGTGAAAATAAACAAAAAATCAAAAAATATAGAAAAGAATACAGATTTATCCTACTAATGGTATAATATACAAGTGAGAGATAGCTAGGATGTCAATGAATATTGTAGGAGGGATCATGTGCAAAAAATGTTGCAAGGTAAAGAAAGAAAAAAATTAGCAAGGATTAGAATCTCTATTAAAGCTAGAATGATCATTTCATATTTTCTTTGTGTAGCGGTGCCACTTATTATTGTTAATATTTTTTACTCAAACAATTCTAGAAAAGCATTAAAAAACACGAGCAGTCAACTAGCAACACAAATGGTACAACAAGCGTCTATGAACATTTCGTCTTTTGAAACACAACTGGATAAACTGGGAAATCAAATTGTCATTAATGAATTAAATGCTTCTTCTATTAATTTGATAACGGATTATATAATTGCGTGTAGAGGCAAAACACCACAATCTACTTTAGATAAATTCAATATTACAAAGAATATAATTAGTCAGCTACGTTACTCTGTGAACTTTGATGAAAGTGTTTTAGATATAGCTTTAACAATCGGGGATGATGTGATTACTACATATGCAAACAATTCTTTACCTGGTGAGATTACGCGGGAAGCTCTACTCAAATTTAATGATTATGATACAACTGGAAAATTAACATGGGTTACTAATTTTCCGGGGCACGGGGGAAGAGTTTTTGCTATTAGAAATTTAAATAGCATGCAGTCTGCCAAGTCCATAGGTAAATTTATTATGGAAGTTAACATCGAGCCTTTAGTGGAACAGGTTCAGACTATTAAACTTTTTGAGGGAGCAGAAGTCTTTTTACTTGATGCAAATGGTGAGATTCTTTCAGCCACAGAAGGCGCTCAGTTAAATCAGGATATTGTAGATATAGTAAAATTTGATAATGAAATAGGAGAAGAAGAAGTTGATGGTAAACTTATTTCTTATGCTAAAAGTAGTAACAATTGGACAATAGTGGCCAGTATTCCTGTAGCTACTCTTACTCAGACAATTAATGAGGCAGATTATATGATGTGGATATTAATTGTAATCAGCGTGATAACGGCGACATTGGCGGGATTTTTGATTTCTAGAGACATTGTTCAAGCTATCTTGCAAATTCGCGCTTCAATGAAACAAGCAGAAACAGGTGATTTAAGTGCTGTTGTGGCAATAAGTAGTCAGGATGAATTAGGTGAATTAGGTATAAGCTTTAATCATATGATGATAAATATTAGAAGATTGATTGAAGAGACACAAGAAACCATTGATAAGATTTTTGAGGCAAGCAATAGGTTAAAGCGAAACACTAAACAATCGATTCACTCATTTACTCAATTATCTTTAGCAATTGAAAATATAGCGCAAGGTGCCACTAAGCAAGCAGAAGATACTCAAAATGGCGTATTGATGATAGAAAATTTGGCAGACAGTATTAAGAGCGTCATTAATGGGACGCAAGATATTTCTTCAAAATCGAAAAGCACCAAAAAGAAAATAGAAGCGGCAAGTATTAACTTGAAGCAATTAAGTCAGGTTATGAATTCAACAACGACTATTTCTGGAGCTATTAGTGAAAGTGTTATTTCTTTAAATGAACTGACAAAAGCTATTGGTGAAATAATGAAACTTCTTGATGGCATTAGTGAACAAACCAATCTTTTAGCACTTAATGCGAGTATTGAAGCAGCAAGAGCAGGTGATGTGGGCAAAGGATTTGCTGTTGTAGCTAAAGAAGTTAGAACATTATCTGAGCAATCTAAGCTTTCTACTGATAATGTAAAAGGCACATTGAAAAAAATAGAAGATAAAGCCAATCAAGCAGTTGAGCTAGTTAATCGGTCTAAGGAATATTTTAAGGCACAAGAAAAAGTTGCTCAAGAAACACAAAGGTCATTAGGGGAAATGATTGAAGAAACTGAAGAGATTAATGTAGGCATCAATGAGGTAAGTACAAGAAGTCAATCTATGAATGACCTTAAAGAAAATGTATCAGAAAAGATGGAAAGCATTACGACAGTTACAGAAGAAACAGCAGCTTCCACAGAAGAGCTTAATGCCTTAGGGGAGGAACAAAAAGCCGTTATGGAAGAGTTAAATAATCTAGCAGATGGATTAAATGAACAACTAGAAGGACTAAAAGGTGTTATTAATAGGTTTAAGCTATAACCCAAAATAAATGAAAAATGACCGCCAAAGGAGTGTGATAAAGGCGGTCATTTTTTGAGAGTAATTTATAATCAAAAATTTAGGTTATTAGCGTTAATTATTTACCATAGTAAGCTTTTTTGTAAAGCTCAGCGAGCTCAGTTACTTTTGGTAATCTTGGGTTAGCTGTTGTACATTGATCTTCAAATGCTTTATAAGCTAAGTCTTCTACTTTAGAAAGGTAAAGTTTTTCATCAATCCCCATTTCTTTAATGGTAAGAGGGATATTAAGCTCTTTCATAAGTTTTCTAACCGCATCAGCAAGAGATTTAACCCCTTCCTGAGGTGTGCTAGCTGGAAGACCAAGTACTCTAGCGATTTCTTGGAATTTTTGTGGTGCAATATATTTTTCATATTTAGGGAAAATCACAAATTTACTTGGATTAGTATTCCCGTTATATTCAATAACATGTGGTAATAAGATGGCATTCGCACGACCGTGAACGATGTGGAATTCGCCACCAAGTTTATGAGCAAGAGAGTGGTTGATACCTAAGAAAGCATTAGTAAATGCCATACCAGCCATGGTTGAGGCGTTGTGCATTTTTTCTCTAGCTTCTGGGTCATTTGCTCCGTTTTTGTATGAGCGTGGTAAATATTCAAAGACTAATTGAATGGCTTTAAGCGCAAGCGCATCTGTATAATCTGATGCTAAGATAGAAACATAAGCTTCAATTGCATGAGTTAATACGTCAAGTCCTGTATCAGCAGTTGGAACAGCTGGCACACTCATTACGAAGTCAGGGTCGATAATGGCTACGTTTGGTGTTAATTCATAGTCAGCAAGTGGGTATTTCATGTTGTTTGCTTTATCAGAGATAACAGCAAATGAAGTTACTTCTGAACCTGTTCCTGAAGTTGTAGGAATAGATACCATTTGAGCTTTTTGACCAAGACGAGGAAACTTATAAACACGTTTTCTAATGTCTGCGAATTTTTGAGCCATAGCAATAAAGTCTGCTTCTGGTTGCTCATAGAATAACCACATACCTTTTGCCGCATCTAAAGCGGAACCACCACCAAGAGCAATAATAACATCTGGATTAAATGCATTCATCATTTCAGTACCACGACGTACAGTTGTAAGGTCTGGATCTGGTTCTACATCACTAAAGATGTCAATTGTTACGTTGTTAAGATTTTTATTTAATTGATAAACGACTTTATCTACATATCCGAGTTTAACCATCATAGGGTCAGTTACAATTAATGCACGAGAGATATTAGGCATTTTTGCAAGATAAGATACTGAACCTGCTTCAAAATAGATTTTTTCTGGAATTTTAAACCATTGCATATTCACTTTACGTTTAGCCACTTTCTTTATATTGATTAAATTGCTTGTAGAAACATTAGAAGTTGTAGAGTTATGTCCGTAAGAACCACAACCAAGAGTAAGTGATGGTGTGACAGAGTTATAGATATCACCGATTGCACCATGTGTAGATGGTGAATTCACTACAATACGTCCTGTTTTAAGACGTTTACTAAACGCATTGATAACGTCATTGTTAGTAGAGTGAATAGATGAAGTATGTCCAAGACCACCCATTTCTACCATGATTTCTGCCATACGAATACCTTCTTCTACGTCTTTAGCTTTTACAACAGCTAATACTGGAGAAAGTTTTTCTCTTGAAAGTGGATAGTTTGGTCCAACCCCTTCAATTTCACAGCAAAGGATTTTAGTTTCTTTAGGAATGGTAATACCAGCCATTTGAGCAATTTCGTATGGGTATTTACCAACGATTGCAGGATTAACCATACCTTTTTCAAGGTTGATTACAACTGGTTCTAATTTTTTAACTTCTTCTTTAGTTGCAAAGTAGCAACCTTGCGCTTTAAATAAGCTAACTGCTTTATCATAAATCGGTGCTTCAATAATTGCAGCTTGTTCAGAAGCACAAATCATACCGTTATCAAAAGATTTACTTAAGATAATATCATTTACAGCTCGTTCAACTTTTGCAGTTTTTTCAATGAAAGCTGGGACGTTACCAGGACCAACACCAAGTGCAGGTTTACCAGTAGAGTAAGCAGCACGTACCATTCCAGAACCACCTGTTGCAAGAACCATAGCCACTGTAGGATGATTCATAAGTGCGTTAGTTGCTTCAATAGATGGATGTGTAATCCATTGTACACAGTTTTCAGGAGCACCAGCAGCAATTGCAGCATCTCTTACAATACGAGCAGCTTCAGCAGAACAATTTTGTGCTGATGGGTGGAAACCGAAGATAATTGGGTTACGAGATTTAATAGAAATAATGGCTTTAAACATCGTAGTAGAAGTAGGGTTTGTAACAGGTGTTACCCCAGCCACAACACCAACTGGTTCAGCTACAAGCATGAAAGCATCATCTTCGTTATCTTCAATCACACCCACTGTTTTTTCATTTTTAATATCGTGATAAATATATTCAGTAGAGAAGATATTTTTAGTCACTTTATCTTCGAAGATTCCACGACCTGTTTCTTCAACTGCCATACGTGCAAGCTTCATTTGATTAGAAAGCCCTGCAAGTGCCATTGCTTTTACAATATTATCTACTTGCTCTTGGTTAAGCTCCATCATTTGTTTTAAACAAACTTCAGCTTTTTGAGCTAAATCATCTACCATTTTAACTGGATCTATAATTGATTCTTGAGCTTTAACTGCTTTTGTATTTGTCATAATAAGTTCCTCCAAGTCATCATTCTAGTGTAGTTCAAGTCATTTTAATTCAATTTTCATGTTATTTTTTTAACAAATTATCTTTTAAAAAAAGTAGTCTGTAAAATGGATTCCTTTTGACTACAATGTCATCATACCATGAATTAAAAAAACTTGTCAATAATTTAACATGATCAAAATAAAAGAATTTTATGTATTAAATTACAGAAAATATTAAATAAAGGAAAAACATAGAGAAAAAAACTGTATAAATAACAAAAAATAACAAAAAACATCAGAAAACTAATAAGAAATACCAGATAAAAGTTATGAACATAGGAGAGAATTATAGAATGTTTTTTATCAATACAATTTTAGAGCATAAGTATAGGAAATCAATTGATAAAATAATATCAAATAGTATCGGGTATATTTGTTTATAGAAACATAAATGGAGTCAAGAGAAAGGTTAAACTTATGACGAAAAATATCGCGTAGACTATATTTGTGATAATTAATTTTAAATATTTTATTAATAAATATTGTTTTAAATAATAAAAATAAATTATAATATAAAAGGCAATACATAAGGCAATATATAGGACAATGTATATGACAATGTAATTATAGGAGGAGAAAAATGGGAAAGATTAATACTAAAAACGGAGAAATTTACTATAGTCAAATAGGCAATCAAAGAGCTGAAAAGACATTAATATTTATTCCTGGATCAGGAATGACAGCAAAATTCATGGAAAGATTTTCGATGAATTTTACAGAATATAATACAATTACGTTAGATTTACCAGGGCATGGACAGTCTACAGGATGTGTTAGTTCCTCTGTCCAAGAGTTAGCAGACTGTATAGAAGAAGTGATCAGAGCATTATATGAGCAGAAGATTGCAACAGAAGATATAACTATACTTGGCTATTCATTAGGCGGTTTTGTAGCAGTTTCTCTAGGACTTATTGATATGCCACAGGTAAAGAGAATAGTTGTTATTAGTTCTTGCGCAGACTTAGCTACAAATCCGTTAGGCATGGCATTAGCTGACATGACGGCGGTTGATCCTATGCAAATCTATAGTGCAATGTGTGGAAGTAAGACAGAAGAAGAGAAATGTAAAGAAATACAAAAAATGTTTTTAGACGATTTAAAGGATGCAGAACTTTTATTTAAAGATTTATATAGTGCAAGAGCATTCAATATTATTGATAAAGTTTCCAGTATAGATAAATCAATGCTTATAGTTATTGGAGATGATGATAGTGTCATTCAAGCTAAAGATGCCGAACATCTAGCAAAATTAGTTAAAAAATCAAAAATAATTAAATATAGCGGTTTTGGACATGCTATGCTTTTTGAAAATACACAGCAGGTTGTAGAGGATATAAAAGCCTTTATTTAGATAAGATTGCTAAAAAGCCCAAAGATGTAAAAAGAACCTAGGCTTCAGGGGGAGAATATTATTAGAGGGGTATTAAACGTATTTTCAAGGCTTTACGATACGTT